>JBEIFH010000008.1:0-55109 GCA_040382515.1 Chlamydiia bacterium | reverse complement strand
GCCTTATTCAATTTTCTTTGGGAATCACTCAGATTCGGGGTTTTAAATGGCTATTAGACCACCTCAGAGGGTCAGTTTACAGAAACGGCAAGAGATTATCGATTTGCCGAATTTGATTGAAGTACAAATCAAATCCTACCAGCAATTTCTACAAAACGATCGTCTTGCAGACGAGCGGGACAACGTCGGGCTGGAAGAGGTTTTCAGAGAGGTATTTCCGATCAAATCTTTTGACGAAAAGATCATCCTCGAATACCTATCATACAGTTTAGGAGTACCTAAGTACACACCGGAAGAGTGTATTAAGAGAGGTATCACATACAATTCCGCATTAAAGGCTAAATTCAGACTTACCGATGAGACCGGTATCAAAGAGGAAGAGGTTTATTTAGGAACCCTTCCGCTCATGACACTTAGGGGAACCTTTGTTGTCAATGGTGCTGAGCGTGTCATCGTCTCCCAATTGCATCGTTCGCCAGGCATTTGCTTTGAGCAGGACAAGCATCCAAAAGGGAATATTCTTTATTCTTTCCGGATTATCCCTTATAGAGGAAGCTGGTTGGAAGCATCTTTTGATATCAACGATCACGTCTACATCTACGCCGACAAAAAAAAGAGACGACGTAAAATCCTTGCGACCTCTTTCATCCGTACCTTAGGCTTTTCGACCAACGCAGACATCATCGAGGAGTTTTTCGAGACGCGCAAAGTCAAAATCAAATCCGATAAGGATTTTGCTAAAATCGTCGGAAAAATCTTGGCTGAAGATGTTGTAGATGAATCTACCAACACAGTTTTCGGGAAAGCATCAGAAAAGCTCACAACAGCAATGTTGAAGCGTATTTTTGACGCAAATATCACCACATTAAAGATTGCAGAGGATGCTGATGAGACCTCTCCAATTATTAAAATGTTGGCTAAAGACCCGACCGACTCCTATGAGTCCGCTTTGAAAGACTTTTACCGTAAATTGAGACCGGGCGAACCGGCAACCCTTTCAAATGCGCGCTCGGTCATGATGCGTCTTTTCTTTGATCCGAAAAGATACAATCTTGGTCGCGTCGGCCGTTACAAAATGAATAAGAAGCTCTCAGTAGAGACTAACGATGAAGCCCTTCAAGTGGTTACCTTGAAAAAAGAGGACATCATTTTAGCTCTCAAGTATCTTATTCGATTGAAAAACGGCGATCCACAGGCTCAAATCGATGACATCGATCACTTAGCAAACCGTCGCGTTCGCTCAGTTGGTGAGCTGGTTCAGAACCAGTGCCGTATCGGTTTCGTCCGGATGGAAAAAATCATTCGTGAAAGAATGAACCTGTTTGATTTCTCATCAGATACCTTAACACCCGGAAAAGCAATTTCTGCTCGTGGCCTTCAAGGCGCGATCAAGGATTTCTTCGGCCGCTCCCAGCTATCTCAGTTTATGGACCAAACGAATCCGATCGCGGAACTTACCCATAAGCGTCGTCTATCAAGCTTGGGCCCCGGAGGTTTGAACAGGGACCGCGCAGGTTTTGAAGTACGTGACGTGCATCCAAGCCACTACGGCCGTGTATGTCCTATTGAGACGCCTGAAGGTCCAAACATCGGTTTGATCACATCCCTTTCCTCTTTCGCTAAGATCAATGAGTTTGGTTTCGTAGAGACACCCTACCGAATAGTTCGGGAAGGGATCGTCACTGACGAGATTGAGTACATGACCGCTGATATTGAGGAGAAGTGTGTCATAGCTCAGGCATCGGCGCATCTTGACGAACATAACATGTTTACAGAGGACTACTGCTGGGCCCGCTTTAAAGGGGAGTCGATGAAGATCGAGGCCTCAAAAGTGACCCACATGGATGTTTCTCCACGCCAGCTTGTTTCTGTAGTTACAGGTATGATTCCTTTCCTTGAGCACGACGACGCTAACCGTGCATTGATGGGATCCAACATGCAACGCCAGGCTGTACCTTTGATGATCACCGAGTCACCTGTAGTGGGTACCGGGATTGAAAAAAGGGCTGCTACCGACTCGTGCGCCGTTATTATTGCGCAAGAGGCTGGAGAGGTCGAGTATGTGGATGGCTTCAAAATTATCATAGCCCCCGAGAGGAGTCCTCTAAGCAAAAAAGAGTATCCGCTTGTGAAGTTCATGCGTTCCAACTCCGGAACCTGTATCAATCAAACTCCGCTAGTTTCGGTTGGAGACAAGGTTGTTGCCGGTGACGTATTGGCCGACGGACCTGCTACCGATAAGGGTGAAGTAGCGCTTGGTAAAAACGTTCTTGTAGCATTCATGCCATGGTGTGGTTACAACTACGAGGATGCGATCATCATCTCTGAAGAGTTGATCCGCAAAGACTACTACACCTCTATTTATCTCGAAGAGTTTGAGCTTACAGCACGCGATACGAAGCTCGGTAAGGAGGAGATCACTAGGGATATTCCGAATGTTTCCGAAGAGGCTTTGGCGAACTTAGGCGACGACGGTATCATCCGCATCGGTGCTGAAGTGAAACCTGGCGATATTCTTGTTGGAAAAATTACCCCTAAATCCGAGACTGAACTTTCACCTGAAGAGCGCCTTTTAAGGGCAATATTCGGTGAAAAGGCTGCTGACGTTAAGGACGCTTCATTGACGGTTCCGGTCGGAACCGAGGGTATTGTGATGGATGTGCGCGTTTTTTCTCGCGTCGATCGTCTGTCAAAGACCGATGATGAGCGTGTTGAAGAGAGGAGCCAAATCCAGGATATCCATAAGCAATATAAGGATAAAGAGGTAGAAATCACCGTTGAAATGCACGAAAAACTTGGAGCTCTTTTAATCGACGAAAAAGCGCCCGAGCCTATCATGCAAAAGAAAACGGGTGAAGTGATCATCCGTTCTGGACAAGTCTTCACGCAAGATCTTCTGGAATCGATCGAGACAGTACCGCTTCAGGATCTTATTATTCCGTACTCGGACCTTTATGAGACGATGAAGATCATTCTTCGAGACTTCCATTCCAAAATGGAAGAACTTGAATCTAGGTACAAGTCCGAAATCGAGCATCTGAAGAAGGGAGACACCGAACTTGAAGCCGGAGTCATACGCCAGGTTAAAGTCTACATTGCGACTAAGCGCAAGCTTCAGGTCGGGGACAAGATGGCGGGCCGTCACGGTAACAAGGGTGTTGTTTCCAAAATCGTACCCGAATGTGATATGCCTTATCTAGAGGATGGGACGCCTATTCAGATTATTTTGAATCCGCTAGGGGTACCATCACGTATGAACTTGGGGCAGATGTTAGAAACCCATCTTGGCTTTGCGGCTAAGAAGAAGGGCATCTACGTCAAGAGCCCTGTGTTTGAAGGGTTCCCAGAAAAAGAGATTTGGCAAATGTTCGAGGATGTCGGTATGGAGCCCGACGGGAAGTCTTATCTCTATGATGGACGCACCGGTGAGCGTTTTGACAACAAGGCCGTTGTTGGTTACATCTACATGTTGAAGCTTTCCCACCTTGTTGCCGACAAGATCCACGCGCGTGCTATTGGTCCATACTCCCTCGTTACGCAGCAACCGCTCGGCGGAAAAGCGCAGCGCGGCGGACAGCGTTTCGGTGAGATGGAGGTCTGGGCTCTTGAGGCTTATGGGGCGGCAAATCTTCTACAAGAAATGCTTACCGTCAAGTCTGATGATGTCGATGGACGAACACGCATCTACGCTTCGATTGTAAAAGGAGATAATATTTTACAAGCGGGCACACCTGAATCCTTCAACGTTCTTGTTAAAGAGATGCAAGGACTCGGTTTAGATGTACGCGGATTTGTAGAAACACCAGTAGAGGCTCTAGCTTAAAGGTAGAAAATGCATCAAAAAGAAGAACAACTTCACGAACAGCACTTTGATCACCTCTCCATTCGTAGTGCCTCTGATGAGGTAATACGCGGCAGCTGGTCACGTGGTGAGATAAAAAAATCGGAGACGATCAACTACCGGACAAGCAAGCCTGAAAAAGGTGGTCTTTTCTGTGAAAAGATCTTCGGTCCCACAAAGGACTGGGAGTGCGCCTGCGGTAAGTACAAGAAGATCAAGCATAAAGGTATTGTGTGCGATCGTTGCGGTGTTGAAGTCACTTTGGCAAAAGTTCGACGCGAAAGGATGGCCCACATTGAGTTGGCTGTGCCCGTTGTGCACATCTGGTTTTTCAAAAGCCAACCATCTCGTATCGGAAACCTCCTTGGAATGTCTTCCGGGGATCTCGAGCGTATTGTTTATTATGAAGAGTATGTCGTTGTAGACCCAGGTCGAACTTCCTTAGAGAAGAAGCAACTTTTAACCGATATCGAATATCGGGAAGCACAAGAGAAGTGGGGAACCGATTCGTTCAAGGCGATGATGGGTGGCGACGCCATACGTCAGTTGCTTAACACAGAAGATCTCCAAGCTACTGTTGTAGAACTAAAAGAAAAGCTGAAAAAGACGAAGTCGACTCAAGCGAGAATGAAGATTGCGAAGCGTCTTAAAATCGTGGACGGATTTACAAACTCCGATAACAAGTCCGAGTGGATGGTTATGTCGGCAGTCCCTGTGATCCCGCCCGATTTACGACCGCTTGTTCCGTTGGACGGTGGAAGATTCGCCACATCTGACCTGAACGATCTGTATCGTCGTGTGATCAACAGAAACAACCGTCTTAAGTCGATTCTTAAATTAAAGACACCTGACGTCATCATACGAAATGAGAAGCGGATGCTTCAAGAGGCTGTGGATGCCCTTTTTGATAATGGCCGCCATGGTCACCCGGTGATGGGTGCGGGGAACCGTCCTTTAAAATCTTTGAGTGAAATGCTCAAGGGGAAACAGGGACGCTTCCGTCAAAACCTACTTGGAAAACGTGTCGACTATTCAGGTCGTTCCGTTATCGTTGTTGGACCCGAGCTGAAGCTCAACCAGTGCGGTTTGCCCAAGCAGATGGCATTGGAGCTTTTCGAACCTTTCATTGTTAAAAAACTGAAAGATGACGGTCATGTGTACACGATCCGCTCAGCCAAAAAAATGATTCACAGAGAAGAACCTGTAGTATGGGACGCTCTGGAAGAGGTCATTAAGGGGCATCCTGTACTTCTAAACCGTGCTCCAACGCTCCACCGTCTCGGTGTGCAGGCGTTCGAACCTGTTTTGATCGAAGGAAAAGCGCTCCGTATCCATCCGCTCGTTTGTACAGCGTTCAACGCTGACTTCGACGGAGACCAGATGGCTGTACACGTCCCGTTGTCGATCGAGGCTCAAATCGAGGCTAAAGTCTTGATGATGGCTCCCGACAATATTTTCTTGCCTTCTAGTGGAAAGCCGGTGGCGATTCCGTCTCAGGATATGATTCTTGGTCTCTATTACATGATGCACGATCCTGTGATCAAGCGTGAGGAAATGGGTGGAAAAACCAAGGTTTTTGCCAACACCGATGAGGTACTTTTAGCCCTCAACAGTGCAGGTAGCTACTCTATGTTTGAAGAAAACACAGAGGGGAAGCGTATCGATGATTTGGGTCGCGGAATTCATATCCACGAGATGATCAAAGTGCGTCTTGATGACGGTTTCGTAGAAACGACGCCCGGCCGCGTTTTGTTCAACACAATCGTTCCAAAAGAGCTCGGTTTTCAAAACTACTCATTGCGTAAAAAGAAATTAGGCGAGCTCGTAAACCAAGTGTACAAAACAGTCGGTTTAGAGCGTACAGTCCGTTTTCTCGACGACTTGAAAAATCTTGGATTCAGCCAAGCGACGAAGTCTTCAATCTCCATGGGTGTTGTGGATGTCCATATTCCTCAGATCAAAGAGAAGCTTCTTAAAGAGGCGGAGAAAAAGGTCGCCGTTGTTATTAAGCAGTATGAGGATGGGGTTATCACCGAAGGGGAAAGAAAGTCCAAGATTATCAGTATCTGGACAGACGTCACCGAGGAGATTTCCGAGGAGTTGTTCAAGCGTATTACTACGCCAAAAGGTTCCAAACTGAACCCCCTTTACATGATGATGGATTCGGGTGCACGTGGTAATAAATCCCAGGTGCGTCAGCTCGGCTCGTTGAGAGGATTGATGGCTAAACCGTCAGGGGAGATCATCGAATCACCGATCACCTCCAACTTCCGTGAAGGATTGAGTGTTCTTGAGTACTTTATCTCAGCTCACGGTGCTCGTAAGGGTCTTGCCGATACAGCTCTTAAAACAGCCGACTCCGGTTACCTTACACGTCGTCTTGTAGACGTAGCTCAAGATGTTCTTGTGAACGAAGAGGACTGCGGTACGCTTAATGGTATCGAAGTCGCTGCGATCAAGCAAGGAACGGAGGATCTTCTACCGCTCAAAGACCGCCTTTATGGCCGTTGCGTAACGGATGATGTTTTCATGCCTGGTGATAGCAAGGTAATCCTGGCTAAGGCAGGAGACATCCTCACTATTCATCAAGCGGAAGCGATCGAGAATGCCGGTATTGAAAGCCTCAAAGTTCGCTCCACTTTGACCTGCGAGTCGAAGCGTGGAATTTGCGCCAAGTGCTATGGTATCAACCTAGCTAACGGACGCAAAGTGAACCATGGAGAGGCTGTCGGTATTATCGCCGCTCAATCCATCGGTGAACCCGGAACGCAGTTGACGATGCGTACGTTCCACTTGGGAGGTATTGCGTCTGCGAGCCAAAACCCAGAGTTGATCACTGATAAAGAGGGTGTTCTGGTTTACCACGATATCCGTTCTGTTCGTGACGAAGAAGACGCCGAACTTGTTCTTAACAAGCACGGTCGAGCTTTTATCGTTCGTGATGAGGGTAGACCTCTTGATGAGGTCAAAAAGCTCCTTTCGACAAAATCGATTGAACCGCTTTCTACCTTCCCGATCGAGCTTGGAACTCAGCTACTTGTCCGAGACGGTACCTCTGTAAAGGCAGGCATCAAGTTTGCCCTATGCGAGCAGCACAACATCCCGATCATCTGCGAGAAGGAGGGATTTGTCCGTTTCGATGACCTCGTTGAGGGGATCTCAACTCAAAAGACCGTCAATAAAGAGACAGGTCAAACTGAGATCTACGTCAAGCAGCATAGAGGGGAATTGCATCCGCAGATCTCAATCTTTGCCGACGCGAATTTGAAGGAATTGATTGGTAGCTACGCTATTCCTTCCGGAGCCTATCTCTCTGTTGAAGAGGGGATATTTGTAAAAGCAGGTCAAAAGCTTGCTCGTCTCCCGAAAGGTGCGGTCACTACAAAAGACATCACCGGAGGTCTCTTCCGTGTTGCTAAGCTTTTCGAAGCAAGCAAACCGGCAGACGCTGCCGAGATCGCTAAGATCGACGGTATCGTACACCTGAAGGGCGTTCAGAAGAACAAACGGATTGTTGTTGTTATGGACGAGGTTACAGGTGCAGAAGAGGAGCACCATATTCCGTTGACCAAACATCTGATCGTCCAAAAAGGGGACCGGGTGGAGAAAGGGCAACAGATTACCGAGGGTAGCGTACGTCTACAGGAAATTTTGGAAGTTTGCGGTGTTCGCGAACTGCAAAAATTCCTTGTGAACCAGGTTCAGGAGGTATACCGACTTCAGGGGGTTGACATCAACGATAAGCACATTGAAATTATCGTTCGTCAAATGCTTCAGAAGATCCGCATTACCGACCCGGGTGATACGACATTCTTGTATGGTGAAGACGTAGATAAGCGCACATTCCATATCCAAAACAAGCAAGTGATTGCAGAGGGTGGAAAGCCTGCAGAGGCGGCTCCTGTTCTCCTCGGTATCACTAAAGCTTCGTTGGGTACAGAATCGTTCTTCTCTGCTGCTTCGTTCCAAGAGACGACAAAGGTCTTGACGGACGCTGCTTGCGAAGGAAAAAGCGATTACCTTCTCGACTTCAAATCGAACATCATTGTCGGGCAACAGGTTCCATCCGGAACCGGTCACCAGATCTATGTGGATCGTTTGCGTAAGAACATGAGCGAGGACACTAACGAAATCCTTGATTTCGATTTCGATAGGGTCCCCGAGCTAGCTGCTACAGCCGGTTAAACCGTCTGTACGGATCCAAAAAGGCCTCTTAAAAAGAGGCCTTTTTTATATATAAATTATTTAAATTTTCATGGTTTTTGGTAAACGGCATCTTCCTATAGATAGAAACGTCGAGATATTGTATAATTATTTATAAAAATCCCCTAAGTAAAGAAGATGACCTTTTTAACGCCCCACCCCGGGACCGGCCGGTTTAGCCCCTCTTGTGCCTATGATCCCCAATATTTCGACCCTTTTGTCAAAGAAAGCTGCTACGGTGATCATCAACAATACTTGGTGGCTGCTGAGGATGCGATCAAGACTGTAGCTGAAATGATCCAGGCCGACGGAGTGAGGGTCGATTTCCATGAGCTTTTGGGACTCTTGAGTAGACGCCGCTCTGAGGTTGCATTCAGAACAAAATCGCCTCAAGCAGAAAATTTTGGTGTCAGGCGAGAGGAGGAAGAGGTTACCCCTTTTCGTTTTCCGCTTCTGGTTTTAGGGGGACAATATAAAGCTGCCGGTGAGAGACTGAGTGATACTGTTTTTTCTATATTCAAGGAAGCTGTGCGTGCTAGCAAAAACCCATTTGATGAACCGCTGACAATCAATAGGAAAGATACTCCTGTATCCAGTTTCAATCTTGAGTTTATGGACGTCGAGACGGTCAAAAAAAAGGGATACGATAAAATCCATTGGGAGCTTGGGCTTGGAACATCAGCCGCCGATAAGGTAGTAAATCCTTTGATCTATTGCGGTTTTTGTAGAGGTGGCGAAGGGACCTATGAGATGTTTGTAGAAAGAAGTAGACCCCACCTAAAAGCGGAGCTGGAAAGGCGTCTTTCGGGTGCAGTAGAGGCATCAAAAAGCTGTTCACCCGACGCAATATGGGCTGCAATAATGAGGGAGGAGAAAGAAAAAGACCGACAAGTGCTTGTTCAAGGCTGGAAAGATTTCAAAAAGCACGTCCCAACAGTCCCCGGGATGAGTTATGGCGGGATTAAGCTTGCTATCGGTATCACTGAATTGAAAATAAATTTCAGTGAACCACAAGATGGTTACGATTCTAGTACAACAGACAAAACCCATTTTCTTTTTTTTACGATGAGACATAAAATTGGTGAGAAGATGTATGCTATCTCCCAATATGTTACTTGGCTTAACCACATCCCCGGTGAATCGGTCGATAGGACCTTACAAAGAGCCCACCTGCATTCTCATTGGGTGATCCTCCACCAAGATATTTTTCTACAAACGGATACCCTTGCGGAGTGCAACAGGTTGTTCCAACACGTGATGCAATGGAATAAAACTTATGGATTACAAGATCTCAAAATGAGAATGGCTCCTTTGATGTATCTTTTGTCTCATAATCACCGTGATATCCGCGGAACTGCGGCTGAAAATGAATGGCTGGAGAGAGCCATATACCGAAGCTTCGGATTTCATGTGCACGCTTTACCTGATCGTATGTTTGACCTGGAGGCTTTCTCCAGCTGTTATTCCACATTTAGGGATACGTATGGCATCTCCTTTGATTTGGTCGAGATCGAATAAATCGCTGCACGATCCTCTAACGAAAGGGGGGGCTGCAAAATCGGTGACCCTAGCTAGTAAATCAAAAACTTCACAAGATCCTATAGTTCCTATCTATAAAGATAAGAAACCTAATCCCTAGTTTCCGTATTCTACCTTGTGCGAATTCGGGGTATCATTTGTACAAAAAGGTTTTTTTCTCCAGGAGGAATTCGCCCGACTTTTTGTAGGAGGCGAGTTGGTAGTGTTCTGCATTAAAAAAAAGTCTCATTGCATAGCTAATCTGAAAAAATCCGGTAGATCGCCTGGAAAATTCGACAAGCCCCTCCTCAGAAATTTTGGGACAATCAAAAATATGGACCTCATCTAAAGAAAGCTCTAAAAATTGGATCAAATGTTTGTCTTCTAGAGCAGCTGATTGGATTGAAAACGAAATAAGGGGGTTGCTTTTGAGAGTCTGTAGAAGAGAGTCTTCCCAGAAGTCGATTTTGCGAAATTGTACATGATGCAGTTTTTGATTATTTAAAAGTTCAAACCCTTTTTTAGTAAGACGGGTTCCGTTTTGAATTCGAAGTGTCTCTAGCGTATTGGACTGTAAAATGAGTTGCAAATGTGCATCGCTAATAGGGAGATCTAGCTCTAAGTTTTTTAATTTTTTTTTGGAAATAGCTTGGATAAGGGGATCGGGATCAAGCTCTATATTGGAAATTTTTAGATCTACAATCGGCTGATCCAGAAGGAAACTAGTAAGCGCCTCTGTAGTTATATCAATAGAGGACAGATGAAGCTTATTCAACTGATTTTTCCTAAAAAATGGCTCAAACACCGGTGTGCACCCATAGACACTATGAAAAATGATCTCTTTGAATGCATTTGATTGAAACAAATGTGTAAAGTACTCGTTTGGAAGAAGACAGTCGGTGATCTTTATAGACTCCAACGTAGAGAACTTTTTAAAAAACGAAATGATAGGTGAGTCGAAAGAGAGCTGTCCCGAAATTTCCAAGCGTTTGGGTGTTGTTTTACGTTCTAATTCCTTTTTAAGAGTTTCTCCCCCTTTTTTTGTGTCCACGAGGATTGTTTCGTGAACCCTAGGGGTCCAAGTTTCATGGGTATTACAGAAATCAATTACCGAAAATGCCTCCAAAAATTTTTTTTCAAATGTATCGGAAAGTTCTTTCAATTCCGATTGAAGATTCGATTGCTCGTTTGGGTCCAAAGCAAGGTTGAATAACCCTTCAGTTGTGTACTTGTAGGGCCAATCGATCAAACCTAAATTTTTTGAGATATCGATATTACCCAACAGAACCGTACGCCCCGGTTTTTGTCGAGATAGGGGAAATCCGATGCTATGGTGGGAGCAGGGGATTTTTAAAAGATCAATCAACGTCGGTAAAAGATCCATCTGAGACCCAACAAAGGGGATGCTCTGCGGTTCTAGATCCCCTTTTTTATAAATAAGGAGGGGTATGTGGACATTTTCCTGGTAGACACCCTTTCGAATTTGCCGGTTTTCATGTTCCCCCATAGGCTGTCCATGATCCCCCATCAGGATGAACAGCGTGTTTTCAAACCAGGGTTTAGTTTCGGCTTCTTTAAAAAATTCCTTAAGTCTTTGGTCTGCTATTTTAAGAGATTGCTGCAATCTCTTGATCGGTTCATTAGGTTTAGAATCTTCACCAGCAGGGACAATCCAGGGATGATGGCCAAACCCGTTTGAGATGATGCCGAAAATGGGCTTTTGATTTGAAATGCCGGAATCCATTTGATCGATTAAATCCCGGTATGCAAGCCGATCGTCGACCATGTAGGAGGAGTAGAACTCCTCTTTTATCCCTTGTATATAGTCAGCTCGCGATGCGTAATAGTCGAATGCATGGGGGTCATCCAGGTACTCTTTCTTCGCATTCCCAAAAGTAGAGGTGATGTTGAGCGTCCGATATCCAAGCTCTTTGAATATTTCAGGCATCCCTCTATAGGGGGTTTTTCCCATTTTTTGAAAACATAACCCTTTGTTAAGGGGGAGAATTCCGAATAAAGTCGAAATGGTTGCAGGGGTAGAGACGGGACAATTTGCGTAGAATTGTTCAAAAAACACCCCCCCTTTTTTTAAGTTTAAAAAAAAGGGGGCAGATTCTAAATCGCGCATCCCTAACGATTCTAGAAGAACAACCACAACATTCGGCTTTGCCGACTTTTTCAATTCAAAAAGGGGCGAACCCTTATACGAAACTGTTTTTCTTAAGAAAGGGTAGTCGGGATTAAGAAATACAGACCTCTCAAGCGGGCATAATAAAGTTTTAAAAGGGATTTTTTTATTTGGATCCTGCACCGTCCCTTTATTTGGTAAAATGAGCCTCATTACCGGGTGATCGGGGTTTTTTAAAAAAGCGATCAAACCCAAAAAGAGCCCGACTAAATATAGGAGGGGGGGAAGGGGATAAAAATTAAAAACCAAGAGCGAAATGAAGACCAAAAGAAATTGGAAACCACCAGTGAAGCCCACTTCATAAATGACTGAAGAAAAATTGTGACATAAAGCTCTGTTGCACCAAAGAAAATCGCGTCTCTCAATTCCCCGTTTGTAAATTTTTTCAAATTGCAGATCAATACAAACTAGGGTTAGAAACAAAAAAGATATAGTTGCTGAAATAATAGCGTTTTTGGAAGAAAAAATTTGGGTTGTGGAAGAAAACAGGGAAAGAAAAAAAAGATCCTTGAAAACATCGTAGAGGATCTTCTTGGATAAGGGCTGGGATAAAAACCGGGTAAAAAAAAGGGATGAAATTAAAAGAAAAAATAGGGGATAGTCCATCTTTTTACCTTCTTTTAAAGCCCCTTACAGAGAGATCATAGGCAATGCTATTTTTTAATCAGCTATAAAAATATATTTATTAAAAAAATAGTATCAAAGCAACGATTAGGGGACGGATAACAACATGCAATATCAGATCTCCTTGGCTACAATTCCTAAAAGGGTATCTAGATCCTTCGCAAAGCGTCGAATCCCGTCCGCTAATAGAAATGCTGCTCCATGGTCGTCATTGTGGAGGAACTCAAATTTGGGCCGCTTGAGATCCATTTTTTCAAGCGCACTTTTTTTTGCAAAATCCGGATCAAGCTTTCTCGTTACCGGATCCTGGCTTTTGCTCATTTCTTCTAAAAATTTAGGTGCTATTGTCAAAAGATCGCTCCCTGCAAGGGCGACAATTTGCTTTTGAGAGCGGAATGATGCCCCCATCACCTGGGTTTTGTAACCAAACTTTTTCAAGTAGCTATAGATGTTACGAACAGATTGGACACCCGGATCTTCTTCGGCACTAAAATCCGTTACCCCTTTTTCCTTTTTATAAAAATCGGTGATTCTTCCGACAAAAGGGGAGATCAAAGTCACCCCCGCGTCTGCACATATCGCCGCTTGCGCCATGGAAAACAAAAGGGTCATGTTGCAATGGATACCCATTTTTTCAAGGATAGCAGCCGCTTGAGCCCCTTCCCATGTAGATGCCAATTTAATTAAAATTTTCTCGGGTCCGATCCCTTTTTTAGAAAACCGTTCAATGATTTTGTGAGCAAATATAAGGCTGGCTTCGGTATCCCAGGAAAGCTTGGGGTCAACCTCAATAGAGACCCTGCCGTTTGCAGGCAAAAACTTTAGGATTTCGACTCCAAAAGCGATAAAAAGATCCATGTAGGCGTCATAAACATCTTTTTTCCCTTTAACCGCAGCTCTTAGGAGGGGGAGATAGGCGGGATCTTTTATAGCTTCAAGGATTAATGAGGGGTTGGTAGTAGCATCCTGCGGACTGTATTTTTTAAGCTCGTGAAATTGCCCCGTATCTGCCACAACAACAGTAATTTTTTTTAGATCGTCTAAAGTGCTCATAATTTCACTTAGCCATATTTAAGGATTTAGCACAACAGCGCCAACTTTAAATTCTTTTACATTCAGCTATTGAAGATCGGGAGTATTTGTTGGGGCAGGTCCGTTGATAAGGCCTGCTGCCAGCGCAATACTGACAAACAGGGCAACACCCCACGCGATCATGCTCACATTGAGATCATCGTTAGCTTTACTATTAAAATCCCAAAAACTTTCAGTTTTGGCGTTAGTTTTTTCACTTTGTGAAGGGGTAGTTGCCTCTAAAGAAGAGGTTAAAGCGAGAGCAAAGGAAAGAAAAATTAATAGAATCTTGCGCATATCTTAGCAATAAGTGATGTTTGTTATAAATATCAAGAGATATAGAGGTTTTTTCAAAGGACTTAAAGGTTGTCGTTTAATCATTAGAGGGTTACAATACCTTAAAATCTTGGGTGAAGAGCTTATGAAGTACGCGAATAACACAAGTGAAACGATCCAAAGGATTCTACTGGCTATCAAAGAGGAGGCGTTAGAGCCTTCGAAGACAGAGGCCGAGGAGACGATAGCCGCTGCAAATGCCGAAAGTGAAGAAATTCTTTTCGAGGCAAATGAAAAGGCCAAGTCTATCCTTCAGGAAGCTACACAAAAAGCTAACGATCAGATCAGGGCGGCAAAGGCTGAGATTCTTCTTGCTCTCAAACAGGCCAGATTGCAACTCAAGAACGATCTGAAGCAAAATCTATTTAAAAAAGAATTAAAAGAGCAGCTTTCTAAAGAGATGCGCAAAACGGACACTGTTGCTAAAGCGGTCCAAATTGTCTTTAAGGCTTTAGAAGAAAAAGATTCTTACTCAAAATTTGATCTTTTTATCCCTGAAGGGATGTACGAGCGGGAGCTGATGCAGCACCTTACCCAGTCTGTCAAAGAAAAAATCGAAAAGTCGGGGGAATTCAAATTCCAGTCGACTTTCGGTGGAGTTATCCTGAAAGTAGAAGATAAAAATATGGTCGTTGAATTAACGGAAACTCAGGTCGAAGCGATCTTGGACCGCTTTGTATCGGACTCTTTAAAAGCTTTTGTCTTAAGCGATTAGGTTGAATGTATACTTTCCTTGAGTGCTTTTTACCACCTGCCAACTTTGATACAAAACCTGAGGTAAACCTTAAGGAGCTCAATGAATTTCTCGCTTTGAACATCGGGGAATCGGCCCAAAAAGAGCTTTTAAAGATCCAATTGTTCATCGACGTCATGAATCTAAGGGCCTACTTCAACGCAGAAAGGCTCTCAATGGGGGGAGGTGTCGAGTCTGATGAGATTGGGTACTGCCTTGAGCATGAGCTGGTCTATCCTCCATTTGTGTTTGAGTATTTGACAAAGTACAAGGACATCAATGAGAGAATCCACCATTTTAGGGAACTTTTGCTTGCTACCTATGATTGGCTACTTGAGGAGACTTCTGGTTTTACAAAAGATTTTTTCTCTTATGATAGGACATTATGGATCACATCTATGGCCTACCTTTCTAAAAAAAGGAACCGGGATCTACGGCTAGATCTCGATTTTCTTGATCCCCACGATTCTTTGACCACACTTTTACTAGCGCAACACGAATCGGACCATTTTGAGTTCCCTGAGGGGCTTGAGGGGATTGACCTGGAATTAGATGTAGCTTTTAAAGATCCTTTAAAAGAAATTGAGATGTTAGCAAGGCTTAAGTACAATTTTTGCCAAGAGTACCTAGAAGCAAATTCTTTTACCCTGGATGCCCTATTCGCCTATTACCTCCAGGTGTGTATTCTTAGTGATTTTTACGAGAGCCAGGATCAAAACTTAACTAAAAAAGGGGGGGACCTCCTCCTCAAACGGATTCAGGAGATCAAATGATGACACAATCACCCGTTTGGCAGCTTGCTACCGGAACAGTCGAGGCCGTAAATGGAAATCTCGTCAGTATCCTTTTTGACGGCCCTGCGATATGCGGAGAAAAAATATATGTAGAGGTGGACGGGATCGAGATCAAAGGTGAAGTCATTGAGATTGCAAACCGTATTGCTAAAGCGCAAATGTTTGAGGATACAAAAGGGATACACCTCGGTTCAAAAGCCAAATTTTCAGGGGAACTGATAGAGGCTGAGCTTGGCCCCGGACTTTTGAATCTGGTTGTAGACGGGATTGGCTCTCCTTTGGCGGATGTGGCGGAAAAGGCCGGCTATTTTATGGAAAGGGGGATCGAGATTCCCACTTTAGACCGTAAAAGAAATTGGGAGTTCACCCCGACAGCTAAAGTTGGGGATACAGTAACACGCGGGACCGAGCTGGGCTACGTGATCGAGGGGCGGGTGCGTCATAAAATCATGGTCCCTTTCAAACTCCAAGGTACCTACACGATAGGGATGCTTGCAAAATCGGGCCATTATACGGTAGAGGCCACCATAGCCAAACTTGTTGATGAAAAAGGGCAGGAAGTTCTAGTCAGCATGCTTCAAAAATGGCCGATCAAGAATCGGTTGATTGCGGGGCAACCGCGACCTAAGAACCGTCTTCTAGAAACGGGGATGCGCGCTATAGACACCATGTTTCCCATACTTATGGGGAGTACGACCTGTTCTCCGGGCCCATTCGGCGCCGGAAAAACGGTTATTCAGCACTTGATCTCCAAATATGCGAACGTTGATATCGTGATCATAGTTGCCTGCGGGGAGCGTGCGGGTGAGGTTGTTGAGGTGATCACAGAGTTCCCGCATCTTTTAGACCCAAGATACCATGAACCTCTCATGAATCGTACGACGATCATCTGCAATACCTCCTCCATGCCTGTAGCAGCTCGTGAATCCTCAATCTATATGGGTATTACCATAGCCGAGTATTACAGGCAGATGGGATTGAACGTCCTTTTGCTAGCCGATTCTACCTCCCGTTGGGCCCAGGCCATGAGAGAAGTTTCAGCCCGTCTCGAGGAAATCCCTGGGGAAGAGGCATTTCCTGCGTATCTAACATCCCGCATCCACTCTTTTTATGAGAGGGCAGGGGTGATAGAGACGCCGAACCAAAAATTAGGTTCCATATCGATCATAGGGGCTGTTTCCCCTGCAGGAGGGAACTTCGACGAACCTGTCACCCAGGCTACTTTGATGGTCGTCGACACCTTTCTTTGCTTATCAAGAAGCCTTTCCGATCAGCGTAGATACCCTGCAATATCAAGAGATCTCTCCTATTCGTCCAACATACCTGCTGCCGCAGAATTTTTGAAAAAGTCTGCCGCAGACTGGGAATATTCGGTGCAAACGGCCCGTAGAATCCTTTTAGAGGGGCTTGAAATAGAAAAGCGGATGGATGTCGTCGGGGAAGACGCGATTCAGATGCCCGATTATGTGACGTACTTGAAAAAAGAGTTGTTTGACTTCTCTTACCTGCAGCAAAACGCATTTGATCAAGAGGATGTCTACTGCCCTATGGATAGACAGGTGGAGCTGATGAAGGTCTACGATAAAATTTTTGCTTCCCCATTTCTCTTCAAGAATCACGACACCGCAAGAAAAAGCTTTCTCGGTCTTCAAAATGAGCTTAAAAACCTCAATTACACCGCATTCCGTTCCGAGTCGTACCAAGAAAACAAATCCCGAATCGAAAAAAGAATTGAGGAGATGTTAGACACATGCAAATAAAAAAGACACGCATAGAGAACATCCGCGGCAATTTGATCACTTTAGCGGCTGTAGGTCCCGCGATGGGGGAACTCGCAGAGGTCCTCCGCAGAGACGGCTCACGCTCTTTGGCTTCGGTCATCCGGATTGATTCTGACAGGATTACTTTGCAGGTGTTCGACTCTACAAGGGGGATAAGCGTCAACGATGAGGTGGTTTTTTTAAGAGACTACTTTAGATTGGGGATTAGTGAAGAGTGTCTGGGCTCTGTGTTTAGCGGCAGCGGCAAGCTTAGACTGGGTGTAGATGCCGGAAGCGATTTGATCGAGGTCGGGCGGCCCAGCTTTAACCCAATGAAGCGGCGTATGCCAAGTCTTATGATCCGTACAAATCTGCCGATGATCGATATGTTCAACACCTTTGTGCGGGGGCAGAAAATTCCTCTATTCTGTTCACCCGGGTCTAAACCTGTCGATGTCTTATGCCGCATCTCCAATCAAACGGACGCAGATGTTGTGATCATAGGCGGGATGGGGCTGACCCAAACCCAGTATGAAAAATTTATCCAAAATGCCAGAACTAGCGGTTCTTTAAGTCGGACGATATTTTATGCCCATCTTGCTACCGATCCGGTCAATGAGGCAGTGATGGTCCCCGATTTGGCTTTGGCTGCAGCCGAATACTTTGCCCTAAAAGGGAAAAATGTCCTGGTTCTTTTGACCGATATGGTCGCCTTCGCCGACGCTCTCAAGGAGATTGCCATCTCTTTGGATTTCGTACCGGCAAACAGGGGCTATTCCTCCGATCTATACACCCAGCTTGCGATGCGTTATGAAAAAGCTGTCGAGATCGAGGGAAATGGGGCTGTGACGATTTTGGCTTCCACAACGTTGCCTGCAAATGATGTGACACACCCGATTCCTGACTTGACCGGCTATATCACCGAAGGGCAGTTTTATTTAAACATCGATTGTATTGAGCCTTTTGGCTCGCTTTCACGCTTAAAGCAGTTGGTGATTGGCAAGACTACGAGAACCGACCACGGACATCTTGCAAATGCTATGGTGCGCCTGTACGCAGATGCACTGAAAGCGAAAGAGAGAGACCGGATGGGATTCAAGATTTCTGCATGGGATAACAAACTATTGAAATACCAGCACCAATTCCGATCGAAATTTATGAGTCTGAATGTGAACATAACTCTAGAAGAGGCCCTTGATTTGGGGTGGAAGGTTCTTTCCGACTGTTTTGAAAAAGATGAAGTTGGGATCAAAAAAGAAGTGATCGACATCCATTGGGTATAGTTTTTTGGAGTAAGAAATTTGTCTGAGATCCGCTTATCAAAAATAGAACTGAAAAATCAGCAAAGCAGCCTGGAGCAGTACCGCAGGTACCTTCCGGTGTTGGAGTTGAAAAAAATCTTGCTTCAATCGGTTTTATCTAGTCTAGACCTGGAACTTATGGACTCCGAATCGAAGAAAATGGGTGCCGAGCGGAGCCTGATGTCGATCAGTGCTCTTTTCGCAAAGCCGGGGATGAAAGAGTTCACCGATTCCATGCGGGTTTTATCGATTGAGCGGGGAGAGGAGAATATTGCCGGAATCGAATTGCCGATTTTTCTCGGTGTCGCTTTCGCCCCTGTAGAGAGCTTATTGGGTTCTGTGCCGGTCAATGCATTTAGTTTAAGGACAATTTTCGAAGAGGTGATGGAGACCATTTGTAGACATCATGTCCTCACAGAAAGGAGAATTATCCTGGAAAAAGAACTAAGAGATGTCACGGTAAAAGTGAATCTTTTTGATAAAATACTGATCCCCAGGGCAGAAGCGAACATAAAAAAAATAAAGATCGCCTTGGATGACCAACAATTGGCGCAGATAGCAAATGCAAAGAAGGCTAAAGAACTTATTTTAAAGAAGGGTGCCAGATGATCATTCCCTGTGAAAAAGTACTCTTTGTTGGCACCTCTGTAGATCTGATCAAATTTTTAGAGAATTCCCAAAAAATAGGACAATTGCAATTTCAGTCGATCGACGGCAAGAAAATGCGTGTCCTTTCGAGTGCGGCCGAGGATGCGATGCACGCTTTAAGAATCCTTCGACGTCAAACTCCTGTGGATCAACTCAAAAATGATGTGGTCCCAAAATATGAGCTGGTGGAGAAGATTATCTATTTGCAGGATCGGCTCGATCGGGTAGTAGAGGCTGAAAAAGTACTGGATGTAGAGATACATAGGATAAAGCCTTTTGGCGATATCGATCTCGACACGGTGCAACAAATCGCGGAAAAGACAAAACACAAATTACAGTTTTTTTATAAGAAAGAGAAAAAACAGGTCCCCCCGGAAATCCTTGAAAAGCTTATTTTTGTCCGCACCGAGTCAACTGTCGATTTTTTCATTTACATAGGAACAGATCCATTGAAAGTTGACGGGTTGACCGAAATGCAGATGGAGTACTCCTTAAGCTCGTTGAAAGAGCGCTTTCAAAACTTGCAGAAAGAGGAGTTGAGGATCGAGGCCGAACTAAAAGAGATGGCCCATTATAAAGAGATTCTCGAGGAATATTTAGAAGAACTTCTCGACCATGACGATCTCAGGCATGCACGCACATTAGCTACAAATATTCTCGGACCGACCCTGTTCGCTGTCGAAGCATGGACACCCGCCGGTAAGGAGGATTGGAGAGCAGCTCTTGAAGGGTTGAACATACACATGGAGCATGTGCGGATCCATGACAATGAAGTCGTCCCCACATACATGGAAAATGCCGGATACCGCAAGGTAGGGGAGGATCTGGTAAGAGTGTATGATGTCCCCTCGATCGAGGACAAAGATCCCTCATTGTGGGTTCTGGTTTTCTTCACTCTATTTTTTGCGATGATTGTCTCAGATGCGGGGTACGGGCTGCTCTTTTTGGCGGTTTCGCTTGGGCTCAATACCTTTTTCAAGACTGCAACCGGGTCTGTCAAGCGTCTGTTGCGTCTTGGGGTGATTTTGTCTAGCGCCTGTATTATCTGGGGGGTTCTGACCGCTTCTTATTTCGGGATACAGATGAGCCCGACCCACCCTTTAACAAAAAACTCGTTGATTTATCAAATTTCGAAAAAGAAGATCGCTTATCAGATTGAGACCAAAGGACCAAGCTATAAAGATTGGGTAAAAGACTATCCGCAATTGCAAAACGAGACGAACCCCGAGGTTTTTTTAACCCAAGGGGTAAAAGTCAAGGACGGAAAAGTAAATTATGAGCTTCAAGAAGACCTTTTCTTAGCGAATCTTTTAGAGTTTTCTTTACTTATCGGCACTATGCACATCATTATTTCCCTCATACGTGGTGCTAGAAAAAATATTGGAAGCCTTGGCTGGGTCCTTTTCTCTGTAGGGGCTTTCCTCTATTTTCCAACCTACATGGGAACCTCGACCCTGTTGAATGCGTACCACATTATTTCAGTAGAAAATGCTGCCGTTTACGGACTGCAATTTATCTGGATCGGCATCGGTATCGCTACTTTGGCTGCAGTGATACGCAAAAAATTTCTAGGGATTTTTGAGTTGACCCATGCAGTGCAAATTTTCGCCGATGTGATCTCTTATGTCCGGTTGTATGCGCTCGGGTTGACAGGGATCATTTTGGCTGGTACAGCCAACAAGTTTGCCGAGGATTTAGGTTATGCCGCAGGGCTCTTTATCCTATTGTTTGGCCATGGCCTGAATATAATGGTAGCTATGATGAGCGGAACAATCCATGGACTGCGCTTGAATTTTTTAGAGTGGTATCGCCACTGTTTTGAGGGGGGAGGAAAGCTCTTTACCCCATTATTAAAAAGGAGAATTACTTTATGACACCAACTTTATATGCAATGGCCGGCCCGGCCCTAGTTCTGGGAATCTCCCTTTTCGGTAGCTCTTTGGGCTGTGCAATCGGTTTTTCAGCAGCTCAAGGTGTGATGGCGCGAACCGACGAAGGGCATGCAAAATACATTTCACTTGCGGTACTTCCCTCTTCACAAGGGCTTTTTGGCTCGATTCTTATGGTATTGATGCGTGCAGCGATCGTCGCCGGAACTCTGACACCCCTATCTGGAATTTTTATTGGGCTTTCTACAGGACTTGCCCTTTTCGGCTCCTCCGTTTTCCAAGGTAAAGTCGTAGCCGCAGCGATTCAATCGATTGCAAAACAACCCAGCCTATTTGGTAAGTCTTTCGTAGGTATCGTTGTCATCGAGTCCTTTTCTTTATTTGCATTTGCTTTCTCATTGATGCTTTTAAAATAGGTTTTGAGATAAAACAAAGCTCTTATAAATCGTCATAGCCGAGTATCTCAATCGGTATTTCATAGCCCCCCATATGGTGGGCTTTTTAATGTAGGAATAATTAAGAAATTTTTAAATTTTAAAAAAAAGATCTTTATTTTAAAAAAGAAAATTATTAAGATCCTCCTCTAAAGCTTCTATTTTGGAGGGATTATGGCAGCCGCTGTTAGCGCTAGGACTATTCATTTTCATTTTAACCCAGGCGACACCTTCTTTATCCATCGAGATCCCTGTTCCGTTATACGTACTATTGAAAAGGTTACCAACTTGGGCCGATGGGTCTTTTTCACCGACCCGGCTTTAGAGCAAAACCCCTGTCCGAAAATCTACAGAGCTTTTTACTTCAGCAAAATCCAGCCTTGTACGCTTGAAGAGGCGGTGAAAGAGCTTGCACTAGACCAGAGTATGGAAGAGGTCTTTCTTAAATGGGCGAGGGGAAATGAGTGGATTGATATATTGAGCTACAGAACCCCTGTTTTACGAACTATCCGTGCCATCATGGGCTACTCCTTAGCGTTTTTTGTGGGTATTCCCGATATGATTTTGGAACGGTTTGTATCGGCTGAAACTCTTGATAGTAGCCGCACATACACTTTTTTAATAAAAGGTGGGTATATGGTAGCAGATTATCTCATCAAAAAAAGAGAGCCTCTGCATAAACTTGTCATTCTCACCTAAAATTTAAAAGAAAACAGATGCCATAGAAGAACGTTCTATGGCATGTACTTGATTTAGCCGTTAAAAATACCCTCGATGATACGGAGATGGTCATCGGAAACAAGACGGAAAGCAAAAGGTCGATTGCAGTTGAAAGTGTAGACCGGACAGGGTTTTTCATATGAAGTTTTGAAAAAACCTGCAGTGACAAACGCCGCTTTCACCCCCCCCTCCTGAATGTCAAAATAGGTTTTTTGGAGCACAGAACTGAGTCGTCCTGCGATCGTCTTTGAATTTAGAGGAATCCCCATTTCCAACAGGTTATCGAGAAGCTCGGACTGGTCGGAAATTGTAAATTTGGGAACTGAAATCTCCACAAGGCTATTGAAGGCTCGTGCCTGCCCCTCGTAAAAAGGATCATTTTCGAGGAGTTGTTCGATAGAGGTACCCTCTTTAGGGAGAGTCAACTGGAGGCAATAGCTGCCGTTTTCTAGAGGGAGTTCAACGTATTGGACAAGTTCGTTTTCGTAGTAGCGCAAATTTTTTATCCCCCACATGGTAGGTAGATTTTTTATCTCCTTATTGCTCATTGTAAATGGGGCTTGTTTTGTATGTTTAGGATCAAAAGGCTTGTCAAACCTCCCCTCAAAAGACCCGGCGTTTATGGCAACTAAGCCAGTCCTTGCAAGTCTATCAGTCTCGTCGATAATTTTTGGAATCATCCCGTCTGTTTTTTCATTCACGAAAGCGTTGATTTTTTGTTTGATGAAAGGATCGTTTAGCTTAAAGTCGGTAGAGCGCAATAGGGAAAAATGGTTTTTTAAAAAGTCCAAATCGAGATCGCTCGCTAAGCAATTGCCGATCTTAAGATGGGGATGAGAGTCGAACATCCTTGTTAAGTAGTTCAGAACAGCTTTTTCGTCTTGTGTACCGAATACTTTTTGTAATATGAGCTCTTTGTCCCCTGATGGGTAGAGGGGGTAGACCAGACCGATAAATTGATCCAGGCTCAAAGGTGCGATCAACGTGCTATTTTGACCGATTTCATACCGTTTCTTTAGAACGGCGGTCTCCTTAGAGGCATGAGGAGTCGAAACGTAAGGGGTTTCTTCTTTTAGTTGCTCATAAGCGTAATCGATCATCATCGGATCTCCTTTTATCAGTGAAAACCTTTCATAGAGTCTGTGTTGAATAGAATAGCCGATTCCTTCCAGAGTTTTTCTAAAAGACAATTACCCTCTTAAAAAAATCGGATCTTGAACCATTCTAGCCAAGAAACATCTTATCAACAAAAACGGGTCTACTAAGATGTGCTATGATAGTAGATGTTATTTATTTCGTGAAGGATTTTCAGGAAAGAATGTCTTCAATCGATGGGTGGTTGAAGTGTTGTATGTCGCTGTAGCCTCCCCTTTGGTAGGCGAATATTTTGGTAAATAGGATCCGATCCTGTTCAAAAAGGGGGTCCCAAGCCCGGTCGATAACGCAATCATGGGCCTCTTTTGCCAAAGGAATAGAGAGGAGCTTTTGATAGGTAGATTCGTAAATTGCAAGGAGTTTTGGAATGTAATGTTTTCGAACTACGTAAGCGTGGGCAAGCCTAGCCCTCCTCGCCCTATGAATTCCCGTTATATTAGACTCCTGGAAAAGTTCGACTCTTGATCCCAAAAGCAAAATATCATAGGCGTTGACATGCATAAAAAAATGGGACAAATGCGCTTCCAGTTCCAAAGTATCTGTTAAAAAAAAGGCATCATCTTCAAGAATAAGCACCTCTTCAAGATCCATTTCCAGAGCCAGTTTAAGCGCTTTGATATGGCTCAAGGCACAGCCTCTGTGGCCGTTTAGAATGTCTCGATAGGCATCGATCCGGACGATTTTTTTCGGATCAACCTCTAATTTTTGGAGTTCACTGAGGATCTGTTGATTCCGATCTTGGCGGTGCTCCAGGTTGATATAAAAGACTTTATCAAATCGGTTTAAACCCGTCGGCATAGACCAAAATATAATAACAGACCCATTAAATCGCAAATTCTCTCCATAAATGGGAGAAGATAAATACTTGCAACGAACAAAACTCTCTTTTAATATGAAAAAAAATTTGAGGCGGTGGCTATGGAATATCGTATAGAGCATGATAGTCTCGGAGAGGTAAAGGTTCCAAAAAACCGTTTATACGGTGCACAAACCCAAAGATCCCTCGAAAATTTCAAGGTAGGATCGAGTCATTTCCCTTTGGAGGTGATTCATCAGCTGATTATTGTAAAAAAAGCTGCTGCAATCACCAATTGTAAACTCGGCCAGTTAGACGAGTCAAAAAAAAATCTTATTGTGGAGGCTGCCGACGCCCTTTTAAAGGGGGGATATGAATCGGAATTCCCTTTGCACCTCTACCAGACCGGATCCGGAACGCAAAGCAATATGAACGTAAACGAGGTGATAAGCAACTGGGTGTCACGAAATTTAGGAACAGAACTAGGCTCCAAAGATCCTATACACCCAAACGATCACGTCAATAAAAGCCAATCTTCCAACGATGCGATCCCTACGGCTATACATATGGCGGTCATTCAGGAGTGTAGGGGAAAACTGCTCCCCAGCCTTCGTCTTTTTGCGGATGCTCTTCGTCATAAAGAAACGGAATTCCATAAAATTATAAAAGTTGGCAGAACCCATTTGATGGATGCTACACCGATTAGTCTTGGGGAGGAGTTTGGGGGATACCGGGTACAGATTGAGCATGCGATCCATTCTATCGAGGATGCTCTAGAGGAGGTTAGCGCCCTTGCTATCGGCGGTACGGCCGTAGGTTCGGGATTGAACACCCCTAAGGGCTTCCAAAAAATGATGCTTGAGGAGCTCAACCGTTTGACGGGGCATGTATTTCACCCTGCTGCATCCCTCTATGAGGCCCTCTCATCTGAAGATAGCCTGGTGCAGCTTGGGGGGGCGTTGAACCGGCTTGCTTGCGCCTTTTTGAAAATAGCAAACGATATCCGTTTTTATGCATCGGGACCGAGGGCCGGAATAGGGGAGTTGGTATTACCTTCCAACGAGCCGGGATCATCGATAATGCCGGGTAAAGTGAATCCTACCCAGTGTGAATCGCTCACAATGATTGCTGCTGCAGTGATGGGCAACTACACTACAGTGACGGTAGCGGCATCCCAAGGGCAGTTCCAGTTGAATGTCTACCGCCCCGTGATTGCCCACGCAATTTTGCAGTCGATTGCGATCTTAGCCGACGGCAGTAGAAATTTTACCGAAAGATGTCTAAAGGGAATCCAAATAAATAGGGATAAAATCGAAGAAAACCTCTCCAATTCCTTGATGTTGGTGACAGCGCTTGTTCCAAAGATAGGCTATGATAAAGCGGCAAAAATTGCTATTTATGCCCATAACCATGGCTCTAGCTTAAAAGAGGCCGCCGTAGCGTTGCACTATATGACAAAAGAAGAGTATGAAGAGGCGATTGATGTAAGAAAAATGGCTTTTCCTCATGCAACATAAGAAATGAGTTGAAAAAGGGGCTTTAAAAACTTTTTCTTTTGAAAGTAAGATCGGATCTATGAGATTCTATCATGTGATGTTTTCATAAAAACGATATGCTGTTGATCCCCCTTTTAGTTCTTTTTTCGTCGATTTTTCGACCTGAGAAGATAAAGATCTATTCCCCATGCCCCTATCTTGAGCAGCTCGCTGTACAAGAAAAAAAGCACCCAAAGGTAAGAAGTGCCGAGCACTTGGAGGTACCGGGACTGAAGATGGGGTATAATCCCTCGATTGTCCGTTACGAGGACAGAATGTTGGTTTTTTTCAGGTACGACGTGGAAAATATAGTCGACGGGTACGGGATCAAAAAGAAAAAGAGCTATATCGCTTGTGCCGTCTTTGACCTCAGCTTCCATCGATTCTACCGATTGACCGAGATAGGATTGGATACCTCAACGGCAGAAGATCCCAGAGCAATTCTTTTTGAGGATAAAATTGCCCTTTTTTTTAATCGTCAGCCCGAGGAAAGAAAGGGGGCGGTTTCATTTGGCTTTAGAAAAATGGCGGTAGCCATCCTCGATCCAAAAAGTTTAGAGGTGGAACGGCAGGCTATTTTAGATTTCAATTCTTATCCGATTGAAAAAAACTGGACGCCGCTTGTCTCTTTAGATGAGTCGAATGAGAAATCTATTTTTTTGATCCATACTTTAACAACCCACATTTTGCTCAAAATGGACAAAAGGAATTTAGGTAAGGTAGAGGTGGTCTACAAAAAAAGTAGCCCCGAGCAGCCGATGATAGCATGGGAAGAGCGTTGGGGGATTCCTAGAGGTGGTACCCCGGCGGTCCAAATAGGGGAGGAGTACTGGCTTTTTTTTCATAGCCATTATACCCCCCCCCTCAAAGGGCAAACTATCCATAATTATGTCATGGGGGCGCTTGTGCTCGATGCTAAATTTCCGTTTCTGCCCAAAAAAATCGGTGTGGACCCGATAGTATTTGAGGGGATGTATGGTTCTAGATATCGGAGACCCGATATTTTTACTACCTACCCTTCAGGTTTGGATTACGACCCGGTTTGGGAAATTTTAAGAATCTCCGTAGGGGAAAATGATCGGGCGATGAAGATCGTTACAATCGAAAAAAAGGTCTTAGAAGAGACTTTGAGAGCTATCGATTGAATCTTAAGACCCTTGTAAATTGAACCGGTTTTTTAAGATCTAGATTTTTGGTCTGTTACCAAAGAAATCCCTAATTTTAAGGGGCCTAAAGATAGGCCCCATTCGATATGAAAAAGATCAGGTATTCTTCAATGATCGGATTTTTTCAAAAACAGCTAGCAAGGACTCATGAATTTCCTTGAGTTCAGGGAATTTTTCCTTGAGTTTCGATACATCAAGTTCGTTATTAGAGCGTTTGGCTTTAAGGATCTGATCCTGCTCTTCAACGGTGAAATTTTCCCAGGTGAAATCGGGGTCAACGTACGTTTTGTACAGTTGGAGGATCTCATTATGGGAAACAACCCCGGGATTAGTGAAGTTGTAGTTTCCGGTCTCTTTCCCTAATGCCAGTTCAATTGCGATGGGGATCATCTCATCAAGAACCGTCATGCTATTGGGTACATTGATCACTTTTTTATATTTTGTGATCTTTGTGATGAAATTTCTACTAGAGAGATCGCTTGAAATGGGCATCCTCAACCTGAGGTTTAGGACGTTTGGATAATTTTTCAACAATTGATCCAACTGTACCTTAGTCGAAGAATAAAAAGAGCCAAAGAAATTGGGTGCCTCCTGTTCTGTAAAGCCTATATTCGACCCCAAAGGATGCTGTGCGTCATATTCGTAGATACACCCGGTGCCGAAATTGGTCATGTGTATCCCTTTGAGATAAGCAATATCTGCTAAATTCAGGGCCCCAATTATGTTTGAGCGCAACGTTTGTTGTCTGTTGGTTTCACACCAATCCACATTTGGGACTCCGGTCACCCCTGCAGTGTTGATGATATGGGTAGGTTTTTTTCTCTCAATTTCTTGTAGAATATGCTCCCTTTCCTCCAGCCTCGATTCGGCTGCATCACAGAAAATACCCTCTTTTTCGAGTGTCTCCATCACCATTTTACCGATCCAGCCGGTCTTGCCTCCAAAAACTAAAAAACGGGTCTCTGCTTTTGGGGTTGGATCCATGGACGCTAAAAGAGATTGGCCGACGAGAAAGAAGTGGATTAAGAAATATTTCATAGGTTCACTCCATTTCTATTGGTAACTGACTTCATCTTTGGAAATATGGACGGGATGCGAGGAGTTTTCAAACAGATTTGTGCAAAACTCTTTGTTTTTGAAATACCAGCCCAGCGTTTCTGTTAAACCCTCGTCAAAAGAGATGACCGGTGTCCAGCCGAGCAATTCTCTCGCTTTTTTTGTCCCTGCAATATGGCAATCGACCTGGCCGGGACGGTCAGTAATATGGAAAACAGGATAATCGGGTTTTTGCAGAATCGATAGAATCGATAGGACAATTTCGTTTACAGAGATTGCCTTCTCGGTTCCTATGTTGATTTCTTCCCCTTTAAGGGTGGAAAAATCGGGTTTATGAAGCGCCATATCAATTGCTCTTGCTGTGTCAAGGGTGTGCAGCCAGTCTCTGGATTGCTCTCCGCTGCCGTGGATTTTGATGGGCTGGTTCAAAATGATAGATGCCGCAATCCTAGGAATCAGTTTCTCTACATGTTGGTTCGGACCATAATTATTGAAAGGCCTGATGATGAGCACCGGCAGATCATAGGTGCAATAGTAGGAGTAGACAAGACGATCCGCCCCTGCCTTCGCTGCAGCATACGGGCTGCGTGGTTTTAAAGGATGCGACTCTGTCATTGGCTGTGTATCAGCAGTGCCATAGACTTCAGAAGTAGATATGTGGATGAAACGCTCTACTTTGGACCTGTTTTTTTGGAGCGCAACAAGAAGGGATCGGGTCCCTAAGATATCTGTTTCAAGAAACTTTTCGTCCGATACGATGCTCCTGGTAACGTGCGATTCGGCTGCAAAATGGACTACGAAATCACTTACCTTCATCAAGCTGTCCACGGTCTCAAAATCGTTGATGTTTGCGTGCACAAACTTAAAACGGTCCGAATTTCTTATTTCCTCGGAGATGTTTTCTAATGAACCTGCATACGTCAAAGCATCGATGACGATGAATTGGTAGCAGGGGTATTTATCGTACATGTATTGTAAAAAATTACTCCCAATAAATCCTGCCGCACCTGTAATCAAAACCGTTTTTTTATTTTCGTTGGAAGCTTCTGTAGATGAAAAAACGTAGCTTGTGGATATAAATCCGAAAAGCGTTAATTTCATTATAAATTTTTGTAAAAGCAATTTAAGACCTCTTTTTATGGTTTTTTTGTCCGGTAATTAAAAAATAAAATCGAAAGTACTCTTTAATCATCCAACTTCAATGTTTAAAATCAAACTAATTGTAGTTTGCCTCTTTTTTTGATTGGTACCAGGTATCATCCTAAAAAGAGCTCCCATAAATGGGGGTTACCGGTTTTCTTTAGCATAATTTCAGGAATCGGATTTGGAGATAAAATCATTAACAAGCATGGCAGAGCCCTTTTTTAAACATCTCTACATTAAGAAATAATAAAAACGAAATCAAGGGGAAATGAATAAGTTTTTTTTATTTATCATTTACTTTTTTCGGCAGATTGATTCTTAATGCATTTCAGCTTACCCTAGTTATAAGCTCAGGAGCCTGAATTTTTGGTGCAAAGGTTGTTTGTATTTTTATTCTTTTTGGTAGGCTGCAATCGGACCGGTTTAGAAGTGGAGCATTTTCTGGTCGATAAACGAAATCTCCCTTCGACACTGACACTTTCACCCGATCCTCTGCAAGACGAGGACTATAAGGGACAGATCTTATTGATAAAATACGGGATGCCAAACCAACTCTTTCTTGAAAGAGCCCCTCTAGTCGCCCGTTTCCTTTTTAAAAACCTGGACGAAAAAATGCTGGTATTTCCTCCGAATAAAAAAACGGGTGTGGAGCGGATCGAATGGTCCGGTAAAGATTTTAACCATCATGGCCCTGTGATCGGATACCATGTCTCTTTAGGGGATTTTGTCGTCAAAAGCCCTCTCTACGCGGAAATAATAGAGATCGATGGCCAAAGACTTCGAGGACAAAGTTCCTACTCAATCCCCTTTACGATGGAAAAAGATGAAGAGATTCCCCAAATTGAATGAAAAAAGTTGATGAGAATCTTTTCACCATCAGATTTTTGCCTGCCAAATCTCTTCGATCTTTGACAGGTATGAGGCTCTGACAGATCTAAAGAAGAGGTCGATCTAGAGGATTCTGTTCGAATAAAAAGCTGCCTTGGGTCCGCTTTTAGCGAAGAGGGTTTTCAGGTGTGCCTTAAGAAGAGGTCGATCTAGAGGAGTTTTTTGAATAAAAAGCTGCTGTACATTCGCTTTTAGTAAAGAGGGTTTTCAGGCGAGCCGAAGGACGGTTTTAGAGAGCTTTAAAGATTGCTCTACCTGCATCAAGCTAAGGCAAGGATCTGTAATGGAGAGCCCCCTTTTCGGTTTTTTGGAGAACGGTTGGTTCCCCTCTTCAAGATGGCACTCTATCATAATCCCGTCGATAAAAGGGGAGTCGTTCGATAAAATTTGCTCAAGAAGCTTTTTTTGTAGAAGAGGATCTTTAAACGAATTTTGGTGAGCGCAGTCTATAAATACTGAGCCTTTTAGACCTCTATTCTCAATCCTATTTTTTCCCTGTTCAGCCTGATCATGGTTCGGGCCAAGAAATCCGCCGCGCAGCATCATGTGGGTAAACGGGTTTTTGGCATAGACCATTTCCGCTCCGTTAGGCCCCATTTTCGGTGCAAAAAAACCGTTTTGGGTGAGTTCCATCGCATCTAAAACCCCATCTAGACGTCCATCAAGGCTATTTTTGAAAATGACCGGCATCGGTAAGGCTGCCGCCAATTGTCTATGCGTTTGGGAATAGACGGTACGCGCCCCAATGATCCCTATCGTCACAAGATCTTCAACGTAGGGGGCTAAAAAAGGGTCGATAAATTCGTAACTCAAAGGGATACCCTGTTCTACGAGGGCTATCATGAATTTTCTAGATAACAAAATCCCTTTTTCAAAATCGCATCTGCCATCGAGATCCGGATCCATTAAAAATCCGCGCCAGTAGTGGTTCGAGCGGGGCTTCTCCAGGTGGCAGCGAAATACAAATAGGAATTCGGGGTGCTCTTTTTGCAAAGAGGCGATTTTTTCGGCTAAAAAAAAGTCGGTCTCTGGATCGTGGATCGAACAGGGTCCCAGGATCAAGGGCTTGATCGATGCTTGCGGTTGTTGCAAGAGGTGGCGCCCTTTTTGAATCATTTCCTTTAGTTCAGGACTGAGAGGGAGCTTTTCTTGGATGGAGGCTGCCAAAGGGAGGGGTCTTGACTGAAGCATCAAAAAAGCAATTTTTCCGTTTTTTGTCTTTTTTAGCGGTTTTGTTCACTATTTGCAATCAAAAGCTTTTCATGCTGGTTCTTGAGCGCTATTCTTTCATCCAGTAGGGTGCTGCATTGCTCTTCTGTCGTTTGGAGCAGCGCCGGCGGAGCCTTCGAGACAAATTCGGGGTTTTTTAAACGCCCTGTCAATCCTTCGATTTTTTTCTCTATCGCCTCTAACTGTTTTTCCAGCCTTACACATTCTTTGAATAGCATCTCCTTGGGCAGCGGGATAAATAAAGTCGCATCCAAAAAGCTCAGTTCCGTACCAAACTGCCCCTGCTTGAAATGATCCACAAGGTGCATCTTGCTTTTTGTAAGGGTCTCTATCACTTCAAAAGCTTCCAAGGGGGTTTTTTCCCGTTTGCTTTTTTCGATTACCTGTATAGCAATCTCCACACCAGGCGGGATTTGCATTTCGGCACGCACATTGCGGATCTTTTGCACCCAGTCGAGCGCCTCATCAAAATGGGAAATAGGATTCCCCCCTTTTTGGAGTCGGACTTGACGCAACGCCAGCAGGGGATCTAGATCTTTTAACTGCTTTCTGATGTGCTGGTAAATCTCTTCCGTGACAAAAGGGATGAACGGATGCATCATAGCTAAAGATTCAATCAGAACATGAACCAAAACGGCTCTGGTGCGCTCAAACTCCTCTTCTGTCCCTTTTTTTCTGAATAAAAGGGGTTTGACCGCCTCCAAATAGACTGCGCAAAAATCATCCCAGAAAAAGCGGTACACCTTTTGGGCCGCTTCGTTGATGAAGTAGCGGTCGATACACGCATTGACCTCGATCGATGTTTGCCTGAACTTTTCTAAAATCCAAAGGTCTACAACAGGGACATGGTCTAGCTTCAGATGGGGCACCTGAGTGAGTCCGTCGAGATAGGGGAGGGTGAAACGGAACCCATTCCAGATTTTATTGATGAAGTTGCGCCCCTCTTCAAAACGGCGCATGTCCAGATCGATTTGTCGTGCATGGGATACCAAAGAAAGGAGGGTGAATCGGACCGCATCGACACCATAGGTCTCGATCATTTCTACAGGATCAATCACGTTCCCTTTCGATTTGGACATCTTTTCCCATTTGAAGTGGACCCCTTTAGGGACCTTGTCGCTCATTTCAAAAGAGTTGCGCTCCTCTTTGGTCACATATTGGATGTGGCCACCTTGGCCTTCTCTCCAGTACGATTTGGCATAGATTAAGCCATGTAGAAAAACCTTTTTGAAAGGGGGGTGCTGCACTGCGCATTCGGACATCAGGATCATTCTGGCAACCCAGAAAAAAAGGATGTCGTGTCCGGTCACAAGTACCGAGGTGGGGAAGAACGTTTTAAAATCGGCTGTTTTACTCGGCCAACCTGTGCAGCTCAAAGGCCATAAAGCGCTCGAAAACCATGTGTCAAGAACGTCCGGATCTTTGTAGTAGCGATCGGGATTTTTTTCCACTTCGGGAGGATTCCCTTCGCCGATGTAGCAGAGGGGGGCATCCCCGTTTTCTTTGTCGTACCAGATAGGAATCGAATGGCCCCACCAGAGTTGTCTCGATATACACCAATCTTGCAGATTGTCGATCCAGTGGTGGTAGGTGCGCTCCCACTCTTGCGGGATGATCTCCACCTCTTTATTACGTACAACCTCGTTCAAGCGGTCCTTGAACGCACGCATATTCACAAACCACTGTTTGGATAGGTAGGGTTCAATCACCGCTTTCGAGCGATAAGAGATACCGACGCGATTGGTATGTTTTTCGATCTTTACTAAATGCCCTTGCTTTTTCATCTCATCGACGATTTTTTCGCGGGCTTCTGCCATTTTTAGGCCACTATATGGTTCGTATCCCTCGACAACAGATCCGTTGGGGGCCATCATGTTGATCGCCTCAAGCCCTAACCTTTTTGCGCAATGGTAGTCGTTGGGGTCATGGCCCGGGGTGATCTTGACAGCTCCGGTTCCAAATTCAGGATCGACGAAAGGGTCTAAGACAATAGGTAGGTCTATTTTTCGTGCCGGGTGGAAAAAAGTCTTACCGTGATAGGCAAGGTACTTCTCATCCTTGGGGTGCACGGCGATCGCAACATCAGCGAGCATCGTTTCCGGGCGCGTTGTCGCGACTTGTATAAAACCCGTTTCGTCGCTGAGGCGAAATTGGAACGTGTAGAGCTTCCCCTCACGCTCCTCATACTCCACCTCATCGTCAGCCAGGGCCGTCTCGGTAACCGGGTCCCAGTTTACAAGATAAAGGCCTCGGTAGATCAACCCTTGGTCAAAAAGTTTTTTAAACATGGTGCCGACGCTTTTGGAACAGACCTCATCAAGGGTGAAGCGTTGTCTGGACCAATCGCAGGAGGCTCCCAGCCGTTTGAATTGGGAGAGGATCCGCTTTTCATAGTCGTTCTTCCAAGCAAAAGCGTAGGATAAAAACTCTTCTTTCGTCAGGTCTATGCGTCTGAGATTCTTTGTTGAAAGGAGCATCCGCTCAACAACCGTCTGGGTAGCAATTCCTGCGTGGTCGGTGCCCGGGTACCAGACCACATTGTATCCGCGCATTCTGTGGTAGCGGATGAGGAGATCTTGGACGCTTGCATCCAAAGCATGCCCCATGTGGAGTTGACCGGTCACATTCGGAGGGGGGATAACGATCGAGAAAGGGGGGGCAGAGCTTTCTGTACTGGCTTTAAAAACCCCCTCCCATAGAGGGTTCACCAGCGATTCGTTTGCTTTAGGGTCAAAAGTTTTAGGCAGTTCTTGCATAGGTTTTAAAGGATAGCATAAAAAGGATTTTGTTTTAAAGGATCTCTTTAGAGGAAAAATAATGGGTGATTTACTAATTCAAACTTTGTAAAATCTTTGCATGCATGTTACGCAATCACCGTTTTCTCACCCTTTAGATCCGACTTCTGAAAGTTTATTTAGCCTTAAAACAGAAAATAGAAAATTTGACCTTTTAAAAGGGGATCTTCACGACGATCCCGAGTCCTTTTTGTCTCATCTGTTTCGGTATTTGGATGAAAGCGGGACAGAAGGTTTTGAAAAAGTTTTTGCAGACCGGGATATCCTGGAATTTTTATCCGCGGATACGGATCCCTGGTTTGATTTTATGGTAGATAGATTTCCCGCTAAAATAGAGTGGATGGAAGAAAGTTTTTATCCTGATACCCTCTCCAATGCCAGTTCGGAATCTACAGAGATTGTAGGTTTGGATACACAGGCTGTAAAGGAGCTCTTTGATGAAATTCAGGCCAACCCGAAGTCAAGCGGCCCCCTCTTAACAAGTTTTTTTGCTGATAACGGTTCCGGTCACCTGGTTGCTTTTTTCAATAATCCTGAGTTTGCCAAGCTTTTGACCCAAGATGAGGAATTCCCCTGGGTAGAAGAGGTCATTACGGCTTTCCCGGAAGTTTCTGCCATGGTTGAAATGCATATTTCAAAATTGTGGCTTTCGAGGCCCGACCTGGAAAATATGTTGAGTAAGAAGATCCCCTGGATGGATATTTTAGCAGAAAACCTTGGACAGACAACACCTCTTTTATTCCTGTCGGGGCTTGTGAGAAAAAACCTGAACCAAGCCGATATTGATCCGGATGTGGTCCACTCTCTTCTTTTAGCCGAAAATTTCAAACAATTTTGCACGCGGATATAAGATACCCCTGGATTTCCGTCTACTTGAGCTCCAGGGATAAATACATCCACTATGTAGAGGCTTTTTTAATAAAAAAATGGAGGAATAATCCGGACCTGTTGAACATCGTCTTGCAAAACCCCTCATGGATGAGAGCGCTGTTCCATTTCTCTAAAGAGTCCACCCCCTTTTTATTTCTTATATCTGTATTGCGCAATAGGTTTGATATCTCCCGTCTCGGTCCGGAAAAAATCAGACAATGCATGTTTTTTCTCCCTAATTGGATTGTTGAACAGTGTGTGCATATACCGTCCCCTTCCACCGGAGTTCCAACAAATTTCAAAGAGGTGTTAGGCGCTCTTATTGAGCGTACATCCAGGTTGTCCCTTTCCTTAGACGAAAATCTTGAAAGGGACTGGATCCAATTTGTCTCTTCTCTAAATCCAATCACCCTTTTTTTAATTGCGCAAGATGAGGGGGCCCTTGAGTATTGTAACTATTGGATACCCTGTTTGAACCAAAATATGATGCGGCTGATGGTCCCCCTTTTCGAGCCCGCTTGCTTACGGATTTTTTTGGACACGTTGCCTTTGGAAAAACACAACAGCATCCTAATTCTTGCAACCCAATTCCAAAGAGATTTTTATTGTAGAGACTATTCCTATCCCCTAGAAAAGAAAATTAGAGAGTTCTGGGATTCTGAAAAAAACTGCGATGCGATGCGCCGATTTATCTTGGATAAAATAGGAACTCTGCAAAGAATTGAGACGCAGCTTCAGTCTGATTTTAGAAGGGGGGTTGATCAAATAGAGTTACTAGAGGACTATTTGGATCAATTACAGTCGGGAGTTTTTGCCCCCTGTCATAGAGTTAAAGCGGTCGAATCGAAAGAGGTGGAGGATTTTCTTCCATTACAAGATTTGCAAAGAGAGCTTTTAACCGAGTCGCCCAGACAACGATCGTCAGAGGGGAGCGAGGCCTTGCAACCTCTTGTACCTAAACTTGACTTCAGCCGTTTGCCCTTGATAAAGTTAGCTCAATCTTCTTAAAGGGGCGTATGCAAGATCCGTTTGCCCTTGATAAAGTTAGCTCAATCTTCTTAAAGGGGCGTATGCAAGATCCGTTCGCCCTTGATAAAGTTAGCTCAATCTTCTTAAAGGGTCGAATGCAAGATCCGTTCGCCCTTGATAAAGTTAGCTCATTTTTTGCAAAAGAGCCAATTCTAGGGGTAGGTATTGGTGCAAGGGGATCGACCTCCCCTTTTTTTCGCTGTTTTTTAAAAGATCAAAAAGGGTTTTGGATCTGAAGGAGTGCTCTTTTTGGCTGTTTTGGACCCAATCTAAGAGTTGCCGGAATGCGGAATCGTTTGTTTCGTCTAGATCTCCTAACAGTCTCGCCGCCTCGGTTTCTCCCAGATCCTCCAGAGCTTTTATCTTCATCAAATAAAAAGCTATCAAACACTCCTCGGTAGGGTTTTTGAGGAACGGCGGTGTTTGCAGGGCTTTGGCCAGATCTTTGATTGTGGTGTTGGTAGGTGGTAGCAGATGGTACTTGAGAGCGATGAATGCAAAAAGATAGGGGGGTCTTCTCCCCTCCTCTTTTGATTGTTCCAGCCTGAAAAGAATCTCCTCCTGAATCAAAATAAGATTCGGATCGTTTTTAAATAGATTCAGCCCTGCCTCGTAGCATTTAGCCTCCTCGCTTGCATCGTAAAGTTTACGGTAGGCTAACCCTTTTCCAAGCCATTCAAGGATCCCTTTTTGCGTTTTGTGCAGAGTTTCAAAAGCGGCAAAAGCCTCTTCAATCCGATTGAGTTCCAAAAGGGTTAGGCCGCTGCGAAAAGCTGCTATGAGCCCTTCAGATCTTCTTTCGAAGGAGTGGATAATTTTTTTGTACTCTTCTAATGCTTTGTCGTAGAGGCCGTTGGCGAAAAAGGTATCGGGGATTGTAAGGCATCCTATCCGGGCATTGTAGGATCCGACCGAGACGGAAAAGCTTTTCATTCTGTATTGTAGATCCTTGTACACAAGCCCGACGTGCGCACCTGTCACAGGGAGGAAGACCGGGAATTGAAAGAGCGTTTCCTTATTGATCTTGAGTTGAATCGATTCGTAGTGTTTTTCGATCTCGATGTCTAAGGGGAGCTCTTCGACAACTTTAGGTGCCTCAATTGTTTTGAGAATGATACCGGCTCTCAAAAGGCGTACCTCACGGGGACTTACCCAAACAGTCAGCCCCGAATCGAGACCCTTTTGCTCCATTTTATGGGCGACTCCTAAAAGAAAACCGATCCCTTCGCTCCCTTTCTGTAATGTGATTTGGGATTCGAGTTTCACGTTCCCCGGAAATAGTGTTGAGGAGAGCATGTAGATGGCCCAGTCTTTTGTCTGTTTTAGGATGACGGTCTCCTGAAGCTCCCAGTCGGAGGTATTTTTGGGATCGAGCCGGGAGGCAAAAACCCAGTCTGCTTTCCCCTGGAAATACAATTCGAGGTCGACGATCATCTCCTTAACGCTCTGGTATCGCTCCTCTTTTTTAAATAAAAGCGATCGCATCGCAATTTTTGCCAAAAGGGGAGGGATCTCTCGCATCGGGGCAACATCAATCGGATCGATGATTTTTTCGTCGTGGATCTGTTGTTTAAACTGTCTCACCGATTGTCTTTTGAAAGGGTGCTTGAGGGTAAGGATTTGGTACAGGATCACCCCCAGGGAATAGATATCGCTTTGTATTGTATCGAGCTTTTCTAAAATTCTCTCCGGTGCCATATACGTGATGGTTCCGACTATTTTTCCTATGCGAGTAAGATCGGGATGGGACTTTAAAACGGGCATCTCTTCAAAAGATTCAGAGGTCATGTCGGAGTATTCGGCCAGACCGAAGTCATAGATAAGAACCTCGTTGAATGGTCCAATTAAAATATTTTCCGGTTTCAGGTCTCTATGGAGCACCCCTTTTGTGTGGGCGTACTGAACAGCGTGGCAGATGGTGAGAAAGTCGCGCACCAGGTGTATAGTGGACCCTTTGGTCTGCCGGTAACTTGCAAGGAGCGTCTTTAGGGTTTTCCCTTGAATGTAGGGCATCACGTAAAAAAGATCTGTAGAGCTCTCTTCGATCGAATAGACCCCCAGAATGGCGGGGTGGGTGAGCTGGGCAGCTATTTTCGCCTCTTTCAAGAAGCGCTCTCTGATCAGCGGGATCTCGTTCATTTGAGGGCGGATTCTTTTGAGGGCAACGTCCCTCTCGGTTTTTGGATCATAACATAGATAGACCTCACCCATTCCCCCTTTGCCAATCAGTTTTTTAATAATGTAATGGCCGATTTTTTCGGGGAGAGGGGAGTCCTGGGAGCTATCATCTTTTTTTTCCATAAAAAAAACTATCGCACGAAATAGGGGAAGTTGGCAAGAATAGCTTGATGAAAAAGAGAATTCTTACAGGTGACCGACCGACAGGGCAGCTCCATTTAGGGCATTACGTCGGCTCATTAAAAAACCGTGTAGAGCTTCAAAATAAGCATGAGCAATTTGTGATGATTGCCGATGCACAAGCCCTTACCGACAATTACGACCACCCCGAAAAAGTTCGCTCGAATATTATGGAAGTTCTTTTGGACTACTTGGCGATTGGGATCGACCCTTTAAAATCGACGATTTTTATCCAGTCCCAAGTGCCGCAGCTATTTGAGCTGACTTTCTATTTTTTGAACATGGTGACTTACAACCGTCTCAAACACAATCCTACAGTCAAGGCAGAGATGCAACAAAAGGGGATGGAAGATACTGTGACTGCAGGGTTCATGATCTATCCTGTTTCCCAGGCTGCCGACATCACCCTTTTTTCGGCGGAACTAGTCCCTGTGGGGGCGGATCAAGCTCCTATTTTGGAGCAGACGAACGAAATTGTGAGGCGTTTTAATTCTGTTTACCATACGGACGTTCTCAAAGAAGCCCAACCCCTTTTTTCCGACTGTCCAAGACTTGTGGGTCCTGATGGGAAAGCAAAAATGTCTAAATCTTTGGGGAATGCCATCACTTTTAGCGCATCATTTAAGGAGATCGAGGAGACGGTAAAAAAAATGTACACCGATCCCGAGCATTTAAGGGTACAAGATCCCGGGAAAATTGAGGGGAATGTGGTGTTTATGTACCTGGACGCCTTCGATCCGGATAAAAGTCGTGTGCAAGAACTCAAAGAGCACTACCAGCGTGGCGGCCTTGGGGATATGACAATCAAACGCCACTTGATGCAAGTACTAGAAGAACTGATTGCTCCCATCCGTGAAAGAAGGCACGAACTCAAACAGCAGACAAGCATGGTAGTTGATCTACTGCAAGAGGGGACTTCAAAAGCAAAAAAAGAGGGCGCAAGAAAACTTGATGAAATCAAAGAGGCGATGAAAATCTCTTATCGGCTACAAAACCTCACCCCCTTTTTTAGTGTTTAAGTATTTAAAATAGGCCTGAAACACTAGTTTAGGCCTATGTCTACTCTTTTAAAAATTTATCCTTTCTTAAAAATTCTTTTGAGAAAAATGTTGTAAAAAATTTATTATGTCCTAGAACTCTATTTCACCTGGGTCACATTTTTAAAAAAAGAAAAATGTCCTGTTTGAAATACTAACAAAGGGATTGAGATGAAATACTGGACTTTAAGCGCCATTTTTTTTGCTAAAGCTTCTTTAACCTATGCAGACAGCGCCCCCGTAGTAGCCGCATACTATGAAAATTGGTCGCAATATCGCCCCGCATCCGGAGGGAGGCCAGTATTTTTCCCTCAAAATATCGACCCAACAGTGATGACAGACCTCTATTTTGCTTTTGCAATTTTTGGATATCAGGACGCCTCCATCAATCCACAGAATCCCCATCTGACGGGAGATTATACTGTCCAGCCCGTTGAGTGGAACGACCAATCTGTTTTATACCCGCAGGTCAGGGCTTTAAAAGCTTCTAATCCCAAACTGAGAGTGCTCTTATCGATTGGGGGTTGGGGCTTCAATGATCCTAATGATCCAAGTGGAATTGGGACGCACACCTACCGTTTGTTTAGCCAAATGGCCTCTTCGAGCTCAAGCCGTGGGCAGTTTGTCCAGTCTGCGGTAAGTTATGCGAAGCAATTTGGATTTGATGGGATCGATATCGATTGGGAATATCCCGGGGATCTCACAAGGGGGGGGAGCGAGGAGGATTTTGGGAATTTCGTAGAACTGCTGAGCGAATTACAGACAGCTTGCAAAGCACAAAATCCCCCCTTACTTTTGACCTATGCCGCGCCGGCTATTGTCCCTGCGGGGGTACCTGCGAGTTATAGAGACAATCCGCAAACATACTTTCAATGGCTTGCAAATTGCGCTAACTACCTCGATCGTTTTAATGTCATGGCCTACGATTATCACGGCACTTTTGATAACCCCGCCTTGACGGGTGTGAATGCCCCTCTGTCTCAAGATACGAGCCCCACAAGCGGATCGTGTATAAAAACTACCCTCTCGAACTATATAAATAGCGGGGTTCCGGCTTCTAAAATTGTTTTGGGGCTAGCGAGTTATGGGCACAGCTTTGGCGGTGTGAACAATCTCTCCTCAACAGATTATAGTCCGGGAAAGCCGTTTACCTCTTCGGGCCAGGCAGGACCTAGCACATCAAGCCCCGGTATGCTTGCCTATTATGAAATTGCAGATGCTATTGCAAGCGGGCAGCTTATTTTTGGAACCGACTCTGTGACACAGACCGCTATCGGTTACAATAGCGCCTCTCAACAATGGGTCAGTTTTGATACTCCGGAGACAATCGCTTTAAAAGCACAATACGCAAAATCTCTAGGGCTTGCCGGAGTGATGCTGTGGGCTATTGACGACGACGAATATGCCTGGGGGGATAAATTTCCGAATCTGAAAAGCGCTTATAACGTTTTTTACCCCAAAAAGAAAACCGTGACTTTTTCCAACCCTAGATTTAGATTTTCAAAGCCTAAAAATAGATAGAAATGGCTCGATCTCTCCGGATTTTAAAAAGGGCAGCTAAAAGCCTGCCCTTTTTAAAATCCAGTTCTGTACTTGTCCTTAAAATCCTCTATAGCCTCCAAAAACAGGTTGTCTTCGGATGATTCTTTTTTTGGCTGCGAAGGTCTTAGGCCCTTTTTAAAAAGAGTTTTCAGTGCACCTTTTTTGGATTGCTCTATTGCATGCCAGTTCATAAAACCCGCCGTGGCCGCTAAATTGCCCTCTAGAAAGGGGCGAATGTTTGACCACAAAAAGAAATTCCCCAAAAGGTAAGCTCAAAAGGGAGCTTTTTAAATCCCTCGTAATACCTATTTTATCCATCCCTCTTGCAGTGAGCTCTTCGTCAAGAGTTTGATCGTAAATCGGGATTTTTTTGGGATTGTCGTAGAGCTTTTCAATAAGGTCATTGAGGTGTTTTTTCACACACTCCAAAGTTTTTTCCTGTATGGGATTGAGTTTTGTCATGACGGGAGTAGAAAAGGATCTTTGTAGAATAAAGTAGGGGATGAGATGATGGTCGATCGATTCGAGTCTGTCCCCACGAGGTAGCGATTTGACCGGAATATCTTTAAAGTCCCCTTTTTGAAATAAAATTTGGGCTAGAATGGCATTTTGCTCCTCAAAAGGGAGAAAGGGGAAGAAAAAAAGCCTTTTTTCATTCTCGTTTTCAAAAAGAGAAGAGCGGAATACTCTCTCAAGGGAGTTTGGATCTTTCTTGAATAAAACATAGATGCTATTAAAGAACGGTGGAAACGAAAGGAATAATTTTTGAGCTTTTGGGCTTATGAGAGGTAAATAGGTTTCCAAGCAGTTCAATACAGACTCTTTTGATTGAAAAGACCTTTCAAATTCCTTAAAGAGGCCTATTATCGGGGTAGAGTGCGAATCGGGAATATTGCGCCAAAAACCTTTACACTGTTCGAAAATTTCCAAGTTTTTGATGTCGCTATTTGTGAGGATAAAATTACAGACACTTGGATGATTCAGGTAGTGGCGAAATCTGTTAGGATTATTCTTGAGAGCCTCTTCCAAGCACCCTCTAAAGTAGAAATGTTGACTGCACAAATCGATGTTCGGGTAGGTATCCATAAAATTAAAAAACGCCCAAGATTTATGCCAAAAAAGGGACTCTAATCCCTGTGCAAAAAGATCGAGTTTTAAATATTCCATCAAAGATTGCTCATCTAATGCATGCAAAATGGATCTGTAATTATAGCTAAGGTAATCGAAAACTTCTGACGAATCTAAAAAAGGGAGGTTTTCTAGAAATGTCTTGGGGGTGATCTTTGATAAGGTTAATGCAGAATTGGGAGAAGGGTTCTCTTTTAGGACGTTTTCAACAGCTTGTTTTTGTTCCCATGATGACAAATTATCGAGGTATCCCGGACTGAAAAGCGTCACGCCAGACATGTGTTTTCCTTTATAAATTTTAAAGATCAATAAAGATAAAGGAAAATAAAAATAAAAAACAGCTTTTGTCGGGGAAAATTCGGGTCGTATTAGACCTAAGGGGGGTTAAAGAAAAAAAAAAGGGAGAGGGGCAGTTTTTAAAAACCTCCAAAGAGTCGGCCTAATTGGAGGTTTTTTTGTTCGGTTCGTATCTCCTTTAATTCAGGATATTTTTAATGAACCGGGATTAGTCGTTGAAGGCACTTATTTTTTTTGCGTACCAAAGCGTGGGTTCCTCATCCACAACGCGCGCCACCAAATCGGGCACTGTGCTACGTGTCTCGAGAGTTGTTTGCGGAAAAGAACTTTTGAGGATTTCCTCAAGGGATGCCCCTTCTGCATCCAATCTTGTTGCGTTGTAAATACAAAGCCCTACACCCAAACCTTTTCCCCAGCCTTGGACTTTTAGGGAATGGGGGGTAACGTCAATTTTAAAAAGGTTGCTCGGCAACAGAGATTTGAGTTCGGTTATCGGGACATCGACATGCTTCGTTCTGTCAAAAAAGCGGACTGCGTACACTTTTTCCGAATTCCCATCGATAAAGAGATCCACTTTTTTTAACGAGGATAAACCAAAACGCTCGGTGATATCTTCTAGGGGGATCTCTTTGGACCATCTGGTATCCTCTTTATTTTGCAGCGCTAAAGGCGCATAGGCACCCGTTGGACCTTCAAAATTTTGCCTGTGGACCGCCTTATAAGAGGCGGTCTGCCCCGCCGAATGTTCTGTCCAGGATGCGGGGAATGGCCTTCCGTGAAAAAGCATGACCTTGTGTTTTGTGTTTTCGATCGCCCGATCAATCATCGGATAGAGCCCCCTTAAGGATGCCCCTTGGTAGCCTACCTTCTTAGCGTCCAGATGAAAATAGCTTTGGCGGTTGCGCATCAGGGTGTGGTAGACATCGGTCCTCACGACAACGCAAATCGCTTCCAAAACGGTTTTATTGAGAGGCTTATCGCAAAAGTGTTGGGTCATATACGAGCGGACATAATCCTCCACCTCCACCTCGTTGATCACATGCAACAAATTGTCGGCAGATATGACCTCGACGTTTCCAAAATACTCTACCCCATCGACCAGGACAGGGTCATTTTGGACAGGTATCACCTTGATTTGGTGGATTCCCCAAAACGATTCGACCCACTTGATCCCGTCTTTGATCTGGAGCGTCCCTTTTTTCGGGAAATAGGATTTGACCTGACGGCGCCCATTTTTTAAATCCACAACCTCAAATTCCCCTTTGACATCCAAAAAAAAGGCCGGAACACGCCCTTTCAGTAGAACTTTTACCTGCACTTTTGGGTCAGTTTTGGGTTGGATTTTTTCCTCTTTTGGCGTTTCAGATCCAAAAAAACTTCCAAACCACAAAAGGATACTCATCGTCAGCATACTTAGGATTCCCCTTGTTTGATTTTTTTTATGTGAGCCAAACCCTTCACGGTGAGCTCACGCCCTTTTTGCGTCCTTTTCACAAGCCCCATGGTGATCAGGTGCGGCTCAAGCACCTCTTCGATAGTGGTGATCTTTTCACCAAGGGAGGTGGCAAGATTGGACACCCCTACAGGGCCACCCTGATGTTCATCTAGGATTATTTCTAAATATCTGCGATCGTCAGGATTGAGACCAATCTCGTCAATTCCGATCTTTTTTAACCCCTCTTGAATTCCGGACTGATCCCATACCCCACCGTTGCAGACTGTGATGTAATCGCGTAGCCATCGCAAGAGGTTAGCGGCAAGCCGCGGGGTACCCCGGGCCCGTTCTGCAATCAACCGGGCCATGCTGCCACAAAGTTCCACCCCTAATTTTTTAGCCATAAAACTAACGACCTGGCTAAGATCCTCCAGCTCGTAAGGGTGCAGTTTTGCAATCAATTGAAAGCGCGAACGCAACGGGGAGCTCAGATCCCCAAACCGGGTTGTAGCTCCGACAAGGGTAAATTTGGGAAGATCAATACTAGCTGCCCTTGATTGCATACCGTCACCCAACATCAAGTCGAGTTTAAAGTCCTCAAGGGCAGGGTAGAGGAGCTCCTCGATGTTTTTAGGTATCCTGTGGATCTCATCTATGAACAGGATGTCCCCTTCATTTAAAGAACAAAGAAGAGCGGCCAGCTCTTTCGTTTTAGCAAGAAGAGGACCCGTTGTGACCAAAATATTCGCACCGAATTCTTCTTTAATGATGTGGGCAATCGAAGTCTTGCCAAGGCCGGGTGGTCCATACAAAAGGACATGGCCCATAGGCTCCTTTCGCTCTTTGGCAGCTTGAACAAAGATCCTGACCCGATCGACAACCTCCTTGTTGCCCACAAATTCGTCAATTTTTTTTGGGCGCAGGGCATGGTCGTGCCTCAGTTTTTCAACGGTTGTCCCGATAGGAGGGTTTGCATTCATAAACTTTAGAGGTATATAGCACACTGTTCCATTTGTAATCTATCTAGAACTTCTCTAGAATTGAGGGTCTAAAAACGAACCCCATGATTTATGATTATTTTGCCCTCCACGGAACCTGTTGCTATACCACCTAAAGAAATCGATTTTGAGCTGGTGTTGAAATGCACTTTGGTAGTAGGGGTTACGTTTATCTCCTTTATTTTTTGGTGTGTAGAAAATGCCCGTAGGAACCCCCAAGATCGGGACCGGGTGTTTCAATTTATCCTAAGATAAAAGCCCCCAGTATTCAAAATTCTCTTTTCTTGCGGTGGACGTAAATTGCGATAGACGGTACGCTTTGGAGGTAGTATGGGATTACTTTCAGACAAAGAAATTATAGAGCGTGTCGACGCCGCGAAAATGATCGAACCTTTCCACCCTCATCTGATCCGGCATGATGCTGAAGGGAACAAGATCATCAGTTACGGACTATCAAGTTATGGATATGATTTGAGAGTGGACCGCAAATTTAAGGTTTTCACCAACATCTTTTCATCCCAGGTAGATCCGAAGGGATTTAACGATAAGGAATTTGTTGATATCGAGGGGGATGTTTGTGTGATTCCGCCCAACTCGTTTGCACTCGCTGTTTCGGTGGAATATTTCCGTATACCCAGGGATGTCCTTACCCTTTGTATTGGCAAATCCACTTATGCTCGCTGCGGTATTATTGTCAACGTGACTCCCTTTGAACCGGAGTGGGAGGGGCATGTCACTTTGGAAATTTCGAATACGACACCGCTCCCTGCAAAAATTTATGCAGGTGAGGGGCTTGCTCAGGTTTTGTTCCTGAAAGCTAACTCCCCTTGCATCACCTCCTATGCAGATAGAGGCGGCAAATATATGGGGCAAAAAAGAGAAATTGTTTTACCGAGGCTGTAGGTATTTTAAACTACGATTTCATTTTGAAAAAAGGGAATTTTAAATGTCGGTAGGTAATGCTCTTTTTCCATCAGTACAAACTAACCCTGAAGCAATGGGCTTTATTAGGCTAAAATAGTCTATAATTCTAATCTTAATTTATGTTAAACTCTTTGTCAAAATCTACCTCAAGGGGGATTTTTCGATGGAGATGGGATAAATAAACACTTTGAATCTGAGTGTATTCATGCATTTCTTCGACTATTAAACCATGATTTCAGGATAAACGTTTCTTTTTTTATGTTTCCATCATCTCGTGTCTCTTTTGCTGAAATGCGCACCAATACTAAACCGGAAAATGGGGATTCCCGGGAATTGGAGGAAAGTGTGAGCGATCTAGCGCTCGCGACCGATCTAAGTGCCGGCCACACTGCAAATGCCGGCCAATCCTCTAGCGCCGAAGAAGTTCATCAGAGTTATTTAAGACGTTTTTGGTCTCGTACCTACACAATCCTTTCAAGTAGAAGATTATTTACTGAGGTGGAGTTTTTGTCCGCTGTACGTTTTGATGAAATAGAGAGGCTTACAGGTTACATGGAGCGCCCTATTCGTGAATCTCTTGTCAGGCATGGGCTGAGACTCTCTTTTTTTCTAGAAAAACTGATCCCATTCCAAATCATTGCAAGCAAGGCCCCTTGCGATCCCAAAATGATGACAGAACTGTTCATTTTAGAAATAGAGCGGGGTAATTCACGATTTCTCCCTTTCTTATTCTCTACGACACCGATGTCTATGCCAGCCGTAGAGAATGCTTTTCAAAGAGCTGTCGTCCATCGGAACTTCATGGCGATACAGTTTTTAAGTGATTTTATAAGGGATAAAAAGTTCATCGCGGATGAGATGGAGAGAGCTGTGGAGGGGGGCGATTTTTCGATTGCGGTGCTCCTTTTTTCGCTGTTTCCTGAGGAACAGTGCACGGCGCGAGCGTTTTTGAGGGCATGCGATCTGCAAAATACCGATATGCTTTCCCAATTTATTGCATTAGGAGTTGCGCCCCACTTAATTGGAGAGGCGTTTCTGGAGGCGGTTTCTGACCGGAAAGAACATCTTATCCGCTTTTTGAAACGCTATGCGATAGAAACCTCCTACGTGGATCTTGCTTTGGAGCTTGTAACGGTTGAGGGAAATCTGGGGTATCTTGACATTCTTCTCCACTGTTCCCCTTCCAGAGCGGGGATTTTAAGAAGCTTTTATTCTGCAGCCTTGATTGGAGAACAGCCCATTTTGCTGGAGCTTTTGCAGGAATTCATGTTTTCTCAAGACGAGATATTGCATGCCATCAGTCGTGCAACCGAGAACGGCCATCATGCGATTATTACTACTTTGCAGCAGCTTTTAGAAATGATCAACAGCGAACTGGGGTGGGCCGGTGCCGAGGCGGAGTCTTGGTGTGTTGATAGATCTAAAATAGCAACTTTACCGGAACGCTATTTACTCATCTGGAGCCAGTCCCCTTTAAAACCGACACAGATCCTTTTTGTGAATGAGGACGGATATGGAGATGGGCTGGCAAAACAATTTTATTCCGAACTTTCTCAAGCTCTTTTTAGATGTTATTTTGACTCTGAGGGGCTACCCTGTAAAGCAGAGTCCGAAGAGGGTTTTTATCGGAATTTAGGCGCACTTGTCTCGTTCATGATCGATCGAGGATTTAAATCGGGGAAGATTTTTAGCGCTAAATGGCTGGAGTTGCTTCAGGTTTTACACCAGTACGGGGGGTCTATCCGAAACTGTTTTTTGGAAATTTACCGCAAAATCATCGACAACACAAGATGGAAGCGCGACCTGATTTACTTTTTTTTGAAAAAGCCCAACTCTCAAAATAGAACTAACCTCTTAAAAACTTTCGGATCGGAAATCAAATTTTTAGATTTTGAAGATCTTTCTGTCGACGTGCAGATTCGACTTGCCAGGGAATATTTAATAGAAAATTTTGGGGAAAAATGCCTCATCGATTACATCAATTTTTTGGGAATCAAGTTTGATGAAGGGAGTCTTCATGAGGGGATTGCAAAAGAGGTGGCCGAAACGATCTATATGCAAACGATTGGCACTACCGCTGATCTTTTTCGTTTTTGTCTTGAGGTGAAAAGGGAGGTCTGCAAAACCACTCTGGATATTGTCGTACGCTCCAAAAACTTTCTGCAAGGCTCCTCGCCCCTTTTGAGAAGCGCCATAAGAGACGGTTCCTTAGAGATCATCGAGGGGGACCCCATTCGTGCCATTCACGAGCTCTCTTTCGACTACGAGGGTCATGACCGGGGAGTGATTGAAAAAATAAGAATCATAAAAGAAGTTTTGAAGCAAAAAAATGAAGAAGGGGATACGGAATGGTTAAAAAAATTCCTTTTCTTTGTAACCGGGGAGGGGGGGTTGTCTCTGGATAAGCCTATAAAAATTTTAGAAATCCCCGAGGAGAGCTATCCCATGGCGCAGACCTGTTTTTTAATCCTCAAATTGTCAGTAGGATACGATAAATCACCGAGTCAATTTAGAACCTGGCAGGAGCGTTTTAAGCATAAACTCAATGAAGCGGTAAACGTCGAGGGGTATCAGTTAGAGCCTAGATAGTGGCCTGTTGCGTCCATTCCTTTTGTCCTCCTTAAAGAACTAATCAAACCTAGATCTTATAGGTTCAGGCAATTGCAAACAAATGTATTATATGTTGATTATTTATAATAAAACTTATATTTTATTACCTATAAAATAAAAGATAGAGGTTCTGGTCCTATGTTTAAAACTGTAGCAGATTTTGCAGGTAGGTTCTCCCCCTTTGGTTCTTCAACACCAACAACACCCGGTTCTGATCGCTCCACCCCTTTTGTCCCTTTTGTGCAAGGTGGGGATGTTTCTACCCAAAAAATGCAAGAGATGCTTCAGCCCGAAAAGATCCTGGAACATGTCGGGCAAATTTTTCAAACTGCCGGATCGACAGAAACGGAGTTTTCGATCGAGAAATTGCACCCGATCGCATTTCTTGTTCAAGGGAAAAAAGGTCTAAAAAAAAGGGAAGGGCATCTCTATAACACTATTTTTGCACCGTCTGGTCAAGTGTTTACAAAAATTCTAGTCAGGGTCAAGGTGAGTAAAAAAACCGGAGAGTGTCTCTATAAAGATTTCGTCCATTTGGAACTAAAGAGTAAAACAGATCCCGAAAAATTAGCCTATTTTGAGGAAACGTTGCCTCTCTACATGGAAGCTTCGCATCATAGGATTGCCCCAAAAACCTACAGGTTATTGGATGAAGGAGGTAAACACTCGGAGCCCACACTCATTACAGAACTTTCTAACTGGGGTGATTTTATCAGCTGTGCACAAAAAATTTTCAAAAAAGAAGAAGAAACGCAGCGCCCGTATCGTGCTCAGTTAGGGCATCAGTTTCTTTGCAAGGTGAGAGATTGCCATAAAAGCCAAATTGCCCATAGAGATTTTAAACCTGATAATATTCTTGTTCATTATGATGAAAAAAAAGAAGAATTTGAGCTAAAAATTTGCGACTTTGGATTGGCTGAAAAGCACGAGTCTGAAAATCCCCTTACAGGACTTGATAGAGGGTCAAGAGATTATCAGCCACCCGAATTTTGTTTAAAAACATTCTACGGTTTCTTTGATTTAAGGCTATCCGATTTCGTTCAGATGGGTCAATGTGAACCTTATCTAGCGGACCGCTATCTTGCCGGTGAGACCCTTTTTTCAATCTTGACAGGTGGCAGTATACGAAATGTCCTTCGATGGGCCATATTACAATATAAAAAGTATAAACTAGTAGCCCTTAGATTAACTGCAAGTCAAATTGGTACATTAGAAGCAATCACCGGGAAGGACAGGCCAACTTTAGCTCAAATGACTCTAGAGAATGTTTGCCGGTTGACTTATACTTCAAAAAACTTTTTAGCTTTCCGTCAGTGGCTTCTCGAGTTTTTAATGGACTGCTACTTTAGAAAAGATCCCCCACAAACAAGCCCAGAAAATATACGAGTAATCAAAGACCTTTTGCAACAAGATCCTAGTGCTAGGATCACAATTGAGGATGCGATTTCCAGGTGGCAGGTGCAGTAGCGGATCCGTAATCAGAGTGTATCTCATAACCGGCTAGTGTCTATCTGCAATCTCTAAAGCATCGACAGCACCGCCTCAAATTCTTTTTTTGAAAAGAATCAGGGGCGATGCAAAATTTCAGCCTTAAATCCCTTTTTTCAAAACGGGTTTATAGAAAAACTCTATTGCTTTCTTTTCTCTAACTCTTTAATGGAGTGGGAGATGGGCAGTAAAAAAGCTTTAGCTTTTCTTTGGGGTCGCAGATTATGCCGGTTGGCAGGATCTCTCACCCTTTTTGTTTTGCAAGATTGTTCCTGGAACCAAAAAGTGGATCCTAAGGTACATGTCTATCTGGATGCCCCTCTTACGACCCCAATTTCTACCGACGGAGAAACGGGGGGCCCTTTTTGTGTTGGATTCTGGCCCACACAAAGCTGGTGGGAGGTATTTGATGACCCTTGCCTTTCACAATGCATTTTGACAGCCTTAGAGCAAAACCCCGACCTCATGGTTGCTAAAAGCCGCGTTGAGGAGGCTTTTCAAATAGCAAGACGTGAGGGGGGGCCTCGCTGGGTTCAGGCTGAAATTGATGGGGATATCAATTTCGCACATCTATCGAAAAACGGCCTGTACCGCACCCTTAACCCCTCTATTTCTCCAAACGCTCTGCAAATAGATCTCAACGGGATCCTCTCCTACGAGGTGGATATTTGGGGACAGTATTACGAAACTTGGATGTCCGCTTTCAATAGATTTCAATCGTCGGAAGCGAAAAAGAGTTTTGTTGAAGTGGATATCAGCACAAGAGTGGCCGAGGTCTACTTTGTTTTACAATCCCTGATTGCGCAAATTTCGGAACTAGAAAAGTGGATCGCCTCTCAAAAAGAGATTATTCGACTTAGTCAAACCCTTCTTAAAAATAAAATTATCGATCAGATCCAAATGGAAATTGAATACCAGGCTTTGGAGGGTTTGAACAAAGATCTGGAATCTTTAACCACAGCAAAACAGATTCAGAGTCATTTGATGGCCGTTTTGATGGGGAACGGGCCCGACGCTTTGTTTCCGATGAGCGAAACTTTTAAAGAGCCTTTAGAGAAGCTGGAGATCCCTACAAATTTAGCTTTAGGGCTTCTAAAAAGACGACCGGATCTTGCGGCCGATATACTTTATTTGACCTCTCTTGAGCGGGATATTAAAATAGCCAGAACCCTTTTTTACCCGAACATCAACATCATTGGGTCAGGGGGGATTCAAAATTTAAAAGGGGGTGTTTTTTCCCCCTCCAGCTTACAGGGTTCATTCCTCCCCTCCTTCACCCTTCCGATTTTCACCGGATTTCGCCTCGAGGGGAACCTGGGAGCGGCAATCAAAGCATACGAAGCCGGGATCCATCAGTATAACGCAAACGTATTGAAAGCATCGCAGCAGGTTAAGGATGCGGTGAGTAATATCGAGGGGGTTGTCCTAAACATAGGATACCAAAAAAATCTGCTTCAAGAAGAGATGGTGAAACTTGATCTTACGAACTTACTTTTCAAAAACCGGATAGCAAGCAAGATCCGTTTGGATGTTGAGCAAAATAGGGTCTATGAGAAATGGATCACCCTTTACAATCTTTACCGACAACGATACCAGTACCATATTCAGCTCATACGTACCTTGGGTGGTGGTTACGTTCAGGGGGGTGCGAATGGATAAAAAACAAAAAGCCCTATGGGTCGTACTGATCACTTTCGGCTCACTTTTGCTTCTGGCGTTTACCTCATGGCTCGTATTTTTCCGTTTTTACAAATCGACACGCGATAGCTATGTCCATGGAAACCCTATTCTGATCACTCCACAAATCAGCTCTTATGTGACATCGATCCACAGTGATGACACGTTTTTGATTGAAGAGGGGCAGATCCTCGTAAAATTGGAAACAATCGATTTCGAGACTGTATACGAACGTACAAAAGCCGATCTGGCAAATGCCGTGCGCCAAACTGTTTTAAAATTTGAATCTGTGCGCGAATATTACGCCGAACTGAAAGCCGAACAGGCGGTGCTTATAAAGGCGCAAGTCGATTATGAGGATAGAAAAGCTGTGGTTGATAGCGGAGCCGTCTCGGTGGAGGACTTTATTGCTGCCGAGTCGTTTTATCAGGAAACAGTATCTAGAATTGAGATGTTGAAATCCAAACTCAGGATGGCGATAGCCTATGTGCGTGGAACGACAGTGGAGAACCATCCTGTGGTTTTGGCGGCAAAAGAGGCCTTCATCGAGGCAAGCGTCAATTTGGAGCGCTGCGTGATCCGCTCCCCGGCAACAGGGATTGTGACCTTACGAACGGTTCAGGTGGGGGAGGCAGTCAATCCGAAGGATTCGTTGATGACCGTTGTCCCTATTGAGCAAATGTGGGTAAATGCGAACTTTAAAGAGACACAACTAAGTAAAATCCGCATTGGGCAAAAGGTGGATATGACTGCCGACATGTATGGGTACGATGTGATTTTTCATGGGGTTGTAGAGGGGATTTCCGGGGGCACAGGGGCGGTTTTTTCTTTACTTCCCCCCCAGGAGGCGACCGGGAACTGGATTAAAATTGTGCAGCGGCTGCCGGTACGGGTCACGCTGGATCCAGAAGAACTAAGAAGGCACCCTTTGAGATTGGGCCTGACGATGGAGACCCATGTGCATGTCAACGATCTTGATCTTCCACAAAATCCCGTCCCCCGCAATGAGAAGCCCATCTATTTGACCGAGGTTTACAATATCCAAGGGGAAAAAGGGAAAAAGGATTCGGTAGAGATTATCCGCCAAAACAATACTTTGAACGAGATGACTGACGAGGAACTCAATCAGATGTTGAGCGAGCTATGACCTATTTAGACGAGAAGCTTTCCCTATTCCAAATCTCGGTTGTGACAATTACGGTCCTTTTAGCCTCTTTATTGTTCGTTTTGGATTATTCCATCTCAAGCGTGATACTCCCTTACGTTGTCGGGGATTTAGGGGCAAGGGTAGAGCAGGGATCTTATATCGTCACCTCTTTTTCGATCGGTAACGCTTTTGCGATCCCTCCACTCGATTTTCTATTAAACTATTTTGGAAAAAGGCGTCTTTTTATCATCTCCCTTTTGACTTTTCCGATCGCCTCTTTAGTCTGTGGTCTTACGACCTCTTTTGGGGTGCTCCTTTTTTTCCGTTTCATTTTAGGGATTATTTCGGGTCCGATCCTTCCGCTTGCCCTCTTTATCCTTTTAGACCTTTACCCGGAAAAACATCACAACAGGGTTTTTGGAATTTGGGCATGTACTATGGTAAGCGCCCCGATGTTGGGACCTATAATCGGCGGGTATTTAGCTACGGTTTTTACCTGGAGGGTCGCTTTTTTAGTGATGATTCCAATCGGAATTTTTTGCGGTTTGGTTCTCAGTTCTATTTTGAATCTCGAAAAAGAGAAAAAAATCAAGCCGATTGATAAGTTCGGGTACCTTTTACTGGTCACCATGTCCGTATGTCTGCAACTGGTGCTCGATAAAGGTCAGCAGTGGGATTGGTACCGCTCACCCCTTGTTTTGTTTTTGGGCGGGATATTTTTATTGGCGATGGCGCTCTTTATTCCCTGGTCGTATTACCAAGAGCGTCCCATTTTGGAATTTTCTCTTTTGAAGAAAAAAAGCTTTTCGTTGTCGATCATGATTTTAACTCTGACCTATAGCAGCTTTTTCGGGACTATCGTGATCATCCCAATGTGGCTGGAAAACTATATGGGGTATGATGCTTTCAAGTCCGGGTTGGCGAATGCCCCTATCGGGATTCTTGCTTTTTTCATAGCCCCTTTTTGGGGCTTTTTCATACGGATTTTTTCGGTTAGGAAGCTCCTGTTTTTTTCCATGTTTGTATTTGCTGCCGTTTCGTATTGGACAACAAATTTTTATGTGTATGTCGATTTATTCCACATACAGATGTCCCGGTTTTTTTTGGGTTTGGCGTTTGCTTTTTATCTTGCCCCTTTAATGACTTTAAGCTTAGAGGAGATGGAGGAGGAAAATAGACCCAAGGCTCTGATCTTTTTTCACTTCGTCAGGGTCAGTGCCGGAGCGCTCGGGACATCTTGTTTCACGACGATTTGGACCCGACGAGGCTACTTCCACAGGCAGTTTTTAACCGAGTTCGTGACACCTTTGAATCCTTATACAGGCCAATTTATCGAGGCGGCAAAAAAGGTGCCATTTCCAATCGGCAAACCTCTGGCTGTCATCAATGCTGAGGTGGCGAACCAGGCGGTGATATTGGCCATTTTGGACGTTTTTTGGGTGATTATGTGGTGTTACATTTTTGCCGGGCTTTCGATCATCTTCTGGTGGGTGGTTCAAAAATTTGCAGGGTTATTTCAAGACCCTTTTGAGGGGGAAAAAGCGGTGCCCTCTACCTGAGATTGGTAGAGGACCCTTGAAGCAGGATTCTGATTCAAAAAATGGGGCTATTTTTTCCTGTTATCGGCAATTTTAAAAAAATTTGGAAGAGTGGGGAGGACCGGGGGAAGGGTAATTCCTCCTATCGTAAACGTGAAGGGATCAGGAAAAGAATTTCTTTGGGTGCCCCCTGTAAACTTGCTAAAGCCCCTTGGGATTTTCCTCCTGGTGAAGAGTACGACTGCTGCTGTTGCCAAACACCCCGCAGCCGCACCTAGGCCTAGAGTTTCGCTTGGAGTTAGGTTTTCCAATTTTTTATCTATAAAATTTTTGTTAACTGGAACATGCTTTGAGATGAAGGCGTTTGGTCTTGCAATCTGATGAACAGTTTTATCAAATTTATCTTTAGGCAGCACAACGGTCGGAAAGGATGGATTTTGATAATTAGGATCAAGTCCTGTTATCGATTTTTGGTTTTGGGAAAATTCGCTTTTCACGTTTTCAAAATACTTACTTCTGTGTTCTACGATTTTCTCTAGAATAGGGTGATCGAAACCGGCTGTGTATTGACGAAATTTTTCGAGATCCTTTCGTTTTCGGTTGTCAATTACTTCCAATACCTCTTTTTTGTTTACCAGGACATCGGTTCCTGATTGGGTCCGACCCCAACCCCACAGCTTATAATTTGAGTTTGCTGAAGGGAATTTATTCCAGGTATTATTGGCTAGAAATCGTTGACAGCTTGCCCAACGAGACGGTTTGTCTTCGAAGCAATTGGCCACGATGTACTGAATGCCAACGTTTAGTACTTTAGCTTCGTTTTGGCCTCTTGGGATACTATATAGAACCCTGGGGTTGCCCGGCATTAAATGTTTGAGCGCGCTATGAGTAGCCCCCGATACAGGTTCGCTCCGTGTAACTTCTACTTTCATATTGTCCTCTTTTATTTGCCGGTTTGAAATTTTGGTAATGCGTTTTGCACTAGAGTTTCTCTTTGTTGTAATGCAGTCATAAAGGCTTCTTGGGCCTTCAAGGCGCTTGGAAACGTATGTCTGGTATCAAAACTTACCGGGAGATACCTAGTATAAATAACCAGATTATGAAAATACACAGCCGAAGTAGCAACTGTAAGGTTAGCCGGGAGGGATTGAAGCTCGTGAAATCTAGGCTGGGTTTCGTCAGTTAGGAGTGCATACCCTTTGTTGCT
>JBEIFH010000007.1:0-59744 GCA_040382515.1 Chlamydiia bacterium | reverse complement strand
CTCTTTTAGGTAGTTATAGACATTCCAACCCAACGAAGAGAAAATCAGGACCAATTTAATAAAAAGATCCCCTTTCATCCGTTCTTAAATAAACCAATCTTTCTCAAAAAACGGACACGTGCCGATCTGGACCTGGGATTGCTACGCATCTCCTCTTTTGAGGGCAAAACGGCCTTTTTAGTCAAACGTTCGAAGAGGGCCTCTTTGACCACTTGACCTCTTATATTCTTTTGCGGCTCAGAGGCATTTCTAAATATATTTTTAACGATCCTGTCCTCAAGGCTGTGGAATGAGATCACACCAATTTTTCCGCTTGGAGACAGTAAATCCATAGCTTTTTTCAAAGCTATTTCAATCACTTCGAGCTCCCTATTGACAGCCATCCTTAGAGCCTGAAAAACGAGGGTTGCTGGATGGATTTTTCCAATCTTTGGAATCGCTTTTTCTAAAATTTTTGCAAGCTGTGTTGTCGTTTCAATAGATCCGGTGCGTCTTGCATCGACAATCGATTTGGCAGCACGCCTATAGAAGGGTTCCTCCCCGTTTTTAAACAGGTCAACCAGTTGTTCTAAAGACCAGTCATTCACAATCGAGTGTGCTGACATCTCTTGATTTACGTCCATACGCATATCCAGTTTAGCCTCTTTTTGAAAGCTGAAACCACGCTCTTGTTGATCGAGTTGCATAGAAGAAACTCCTAGGTCAAATAAAAACCCATCAATTTTTTCGACATTTGCCTCTTTGGCAAAGTGGTCGAGATTGGCAAAATTTCCCTGAAACCAACGGATCTTATTGTCATAGGGCTTTAGAGTCTTATGCGCGATTTCTAAAGCGTGCGGATCTTGATCGCAGGCCATGTATAGATCTATTTCCGGGTGCTGGTGCAGAATATGGGAGGCATGTCCCCCTGCGCCCACCGTACCCTCAAAAAAGGTTTTGATCGTACCTTCAAAATAATGGAGAACTTCTTTCAATAAAACAGGTGTGTGGGCCTCTTTCATACGACAATCTCCTCTTCATCTTGGGGTGCATTAAAGATCTCCTCCATCAAAGAGGCCATATCGATAGCATCCCCTTTTGGTTGTAAAAGGGCGTTCATCTCGTTTTGATGCGCCTCTTTAGACCATATTTCTATCCTGTCGATAACCCCTACCAGAACCACTTCAGACTTGATCTTTGCGGCATCTTTGAGATGCTGAGGGATCGTAAACCGTCCGACTTTATCGCAATCTGTTGTGAAAAGAGTTGCAAAAAACAGGGTGAAAAATTTGCGGTATTTGGCGATATGCTGCTTTGCTCTGAATCTTTCTACAATCCGGTCCATTTCGCTTTTTTTGTAGATCGTCAAACATCCGTGGGAACCAAGGGCAATCACAAACTCCAGCTCGCCGTTCTCGACAAGTCCGTAGCGCAGCTCTTGCGCAAGAACCATTCTATTCTTGTCGTCAAGCTTTCCTGAGTATGAGCCGCTTAAGTAAAATCCCATAATCCCACAATTTCCCACATCCTACCACTTTAAAGTCGATTTATTCAAGAAATGGATAAAAAAACATTGTAAAAATTTTTTAAACAGCTCATTATCAACGACTTAGGATTGTGGTAAAAAGTGGGAAAAAACCCAATTTTGCACATTAATTCCAACTAGGTTATTGAAATAACCTATGGAAGAAAAACTCACAATTTCCGATTTTGGAATTGATCAGTCGCAGCAGTTTGAACAAAACAAACAATTAGCGCCACAACAATTTCTACAGGATGCGCAGCTCATATATAATAGAGCTGCGGCTCCTATAAGTAAAGGGGTCTATTTATCGGAGCTCGACACCCTTTTTGATCTTAAAGAGGCAAATAGATCGTTCGCAAATTTTTCTTTCCCTCAGCGAATCAAGGAGGCTTTTTTTGCGATGCATCCTGGCCAACCGATGAAAACAATACACAATCTTGATACCATAGCACGCATCAAAGACAAGATCCGGGTGGAAAGCGGAGGTGACGAATCGACAAAAGCCGATTTGAAGCAGACCTTTGATGTTGCCGGAGAGTATTTAAAAGACGCTCTCTATGCTCGAAGTGCAATTATAAGTATAGGCAAAGGATGATGGAAAAGGATTGGCTTGAGAAATTAGGATTAAGCGTGCATGAACTTGAGGATCTCAGAGTTCTAGCCTATAGCTACATCAGACAAGGGCACTATCAGACCGCTCTCAAAATCTATAAAGGGATCGTGGTGTTAAGTAAAAAAGCACCGGAAGATCTAGAGACGATCGGGGCCCTTTTTTTACAATTAGGCATGGCAAAAGAGGCCCTTGACCCCCTTGAAAAAGCCCTCAAGGTACACCAAAACCATCTCAAAACTCGATTGAACTACGCAAAAGCACTTCTGCTCAGCGGATATAGGCAAAGGGGCATTCAAGAGTGTTTAGAACTCATGCTGTGCCAGGATTCCCTCGTGGCATCCGATGCTGAAGCGCTTAAACTCGCCTACTCCTAGATCAAAGCGCTCCTTCAACTGAATAACAGGAGCGAATTTTTCAATTTTCACCCCTTTACCCAATTCGTCATTAGAATAAAGAGGGGCTCCAAACCAAATCAAAAGCACTGATAGCGCTCTTTTCAAACCTATCTGAAACCTTCGGTATAAAGCTTTGTGCTCCCATTTTTTTTCGAGAAATTTTGTGAGATGAATAAAAAAGGTCTATTAAAAAATCTTTTCCCAAAGCCTCGATTGTTCTCTTGAAAATGTTTTTAATGGGGTTTTCAGGGGAAGATCCTAGCTCTTTTTTTGAAAGAAATCCTATATGTTCATAAATAGAATATAAAACCTTTTTTCGACTATTTTGATCGAAAGAAAAAAGGTTGCCTTCTATCGAGAATCGGTGCTAAAGTCATCCTATCCCTTATCCATTAAACATGTGGAAAAACTGTTTAAAAACTGTTGAAAAAAGGTTCTTTTCATGTTGACACTCAACCTTGAATCTGCTTGGTCAGAATTTCTAGATTTCGTCAAAACGAAGCAGAGTATTGTTGAGTACACGAATTGGCTCGCCCCGATTCGTATCTTAAAAAGCTCTGAAAAAGGGCTTGTGCTAGGCGTACCGAACATCTTTGTCCAAGAGTATCTTTTGGGAAATTACTCCAAGGAGCTAGCTAATTTCTTTACACCCGATAACAGTGGCAACCTTCCCCTCTTTTTTATTATTGAGGAGGTAGAGGAGGTAAAGCAGGACTCTCCCCCTGAGGAGAATTCGGCACCTGTAATTGAAAAAGATTCTGTTTTTGAATTGAGGCTCAACCGCAACTATACCTTTGAAGATTTTATCGAGGGCCCTTCGAATCAGTTTGTAAAATCGGCAGCCATCGGTGTCGCGATGCGTCCTGGTAAAACCTATAACCCGCTTTTCATTCATGGCGGCGTCGGTTTAGGAAAAACCCACCTTCTCCATAGCATCGGCCATTTTATCCACCAAAACAATAAGAAACTTAAGATCCAATGCATCACCACTGAGGGGTTTATTAACGACCTTGTGGAGCACTTGAAGTCCAAATCCATCGACCAGATGAAGCGTTTCTACCGCTCTCTGGATGTATTGCTTGTCGATGATATCCAGTTTCTCCAGGGGCGGCAAAATTTTGAGGAGGAATTTTCTCAAACTTTTGAAGCTTTGATCAATCAGGGAAAACAAATTGTGATCACTTCAGACAAGCCGCCCACCCAGTTGAGACTTTCTGAGAGATTGACAGCGAGGATGGAATGGGGACTTGTTGCCAATATCGGGGTGCCGGATCTGGAGACACGGGTTGCAATTGTCCAACACAAAGCAGATAAAAAGGGGCTTACCATACCCAGTTCGATCGCTTTCTTTATTGCCGAGCATGTTTTTTCGAACGTGCGCCAGCTTGAGGGGGCTATCAACCGATTGGGGGCCTATTGCAGAATGTGCGATATGGACATCACTCAGGAGGTTGTGGAAAAAACTCTCTCTGAAATGCTTCAATTTGTACCCAAAAAGAGGATCACAGTTGAGAGTATACTTAAGAGTGTCGCCTCGATGTTTAATGTACGGGTCAACGATTTAAAAAGCACAAGCAGAACCAAAGAAATTGCTTTCCCAAGGCAGGTAGCGATGTACCTGGCAAAAGAATTGATCAATGATTCTTTGGTTAAACTTGCCTCCTCTTTTGGTGGGAAAACACACTCCACTCTTCTCCACTCCTGGACAAAAATTAAAAAGCAGATGGAAAATGATGAGAAATTGCGGCGTCAAATCATTATGACAAAGCAAAACCTCGAAATTTAGTCTCTAAAGCCCCTTGAAATCCCTGTTTTTTTAGGGCTTTTAAAAAAGTCTAAGATAGAGCAGTTTTTGGGGGATATCCCATAGGTCCAAATTATGAGACTCGAACCCCACCTCGATCAGTAACATCACTTTGGTAGAGTATTTTCTCCTTTTGAAGATTGACCACCCTTTTCTAGTCGATTGCAGCTTTAAATTGAATTGTTCTACAATAGATTTACAGGGCCCCCATAAAGGCCCTTTTTTATCCACAACAACGGTATCTACTGCCGCGTATTTTTGATGGCCTAAAAACAGGATCAGTATGGAGGTTAGCCATTCTTTGCATAAATGAGGGTTCTTTTTGATGTTTTCAAATAAGAGAGAATTGTTAGCTCCCCAATCGATGCAGGGGGTCTCTGTGCACACAAAAAAAAGGGGGCTGCACTCGTCACAAAGAAGCCTTGCGGATTCCCTCTCACCGCAACCGATGCAATATTTCGGAAATAAAAAATCAAAAAAATCCAATTCAACAAAAGTTTAGAGGATTTTTTATTTTAATTTAAAGGAGGGGTTTTGAAACGTTCCGTCTACGGCTATGATAAACGGTTCGGCAAGCTTTAAAATTACCGACTGCTTCATCCTCAAACGGATGAAAAGGGTACCATCAAGTCTAATATAGGAGAGGTTTTTGGGATCTAAAAAAAAGGAGGAGCGATACTTTTCGGAATAGGACCGTTTGAGCCTTTCCAGAATGATCTTATCTTTATCAAATGAAAATTCCAAATGTCCGCACGTAGGGACAAGAAGGCTTGGATCCAAGCCGAGAACACTTAAAATATCCCAGGGCAAATCCGATAAATTTTTTTTCCTGTCCTCCCTGTTCAAAAAGTAGAGCTCCCCTTTTCCTTTGCAATGCAATCCCTGATTATACTGCACACTAAGAGACGGGATCACCATTTCCTTGACAGTGAAGGGATCTTCAACCTTTGTTAGGGAATTTGTTTTACATAAAGAAGGGCGAAAATCGAGTAGTCTTAGCCCCTCAATCAAGAGCTCCTTTTGTTCTAAAAGCAGATCGATCGCATCTATCTCCAGTTCATACGACGGGTCTATCATGTGCAGTTTTGTTAAATTGACGAGCCCCTCCTCGTAGCGAATTTCAGAGAAGAGGTTTCTGCAGTTGATCCCCTCAATTTTCATATGGCGGCCAAATAGATTTCCCTTGAATCCACACCTGGTCGGATTATCACGGGGTATCTCTAAAACACCGTTTAATCGGATCGGTTTTTCTATTTTATAGGGTAGGTCGAAGGGGATTTTAAAGGTCACAAGCCCTGCAGCGAACAGAGCCGGGTCTAGTGTCCAAGAGCCTATTAGAGATACTTTCTCTTTATCTTTTAAATTTTTGTAAGGGGCGCAGTTCCAGATCAATCCTAAAAGATCCCCTTTGGATCCATGCACAATCCATCCAAGCTCGGGGTCCATTTGAACATCTATAAATGCTTTTCCAAGATCGGTCTCAAAGCTACAATGATACCGCTCAAAAACTTTATCTATGGTGGCTACCGTACTTTTAAAATGGAGATGATCCAGCATCCCCTCGAACTGAGCTTTAAGCCCATCCGGATATAAAGAGCAGCCTAGTTGATGGATCTGTATGTTTTGTCCCCCATAAACTCCGCTGAAAGGGGTCATTTTTAAATCGATAAAGGGATTTTCCCTGCTGATCTCCCCTTTTAGCCAGCCACTCAAAACTGTTTTCACCTTTAAAAAAGGTTCCGCATCAAATTCCAACTTAGAGCTCTTGAACAAGAATTTCTGATGAAAAAGATCCATTTTTGCTGAGCTCAACTGGAGGCGATGCCTCTCATCAATCAGGAAGATCCCCTTTGTCCAGTCTAAATAAAAACCATCGATGTACGTCTCTACCGGTTCCAACGTCCGAAAAGAAACCCCGTGTAGATTAGAATTTTCAAATGCTAATAGACCCTGCTTCAAAGAAAATTGTAGGTCCATATGCGGGCCTAGAATTTGCACCGCTGGCGAGCTGAGCTTCAGGTTTTTTAAGTCGAGATGAATATCCTCGTAATTTATCGAGTAACCCTCGAAGGTGCACGACCCCTTCTTGAGAATTAAATTTCCCCTTTCTTTGGCAAAAATCCACTCCTGAGCATCGATTTTTAATGTTCCTGCTAGAAATTCTGCAAAATCTCTAAATCCAAGGAAACACTCCATATGAGAGAATGGCTGGGGCGGATTCACACGAATCAAGGTAAACAAAGACTGGATCTCCTCTGCATTCAACTCAAAAGAGATCCCCGCTTCCCCTTCACCACCAACGATTTGTTTAAATGGTTTTTGGAAAAAATGGTTTTTCAACGGGTCGAACATAATAAATCGATCCTCAATTTTTCCCGAAAACCGGATCCAATCCATCGAGGTTTCTGCCAACCGGACATCAAAGGTAGTATTTTTTGTTCTAGTGGAGTGGAACAGTTCCAGATCTAATCCGGTATAAGGATCGTCCTTCCCCCCCAAATGGGCCCCGATTATTTTAAGATCTATCTCATAGTTGAGGTCTCCCCCCTCTACCAAATCGGCCTCGAGGTTAAATCCTTTTTCATCCAGCTCCACCTCCCCTTCTATGAAGCATTCCAAAGGGTGGATCCAGTCAGTGAAATTTATTATTGGCCCTTTGGCGGTCTCAACGTCCAGGATTAAGCGGCGCCCGCCGGTGCTTATGGGGCGCAAGCAGAGCTTTCCGTTAAGATTTGTCTCTTTGTAAACAGTTCTTACCTCGTCGAGATACACCTCTTCGTTCCATATGCTGATTCTTGATTTCAACCCTGTAAATACAAGAGGATTATCAAAAAGGTGGTGTATTTTTAAAATCCCTTCACGACAATCAAGCACCCCCTGAAGATTTTGGTCCTCCAATATCATAAAGTCGGCGTCTAAAGGCTTTTCGGTTAAAATAAACTCCACATGCTCATCGATAAACGTAAGATCGTTAGAGGTAAGATGCAAACGGGTGTTATTTTTTTCAATTTGCCCCGTAACATCCGCGACACCTTTGAGAGTCCAGCCGTCCCTGAAGGGGGTGAGAAGAGAATTTAAGAGACCGTCAGAGAGGCAGATCCCCCGTATGTGGGCCTTTTCATCTTTGATCGTAAGATCGATGTCCCCTTTTGAGGCTTTATCCAAAATTTTACAGCGCAACACCCCGCTGTCAGTATAACTGGCTTTAAGAGCGAGAGAAACTTTGTTTTGGCCGTAAAAACTCACCTCAAGGTCCCCTTCAATATTTTCTGCTGTGATAGAGGTCAGATGCCCATTTTCCCAAATCCCTTTGATCTCAAATTTAGCTTTGAGATCTTCGATGTAAACAATCTCCAATTCAGGAATGTTGGGCTTAAAAAGCTGATTCAAAGCATGCAGTTCACTTTCAACTACATGATCAAACAGCCCCTTCAGGACTAACCGCCCTTCATTAGGATTTTCTAAAGAGATATGAAAATATCGGTTCAGGTTATGTCCCTGGTTTAGAAGAATGCTCGCATCCGCCTCAAAAATCGTCTTTTCCCCACGGCACCCCTCAAGAAAAATAGGAAACGAATCTAGCCCTTGCCTCAAAAGGCCATCTAAATTGAAAAATACCCCATTATCCTCGGTCCATCGCAAGATCCCGTTTAGATTTTCAATCCCGAAATCATACCCCTCTTTTTGCTCAACAATCCGGATCGATCCGTTTAGAACATCCAACTTCTGGTCTCGACGGATTTTTATCCTCTCCACCGAGATATGAGCTCCCGACTCGGGGTCCCCCCCCTGAATATGGTGCAGGTATAGTTCGCCGTCGGTAATACGCCTCGAATCCAAATCTAGCCGGATAGAACCATCTAAAGTCCCTTTGCCGATCCAATCGAAAGAGGGATGAAAGTAGAATTCAGAGATCCAACCTTTCAACTCCTCAATGGAGAGCTTATCAAAGCCAATCTCGATCTCCCGATTTTGGTCAAAAGAGATGCGCGCCCGCTGATCAATCAAAAGCTGCATCGTTTGATGCGGGGGGCAATCCAACTGGAAATTAACGGTCGCCGCCCCCTTAAAAAAACCGTTCTTTATCGATAGCCCGACATTTTCAAAGTTCTTTTCAGTAGAGAGGTACTCCAACATTTTTTTGTGAATGACGGCGGTCTCTATATCTAAAAAAAGAGACTCTTTTTCATACCTTAACGTGACATTTTCAAATGAAAAAAGATTTTCGACGGCGACGCTTCCAAGATGGAGCCCTTTTGCATCTATTTTTAGATCAAGGAGGAACCCCAGAGCTGAAAAAACCCCGATAATTATTGCTAAAAGAAATATACAAAGCCGTTGCAGGAGTTTTTGGAACATCTAAAAATTGATTGGCTCCAAGAGTATATAAGATTCCATAATCGCATGCTTCGAGTTGTATACCTCTATCACACGACCGTCAACCGGGGATTCCAACTCAAAAATCGCTTTGGAGGACTCTATGGCAAGAAGTAGCTCTTGCTGACGGATCTTTTTTCCAATTTCGGGAAATTCGATGCATTGAGCCGTTTGAAATTCCTCCTTCGCTTGTGACGAAAATGTCAACCGAATCGTCTTATCTGCAAGAATGGCGATGTCAAAATGGGATACTCTCATCTCTTTCATAACGAATACAACCCTAAAGCTAATAAATTGGGATGGACATCAAAGTGCATCGATTGCCCGTTGTGAGGAAATTCCTGGACAGCTCCTTTATAACGGTGAATCCTAAAACCAATCCCTAGCCCTTTTTTAGACGGATCAAAGCCTTTTAAAGAATTTAAAGAAAGGGAGATCGACATTTTGTACCCTTTTTTTCCAGGCTGGACGCTAAATTTCAACTCCTCATCCGAGATCAAACCACGTGTTTCATTTCCCCTAAATCGGGTGATCTCTTTTGCTAAAACCCCCTCGTAGGGGATTGGCAAAAATACCAGATGATGGACGGAACTCGTTGTCACAGTTTGTGTTTTCGATGGATTGGTGTCGATGATCAGTTCAATCGCATCCCCCTTTTTGAATTCAGGATAGAAGGTTTTTTCCAAAGGAGAATTGACATCAAAAATCGTATAGAGTTCCGTTTTTGAAATCCCCATGTAGACATCGGCAAACTCCTCTTCCAAGGTGAATTTTTCCATCGACGGAACCATAGAGGACGTATGCTGCTCTACCTCTTTAAACGACTTAAGAAACGGAATAGTCCACTCAACTTCAAGAAAATCGCTCCCTAATGCCCTAGGAAGATCATCAACAGTGTACTCCATTTAACTCTCAGAATTTTGCTGATCGAAAATGGGCTCCATCGAATGGGCACCCAACTTCAAAAAAAACTTATCCAGGGCCTCCTCCTTAGCTGCAAAACCGATTTTTTCCTGCAAGGGGGCAAGAGATATGCCATTTTTACCGGAATCGATCCATTCTTTCAAAGTGATGAAAGCCTGCTTCCCTTTTTCATAGAGCTGCGGGCCAAAGAATGTCCTCACACCGGCCTCATCCAATTTGATCCTGAAATCCTTTTTCATTTCCGCTTTTGCCAGGGAAATCGAGGACACTCGGGGGAGAAATTGCCTTGTAAAGTCCGAGGCTTGCTCCTCAAGACCCAAAAGTTTGCTCTTGAGCTCGTCCATCGATTTCGCGTCAAATTGAGATACAACAGATTCCAAATGGGACTTGAACCTATGGTCAATATAGAACTGCTGCGGAGCCTGCAAGGTCTGCCCTTTGTACCCACCGCTAACCTCTATTGCTTGCAATAGATCTTTAAAAACAATCTTCTCCAGATTGGCTTTCACAAGTTCAAAAGAGAGCCATTCCCCATTTTTTTCAAACTGGTCCCTATACATGATTCGAACCTGAGGATACCGAATTTTTAAGTAGCGCTCGAATAATAGGTCAAGCTGCCCTTTATCAAGGGCCTCCTTGAATTGTAACAATCTTGGAGTCTCGCTTTTCTCTAAAATTTGCACCTGGTAGAAGTGCTCATTATCAAAAGAAAAAATCTCTTGATCCTCTAGAGTTTCCAGTCGATCCATCACCTCGCGCGATTCGACGGCTCCTCTGAATAGATCCGTTTTGCCACTCAAAAGGAAATTGACATCTTTTCTTTCGGCCTGGCTTTTTTCAAAAGCGGCCTTCAGTATCTCTTTATCATCAAGGATCATCTTGCGACGGGAAAAATTATCCACATCGCTACGCACCTTGGGATCGAGCTTTTCGAGCGACTGATTCCGAAGCTGGTAATCGATCGCCCCTAAATCCTGCACCTGTTTAAACTCGTCGGCAATCGCATAGAAGTTCTCATCTTCCAGCTGCCATTTAACCATTTTTTTCAAAGGAATAGAAAGGGCAAGCTCACTTAAAGCCATCTTTTTTAAGTTCAAAGCATAACTAATTTGCAAAAGCTCGGGAGCATTTTTTGAGACCTCATCGATGGAAACCTGCTGAAGATCCAAACCTAAGTTTCTACGGTCTTGCATCACCTTTGTTGTCGCCTCCAAGTAGCACTGCAACTTAAACAGCTCCTCCAAAGAGGAGATTTGCACCTCGTCTTTCATCTCAAAAAGTTCCAGTTGCGCCTGTTGGTTGGCGAAAGCGGAAATTTTTTGAGCCATCAAAGGATCTAAAAGGTCTTTGGTTTTTTCTATTTCTAAAAACCGTCTAAATAGAGCCAGAGTTTTGTACGATTCTAAAAAACGCTCTTCTGTCAATCCAAGCCCGTGGGCAATACTCCTGATCGAAATTTTATTGAAAGGGGTATTCACCTCCCCTTGCTGCTTTAAAATCTTTAAAACTTTTGCAACGACCTCCGCTTTTACCTCTTCGTTGGATAACGAAATTCCGGTCGATTGAGCATATTTGGCCCCATTTAGAAGCGTACAGGCTACATGCTGCATAAACTTTTTGGAGAACAGGTCACTATTTCTATGTATTTGTAGAAGGGCAAAATTTTGCGGAACCTCTACCTTAGTCCCCTTGAGTGAGGCAAGATAGGAGTAAAATTGGCGAACGAGGGAGGGGGAAACCGCACTTTTCAGCTGCAGATATTCAGTTGCAAGATCAAAATACTCTTTTGACGAGAGGTCCGTGGAGCGCATCTTTTCTACGACCTCTACAGCACGTGGCTGCAGTTTTTTATAAATAGACTCTATGTCCAAATCCGCATAGTAAGGATCGCAAAAGGGCTTCTGCCTGGCTATTTTTTTGTGGCACTCTAATAGGGGATCCCGAACACTCGTTTCAGCAAAAGCAAAGACTCTTTGAAAAATCCTGTCGTCCACCATTAGTTGCGTAAGGATCGTTTTCAAAAGGGGATGAGGTTCTCCTTGTGTTTCATCGGCGTCGATCAGCGCCATCACCCCATGAAGATCCAAATCGGTCAAAGGGGTACCGTCAAGGAGTTTTCCAATTATCTTGGGTTGTTCCTGAGTCCCGGTTTGGGGGTCGCCTATTCTTACAAACGTTGTGATGAGAAAAGATAAAAAAAGAAGTGTTCCCACAAACGCATAGAGGCTTTTTTGATAATGACGGAAATAAAATAGCATGACGCAACGCCTTCGATGATCTTTAGCATGCAATCTTACAAAAAATACACTTCTAAGACAAGATTTGATCTATTTTAAAAATCCTATGCATCCCCTTTGGTCGAAAAAAGGGTCCTTTACCCTTAGATAACGATCTAAGATCGGTTAGGGACCTGTTTTTCTTATACCTTGACAGGTCATCTCAATCTTTTTATGTTGCGCTCATGGGAATTGAACTCATTATAAAAACGATTTTTGTTGGTCTTATTGATTCGATCAATCAAACCACACTTCTGATAACGATCTACTTGCTGGGTACGCATCGCCCCGTCAGACGAACGATCTGTTTTATTTTGGGGATCATTTTTGCCTACAGCCTGTCGGGGCTTTTGGTTTATATCGGCCTCGGGGGCTTTTTTTTTAAGATCATCACATTCCCAAAAAAATTTGAAGCTATCCTTGGCCTTATTTTTGGCGCCGTGATTTTCTTAATCCCTTTTTATAAAAAAGGGAGGATGAAGGAACAAGCTTACCCTTCATTGCACCACCCCTTTATTTCCCTATTTATCGGGGCAATCCTTACCCTTGTACAGATCCCAATCACAATCCCCTTTCTCTATTTAATGCAGCAACTGGCTCATCAGATTCCGTGGACAGACCTCCCGTTTTTTTTGATCACCTTCAATCTAATTGTGACCCTACCTTTATTTGCGCTTTTAGGCTGCTATCTGCTTTTTCATGAAAAAGCTAAACCATTTTTGACCTGGTTCGGTGGTTGGGTACGGCAAAACTTCCAAATTCTTTTAAATTCGGGACTCTTCTTGTTTGGGTTCTTCATCATACTCGATGCGATCTCTTTTCTTTTTAATAAGCCCCTATTTCCAATTTACAGGAGTTAGTGGTAGCTAGCCCTCCATTTTAAAAAAACACCCCCTTTTAATGGGTATTTTTTTACGGAAGTTTTTAAAGAAAAATTAAAATTTCTATTTGTCGGAAAAATATTTTTATGCGATTCTTTTAAAACCTTTAAATAAGCTCTTTTCGTAAGGGAGGCCTTTGACATGTTGACAAAACCGGTAAACTCTCGCTCTGTCTTGATGGAAAGCGCTGTCGAAAAATCAGAATCTCCTACAGGGCAAAAAAAAATCTCGTCCCGAATCTACGATTATGTCATCTGCTCATTAAAATCCGTAGCGGGGGTGATCCCTTCTAAAAATACGACCCCCTCTTCAAAAACCGGAACTTTAGCCCCATCTCAAAAATATACAGCCCAGAAGAATGTCGGATTCGCCTCAAAGGTTTGCAGCTTTTTCTTTTCAATTTTTGGTTTTTTTCACGGCAAACTTTTTAAGAGAACAAACGTTGTGCTAGAAAAAAGGGGTGACCTGGCAAAGAATGGGCCGATTGTAGAAAAAAAACCGTCCGCCCCCCTAGCACCACCCTCCATAGCAGCAACTTCAAAAAGCACCAAAAAGGAACTTTTGCCCTCTTTGAATACGCAATCAAAAACAACTTCAGAGAGCACGAAGAAAGAACTTTTGCCCTCTTTGAATACGCAATCAAAAACAACTTCAGAGAGCACGAAGAAAGAACTTTTACCCGCTCAAAGCACCCAATCAAAAGTAGCTTCGGAAAGCATAAAGAGGGAACTTTTACCCTTTTTGAATACGCAATCAAAAACAACTTCAGAAAGCACGAAGAAAGAACTTTTACCCGCTCAAAGCACCCAATCAAATGTAGCTTCGGAGGGCACGAAGAAAGAACTTTCGCCCTCTTTGCATACTAAGGCTTCCGCCGAAGCCGCAAGTACCACCTCGAAAAAGGATTCGGCCCCTAGTAAGGAGGAACCAAAAAAAAAGAGCGTCTCCTGGAGCGACTCCGCTATGGGTGAAAAAAGCGCATGTGCGACTGAATCTATAATTTTACGTTTCCCTTTTGCCCCACCTACAAAACAATCGGCTGAAGTTCAAACAGATCCACCGGGAGAAGCGGATCTCAAACCTGTGAATTTCCCTAAAGCTCGCAAACAAGAGAGGGAGGGTCACCACAGCGAGGATTTTTATATCCACCCACCTCGCTCTAATTCTCATTCCAGAGCCCGGGCGACACCTGTGCGCCCCCGCAGCCCAGATCTTTTTGACCAGACAGGTGATTTTTTTATGGGTTTAGTCAAGGACGTCTCTACTGTATTTGAAAAACTGCATCCCAATTCTGATAGATCCGTGGCTGCCTCAACTAGGCCCCCCGCTGAAAAAGAGACCTTTTTTTCACTTTAAACAAGCCCGTTTTATCCCCCTAACGACTTTTTTTTGACCCTAATCAGGGTAGATTAGATACCACCCCCCTAAATTTTTTTTATTTGTAACCCACTCATTTTCAGCAGCCTCTGTTTTTGTATAAAATTATTTATTGATAATTTATAATATTTATTATTATAATAACCTCTTATTTAATTAAAACTAAGCTCTAAAAAAGAGGGTAATAAAATGACTCCACCAATACAAATAAATTATAAATCTGTAGATAATGCTTTGAATCAAATTGCACGTCCAACAGAGGGACTTTTTGCTGGCAAACCTGTCATCGTGTGCAAAAAAAATGGGGACAATGAAATCTTAGAGGGTGAATTCCTATCCCTTTTTAAGAGAATTGTTCTTATCATCGAAAAAATTTTTGGGATTAACGACGAAAAATCGCTTACAGGTCAAATGAAAAAAGGGTTCACCAAACTAAAAGAAATCACGGACCTGTTAGTGTTGAACCAAACAAATGCCGAAATTGCTATCAGAAACTTATATTTGCACCAACAACAAAACCTTAAAAACCAAAAATTTAGCTCCCGAGAAGAGGCGTTTCTAGCAGTTCTGTATTTGGCAGAGCATGTCCAAAATGGACTTCCTAGGTACGACTATGGAACTCAAAAGATCCCTAAAATTGTAAAAAACGAAGCCGGTCAATTCCAATTGAATTTCGAAAGGGGTCCGGATTTTTCCCTACGCGATATGAAAAACACTTTCATTTTTAAATATAGAGTTGATGAAAAGCGCTATACAAGGATTCGAAAGTTGACATCCGGTATGGATCAAAAATTTTTTGGAGGGGAAAAAGTTTTACAGGGAACTCACTTTATCGGAAGCCGTGTAGAAGAACTCGTGAGTGAAATAGCGGAATTGAAATCTAACAAATACACTTGTCAGAGATTAATTGAACAGCTCAAGAAAGAATTAGCCAGAATAAAACCCAATAGAGAATTAGTTAACCTTAGTAATAGCTAACACAAATACAGATCTCGACGGAACCATTGCACTCCACCTACCCCCATGGAATGCAGTGGTTTCGCACTTTCCATCGAATGTTGAAATAGTACCCTTTATCTCCTCGTAGAGGGATTAGCTCCGTCACACTGTAACGCGTACAACCACTTTGTAGCGATTCCTCATACCAAATGTTTCCTACGCCCCTGTTTTCTATAAATTTCCCCCTTCAAAAATTGTTCCTTGGGATGCGTTGGTCAAAAATCCCCCTCTCTTCACCCAAAAAAAAGAAAGGTGCATCTCAGTTAACGTCGCTAAGAAATCTAATCGATCCAAGCAGCCCTTTAGTCCCATTCTAGCGATCGATTTTTCCTAAATACATACTACGGACCCTAAAACGGGAAATTTTTTAAAAACCCCCTCTTTTTGGGATCAGGCAACCACAGAATACCCAATAATTTTTTTAACTTATCTTTTTACATTTAGAGGGGGTTATGAATCTAGCTAAAAAATTCTCTTTGAAAGTAAAATAATTTATTATATTATAATACCTTGAAAAATTAAAATTTGGTAGAACATGAATATTTGTGATGTAAGCACCATTAATCTGATCCAATAATTGGACGATTACCATGCTAAGCGAAATAATGGGTTAAAAGCCTATATCATTCATAATGGCAATGAATTTGAGGTCAAGACGCTAACCCTTTGGGATAGGATCAATCTTTTTGTACAAAAACTATTTGGAAATACAACCCCTGACACACTTTATGGACAAATCCAAAAGGGGTATGAGACAATTCAAAGTGTTGGATCAGAATTAGAGGTAGAATTTGAAAAAAAATCGCTATTTGGTCAAAAGAAGCAGTTAGTAAGAACGTTAAAAGCACGCATAATTAACAACTTATCTAAAAAATCATTCGATGACGTTAATAAAGCGTACATTTTAGCAATATTCCTTGGGATCCATTCTCGATCTCATAAGGTTGTTATGGTATCTGGCCGGTACAAATTAGAAAAATTGGCTAATGACCCCAAACTTCATGAGAACCTACAGACACGGTTAAAACAAAGTTTACAAAAAGATAACCTTGAAGATTTGTGTAAGCAATTGAACCAAGACTATTTTGGCGGTAATCAGGTATTTAAAGAAAAGCTAATCCTACCTTCTTAAAAGAAACCTGTTTAGAAGGTTCTTTTGACAAACCTAATCAAAGGCGGTAGCTGAGGAAACTTAAAAGCTAGGGGGCATTTTTGCCCCCTCCCTCTTTTGGCTCCGATACCATTTGGAAAAATGATCGAATCTTTTTTGGCTTGAACAGCCAGGATTCAAAAAAGGCTTAAGGTTTTTTTTCGTTGCTTGTCAGTACAAAAGATTGGATCTATCCCCCTTGTGATGCATGAAATCTTTTGGCCTAAATTCTACGCAATAACACCCCTTTTTCAAAAATTCATAATCGATAAACGATTGAAAGGGGCCTATTTCCACCGCAGGTCAATAAGCTTTAGCGAGGAGGGCTTTTTGCCCTTCTTTACCGGTAAATATGCAAGGGGCTACCTTTTCACATGTTTCTAAAGGGATGCAACGGACTGTGACACTGTATTTTTCTTTCAACTCTTTTTCAATAACAGGATCTTGAGCAATAAAACACTCCACAAAACCCACCCCATTTTCCAAAAAGGTGACGGCTTGGGCTCTAGTATGGGCGTAAAATGTTTGCTTTTCTCGAAATTCTTTTGACTTTTGGAACATGCGACACTGCATTTTATCGAGAAGATCCACGACCTTTTCGATATAGTCGCCTGCCTGTAAAATCTCTTTCGGGGCGTCTACAAGGTCCCTCTCCACAAGAGTGATCCTATTTTCCGAGACCTCTTTCATGCCAATCTGTATTAGGTGGGGGATCCCCATTTTCTTAAAACGCCAGGCCTTTTCAGAGGCCCTATCGTCAGAAAAGTCCACCTCGACGCGAATCGGCGATCCGTGATAATTTTTTGATTCGAGAGCCCCTTTCAATCGATCGATAAATCCCATAATGACAGAAGAGTCCCCCTCTTTCATCAAAAATGGAACGATCCCGACATGTATAGGTGAGACCCGCGGAGGGAGGACAGCGCCGTCATCATCCCCGTGCACCATCATCAAAGCCCCAATAAGCCGAGTTGTGACACCCCACGAGGTCGTATGGGCAAATTGGAGCGCACCCTCCTGATCCGTAAATCGGATCATGGATGCTTTGGCGAAATTCTGCCCCAAATCATGTGAAGTTCCCGCCTGCAGCGCCTTGCCATCCTGCATCATCGCCTCTATTGTGTAGGTGATGTTGGCCCCGGGGAACTTTTCCGATTCGGGCTTCTTCCCCTCAACAACGCTTATGGCAAGAACTTCCCTCACGAAACGGGCATATTCGCCCAACATCTTTTGAGCAAATTGGTTAGCCTCCTCTTTTGTGGCATGAGCGGTGTGCCCCTCCTGCCAGAGAAATTCGGCGGTTCTTAAAAAAGGGCGGGTGCGCATTTCCCATCGGACGACATTTGCCCACTGGTTGAGGAGCATTGGCAGGTCACGGTAGGAGTGGATCCATCGGGACATGGCATCCCCAAACAAGAGTTCGGAGGTGGGCCTGACAACATACGGCTCCTCCATCTTTGCCTCCGGATCCACAACGAGCTTTCCTTCAGAATCAAGGATCAACCGGTGGTGGGTCACAACAGCACACTCCTTGGCAAAACCCTCTATGTGCTCGGCCTCCTTGCCCAACTCTTTGACCGGAATGAATAGGGGCATATAAACATTTTTAACGCGTAACTGCTTGAAGCGTGCGTCGAGCTGCCCTTTCATCTCCTCCCAAAGGGCGCACCCATGGGGTTTGAAAATCATGCAACCGCGCACCATCGAGGGCTCGGCCAACTGACTCACCTTGACACACTCCTGGAACCACTCGGGATAATTTTCTTTTCGTGTAGGAGAGACGGCCCGTTTCTTATCCATTTTTTGTGACATGCTCTTGTATCCTTTCTCTTAATAGGTCCCAATCGGAGCCTATAGCATACGTGTTCTCGAGGATCTTTTCAACTATGCCGTCTCCCCTTTTCAAAAAAGGGGCAAGTTCTTCATATCCGGGCCTTTTTAATGGGAGGGAACAGTGGTATAAAATACGCCCGTTTTTGCGTCTTATAGCAGAACCCAAAACTTTTTTTTGCCCCACGGTTAAATCAAATTTCGTCGCTTTGGCCATGCAAAAAGGCTCTTTGAAAGAGAATGTCCCCTCCGATTCGGTCCCTATCGCACAGCTATGGACTTCAAGGATGGCCTGCTCCATCAATCGGTTCAGCGTATCATAGACTTGCATCGTATCTTCATGGGCAAAAGGGTGGGTATCCGGAAAACAGAGCGCAAAGGAGAGATCCTTACCATGATATATGATTCCGCCCCCTGTCGCTCTTCTAGCCACGTCGATCTCATCACTGAAAACAAACTCCTCTTCAGGGTTCACAAAAAAACCGTGTGTGAAGGAGGGTTTCAACCAACGATGGAACTCAAGAAAAACACCGCCCTCTTTGAAAAGAAGCATTTCGTCTTGATCCATATTCTCTTTAGCCGATAGAGGCTTTCGTACTGCTATGTGTATGTCCACTAAGAATTTGCTTTAAACTAATCCGGATATTACAATAGGTCCCTTGGATCTCGCTTGTCAAACGATTTCAATAAATGGAATTTGTGATTTTAGCATGGGATTTTAGGGTTAAGCCACTAGGGATGCGTTTCGCGTGTGCCAAAATTTCAGGACTCCGAGCGCAATTTTTTTGAAGTTTATATATCTTTTCTCCTGAGCATTAACGTATCGGCCAGAATCGGTTGCCGGTAAGATTTAGGATGGGAATTGTGCAGATTTCTTGTGAAAAACTCCCAAAAAAGCTAATTAGGAGCTTAAACCCGTGGAGAGGTTGGAAAACCGAAAAGTAGTTAATTAGACAATAGTAAAATTAATCAAAAATTCGGCCAATTTTTTCAGGAGAAGTCATGGTCTTCAACACGACGAGGAAGGATGTCATTTTTTGAGTTTTTTACCAACCGCGCGAAAAGTTGCGTGACCCTTGCAAAAAAGCTCGCAATGCGCATGAAGCATAATTATGTGGGCACGGAACATATTTTGCTGGCGCTAGCACAACTTGAGCATGGAATCGCTAGCAACATCCTTAAACTCTACAAGCTTGACTTTGACGGCTTGATGAAAGAGGTGGAGCGTTTTACCGGCTACGGTTCCGATCTTTATGTGGCAGGAGAGCCTGCACTCACAAGCATGGTGAAAAAACTTTTCGAATACGCCCACGAAGAGGCTCAAAACTTGGGACACAGCTACGTAGGGACCGAGCATGTCCTCTTGGGACTTTTACGCTTGAACGAAGGTGTTGCCATCCAAATCCTTGAAGCCTTTGGAGTGGATCCCAAAGAGATGCGTCGAGATATTCTCAAAGAATTGGACAGCTTCAATTTGAATATCCCTCCTCAGGCTCCCCCGATCTCCCCCCAATCTCAAAAAGAACCAAACTCTTTTTCAACGCCGCCAAAAGCACCCTCTACACCTGATGCAGCTAAGGCCCAGAACACCAAGACGCCGGCTCTTGCTGCGTATGGTTACGATTTGACCGAAATGGCTAAAAATATGGAGCTGGATCCTGTAGTGGGCAGAGAGCATGAGATCGAATGGCTCACCATGATCCTCTGTAGACGGCGTAAAAATAATGCCGCATTGATCGGAGACGCCGGAGTAGGAAAAACTGCGGTTGTTGAGGGGCTGGCTATGATGATTGCCAAAGGCCAAGTCCCCGAGCTTTTGCAAAATAAAAGAATTATCTCGTTGGATCTTTCTTTGATGGTCGCCGGTACAAAATACCGCGGTCAATTTGAAGAGAGGATCAAAGCGGTGATGGACGAGGTGAAGAAAAACCCCAACATCATCCTTTTCATAGACGAGCTGCACACAATTGTGGGTGCTGGAGCTGCAGAGGGGGCGATCGACGCCTCAAATATTCTCAAGCCAGCCCTAGCGCGCGGTGAAATCCAGTGTATTGGAGCCACCACTTTCAGCGAGTATCGTAAACATATCGAAAAAGATCCGGCTCTCGAGCGCCGCTTTCAAAGATTGACGGTTAAACCCCCCTCTATTGAAGAGACCATTCTTATTTTGAATGGCCTTAAGGATAAATACGAGCGCCACCATAAAGTACGCTACTCCACTGAAGCTCTCCATGCGGCTGCCGCCCTATCGGAGCGCTATATCCACAGCCGTTTTCTCCCCGACAAAGCGATCGACCTGATCGATGAAGCGGGAGCGCGTCAAAGGATGATTTCATTACGTCAACCCTCCTCTTTAAAAGATCTGGACGAATCGATCGTAAAAGCGAAAAAAGATAAAGAGATTGCAATAGCGCAGCAAGACTACGAAAAAGCTGCACGCTTGCGTGATAACGAGAAAAATCTTATCGATGATCAAAAAAGGGTTCTGAACGACTGGCAAAAAATGAAGGATGAGTCAAAAATCGATATCCGCGAGGAGCACATTCTCGAAGTTTTAGCCACAACAACCGGCATCCCTTTGAAAAAACTATCCGAATCGGAACACGAGAGGATGATCCTGATGGAGAATACCCTCAAAAAGTGGGTTATCGGTCAGGAAAAAGCGATCGAACGTTGCTGCAAAGCTTTGATTCGTAGTAAGGCAGACATCAAAGATATCCATAGACCGATCGGCTCCTATCTATTCTTAGGTCCTACAGGCGTGGGTAAAACCCATTTAGCCAAATCGATTGCAAATTATGTATTCGGTTCGACCGATGCATTGATCCATGTGGACATGTCCGAGTATATGGAAAAGCATACAGTTGCCAGAATGATCGGTTCGCCGCCGGGGTATGTGGGGCATGAAGAGGGAGGTCAGCTTACCGAAAGGGTGCGACAACGCCCTCACTGCGTAGTCCTTTTCGACGAAATCGAAAAAGCGCACCATGATGTCGCAAATATCTTGCTCCAAATTTTAGAGGATGGTCAACTTACCGACTCTTTAGGGAGAAAAGTGGACTTTAGAAATACAATTATCATCCTCACCTCCAATTTGGGTTCTGAGCAATTTGCATCGCGCAGTGGACTGGGTTTTAGTGTCGGTTCTGTGGAAACTCCCCAAGAGGCGATTCGGGAAGGGATTTTGAAAGCTGCCGGGAAGTTTTTCCGACCCGAGTTGATCAACCGTTTGGATGACCAGATCATTTTCTTGCCATTCAAGAAAGAAGATCTTCATAAAATCGCACTTCTTGAGCTGGAAAAACTGCACCAACGCTGCATTAAAAAGTTTGTGTTCCTTGAATTCACCGAACCGGTCATCGATTTTATCATCGAAAAAGGGTATTCGGCAGACCAGGGTGCCCGTCCTTTAAGAAGAGCCGTCGAGCGGTTCATCGAGGAGCCGCTAGCAGAGCTTATACTAAAGCAGCATCCCGAGAGCATGACCCGTTTCAAAGCGACTCTTGAAGAAGGGAGCATCCATTTTGTCACCGAGCTCATGCCGGAAGAGGAAAATATCGGTCCTCCAGTCTCTTTGGTTGCAAAGAAATAAATCGGTGTTCATCCCTACAAAAAAAATCCGGGTCTCGACCCGGATTTTTTTTTGAAACTTAAACTTTTGCCAGATTTTTTTGACTCAAAGCTTGCTCAAAGCCTTTGATCCACTGCATCAGCACCGGTTTATCTACCCCGGCTTTGATCCTCTCTATCAAATTTTTATTCGACGCAAGATGGGCTATTTTCGCCAACAAATTGAGGTGCCGTTTATCGTCACAAGCAAATAAAAAGAATAGAACCCTCACCCCTTTATGATCCAATGCCCCCCAATCGATAGGCTGTCTTGGCAAAGCTACAACGACGACATCATGAGGGCCTTTGATCAAACATTCCCTTGTGTGGGGGATGGCTACTTCGCTTCCTAAAGCGGTAGTCATCAGCTTTTCCCGGTCGATCAACAGCTCCACCATAGACACCCGGTCAATCCCCAGATCCCGGCTCACCTGAGATAGCACCTCGTCAATGGCCCCCTCTTTGGAGGTCGACTCGATCAGGACTACATCTCCCCGATGTATCGCTCGGTATAGAGAAAAGGTTTGCCACCCCCCCTCTTGATTCTCCTCTCTATTAAAAAGGAGATCATCATTTTTTGAAGACTGTTGCAAAATCCAGTTTTCAATCTGAGCCCTTGAAAAAAGGAGCTGTCCTTGCAACCTATAAGAAGGCAAATCAAACTCTTGAACCCACCGCTCCACAGTAATTTCCGACACATGCAATAGCGACGCGACCTCTTCTAACCTTAGATCCATGATTTGTCCTCAGACTTAAATATCTCAAATGCCTCTTGAGCGCTATTAGAACCCAAAAGTTTCTCTTTGAGCTTATGGTTTTTCAATCTCCGCGTCAAGCTCGACAAATAATTCAAATAGTAAATGGGATCCACATCGGGCCCTAAGATCAGCAAAATCAGATGCACCCCATCGGTATCGGCTTCCCCCCATTCCACCCCCTCCCTGTGAATTCCTAAAGCCATTATGAAACGGTCTAAACCCTCTACCTTGGCGTGGGGGATCGCAATTTGAGCCCCTATGCAAGTGGACGAAACTTCTTCGCGCTCCAAAATTTTTTGCTTGATCTCTTGGAGGTTCAATAGGGCTAAGGACTCTTCTACACTGTTAAATAACGCATCTAGAATTTCCGATTGGGTCGATTTTTCAAAAAATACAACCGCATCGGGAACAATCGGCACCTCAGGCAAAATTTCTGCTAAATACATCTATTTTTTCCAAAATTCACTTATGTACAAGTTTTTAATCCGGTGTGACCAAACCCGTTCGATCCCCTTTCTGTGTCGCTCAAGGCGTTAGCCTCAAAAAAAGCCCCTTGCTCTACCTTGGCAACTACAATCTGGGCTATGCGCATCTTCGGTTCCACCACAAACGGTTCTTTTCCATGATTGATCAAAAGAACCTTGAGTTCCCCACGATAATCAGCATCGATCGTCCCGGGAGTATTGAGTACCGTAATCCCGAATTTCAAGGCCAATCCGCTCCTTGGGCGGACTTGAATCTCGAATCCTTCGGGTATCTCAAAAAAAAGACCAGTGGGGATCAAAGCGAAGTTTTGACTTAAAATTTCAAGAGGTTGCTCAAGGTCTGCACAAACATCTGCACCTGCCGCCAGTTTTGTTTGGTAGACCGGTGCCGGTATATTGGGATCCCTTTTTTTGAGGGCTATTTTAACAGTCTCCATCAAGCTCCTTGAAAATGTTTCAAAAGGGTGTGTATTTCTTGCTTCATCTCCTTTCGGTGAACAATTCTATCGATCATCCCATGCTTTAATTGAAATTCGGCAGTTTGCGCATCGTCCGGAAGTTTTTGTTTGATCGTTTGCTCGATCACCCTCCTACCCGCAAAACCGATCAAAGCCTTTGGCTCTGCCAAAATCACATCGCCCAAAGATGCGTAGGATGCAGTGACACCCCCCATTGTCGGATCGGTTAAGACCGATATGAAAAATAGTCCTGCTTCATGAAATCTTTTGATTGCCTGCGAGACTTTGGCCATTTGCATCAAAGAGAAAATCGACTCCTGCATTCGGGCCCCACCGGATTGACTGACAATCACTAAAGGCAAACGGTCTAAAATCGCCTCCTCGATGAGTCGGGTAAGTTTTTCCCCTACAACCGAACCCAATGAGCCCCCGATAAATTGAAAATCCATCGCCGCCAGAGCAACCGAGACCCCTGCTATTTTTGCCGTGCCTGTGACAACCGCATCGTTGAGACCTGTTTCTTTTTGGGCCTCTTTTACACGGTCCTTGTAAGGTTTTGTGTCGTTAAACTCCAGAGGATCTTTTGCAACAATTGAGGAGTACTTTTCATTAAAACTACCCGGATCAGCAAGCAATTCGATCCGCTCAAGAGCCCCCATGCGCACATGATGATCGCAAAGAGGGCACACTTTATGATGGGATAGAAAAACTTTTTTTTCTAAAAACTGCTGACATTTTGGACAAGCAAACCAACCGTCAAATCCCTCGTTGCGAATAGGACCGATTTTGTTTGCTTCCCTTTTGGCTTGAATCAGATCTATCAATCTCATAGGGTCGCTTCTATCATGCTTATACGGATTTATATAAGGACTCTACATAGCCCCAGTTAATGACGAAGAAAATGTTGTCAAGATACTCTACACGTCTATTTTGGTATTTCAGATAGTACGCATGTTCCCAGACATCGATTCCCAAAATCGGTTTTTTGCCCCTTGGCCACTCCTGGTTTGGTGCTGTAGTGATGGAAAGATCTTGATGTAAAAACACCCAGCCCGATCCAAAACGGGATAATCCCCCTTTCTTCAATCCCTCTTTAAGGCCGTCAAAGCCCCCATAACGAGCTTTTACTGCCTCATAAAAAGGGCCTGATGTTGGGAATACTCCCCCGACACCACCCTTCTCTTTTGGCTTTGCAAGGCAATTAAAATACAACTGATGGGTGAGTATACCCCCCACATTGTCATCAAGCTGCTTGGAAAGCTCGTAAGCGCCGGCCTCAGAAATTCCCGGTTTTTGAAGCCCGCTGAGCGCCTCATTTGCCTTGTCCACGTATGTTTTGGTATGTTTGAGGTAGTGCAGCTCGACCGTTTTCGCGTCAATATATGGTTCAAGAGCATCGTAACTGTAATTCAATTCAAAAAGTTCATAAGGCGCTTGCATCTGGTATTCCCGGTTCTGCATTTTGTTTGATTTATTGGCCACTTCTTGAACCATCGCCACATTAGGAGGTTGAAGAAGTTGTAGTAGTTCCAGCATAATCCACTTTTTTCGTTTGCATTGTAGATGTTCCCCCCTTTCTCGACAAGAGTTGCCCGATTGCCTCTTCGACCAGCTCGGCTCCAAAAATAGTCAGATTTTTTGTGATCGATTCGGGTAAGCCAACACTGTTTTTTTTCGGTATAACCGCGTATTTAAATCCCATATGGATCGCCTCTTTCAAACGGCTCTCTATACGGCTGACCGATCTGATCTCTCCTGTGAGCCCAACTTCGCCGATCACAACAGTTTCGGAATTGATAGAACGTTTGGAAAAAGAGGAGGCAATCGCCATCAAAATTCCAAGATCAGCAGCAGGTTCCACTATTTTCATCCCCCCTGCGACAGACACAAAAACATCGACAGACTGGAATGCATACCCGACCCGCTTCTCCAAAACTGCCAGTAATAGACTCAATCTGTTTTGATCCAACCCGGTCGATTTTCTTGATGACGTGGAAAAGTTTGCGGGGGCGACAAGCGCCTGCACCTCCACTAAAAATGCACTCGACCCCTCCATAGTTGGCACTATGACCGAACCGGCAACATCCTTGATCCGCTCCTTTAAGAATGCCTCCGAAGGATTAAGCACCTCTTTAAGCCCCTTACCCCCCATCTGAAATAAGGCGATTTCGTCAGTCGGCCCAAACCTGTTTTTTGTGGAGCGCAGAATTCTGTATCCGTGCTGGCGGTCCCCCTCAAAATCTAAAACGGTATCCACAATATGCTCTAAGACTCTCGGCCCGGCCAGTTCACCCGACTTGGTAACGTGACCTATTAAAAAAGTGGTGATTTTGAGCCCTTTTGCAATGTGCATGGCCTCCATCGCGATCTCTTTGACCTGTGTGACCGAACCGGGAAGGGAGGGTAGCTCCCCTTTGTAAACAATTTGTACCGAGTCGATGATCAACAGCTCCGGCTTGATGGACTCGACCGCCTTTTTAATTTCAGAAAACAGGGTCTCGGAGAATAGATAGATTTTATCGGTCTTTATCCCAAGCCTTAAAGCACGCAAAGCGGCCTGCTCCTTGGACTCCTCCCCTGATATGTAGAGAACCGTTTTATCCTGGGCCGAAAAAGCTTCGGCAAGCTGCAGCATCAGAGTGCTTTTTCCAATCCCCGGGTCCCCCCCGACCAATACCAGGGAGCCCTCCACAACTCCACCTCCAAGGAGGCGGTCCACCACCGAAATCTTTGTTTGGACACGGCTCTTTTGCGATGCCTTGATCTCATGAATGAGTTCAGGTCTATTTTCTGTGACACGATGGCTTTCAAAGCGTGTTTTCTCCACAGGGATAAAAACATCCTCTTCCAATGTATTCCATTCCGAACACTTGGGGCAAATACCGCTCCATTTTGGAAAAAATTGATTGCATGCGCGGCAACTATAGCCGAGTTTTTGTTTGCTCATCTTGCCAACCGTGGTAAAGAACTGCTTCCATAGCGGCCGCTTGCTCGGCCTGTTTTTTTGTCCCCCCGCGTCCGCGGCCCGCCTCCTCCTCGTCAACAAAGACGGCTACCAGAAAAGTTTTTTGGTGCTCGGGCCCCTCCTCAAACAGGACTTCATAGGTAGGGAGTTTTTTCACCGTCCTTAGTGTGTAGTCTTGCAGCAAGGCCTTGTAGTCTTTTCTTGAATTTTTTTTGAGATGCTCGAAATGGGGAACAGCGGTCCTTAAAAAGAAATTTTTCGCCTCCTGATAGCCTCCGTCAAGATAGATCGCCCCCAAAATTGCCTCGTAAAGGTCGGCCATAATCCCCTCCTTCGACCGTTCCATCAAACTGCTCTCCCCTTTTGCGATCAGCACATAAGGGATCAAATCAAATTGGGAAAGATAGAAGCTGCATGCCCCTTTGGAAATCAATTGGGCTCTATGCGCCGAAAGCTCCCCCTCCTGCAGCTCGGGGTAGGAAAGAAATAACGTCTCCGTAACAAAAAAATTGAGCAGGCTGTCCCCTAGAAATTCGTACCTCTCATAGGACAGCAACGGCTCGCCCGACTCGTTCAAATAGGAGCGATGGGTCATCGCAGAAAGCAGCAATTCCCTTTTTTTAAAAGGGTAGGAAAGGATCTGTTCTATCTTTTCGTAAGGAACCATCTTGAGAATTTATGTTGGATCAGTTACCCTTTTTTGTCATGTTCAAAATATACCTCTCGGTGATATGCGTTACGATCTTCCCCCTAAATTAGTCTCTTTTTATAAGGACAAGGGTTTCATCGAGTTAGAAAATCTTTTAAGCGAAGAAGAGCTCCACGAAATCAGTCGCGAGTGCGACAGTTTACTTAAATCAAACCTCAAAAACAAACACTATGCGCTCAGCGAAGCGACTTTGAAAACAACATTTCAAGAGGGCTGGAATCTCCACGAAGGGAGTTCCCTGCTTGAAAAGTTTATTACTCAAAAAAAGTTTCTAGAGATTGTCTCCCAGCTTACCGGGTTGCATAAGATCAAAGTCGGGTTTACACAGGTTTTTCGGACCTTCGACAAAACCCAAAACGACTCCGAAGAGTCTTTGCCCCCTCTTTTCTATCACTACACCAGCTTGAATGATGTCAGCTGCCTGCAAGGGATGGAGATTGGCTGCATGGTCCATTTGGTATCGGAAAGGGCCATCTCCCAAGATCCCCTTGTGGATATCGAGCAGGCAAAAGGGATCTTGCATCCTCTGCCAATGCATCCTAAAAGCATCACTTTTTTTAGCCCGAAACACCCCTTCTCCTTAGATCCGCTCCCCGATTTTTCCCATCAACTGTATCTTTTGATCACTTTTGGAAGAGACAATATGGTGTACGTTGACCAGAAAAACGATCCGCACACCCATAGGTGGAAAAAAGAGGGTCTTGTTTTCGGAGACGTCATTCCCGGAAAAATCCATGTAGTCTAGCCCCTTTTATAACCCTCTAGGAATCTTTTTCGACAATGACACTGAACATGGACTCTATTTACAATCTCCTGCGTCTCAAACTGAGAAAGCAGGAGGAGCAAAAGCGCTTCAATTTTTTGAAAGCTCTTGAGGGCAGTTATCCCCAAAAGGATTTTTCTATTCAAGATCCTTTTGGATTTCAGCACCATCCCTATGTAAAAAAAGAGCAGTTGAAATGGGTTGAAAAAATGGGAGTAGGCTCGTACCATTCCCGATTTCAGGTGGAACACTTGGAATTGCAAAACGCCCTAGTCCATCGATTCACGCCAAAAGCATTTTTTTCGCAATTCTCGATAGCGGATATTTGCGATGAAATCCACAAATGGATCCCTCGAAAACAAAAAGAGCACCTGACGAGTTTATTTGAGGAGGATCCCCTCGGCCTCCTCCCTTTAGGTTTTGAAACCCATCTCAAAGCCCCGCTTGTGCGCACCTGTCTCAAACCATTCGCCCATTTTTATTTGGTAGAAGATCCCCTGCACACCCTTTTGTACGAAAATACCCCCCAATCCCTCCTACCCCCCTATCTTCTGGCGGCTATGCACACCTGCCTGGATTTATTGCCGACCATGCAAAAAGAGCGTAAAGACGTTCTGGAAAAAACCCTGTTACTGTTTGACAACATCAAAGATCTTGGTTTTGACCTCACTTTGCAAAAATGCCTCGTGCATATCAATACCTCCAAAAAACAGACTTACAAAAAAGAACTTGAAGAACTTGGATGGATTTTGCAGGAGACTTCCCACGGCCTTGCCCTCAATATCAGGATCGATCATGAGGAATCTACCCTTTTTCAGTTTGTGCAAGACATGAAAAAAATACAGAGCAAAAAAACAGCCGTCATTTGTTAAAATAGACCCCCCGTTTTTAAATTTTTGCCTATTTAACCTGATGAGGCTAAGATGAGAAAAATACTAATTTTTTTGTCACCATGCTTTCGGTTAAAACCCTGCTAAGGGTCTCCAACTTTCTTTTTTTTCCCCTTTTAGTCTTAGTCTCTCATAGCATCGAAATTTGGAGCGCCCATTTCTATCTTGAACCAACCTCTCAAGCAGATTTCTTCCCCTTATTGAAAAAAGTCCTATGGGGGATCTACTTTCTACCTCTTATGCAGCTTCTGATGGTCTTCGTATTAGATTATGTTGTTTTTGAAAAAAATTTTTCCCTTTTCTTACTCCCTATTTTTGTCTGGGAATCTGGTATCTTGATCCGCTCGCTGGTGGAGAGTGGTGTTTTTTTCAGCACCCGTCTGGATCAAAACCCCTTTTTTTATTTAGAGGCGACAGCTGCCTCTATTTGGCTTTTTTTATGCGGTTTGTACATCTGGAGTTCGATTGTCAAAAAACTTGTAAACAGCGGTTTGGCTTTCCTAAAAAAAAGAGTCCTACAAAATGGGATGGGCTACCCCTTTTCCCATCAAAATTCGAGCCAATAAAACAGAGGATTTTGCGAGCTTTTTTTCTTTAATTTCACTATCATTTTATAAATTCAACGAGGTCTTTTAAATGAATTTACTAGATGCCCTAAACAACCCAAAAGAGGGCTTTTTCAAACGTTTTTTTTCACTCACAACGTTGCTAGTATTTTTAGCGCTCCCCCTCCTTAACAAAATAACCCATCTCGATCAGTTTTTTAACAATCCTCTTTTACAAAATATAGGTTTTAACCCGACTCTTCTTTTAGCCCTTTTCTTATTAGGGGATTTTTTAGTAAATTCTCTCATAACCTATCTGCTTTACTCCCATGCAGCAGTAAAGAAAAGGAACGGCCTTTTAACGTTTTTTATTGTTTTCAGTTCTTTGATCCTCTTTTTAAATACGTTCCAACTTATCTTCTACTTCAAGGGGACATTGAACCCTTTAATAGTCCAAGCGATTGAATCCAGCTTTAGTCTGTTTCTTATCAATCAGTTTATCTTGGCTCCCATTTGGCTCTTTTTTGCGTGGAAAATCCGTCGCATCAATCAGATGTATTTCATAAAGGAATCGATTCAACAAAGCCCGGAGGCTATGGGGTTCATCCAAATTTTAGAGGCCCCCTCCTCCAAAGTATCCATTCAGCAGGCGATGGAGTATCTTCTTTTAAGGCTCCCCCCTTCACAACAAAAATTGATCGAGCCTTTGTCTTTCGAGGCAAAGCGCCGCCTAGAACTTGCCACTTCCCTAAACTAGAAGAAAAGCCAATCCGCTTTTACTGGATATCTTTTTAATCTCCATTTAAAAGACTATAAAAGGGCGATTGCAGCTTCCACTTCCTGGATCTCAGCCAATAAGAACTGACGGTTTGTAAGTACCTGAGCCTGTGCAGGGGCTCTATAGCTTTTACTGCATGTCTTTTTAATCCCCATTTAAAAGACTACAAAAGGGCGATTGCAGCTTCCACTTCCTGGATCTCAGCCAATAAGAACTGACGGTTTGTAAGTACCTGAGCCGGTGCAGGGGCTCTATAGCTGAATGTTTGCTGATAGAGTGCGTTCAAATACGTAAGAGTGTTCGTTAAAAATACTGAGGTGACCGAGTTTACCGGTACCTGGTAGGGATTCAGGGTCAGGTAGATTTGAAAAAAATAGGTGCCGGCGCTCTGGTTGGCTAAAGTATCGATTGCCGCTTTTGAAAAAGACATTTTATAAACAATCGTTTTTATATCGGTGGTGCCGGTAGAACTTTCGAGTATGTTGTAATTGTTGTAAGAATTACAGATAGAAAAAAGGGTTGTTTGCCGTGGTGTTACGGATATTCCTATTACCGTCTGCCCTTGATACCAGAGTTTTACCGTTTTTGAGTCATTTGAGAGCGTTGCGTACGCATAAAGGTTGTTTGCGACCCCAGCACCGATCTGGAGAGGGTAGAATTGCGCCAGATAATAAAACGGTGATAAAAACGATACGATATTGAATCTTTGTATCATAGTGGATGCTTGCAATTGAAACGTTTCCGCCGCGGTTTGAACAGGCCGCACCTGTATCGAAAAGTCCAGATCTATTTTTCCTGCACTTTCAATCTCTAAGCCGGTCAATGTTTTTGTGACCGTTGGGACAAGGATGTATGCTTGGCTATCGTTATAGGCTGCATAGACAGTTTGTTGAGAAGCTGCCATGGTGACGCTTTTAGTGGCGTCACCATTGATAGTGATTGTTATATTAGCATACTGGGTTGCAGCGTTTTGAGCTGTTAAACTAAGGTGCAGTATGCTTAGAGAGACGATCCAAAATCGCATCGACGGTGAATCCAAAATGTTTTAAATTGTCTTTGATGGGAGCAGATGCACCAAAGCTGTCGATCGCAACATGCTCTTTAGCATAGCGGCACCAACCAAAACTAGACCCCATTTCAATCGACACACTTGTTTTAGCTTGAACAGAGGGGTTGCTTTGCTTCAATAGCCACGCATCATACAATTTAAAATTAAAAAGGGAGATCACTTTGACCGATTGCCCTTTCTGACTCAATCTCTTGGCAACATCCACCGCTAAAGCGACTTCACTACCAGTAGAGTAAAGTATATAGTCATACATACTGGATTGGGGGGCAGAATCGAATACCACCGCATGCCCTGTAGAAATATCAAGACCTTTCAGATCCGGTGTTCTTGGGTACCCTTGCCGACTTAAGACCATAGCCACCGGGACATGCTGGTCCATGGCAAAACAAAGACCCAAAGCCACCTCGAGCGGATCGGATGGTCTAAACAACAGAAGGTTCGGCATAGCTCTTAAAGAGGCTAAATGTTCTATCGGTTGATGCGTGGGTCCATCCTCTCCCAACCCGACGGAGTCATGTGTAAACACAAAAATCGTATTGACATGGGAAAGCGCCGCAAGCCTGATCGAAGGTCTCATGTAATCGGAAAAACAGAAGAAAGTACCCGTTAAGATCCTCAAACCTACAAGACGCATGCCGTTGGCTATCGCGGCCATTCCATGCTCCCTGATTCCGGCACGGATCACCCTCCCCTCAAAACTTCCGGTGCGCACAACCCCCCCGTCTTTAATGGCTGTCCGGTCAGAGCCCGACAAATCGGCTGAAACAGTAAAGAAGTTTTTTTGATATTTTGCAATCAACGGGAGGGTCATTTTAAGAGCGTCGCGCCCTGAAACGGACTCGGGCCACACCATTTTTTTAATCTCATCCACCAATTCTTTAGAGATCGGTTCTTTTAAAAACATGGCCGCTTCAATCGCCTTTGAGTGGATTGACCAGTCATTGCTTCTTTGCAATTTTTCTTTATTTCTATGGATAAAGTCGGCCTGGATCTCCTCATCAAACCAAAATGGTTTATCTAGGGGGATCTGATGAAATTCTTTCACATTTTGGAGCTCTTCAGGGCCTAATGGCTCTCCATGAGCTTCATGGGTACCAGCTTTTTTCTTAGCCCCATAACCAATAATTGTTTTTGCCAGAATCAGAACAGGTCTGTCTTGTTTCAATTTGAGGGGTGCCAAAACCCGATGAATATCCTCATAATTGTGTCCGTCTACAGTATAGACGTCAAAACTTTCCGCTTTGTATCTTGCTTCGACATCCTCAGAAGCCGAATCCTCACGGAACCCATCTAGAGTCACACTATTGTAGTCGTAGATCACGATCAGGTTGTTCAATCCTAGATGCCCAGCAAGAGAAAGGGCCTCCTGAGCCACCCCCTCCATAAAACAGCCGTCTCCAGCAACCACTACCGTTTTAGCATCAAAAATATTCCCGAAACGGGCCATCAACATTTTTTGCGATAGAGCCATCCCCACAGCATTTCCTATCCCTTGTCCGAGAGGTCCTGTGGTGCATTCAATCCCGCGAGCCAAATCTACCTCAGGGTGCCCGGGAGTTTTGGACTCCAGCTGACGGAAGCGCTTCAAGTCCTCCATCGTAAATTTGTAGCCTGTCAAAAATAGAGTGGAATAAAGCATAGCGGAAGCATGCCCTGCGGACAATACAAACCGATCTCTGCCAAGCCAGCCTGGATCTTCAGGGGAATAACGCAAAAACTCGTTGAATAAATAAGCCATGACATCAGCAAGACCTAAGGGAGCGCCGGGGTGACCCGATTTGGCGTTCTCCACCATATCGATCGAAAGTGACCGAATCGATTTAGCAAACCTAGATAAAAAAACTCCCGAGTCCAGCGCCATAATACCCCTTGCTTTTACCAGCATTTTCCATTATTTTTAACCCTAGATGTCAATCTGTGCAAGGTAAAACAATGAACGTATCGCAGATAAGAGAAAAATTTATTCGCTATTTCGTCAACAAAGGGCATACTCACGTCCCCTCATCTCCGGTCATTCCCCAGGACGACCCGACGCTATTGTTTGCCAATGCCGGAATGAATCAATTCAAAGATATTTTTCTAGGAAAGGAAAAACGGGACTACACCCGCGCGACCACCTCCCAAAAGTGCATCCGTGCTGGGGGTAAACATAACGACCTCGACGATGTCGGCTACACCTCGCGCCATTTGACTTTTTTTGAGATGCTTGGGAATTTCTCCTTCGGCGACTATTTCAAAAAAGAGGCGATCCAATTTGCCTGGGAAGTTTCGACGGATGTGTTCCAACTGGATCCGAAAAAAATATTCGTTTCTGTTTTCGAGACGGACGATGAGGCCTTTGAGCTCTGGAAAAGTCATGTTCCTGAAAAACAAATAGTCCGCTTTGGTGCCAAACAAAATTTTTGGGCTATGGGTGATACAGGCCCATGCGGCCCCTGCACCGAACTTCTTTATGACCGCGGAGAGCGTTTTTCAACGGCTCGCGACCCCTACGAGGACGAGTCGGGAGAGCGCTTTTTGGAATTCTGGAACTGCGTTTTCATGCAATTTGACAAAGGGCCTCATGGTCAGGTTCCTTTAAAACGCCCCTCTATCGATACGGGGATGGGATTGGAAAGGATCGCAGCTCTTAAGCAAGGTGTTGACACCGTTTTTGAAGTGGATCTTTTTGTCCAGCTCATTCGTGATGCCGAAAAAATTCTAGGAAGACGGTATGAGGACAACAAAGTCGCCTTCCATGTGATTGCCGACCACATCCGATCGCTCTCGTTTGCGATTGCAGATGGTGCTATCTTAAGCAATGTTGACCGCGGATATGTATTAAGAAAAATTTTGCGTCGCGCTGTCCAATTCGGGCGCCGCCTTGGTAAAGAGGACCCTTTCTTGCATCAAATGGTTTTGCCACTGATCGGTCAAATGGGCTCAACTTATCCGGAACTCAAGTCTCACCAGGCTACCATCGAAGAGATGATCTTGCAAGAAGAGGAGGGGTTCTTACGCACCCTCAAAAGAAGCGGAGGTCTTTTGCAAAAAGCTTTCGAAGAGGCGAAGCCCAAAAACCTTTTGGAGGGAGAAGTCGCATTCAAACTCAAAGACACTTACGGAATCCCCTTTGACGAACTCGCTTTGATGGCAAAAGACATGTCTATTAAAATTGACACGGAAGGCTACCTTAAAGAAGAGGAGAGGGCGAAAGAGATCTCCAGAAAAGGGTTTGAGGCAAAAGAGCAGATTTCTATGGAGCCGCTCATGGACTTTGTCGAAAAACATGGATCCACAGATTTTATCGGCTACGACACATTGTCCACCCAATCCACAGTCACCGGCATTTTACACAACGGGCAGTTTGTGGATACTCTGTTGAAAGGACAAACTGGGGCCCTGATTCTTAGCGAGACCCCGTTTTACGCTGAAAAAGGGGGGCAAATCGGAGATGTGGGACGGATCGGATCTTTTGTCGTACAAGCCACAAAGACCCCGGTGAAAGGGCTTATCGTCCATGAAGGGAAAGCGGAAGATACGATTGTGCTCTCCGCCGTACTGGAGGCTAAAGTCGATGCAACCACACGCAAAGAGATCGAAAAAAACCACACCGCAACCCACGTTCTGCACTACGCTTTGCAACAAGTTGCCGGCCCTCAAGTGCGCCAACAGGGCTCTTTTGTCGGGACAAACCGGATCCGGTTCGATTTTAACTCCCAAAAACCGCTAAGCGAGGCGGAAATCAAAGAGATTGAACGGATTTCCAATGAAAAAATCCGGGAAAACAGCTTTGTTAAAACGTATGAACTCCCCTACGAAGAGGTGAAAAAAGAGCCGAAGATCAAGCAGTTTTTTCAGGACAAATACGATGCTCTTGTGCGTGTCGTGCAAATAGGGGATTTTTCTTACGAGCTGTGTGGTGGTACCCATGTGAAAAACACGGGTGACATCCTGCTTTTAAAAGTACTCAAAGAGTCCTCCGTTGCATCCGGGGTGCGCCGCATAGAGGCCCTCTGCTCACACGAGGCGATCGCCCTGCTTTTACAAAAAGAGGCGACCCTTGACAAGGCAAATGCACTCATGAAGTGCCCCCAAGACAAAACTCTTGAAGCACTCGATACCCTGTTGACCGAGCACCGTAAGATGCAAAAAGATCTTGAGGAGGTCAAAGAGGGTCAAAAAAGGGAAATTTTCCAAAACCTAGTCGATGAACCTGTCGGAAAATTGATCCGAGAGCTTAGTTTGGAGCTGAAAGATCTTGTAGATATCGCTTGTCCATTGGCGAAGGGGCGCAGTGAATTGGTCTTCTTATTTAATGAGAACCGTTTTGTCCTTGCAACCCCACCGAAATTGGATGCGAAAAAACTCTTAGAGGACTTGAAAGGCTCACTCACTATCAAGGGGGGAGGTACTAAAGAGTTTGTGCAAGGGACCTTTGCAACCCATTTGAAAGGGGAACCACTGGTCAAACATTTACGAGGGTTGCTTGAAGCCGTTTGCTGCTGACGGGCTCACCTCCAGTACAAAAGCCCATCTGATTCAAAAGATTCAAGAAAAAGATCCGCTCCCCTTCATGATTATAAGCGAGGGAAATCCGGATCTTTTTCATGACCTTTCTTATTTTTTTAAAAAAGAGCCCTTGGAGCTGGTAGCAAAAGAGGCAAATTTAGACATTGAGGGGTTGCGTTACAAGGTAGTGAAGGCTTTCAAAGAGGCGATCGATCCCCCCCCCTTGATTGTTTCGATCCAGAGCATCTTTGATCCGCTTCCGAATCCGGCCTCTTTGAAGACCATTTCTCTTAAAGAAGGGATGGATCTGGAATTTGACCCTTTTTTATTTAAACTTGAGTCCATAGGGCTAGAGCGTAAGAAGATCGTCGTCGACAAGGGGGATTATGCCTTACGCGGAGGTCTCGTGGATTTTTTCCCCATCGATGCCCTTGAGCCTATACGGGTAGAATTCGATGGAGATAAAATCGCCTCTTTACGCCATTTTGATCCCGTTTCTCAGCGCTCCACCCATCCTGTTTTAGAATTTCATTTTTTACCAACCGCCACGGAAGGGTCGATACGGCTGATCGATCTTTTCCATACTCCGTTTCGAATTTTTTTGGATCACCCCACCCATTTAGAGGATCGGATGGTCCAGCTTAAAGTTGAGCTGGCCCCCTTTTTGGAGAAAGCCTCTGAAGTCTACTTTCTATTTGATGAACAGGTGGAGTCTTTGTGTGATGAAAGTCAACAAACCCAAGTTGGCCGCGCGTTTTACCAGGGGGAGAAAAGTCAAACGATACGTCTCGAGCTTTTTAAAAACACGTATACTTTAGAGCAGAATTTTTCCCCTTACGAACCTATAGAAGCCCATCTCGATTTAAAAAAAGTGGGGTATCAGATACACCAGCCCCCTTTTAATAGGATGCAAATCCGGCTCATTGCTCAAACTCCTGTTGAAGAAAAGTATTTTGAAGAAGTTTTCCCCGATAGGCCAAAAAACGTTGCGATCGAAGGGGGTTATTTATCCAGCGGCTTTATCTATCACCAAAAAGAGCTGTTTTTACCCCATACAGAATTTTCCGGACGAAAAAAAATCCATAGAAAACGGTGGCGAGTCCACAACCATGTTCCCGTCAGCGAATTTCATGAATTGCAGCCTCAAGATCTTGTTGTCCATTACCACAACGGTGTCGGTAAGTTTTTAGGCTTTGAAAGGATGAGCAATCATCAAAAAGAGCAAGACGATTTTATTGTTTTAGAGTATGCCAACTCCTCTAAACTTTATGTGCCCATGTCCCAGTCCCATCTTGTGAGCCGTTACATCGGATCCAAAGAAGACCACAAGGTCACTTTGAATGTACTGGGAACGAACACCTGGGCAAAAACAAAATTGAAGGTGGAAAAAGCGATTGTTGGTTATGCAAGGGAGCTTTTGCATCGCCAAGCTTTGCGCCAAATCAAAGGTGGATTCCAGTACCCGCAAGATTCCCTCGAGATGGAACTGTTTGAGGATGCTTTTGTTTTCGATGAGACGATTGATCAAATAAAAGCGATTCAAGATATCAAACAGGATATGTGCTCGAATGAGGGTATGGACCGTTTGATCCTCGGAGATGTGGGGTATGGCAAAACCGAAATTGCGATGCGGGCGGCTGCTAAAGCGGTTTTAGATGGTCATAAGCAGGTAGCAGTGCTCGTCCCCACAACGGTCCTTGCGATGCAGCATTTCGATAATTTCAAGACGCGGATGGAGGGATTTCCTATTCGGATTGATCTGGTGTGCCGTTTCCGTGCCAACAAAGAGATCAAAGCAACCCTTAACGACACTGCGGAAGGGAAAGTAGACATTTTAATCGGAACGCACAGGATTATTTCCAAAGATGTCCTCTTTAAAGATCTTGGATTGATTATCGTCGATGAAGAACAGCGGTTCGGGGTGCGAGCCAAAGAGTGGTTGAAGCAGGCGACGGTGGGTGTCGATTGTCTAACCTTGTCGGCCACACCTATTCCCAGAACGCTCCATCTTTCCTTAGTAAATGCGAGAAAAATGTCGGTCATCTCCTCCCCCCCTTCCGATCGTCTTCCGGTCAAAATTTCGGTTGTGGAAGAGAGCGATGCGGTGATCCAGCAGGGCCTTTTACATGAGTTTCAACGAGGTGGTCAGGCCTATTTTCTCTATAACAGAGTAGAAACAATCTACGAAATGCAAGATCGTTTGCAAAAACTTGTCCCCAAAGCCCGTATCGGGACTGTGCATGGACAGATGGATGCCGATGCCATTGATGAAATTTTTCACAGCTTCAAAAAAGGGGCGCTTGACCTCCTTTTAGCGACAACAATCATCGAAAACGGGATCGATATTCCAAACGCAAACACCATTTTTGTCCATCGGGCCGATACTTTTGGAATCTCCGATTTGTACCAGTTGAAGGGGAGGGTGGGACGTTCCGATAAATCGGCATATGCCTTTTTTATGGTCCCTAAAGGGCAAACGATGAAAGAAACCTCAACGCAACGAATTAAGGCAATCGTAGACGCCTCAGGGTATGGAGGGGGTTTGAAAGTAGCCATGCGCGATCTTGAAATCCGGGGAGCGGGAGATATCCTTGGGGTTCAACAATCGGGTCATGTTGCTTCTGTAGGCTTCCATCTCTATTGTAAACTTCTAAAACGGACTATCGACCTGATGCGTGCCAATAAACCGGCCCAATTTACCGAGACAAAAATCGAGATTCCTTTCGATGCCAAGCTCCCCGATTATTACGTTGAAGATAAAAGCTTGAGGATGGAGATCTACCACCGTTTTGGCGAGTGCATCGAGACTAGCGAGGTGGACGAACTTTATAAAGAGGTGATCGATCGTTTTGGAGCTCCCACCAGTCAGGTCAAATGGCTCTATATCGTTGCTTGGGTGCGGACCGAGTGCTCAAAATATGGCATCCGACTTTTAAAATTAAAAAATACCACACTTTCAATTGAAAGTGATCAAAAGCTATTGAACTTTCTCGCACCTTCTATAAATACCCCTGAAAATTTCAAAAATTTTGTATTGCAAAAGCTCCAGGCTTTTATAAAAAATTAGAGACATCATCTTTTGATTCCTTTACAATCAATTTATGATTAAAGACGTCTCTTTACAATTACACTCGTTCACCCAAAGGGTCTCCCCCCATTTAAAAACCTGCTTGGCCGGCTTTGGGATATTGAGTTTAGCGCTCATGATTTTCAAAAAAGTCACCGAATTCTTAGTAAATAAAATTTTTAGCCGTAGCGAACCAGAAAAGACTTTGTCGAAAGAATTTAAGACAATCTCCCCCTTTCCTTCTCATAGCGAACCAGAGAAGAATTTATCGAAAGAATATAAGACAATCCCCCGCTTTCCTTCTTATGTCGTAAGCGTGAACAAGGTCCCGACTATCGGAGCCACTTTGATTAATGTCAAAGGAGATGGCAACTGCTTTTTTTACTCTCTACATTTCTGGTTGCAAGAGCTCAATCATCCCCAAAAAAATCTATCTCCTCTTGAATTAAGAGAGTGGATGACCCAATACCTTTTTGAAAATGTCTCCAAAAATCCCCAACTAATGGAAAGTCTTAGACTCGAACTTTCGGAAATTGCGGATCAAAAAAAGTCCTATTTGGAGGAAACTTTACAGACCCTTCGAGTTTTAGACTGCCCCTCCCTAGCCGGGTCGACAGAACCAAGCCTGCTGAAAGGGATCGAATTCTGGGGAGATACAGCTGCGACCCTACTTTTCCCAGACCCGGAAGACCGGGACCTCGCCGCTCTGATTCATGGGCAAATGTTGGAAATGGCAGACGAGCTGAGTCAACCGGGTGCGCATGTTGGCCCTGTAGCGCTCCAGATTATGGCCCACCTCCTGCAACTTCAAATCAGAATCCACTCTACGGATCCATCACACACAATCGTACATACACAGGGCTCACCCGACCACCCCGGGATCGATATTGTAAGAGCTCCAAATCATTTTATGGTTTTAAAATACGATACCTAAGCCCATACGCCCGAAATTAGTATTGGTATTTACCCCAAAAAAGGGGGTTTTTGATCCAATAAAGCATGTATCGGTTAAAAAATAACACCTTTCGCATAGGCACTGATTTTGAGTTGTTTACGTACTTCCTCCTATGGTTTTTTTAAGGGCGCATAGTGAAAATTACTATATAATATTTTATATAATGGTATAATTATCTCTTAAACTTGAGGTTTTACGCCGTCAGTAGTGCCTAATTCTTTCCCGTCTTGCCCGCCTACTCTTTCTCCGCAAGAAAAGGAAGATGCAAGCCTTGCGTTCATCCTGCAAAATTTTGAAAAACTCACAGGATGCTCAAAATCAACAGCTTACGAAGAAAGCGAAAAGACCCTTTTATCGAAATCTCGCACGGGTTCTATAACCGTTGAAAAAGCTAAAGACGAAGGTTCCCCCCTATTCTTTTTGTTTGAAAAATTGGTAGCCCTCATCACTTATATCCTGGAAAAAATTCTGGGTGAACCCCGAATAAGAAGGATGCCAGGCGATGGAAGTTGTTTGCTCCATTCTTTGATTCATAGTCTTGATTTAAAGGTAAACGTTAGAGATCTTCGAGATCTAATTGTTGAAAATATTGATACAAAAGACCCCGCTTTTAAACAAGAGATCCTTGAGTTCTTTAGCTCCGCTAGCTTTCGCTCAAAAGACAAAAAAGAGAAGGTATTGATAAGCCTTATGAACAACATCACGGGCGATGCGACTGTTGATGATATTCAAGAGATTGAACAATGTGAACAAATGTATCTTGAATATATGCGTAGAAGCGACTTCTTTCTTGGGGGTAGCGCCATCCAAACGGTCCTTAATCTCTATGGAGGACAAGTTGAAGTTGTCGACAGAGATTTTAAAACCCTAACAATTTTTCGCGGCAAGCCCAGCTCAAATAAAATGGCAACGCTGCGTTTACAATCCCAACACTACGACGTAGTCATAAGGTCATAAAATAAGATCACCAATTCAAAGGGATCTTACAAATCCCTTTAGGTCTCTTTCTTTTTTTTAACTTTTTCTCTCTCCTTAAGCATCGCCCGTGCTTTTACCAGAATCTCCTCCCCCATCTCAATATGGAGGGGCATTTTATTTTTATAGAGAGCTTTTACCATATCATTCGATTTTGCCTTTAAAAGGGGTAAGTCGGAAATCATCAAGAGGGCGCCAACAGACAACTTCCGATAATATCCAGCAATGAAAATAGTTGCACATTCCATTTCAATAGCCTGGGAGCGAGACTCTATAAGTCTTTTTTTAAAATTCGGATCGAACTCCCAAAAACGGATATTTGTCGTGTGGGTAATTCCGATATGGTGAGGAATGTGGTGCTTGTCTAGAGTTTGCGAAACCGCGCTCGAAACCAAAAAATTAGCCATAGCCGGAACATCCGGAGAAAAGTAATGGTGAGAGGTCCCTTCCCCCCTGATTGCGGCAATCGGCATAAAGAACTCTCCGACCTTATATTTTCTCCTCAGCCCCCCACAAAGACCCAGCATCAAAGCCGCCTCTACTTTGATGTATGACAACAGATCCACCACCAGAGCCGCCGCAGGCGATCCGATCTTAAAATCGCATATGGTGATCTGCTTTTTTGGATCATGCGCCACCTTGAACATGCTCCCCTCATACACTTGCACCCCGTGGGTCTGGGCAAAGTGCTGCACATAGACCGGAAAATTTGTTAAAAGCACAAGGGGCTGAAAAAGAGAGGGCGAGCAACCCGAGTACCGCTCTAAAGTCTGCAAGGCATACTCTTTTTCATTAAGCGGCTCCTCGGCACTGAAATGGTGTTCCGTATCGTCGCTTGATTCCACATGCGCTCTTAGTCTGGAAATCTCTTCTTGATCGTCCATTATTTTATTAATTCACGCTAATTTTAAATTAATTTTTTTATATCTTGTCCCGGCTCTTTTGTAAACTAGATCTCTTAGAACCAAGAAGAATCCCGCTGTTATTTAAGAAACCCTTAGCAGATACACATTTTTAGACCCTAAACATTTTCCTTGCATTAGATAAAGGTAAATGTTTAAATCAGGAAATTTAAAAAATTTATTAAGTTTGTTCAATGAATTCTACAAAGCCCATCGCACCTGGAAGTCAAGGGATACAGGGGATCCTAGATCTTGAGAAAACACTAGCAAGCCCTATATTTACAGATGAGAATCGCAAAAAATTTTCAACGGCCGCCGAGCTTTGCAAAGCGGTCGAGGAGTCGAGAAACTGCAGGTTGCTATCCCCCTTGCTCACCAAATGTGATTATAGCTTAAAATCGAAAGTCTTCATCGTATCGGGGGCCGTAGCTGCAGGGGTCTGTGCTCTAGCCTTCGGTCGTATCTACGGTGTACTTACGATTGGGTTATTGGGATCGAGGATCTTTTTGGACTATAAAACCAATGGAATTGTTGAGGAGGGGGATATCCTGGAAAAAGAGATCTTCGGTTCCAAATGTGTTGATGAAAAAAAACCCTGAAAATCAGAAATAAGACGAAAAATTAGTAAAAGTGAACAGATCCGACCCAATTCTGTAAGAATCCAAGGAAACACCCATGTTAAGCTCCATCCCTGATTATATTCTTCAACCCCTGCAAACGGGGACTAGCTCCTTAGTTCAAATTTATACCGGAACCTACAAAAGGGAACGGATGGCAGGAAACGGTCTAGTTATCGGCTCAAGCCTTTTGTGGGCTACGTCAAGAATTTCCGGAAGGGTTGCCCTCCCTTTCATTTTTCTGGGATCCAATATCCTGGCGAATACAAATATGAAGGAGGCCCAGGCAAGATACGAGTTTTTGTTCAGGAATTTTTTAGAGCTTAAAAGCATGAAACACATTTTTGAGGAACTCATAAAGGAGCTCAAAAACCAAATCAGTCAATTGGAACAGACAAACGTCAAATTAGCTGCCGATATACAAAAGCAAGAGCAATCCACCTCAAGGCTCGAATCGGTGCAACAGGATTTACAAAAAGAGACCCTCTCGCTCAGAGAAGAGATTGACCGTCAAAAAAAACTTACAGACCGCCTGGAAAAAATTACCGATTCCCTAGAAAAGACGGCCACATCGAACCAGGAGCGGTTCCTATGTATCGAGAATTTGTTCAAACAACTGCAAGAAGCCACAGCCGCAAACCAAAAAAACCTTGAGGAGTTTCAAACGGTTTTACCATCGATCCAATCCATGGATAAGAGGATTGAACAGCTACAAGATACCATGACCAAGTCTCACCACCGTATGGAGCGGATGTTGAAGGAGCTTTGCGATCAGATCCAGTCAGGCCAGCTGGTAGTGTCAAAAACACCCCCAGTCGGCGCTGCACTCAGGGGTATGGATCTGTTTTCCACAATCCGTGGGCTTGGATTTATTTAAAAGGGGTTGGTTTAGAGAGGATCTAGAAATTTTTTAAAATGGGTCCGTTTTTTTTTACAAACCAGCCAAATTTTAAAGTAGGCCATTAGAGTTTAGGTATAAAATTATCCCGGTTTGAGGTATCATGCTTCAAAAGACCTCTTCAAAAACTTCTTTTATAGAAAAAGAGCGTGATTACCAAGAGGGCGGAAGAATATCAATAGAAGGTCTATCCATGAGCGATATCGGCATGAACGATCTAAGAGCCGGAACGAAAGTTGAATACGAAGGGAATCCTTATAATGTCGTTGCCAACCAGTTTGTTAAACCCGGTAAAGGTCAAGCTTTCAATCGTGTGCGCATAAAAAATTTGCGTAACGGAAAAGTGATCGAAGTCACTTTCAAATCCGACGAAAAAATCAAAATTGCCGATGTGGAAGAGCGCTCCATGCGTTTTACCTACAAAGACACCGATACTGCCGAATTCATGGATGATGAGACTTTCGACCAGGTTTCTATCCCTTTGGGGATCATCGGTGATGATCAGCAATGGCTCAAAGAGGACATTGTCTACGAGGTGGTTTTCTATGAGGGAAACGCTCTTACGATACAGCCCCCTACGTTCATGAACCTGAAGATCGTTGAAACGCATGATGCGGTTCGAGGGGATACGGCCACCGGGGGAAGAATCACAAAAGAGGCAAAACTGGAGACGGGGGCTATTGTCCAGGTTCCTATTTTTATTGAGCAGGACGAAACAGTAAAAGTAGACACAAGGACCGGAGACTATGTCTCTAGAGCAAACTGACCTGTCTATAAGACCTCTATTAAAGCTCAGAGCGGAATTTTTTAAAAAAGTCCGCTCCTTTTTTTTCGATAAGGGGGTTTTAGAGGTAGACACCCCTATCCTCGTATCCTATCCCCCAAATGATGCAAACATAGACATCATGCAGGTCAAGACAAAACTTGGACCCCGTTTTCTCACCTCCTCACCGGAGTACTTAATGAAACGGCTCCTTGCAAAGGGCTCGGGAGATATATTTCAGCTTAGCCATGTCTATAGGGACGGGGAATTTGGGCGTTACCATAGCCCTTTTTTTAGCATGTTGGAATGGTACAGGATCGATTTTAAAATAGAAGAATTGCTTTCGGAAGTATTGGAGCTTCTGGAATTTCTAGGAATTTTTGGGTCGCAGTTTAGAGGTAGCTACCGCAAACGTTTTATCGATGCCACCGGAATCGACCCGCTTGAGACCGACCGTTTTAAGCTCATTGAAAAATTACGAAATCATCACCACCGTCCCGAAGATCTCGATTTTGAAGAGCTGATAGATGCAGTCTTCATCACATTTGTAGAACCTACCATGGTCAATGGGATCCATATCATCGACCGATTTTTACCTCATCAGGCAGCGTTGGCAAAAATTGAAAATAGGGAGGCGTTAAGGTTTGAAATTTACGTTGACGGTGTCGAAGTTGCAAATGGATATGAGGAGCTTGCAAACCCGATTGCAATTTCTCAAAGGTTTACCGAATGGAATAAAAAAAGGGCCGCCCCTCTTGAAGTTGACCCCAGATTTTTAAGTGCTCTCAACAACCTCCCCGCTACGAGTGGTGTTGCTGTCGGGGCTGACCGCCTTTTTATGCTTGCTAGCAAAGCGCCCAACCTTAGCGCAATCCTCCCGTTCAATTTTGAAGAATCGTAATTCGATTGTCTGCTTGTAAGGATTTCACTAAAATACTAGGACCCCTAGCACTCCGAATAAGGAATACATGAAAAATTTAACATCTACCCAAGACGGTCGGATCTAATAGATCTCATCAATTTGTTTGGTAGAAAGTGTGAGGGGCTTACGGCGGCCGATCCCGAAAGATTTTACCGATACCCGAAGTGGAGGTGCCGACTGCCGACGCTTAGGCTCGGCCATGTAGATCCTTTTGATCAAGGCCTCTACAACCGATTCCTCCAGATGCCCCTCTTTAGCGATCTCATGCACGGTTTTTGATTCTTCGATATAGCCTTTTAAGACCTTGTCGATCACATGGTACTCGATCCCCTCCTCCCCATGCTTGGGATGGTAGCGCTCCTCATGTGTCGGGGTCCGTTCCATCGTGCTGCGAGGGACAATGTGATGACGGCGATTAATCCATTCACAAAGTTCGTAAACCTGACTTTTTTTCACATCCGCTATCACCCCCAAAGCTCCGCACATATCCCCATAAAGGGTGCAAAAGCCCAGAGCCATTTCACTCTTGTTCAAATTATTCAACAATAGAGCATTGGATTGGTTTGAAAAAGCCATTAAAAGGGCTCCCCGAACACGAGATTTGAGGCTTTCCAGCGTTTTAGCGCTCGGGTCTTGGATATCTTCCTTTAAAACCGCCCCGTAAGCTTCTACAATCGGGTCAATTTGCAGCTCGTGATAGACGATCCCTAAATTCTCAGCCAGCTCCTCCACGCTCTTTTTTTGAAGGGGCTGCGTTTTTTTAGAGGGGAGAAAATAACCGGTCACGTTTTCTTTTCCCAAAGCCTCTACCGCCAATACGGCAACAAGCGCCGCATCGATCCCCCCCGATAAGCTCACTAACGCCTTTTTGAACCCCGTCTTTCTAAAATAATCTTTGATCCCGAGCTTGAGCGCTTCGTAGAGGTCATGCATCGGATCAAAGGTTAGGTTGAGGGGGCGTTCGGTCAGATCGGTGTCTATAAAAATCCGATCCTCTACAAATCCCTTCCCTAGTTTGATCAATTTCTGGTCACGGCTGACGTACATGCTGTATCCGTCAAAAATCAGCTCCGAATTTGCACCGACCTGGCAGCAATAAACCACCGGACATTGGAGCGTTTCCGCAGCCTTTTGACACACTTTCAGCCGAATATCCAGTTTCATGTACTGGTAGGGAGACGCGGTGAGATTTACCAATATTTCCGGCTTATACACCACCAATTCCCTTACGGGATCCCTTGGGTAGGTGGCTTTAGCTATATCAGATGCGTTTTGCCACATGTCTTCACAGATGATCACCCCAACCCGTTTCCCAAAAATATCCCAGGTGCGGATTTCACGCCCGGGAGAAAAATACCGGCGCTCGGAAAAAACATCGTAATGGGGTAAAAGCCATTTGTCCTGAAAACCCAAAAGGACCCCATCACAAATGATTGCTGCCGAATTCAATAGCCCTTTTTCCCCGTACCTTGAACTCCGCCTGGCTAATCCCACCATGACGGCTATCCCTTTGGAAGCTCTGACTATTTGATCGAGAGAATCGCTCATCGCATCTAAAAAATTCGCATGTAGTAAAAGGTCCTCTGGGGCGTAGCCGCAAATAGACAGCTCCGGGAAGACAAGCAACTCTACATGGTCCTTTTTAGCCCTTTCGATAGCCTCCAGATGTTTTTGGGTGTTGTACTTCAAGTTCCCGATAATCGGGTTCATTTGGTACATCTCGATTTTCATGCAGTCTACCTTTCAAAGGAAAAAAAGCCCTATTCCCATTCCATGCCAGTTTTTCTTTCCCCAGGCAAGCGGTTTAAGTCATAAAAATCGTTAACTATTCACCCTCTTAGTGTTAGATGCAACATTTTTTATAGACCACGATACCGCCGGTTCTTTCTTGATTTCTTACCCCTAGCCATGGTATTTTCCATGATTCAACCCCATACTATATAGATGGGAAACAGGGCTTAAGGGGGGAAAAACTTTCTAACAAAAAACTTGGAAGTACGTTTATGGCACAAGGAACACTCAAGATTCATAGCGAAAATATTCTGCCGATTATCAAAAAATCCTTGTACTCCGACAAGGAAATTTTTATTCGCGAACTCGTCTCTAACGCCTCGGACGCGATCACCAAATTAAAGGTTCTGATCGAAAACAACGAGGCCTCGGTGACCGATTACTCACCCGAAATAAGGGTAAAAATCGATCAAGAATCGAAAACGATCACCATCACCGATAACGGTATCGGAATGAGCGAAACGGAAGTAGAGACCTATATTGCTCAAATCGCATTCAGCGGTGCCGAAGAATTCGTTAAAAAATATGATACCGCAAATGATAAAGATAAAATTATCGGCCATTTTGGGTTAGGCTTTTATTCTGCATTTATGGTCAGTAGCCAAGTGGAAGTAATCTCCCAATCTTTCCGGTTAGATTGCCCCTCCAGCCATTGGACTAGCGACGGTTCCAACACCTATGAGCTCAATCGGATTGATACCCAGCCGATGGGGACTAAAATCGTGTTGTACATCGATCAAGAATCGGAAGATTACCTCGAAGAGGGGAAACTTGAGGCTGTAATCAAAAAATATTGCACCTTTCTCCCTCACCCGATTTTTGTGGGCGACAAACAGATCAATGAAAAAGCCCCCCTTTATTTAAAATCGGCACAAGATTGCACAGATGAAGAGTACAAGGATTTCTACTCCCAGCTCTACCCATTTGAGCCGGCCCCAATTTTTTGGATCCATTTGAATATCGATTACCCTTTCAACTTAAAGGGGATCCTCTATTTTCCAAAAGTCACCGAGAGATTGGAATTCGGAAAATGTTTCACAAAACTTTTTTGCAACCGGGTTTATGTTTCAAGCGATATCAAAGAGCTCCTTCCGGAATATATGACCCTATTGCGAGGGGCAATCGATAGTCCGGATCTCCCTTTGAATGTATCTAGAAGCTATCTGCACATGGACAAAACGGTGCGTCAGCTAGGGGCTCATCTATCCAAAAAGATCTCCGACAAGCTGCAACAGCTTTATAATTCCAATAAAGAGGACTATATCGCCCTTTACAAAGAGATGGAGGTCTTTTTGAAATTGGGGAACTTGCAGGACGAAAAGTTTTATGAGAAGACCAAGGATCTCATTTTATTTGAAAACAGCAAAGCCGAATGGATCAGCATCCCCTCCTATTTAGAGACGATGAAGGATAAGACAAAATCGAAAGTTTATTACCACATAGACACAAGCGAAAATCACTTCTTGAAACTCTATAAAGAAAAAGAGGTGGATGTCCTACGCTCCTCATCGCCGATCGATAGCCACTTGTTTCAGCATTTTGAGTCAAAAATGCCCGAAGTTAAATTTCAGCGTATTGATGGTGGACTTGACGACCTGCTCACTCAAGAGGAGCCTTTAGCCCCTAAAGAGGAACTTCTCCAGTTTGCTAAAGAGTCTTTCAAAGACCATAAAGTGGAGGTAGAACTCAAACCGTTGAGTTCCACATCTATCCCCGGTTTTGTGATGATCGATGAGGACCAACGTCGTTTAAGAGACTACATGCGGCTCCAAAAACAGGATTTCTCACAGGACCTTTTTGGTAAAAAAACGTTTGTTTTGAACGCTAATTCTCCGATGGTCTCAAAAATTGAAGAGATCCAAAAAAATAGACCTGAACTTGCTAAAGAACTCTTAGAACAGCTTTTTGACCTCTCGCTGCTTTCTCAAAAAGAGTTGCATGCCGATGCATTGCAGCCGTTTTTGAACCGCTCGATGAAGCTGTTTGAGTCCCTTCTTTGCCAGGAAAAATAATCGACCGGATAGATGCATGCCCCTTTTTAAAGAAGATTTTTTTAAATCATCCTAGAGGGGTAATAAAAAGCACGGTCTAAAAATGTTTCAGCGATCCCCAAAGGATTGAAAAGAAGACCAATAAAAAAGCCCTCAATTACGAGGGCTTTTTTTTTAGCTTCTACTAAGGCATCGACCTTTAAAACTTGAAAGGCGCCTCTTTAGATGCTTTTTTTGAGCTTCTACTAGGGCATCGACCTTTAAAACTTAATCAGGACACCTATTCAGATGCTTTTTTTTAGCTTCTACTAGGGCATCAACCTTTAAAACTTAAAAAGGGCGCCTCTTCAGGATATGGGTTGTTGGTCCTCCTCTTTCGGGAGCTCCACAAAACTTATAGCCGCTCTAAGAACCTCTACTTCACAGTTGCCACTTGAGAGGGTGCAAGTCGTCTCGCTAAGCTTTTTAACCGTCCCTACAATAGCACCTGCGTAGACTTTCTGCCCCAAACTAAGCCCATCCTGCATTTTCATCAGATTTTTTCGCCTAGTTTGCTCGGGACGTATAAATAGAAAGTACAAAAGCAGAAACATCACAGCAAACAAGATGAGATTTTGGGCAACAGACTGCGTTGACCCCTCAGCTGCGTCTAAAAAAATCATCGCCACCTCTAGTTTATGACAAAAAAAAGAGTATAGAAACCGATGTTTCTTTTAAAAGAGTTTTATTTTCTCACAAAAAAGGCGATCATTTCTAAATGCAGTGTTTGTGGAAATTGATCTACAGGCTGCAGCGCCTCTAACTGATACCCCTTAGATTCCAAAAGGGGGAGATCGCGCCCCAATGTTTTTGGATTACAAGAAATGTAAAGGAGCTTTTTTACCTGCATGGCACCCAAAGTTTCAATCACTTCAATGTCTAGCCCGGCACGGGGTGGATCCACAATGACGCTATCAAACGGGGCATCTTTATGTTGCAGCAACACCTCTTTCACGTCCCCCACAGCGACATTGATGTTTTCAAGCCCGTTGACAGCAATATTGCGCATAGCATCGCAAACCGCATATTTGTTCAGTTCTATCCCATAGACCTCCTTGACCCGCTCTTTTAAACAGATCCCGATGGAACCCACGCCGCAATACAAATCCAAAACGCGCTCCTCAGGGGCGGGTTGCAACAAATCAAAAGCCGTTGAATACAGCCGTTCTGCCTGCACCGGGTTGGGTTGAAAAAAGGCCTGGGGGGATATCAAAAATGTTTTTTTGAGCAAAGATTCAGTATAGTGGTCTTTGCCATGTAAATGGATCTCCGATGTATAGGTGGGTGTCCCCTTTTCCACATGGGTCAAAACGGCAAATATGCTTATCTGGGGGGAGTCAAGGTTTGCCTCCAAGATAGCCTGCTTGAACCCTTCTAACTCCTCGTAAGTCAGGGCAAAACTGGGGTTGCCGGAAAGTCCCAGAATGACCATTCTCTCCTTGGTGTTGACACCGCCACGACAGGTTAAGGTTCTTAACGAGCCACTATTTCTATGGAGATAATAGGCATCAATAGTAGTGGTGCACCAGTGGTCGTAAACATTTTTTAAAGTCCCAAGCATCCATTCAGGACATAAAGCGCAGTCTTTTTGTTCAAAAACCTTGCCTCTGGAATCTTCTTGAACCAATCCAAGGTACCGTTTTTTTTCTTTATCTTCAGAGAAGGTAAATTCCATTTTGTTACGATAGTAGAAAGGCTCTTGAGCTTCTATGATTGGCGCTACAGGATGTGTAAAGAGTTTTTGGACAGCCTCTTGCTTCAAAAGAATCTGTGAGGGGTAACTAAGTCCGTGAAAATTGCATCCTCCACAAATCCTCGAGTGGGAACACCGGTCTGCAACACGCTCTACGGATGGGGAAAAAATCGAATGGATAATCCCTTTTTTTGTACCTCTTTTCCCTTTTTTGAGGTCAACCAAAACGGTTTCCCCTAAAAAAGCCCCCTTGACATCTACCGTCTTCCCCTCAAAACGGGCTCGCCCATGCCCTTTTTCATTCCATCTTTCGATCAATATCTGTTCCATAAAGAGACATTTTATCAAAACAGGAAATAAAAAACCCGAAAATCACTTTTCGGGTCCCCATGTAGTCAAAAAAAATTTGAAATACTATTTCTTCTTGCTCTTAGCAGCAGGTTTTTTAGCCTTCGCCTTCGAAGCTCTTTTTTTCTTTGGCATCTCTTTAACAGATTCTTTTCTGAAAAGTTTTGCTACTTTCTCTAAACGGATAGAACCTGTTCTGACCCGTTGTGCAGCGGCTTTGTTCTCTTTTTCAACAGCTTTTACTAGATCTTCGTAAACTCTCTCTAAAAGCTCCATCATATGCGTTGCAGTTTGTTTTAGTGCCATAAATGCCCTCTTATGTTCGTCTATAGCTCTTTCCATATTAAGAGAACGATTTTTTGTGCAACAACTTTTCAAAATATTTTTTTAAAACCTAGCTAAAACCTATTTTTCTTGAAAAAAACATCTCGGTATCAAAAAATAGTTTTCTATGTCTTTTCCCCTTTTTTAAGGGTCTACACAGGATTTTGGGCCCAACAATCTCTATTCACAACATCAGATTTTCGCGCGGATGTTCTGTGTTAATTTTTTTAGCGCCTAAAATAGAATCCCCTTTTAGGAGTGCTTACCAAGCTTTTGGGCAAAGTCGTAAAATGTAAAGCAACCTAAAACTCTAACAAGATCTACTACGATGAAGCAGCCCATAAATGGATGCCTACGCGCACAGCAAGCTTTATTTTTTCGTGAGTGAGATAAGGTAACCAGGGCCTTTTTTTAGTCAGAGAAGATCTTTTTGATCTGCTCCTCTCTGAAAGAAAAAATTTCTTCCAACTTGGGACGGACTAAAAAGGGCTCTATAGCCGCCCCCAGGACTCCAAACGGGAGCTTGTAATGGATGATATCCTGCATACGCACCCCCCCATTTTCGGGGCTGAAAAAATGCTTATGGTGCCAAAACCGATAGGGGCCAAAGCGCTGCTCGTCGACAAAAAATTGCATCGGTTCCACATGGGTGATTTCTGTAACCCAGTGCACAGTGTAGAAAGGGAACGGTTTTACTGTGTACTCTATAATCTGCCCTGCAAACATTTTCGTGCTTTCAGAGCGGTCCAGGATATGAAAATCGAGATCTTGGGGTGTAATGCGGGATAAATTATCCGGTGAGCTAAAAAATTCCCACGCACGCTCAAGTGTTGTGGGTATCCATGTAGTTTTGATCAACGAATGCATAGAGCCTCCCTTTTTAGTGAAATCATGACTTCACCCACTTTTTTTACTAGCCCCCTTGAAAGAGGGGGGCCTGAATCGAAATATTACGGCAGATCCTCCCCTTCTGTAGCTACTTAAGGACTACCTTTGGGAGGTTCCACGATTTTCATTTATCCTAATGGGTGTACGACAATTAGAAATGCGATCACCATGGCAAATCCGACCCATAGAAAATAAGGGACCAACAAATAGAAACTTCTTTGATCTAGATCCCAGAGTTTTAAAAGGAGTAAAATCAGCAAAAGGAAAAGGATTAATGTGTCGGCAAACCCCAGAATTGGGCTCTTCAAGCCAAAAAATAAAGGTGAAAACAGTGCATTCACTACGAGCTGGGCACCCCAAAGATTCAAGGCGGTATTTCTATTTTTCCCTTTCGATAAATAGATGCGAGCCCCGGCTAAACCTATCAACACATAAAGTATAGACCATACTATTCCAAATACAGCGCTAGGCGGCACAAATGCCGGTTTATACAAATTTTGGTACCATTGATCATTCGGATCAAGTCCAAAAATAGAACCTAAAAAAGCCGCAAATGCTGTCACCATCAAAAAAAATGCATACACAGGAAGTTTGGAAGATCTCATAGAACCCCTTTTAAACTCAGCATAGTGATAAAAAAAATAATTGCAAAGTCTCGATTGTAGGAATCGCTAGCTCGTCGATAAAAAGAGGGCCAGCATCTAACCCCCTCAGATGTTTATTGGTTTTAGAGTCTTTTGATGGGGCTAGACAACGGCAAAGTAAGAGACGATCACACTCATAAACAACCAGGTAGGCCAGAAAAAGTATCTCACATAACGATAGAATCTCTCATCCAATCGGATTTTTTCATTCAATAATAAAAATTGAAGTAGCACCAAAAGAAAAAAAGTTCCTATAAACATATTCTCTAAAAAGGAGAGGATCCGATCGCCCATATACCCCCTAAAACCGGCGTAGGTTAATATAACAATGAACACCACGGAGCCCCAGGATCCGACGATTAATTTTACGTCTTCCTCTTTTTTGTAAAGCTTATAACTCTGGAATAAGATCCCCAGACCAATCAATACAGGCAAAAGGAAACTTACTACAGGATGGAGAATGCTTCTTTGGAAACTAAAGACGTACTCGAGAGTAGGGGCACTTGCACCCTCTTTATAAAAATATCTGCACCCTATTTTTTTTATGTCGAGAGTTTGATTTAAATAGGCGCTGATCTGTTCTAAATTATCAAAGTCGGGAACAAAAAGAATAGCTTCTGATGTAGTTGCTTGCAACGGCAATCTCAGCTCTCCAGAATTGAAAGGATACTCTCTAAAAGTGGAATTGTCGATAAAATCATTATTAAAATAGAAGGATGGAGTCGAGTCTCCGGCCCCCTCAAAACCAAAGAATCCGGGTGAAACGGTAGAAATAAATAGTTTTGTCCTCTTATCCAATGGAATAGTAAAAGACCCTTGGGCGTTCAAAATATCAATCCCTTTTCCAATTAAATTGTCGACACTAAGCTTTACAGGGATAATCTTGAGGGGTTCATCGTACAAAAGATCGTAAGCCTGAATGATCAATGCTATTTGGGTTTCAATCTCCTCTTTTTTGTTGTGAATAGAAGTAAGCTGCAAAACCGATTTATCTTCCAGTGTCCTATAGCAGAAAACCTGGAATGCAATCGCATATACCATGATAGAAAAAGAAACTATTGGGAGTACTTCTATGCCTAAAATTGTATCAAAATATGCAAAAACTAAAAGGGAAATCCCTACCAAAAATAGCGCTGTGACAAATAGGAATGAGATCCAGGTACTAAGAGAAGCCGGAGTAGAGCTTGAAGTGTCTAAATAAGAACTTAATAACCAATTTGCGGCAGGAATACTCAACTCCAGACTAGGTTTTGTAATTTTACCGTACTGATAGAGCACGTAATTGTTTTGAGAAGTGATTGTGAAGGAGTTTTGATAAGCCTGTTTTAGAATTTCAAGACTGTTATTCACCTTTTGGGCGCTGACTATAATTGAGCAGGTTCCCTGGTTAGGAATATTTTTTTGCGTCGAAAATATAAATATGGAGCCTAAAATAGGATCGTTTATCGGACCATCAATCTTAAATTCTTCAGTATAGATATCTGCAACTAACGAGGTCGGGCTCCAATCCTGTTTTGACAAAGTTGTTATGTTCTGGTAGCCCCCTTTTTGAGGATTTTCATAGAAGTTGACCGCAAAAATCTCATAACGATCCAACATCGTCCTCAATTGAGGATCGGGTGTTTTTAACTGATACTTCAGGGTGGCAAATGTGTCTAAAACACCTTTGTACTCATCTAAATACTGGTTGATGATGAATGCCGTGCTACTCACGGCAAACTTGTATCCTATTTGTTTTTTTTCAATTAGCTCCTTTTTTTCCATCGTATGGATATAACCTAGACCTATGGCAGTAATACTCAATACAAAAACAAAAAAAGAAAAAATCTTTAAAAAACTGGAAAAGAAAACTATAATTCCAAAAAATAACAGGGCACCTAATAATAGGATTTCAAGAAAAAATACTATTGAGAACAAAGCTTTTTTTTGAAAAATAAACCCAAATTTTAATGTGGGTATGTAAAAAATACCCTCATTTTTCAACCCAAGCCATGTCTTGTATTGAATAACTTGTTGCTCCCCATTGAGAACTTGATCCAGAATTTCAGCGGTTAATCCGAGATTATCTCCATACAGGAAAGGTTCTCTCGAATCGGTTTTAAAGGCAAACATATGGCCTGAAAAAAAGGTATGATCGACTCCACTTAAAAGATCCTCTAAAAAAAGCCCTGGGTTTTGGAATCGAAATAAAACTAACCCTTCCAATTTATTATCTTTTTTTATAGGAGAAATATAAAATATTTCAGGTTTTGCGCGATTATAGCCGTAGACCGTGCACCATTGTGTCGTTTGCGAAAGCGGTGCTGTTAAAAATAAATCATTTATATTTTTCGTAGCAGGAAGCTGATTGAAAGTAGGATCAGTTGTTTTAATGAGCTCTTTTTTCGTGTTGTAAATATAAATTGTTAGATCGCAAGGCAATCTTAGGCTGGGATCTAAAAAAGCTTTTTGTGCAACAGAGTTCAAAAAGTTCTGCTTTTTTTCTAGATTTGCGTAGACAGCCATTTGTATATTTGTAATCTGATCTAAGCTTTTCTCTTCCAAGCTTCGACTTTGAGCCTGATATGTATAGATAGAAATGAACGAAAGGAAGATAAACAAACATCCCCAGGCCGGTAGAAAAAATAACCCCTTTTTTAAGAACCCCATTTATTTCCCCACTCCTGGTACCAACGCTTTAATAAATTTTCCCATTCCTCTTTTGATCTTACATTTGGAAACGGCTCGGGATAGACAGGATTTATACTCCTCCAAATAATTTGAGGGATTTTGTTATGAAAAACTTTGGCCAAACCCACGTTTCTCATAAGATAAAAAGAGGGAGTCAGCCCTACAACTCCCTCCGCAGCGGTGATCCCCTGCCCCTTAATAGAAAATAAAAGGGCACTTACTGAAGAGTTCGTTGCATTTTTGTAGGAATTTGCCCAGATTTTCACCCCATAAAAAGCGGTCTCCATAGGGTCGTTGATCAAAATCCTCGGGTCGATTTGGTTGCGGACTTTTTTTAGAAAATTAATATTTTCAACTTCTTTAAGATTTTGAAAGTAGCTCCAACAAAGATAGTGGTTATCTAGTTGAGTATTCCAAGTTTGAATATTATCTTCGGTCACACTAAGTGAAATAATTGGTAGTTTCTTTAATTCGGGATCATTTTCCAAAAGGGTAAAAAGGACGCGGTTCCCATCGCCATTCACCAAATTGATAATTACACTTGGTTTGATTCTTTTGATTTTTTCTATAACGGGGGTAAAATTCATATCTGTTAGGGGGATTAACTCCTCCCCCTCAATAAGCGCCCCCTGGGGAATCAAGTAATCTCTCATTATCTGACATGAAGCCTTGGGGTATATATAATCAGAACCCACGACAAAAAAACGATTTCCTATATTTTCCTGCGCCCAGGAGGTCGCTGTTATGAGTTGTTGATTTGGGGAAGCTCCTAAATAGACGATGTTGGGAGACTCCTCCAACCCCTCAAACTGGACAGGATAAAAAAGGATCCCGCCTCTTTTTTCTAAAACTTCTTTCACTGCCTTTCGACTTGCAGAGGTCCATGTCCCAAATATCGTCTCGATTCCCTGATCAAGTAAACGGTTGGCAGCGAGGGCAAATTTTGCTGGATCTGACTGTCCGTCCTCCTCTATCGCCTCTATGAACTTACCATCAATTCCGCCCCCCTGATTGATTTCTTCGATCGCAGCGAGAGTTGCCAAAAGGACCGGCACCTCATTTTGGGCCATGACCCCCGTTTTTGAGTGCAAAACCCCTACTTTAATCGTACTCGATGCATACAGGGAGTTTAGCACAAATATTATAAAAAAGATTACGAGAAAAGGTTTTCTGTTCATGTTTAGTTTAATAAAATAAACAAAAGATTTATTCAATTTTAAAAATTAAAATTTTTTGAAAGAAAATAAATATCTATTGAAAAAATAATAGATATATTTTATTTCAACACTAAAAATGAAATTAAATTTATTTATAAATAATGAGGTTTCTTTCATTCAAAATGTCTAAAAAAAAACCTTTTCTCTCCAAAAAAGAACTATTTCATCTTCAAAAAGGGCTTAATTCTTGTTTTGTAAGAAATCTTAGTGAATTGGAGCAACAAAAATTGAGAAAGATTCTCCCCTCTTTATTTTGGGCTGAAAAACAGCTGCGGGAACGGGGGAAAAAAATTACCTTCTATTTGGAATTTATCATCAATCATCTGCGGGTCGAATCTTTTGTTTCAAGAACATTGGGACCTTGGAATTTCCACAAGATCTATGCAGCTCGATTCAATTATTCTTCTAAAGAATTTGTTCGGGTTTTGAGAGATTTTGATCTTTCGACTATGATCGTGATTCGACATATTTGCGAAGATATCGGCCTAGAAAAAACTCCTGAGATGATATTCGCCGAGTATAACGGCGGTATCCTATGTACAAAATTAGCTGGATTTCAGCATTTTTGGAACAATAGTTCCTTCAGAAATTTCAACAAAGAGCCCCTTGATGAGGATGGACTTTGGGGTAAAGCAACTGCTGAAGCCCTATCAAAGATTTTCCCCGAAAAAGTAAATTTTCTTTTACAAGAATCCCCAAAATGTGAGGAAATTCACAAAATTCTAAACTGTGTTTCACAGATCACAGGGGAACAAATCCCACCCAAAATCCCCCAAAGAAAAAAGAGCTACAGAAATTTTAAGTGGAGTTTTAACCTAGACCACCTCTTACGATTTTTTCGACGAGAAACCGATATAGCACTCTATGTCGATTGGGGATTGAAAGCTTACAAGGAATATGAGCATTTGTAATTGGCCAAAATCTACATCAACAAATGCTAAGTTAAGTTTCACAGATCACAAGGGAACAAATCCCAGCTAGAATCCCTCAATGAAAAAGAACTACAGAAATTTTAAGTGGAGTTTCAACCAAGAACACCTCTTACAATTTTTTCGACGAGAAACCGATATAGCACTCTATGTCGATTGGGGATTGAAAGCTTACAAAGAATATGAGCATTTGTAATTGGCCAAAATCTACATCAACAAATGCTATGTTAAGTTTCACAGATCACAGGGGGAACAAATCCCAGCTAGAATCCCTCAATGAAAAAGAACTACAGAAATTTTAAGTGGAGTTTCAACCAAGAACACCTCTTACAATTTTTTCGAAGAGACGCCGATATAGCACTCTATGTCGATTGGGGATTGTTAGCTTACAAGGAATATGAGCTTTATAAAATGACTAAAATATGCCTCGATAAAAATAAATCATAATTTTTTTTGAGACAGACCTTCAAACCAAGTTTTCAAGGGTCCAGCCTTCGCATCAGTTTCTTTTCTAACTTTATTGGCACTTCTTGAAGTGGTTACAATTCTTACTGCATTCTCGAAGCATAAGGAAAATTGGATGGTGTCTTCCGATTCCCAAATTTTTTTCATTACATACGCCACAACAATCACAGCACTACGCCCTTTTCCGCTTTTACAATGGACGTACACATCATGTTTTCCAATATTGTTCTCAATTTTTTCAACACCCTGTTTTATAAGATCAGCAGGGACAACTTCAAAATCAGGCGTAGGTATTTCCTCTTGACCGGCTGGTATTACTGGATACTCCACTTCAGTCTGTTCATAGTCCCTGAGTAAAGACAAAAAGACTGTATTAGAATTTAATTTGGAAAAATCTCCTTAAGAAGTTTGCGGCATGATTCCCAGAAATAGATTATTAACTTTTATTGCTTTTAGACTATGAAGGTCCTTTAAGACAATTTGATTGTATGCATCTATTTTTCCAGAACAAATCTGCAAGGCGTCATAGACTCGTCCGAAAAATAGTTTCACCTCTTCAGAGATAGAACCCATAGTTCTAGCAGGCTGATCCCTTATAATGGTTGCGTCTAAAAAACCGCGTGTTACTAGACCTGTTAAACCAGCCATATGACCCCCCATTTAAGCTTATAGCTCCCTATTAATATAATTATAAACTAATTTAAATAGATTTTCAAGTTTTTATTTGTCAAAATTTAGCACAATGTGTGCGTAAAAGATTGGTTTTGAATTAATTAGAAAAGGGATCTTTCAAATTAGACGAAATTTAACCATACGCTGACACAAACCCCTGAGGAGCGACCAGGTGGAGAGATAGAGTGGGTGTTAACTGCCAAGGCTATGAAATAAGGTTCGATCAACTAAAATAACCCCAAATTTAACACAATAAGCTAATAAATTTATTTGCCCTATATAATAAATTAGAATATAGTCTTCGTACTCATGGGTTTATGAGTCCTTAGAAAAAAAAAAGCTCAGATAGAACGTTTAACCCCTATCAATCAGAGAGTTAGATCTTTAAAAAAAATAAAAAATGGAAACTTATCATGGAAGCACCGAATCTTTGTAATAATCATCCTATTGAGGTGACAAATCAAGGCTATCTGATGAATAAATTTTCAAATATGGCTAAATTTGCTAAAACCACCGAAGAGATAGCTCTTAAAGTGTTAAAGTCTCTCGTAACAATCGTCGGGGCAACGGCTATTTGCACTTTGATGGCTTTGGTTATGTATGGTGGCCACCCTATCGCCACGCCGATTGGGACTATTATGGGCTTATGGCAAGGGATACTTATCGCTAACAAAATTTGGGCAGAATAATATTTATTTTATAAAAAAAAGACGTTTTCTTTTGACCCGCACATAAAAAAGATTTGTTTTTTTAAAATTCTTCTTCGCTTAATCCACAAAAAGCTCTGGTTGATCCATTCAAAGAGCACCAGCGCTTTTTTGTACTCTTAAATTAACAACAGAGATCTTCTGTTTACCTATAACCAAATTAAACCATTATCTTAGATAACCGCCGGGGAGTGACCGGGTGGCGAGAACGAGTTGAGTGTTTAATGCGAAGGCTAGTGTAAAAGGGGGGCCCCACACAGCCTACTAGCTTCTAATTACATCTATCTTCGGATTTCACATTAGACAACATGCAGCCGAATAGCAGAATAACGCCTGGGGAGTGACCGGGTGGCGTGATAGAGTGGGGGTTTTTCGCGAAGGCTAGTGTAAAAGGGGGGCCCCACACAGCCTTCGTAATAAACGCACGCTATATGCAGCCAAACGCCGCTCCCCCTAAATGAAAAATGCCCGGTGTGGGGGGCACAACGGGCAAAAGGAAAAATCTGGCAACGTCCTACTCTTTCACTCTCTTGGGAGCAATACCATCGGCGATGAGTGGTTTAACTTCTGAGTTCGGGATGGGATCAGGTTGGTCACACTCTCTATAATCACCAGAT
>JBEIFH010000006.1:0-63225 GCA_040382515.1 Chlamydiia bacterium | reverse complement strand
CTTTTAGTCAGATGACTGATAAATTGCGAGGAGAGCTTGTTGGAAAAATGGCCGAAAAAGAGCGCGGAACTTTTTTTCAAAGGCTTAAAGACAAGTATGGTTACTCTGATGAACAAATCTACATCCCATTACCTGAAGGATTTGTCCCTTTCTCTCTCAAAGAGGAGTAAATATTGAACTTCTCGGCCAGCAAAATCTTTGTTTGCCTACTCTAACAGGATTTTCTCATCACCTGGGTCCTGAGAGATGCTTTTTAAAAAAGCTCTGGGCCAGCAAATTGTTTGTTTGCCCACTCTAACAAGATTTTATCCTCAGGAACTTTGATTAAAGTTTATTCCCTGGATCCTGAGAGATACTTTTTAAAGAAGCTCTAGAAGCGCTGTATTTCCGGTGAAACCATTTAGCGCTCCACGCCAGGAAGATAAAAGCCAAGACGACGCTCCACTTATAACGCACCCAAAATGAGATCCAGGTAAGAGCCCTATCCTCTGAAGCAAATAATTTTTTTGAATCGACAACCTTCCCATTTTTAGTCACGATCTCAACTTTTCCCAAAACATCCCCTTTTTTTACGGGGAGAGTACTTTCAAATAGCGTTATCACCGGCTCCATGTTTTCTAGGATGCTTTCGAACGTTTCAACCCTCAGATCTTCATCCAGGTGCAGGCTTAGAGGTTTAGTAGCATATTTAGGAGTCGTTTGAAAACAGGGATCCTCAGCGTTAAAAAAAACCCTGCTGATTTTTTTTTCATTAAAAGCTGCATTAAAAAGATTTGTCGCATCAAGGAACCGCTCATGAGGTGAAGTGGACTGCATAACAGCTACAACCAATGATCTTTCCCCATTTTTAGCAGCAGCAACAAAGCAGTAGCCCGCATGTTCTGTGTAACCTGTCTTTCCCCCTATACAATATTTGTACTGCATACCACTGTCTGGACGGATTAACCGGTTGGAGTTATTCAATTCCCTATCTATAAGCTCTCCCGACTCGATCTTAAAATGGACTGTACTCAAAATTTTTAGAGCTTCGGGCTGCTTAATCGCATGAGCTAACATTTTCGAGAGATCTATAGCAGTAGTTCTGTGCGATGGATACTCTAAACCGCTTGGATTCACATAGGTGGTATCCATGCAACCGATTTGACCCATATAACGGTTGAGACCAATCATAAACTGTTCTATAGACCGCTCGCCCAGGTGATAGGCGATCACATTAGCCGCATCATTTGCAGAAACTAACATCAATGCATAGTAAAGGTCTTCAAGAGTGTAAAAACTGTTTGGATAAAGACCTAGCGTATAGGCATCAGGCTCCAATAAATAGGGAACTATGGAATAGTTATTTGCGATCTTTTGCTCTTTTGTCATCGTCTTTAACAACTCGGGAACGACCATCAAGAGCTCTTTTAGATCCCTGCGACACTTTAGAGCATACAAAAGAGTTGCAATTTTTGTTGTGCTTGCTGGATGGATTTTATGCTCACCCTTTTTGGAAAACAGCACCATGTCATAATCACAATCATAGACAACAGCGATTGGAGACTGAATTTTGGGCGCTATAATCGCAGAATTTATTGCCGACGTATAGATGATAGCAACGATAGGAAACTTTTTATTTAAAAAAATTACAAGGCGATTTATGGGGAGGGTAAGAATCTGGACAGGATGTGGAATGCCAAACCCCGGGAAGCTAGAACAAGCCTTTGAAGAATTTTTTTCGGATCTTTCATATTTTAACCATGACGGCATTATAAATATAGACCTCCCCCTTTTACGAGATACTAACCTTTTAAACTCTATGGATCAAGATCAAGATCTTCTCCAGCAGCACCCTTACTATTTCCATGTGATTGAAGAGGAAGATAAGGTAACACTTTTTAATCATCAGTTTGCCGTTTGGATCGTTCCACAGCAGGGCGAGACAGAAAAAGAGACCATCACACTGATTGCTTACATCGAGGATGAAACACCTCTATTAGAGCTGGTCTTCAGAACTGCGGGTATCTACAATACCCCAAAATACATTCTCCGTGTCCTTAGGCACTTCCTTAAGGAAATTATGGACAATGAAGAAGCTATACAGCGTTTGATAGAAGAGTATTAGTGTTACCTTACTGATAGGATATCGAGGATGTGGAGACAATCCTTCAAGTCTTTTCCGGTTTAATTAGTTTTTTCAACCTCAAGTGATTCTGATTATTTTTTCTTTCATAACTAATCTCATCCATTAAATGGTTCACGATGTAAATTCCAAAACCACCCGGTTGATCTATAGGTTTTTGACGTTTGTACTCTAGCGGATTGAACTCGATGCCATCATCTATAAATTCTATTTCCACCTGTCCATCAATATTTTGCAGCAATATTTCAACGTCGCCCCTTTTTTCAGGATACGCATAAGAGCAGATATTGATAAAGATCTCCTCAACACAAAGTTGAATTTGCGACGAGGAGACGCCACCTCCGATCCAGTCTAGTACTTTAGGATATTGCGATACATCGGCCGTTACTTTCATCCTCATTTTTTGAGACATATCCCTCCTAAAAAAAGGGCGAGTTTTTTGGCAAGTTTTTTAGTTGTCAGCTCATGGGCTATATCAAAAGCGCCATACTCGGAGTCAAACTGACCCAAAGAGTATTCTACCAAAGGAGTACCCTCATAAAAAGTATCCCTCAGCGTGTTAGGATTTGTAAAATCGAAATCTGAGGACGCAAAGAGCCTTCTATCCAAGATCATACTGTTAAAATGATGTTTGTCAATAATCCTGATTTTAGCCCCTAAAATGGCACGCCCTTCATTGGGAAATAATCGATCTATTACGGCTCCGGTTAAAGGAACTCTGTCATGCACAAAACCGATCGTCTCTTTCCTCAGTCGGTCCGTATCTATCTCAACAAGATAGCGTCCATTTGCAGAAACAACTTTATACCCGGTACTTCGTTGTAATTCGAGTAAGAATTCATCTTGAAACGCAGGAGATGAGTACGCCCCTCGAAAAGCGAGCTCCAGGGTGGGCTGATCTTTTGCTGAAACAAATTTATATTGGCAACCGGAAAAAACTACCCAACAAAGTAAGGTAAATAGTTTAATGGACTTTTTGATCTGTTTGATCGTGGATAATATCAGGAAGCTCTTCAATAACATCAACGATGATCTCAAGGTCCTCCACAGGATATTTATCTCTAAGATCGGCATGTTTTTCACGTATGTACTGTACTGTATTCACTGCCTTATGGGCAACTACAGACTTCGGGTACGTTTGGATAACCTGAGTGTAGTAAAGCAATGCCGCGTCATAACGCTTTGTCCGCTTATAATAAGCTGCTATCTCAAACATCCCGAGCGCCAGGGTCTCTTCAATAGCTTTGATCTGCCCTTCGGCTACTCTTAATCTTGGATCAGATGGAAAATTATCCTTAAAACGCTGAAAGTTGAGACGCTCCAAAGCCAGAAAACTATCATCATTTTGTTGCATCTTCGTATTGATTACGTAGATATCCCCTATTTTGATGTGGGCGTGAGGGGCAAGAGGATGTTGAGCAAACTTTTTCAAAAAGATCTGAAACGTATCTAGTGCAGCTTTGTGATCCTCCAAATGCAATTGCAAAGCACCTTTTGCATACAGCGCTTCTGCTGCTACATCGGATCTTGGAACCGCTGCCTGAATTTCGTCGTATATTTCTAAAGCGTCCTCTTGTGCGGGCATCCACTTGGGGAGCACCCTTAAGCCGGCAACATGCTTTTTAAAACCTTTGGAGTATCGATGGGCCACCTCAAGTTTTATTTTGTAGGCCTCCTCATAGAAACGTAAGGTCGCATCTTTTTTCAAGTAGAGTTCTGCCGCTTCAAAAGCCGCCTCATACTCTCCCTCTTTCAAATAAAGAGTTGCGAGCTGAAAATATACCTCAGGGGACATGGGATGATCCTGATAGAGATCAACAATCACCTCTGCACTTTTTTTTGCAGATTTTAAATTTTGCTTATCAAGCGCCTCTTGAAGCTGGCTATAAAGCTGCTCGAAAGGGTCCTTTTGGGTCTTTCCCTCGATACTCAAAAACGGTAAAATAATAATCGAAAATAGAACTACAGCCTTCATACAAAAAAAGTATAACAGTTCAAAATATAACCTCGCAACCACTAATAGAATTTTTCAGAGATTTAAGGATTTTACAAACAATTTTTTAAATACTAAGCCTAGGGTTCTTAGACTTTTTGCCATTAACCTTCCCCGTGCTCAACACTCTCTACATATTTCAGCGTTTTTAGATCGTTTAGCAACTCCGGAGTGATTTTGACACCAAAACTCTCGTCAATCTGCAAAGTAGTCGGGCCTATACGGATTCTTACGGGCGATTTCCCAGCAGAGCTAGAAAATAATTTTTTTAAATGGACGACAGCCTGGTGCCCCATTTCTGCCTCATTAAGTTGCAATTTTAATAGAGGCTCTTTTTTTTCTTCTTTCCCCTTCATCGCATTCCCCCGATTCTCTTGTTGCGCCTTTTTTTGTAAAAAGCTTTTTTGTGATGCCCGAAGCCTATCGCGGTTTTCCAGCATCTCTTGGATCTTAACACTCTCAAAGGAGTATAAATCTTTCAATAGTGTTCTTTGTTCAGCCCCCTTTTTTTCGATTTCTATCAATGCAACAAGAAGGGAGTTCTCCTTTAAGAGGGACCCTTTCGTCTCCATGATATCGCTCCAGGCAAGTAATTCCAACATACCACTTTGGTCCGATGCTTTCAAAACCGCAAATTTCTTTTGCGTTTTTTGAGACAATCTAAACTCAAGATCTTCCACGACCAGGGGGACGATGAGAACAGTGCTCTGTTGCGCCTGCAAAACTTCGTCGATTGTAGCTGCATCCATCGTGTCTATAGCGTCCTGATAGAACTGCAACGGGTGGCCTGTCAAATAAAACCCGAGGAGTTCCCTCTCTTTAAACAATCGCTCAAGAGGCAATTCATCGGATGAAAGGGCGACCGTCGTCTCCGGATCCTGTTCCCCATCTTCAAAAAAGGAGAGATACCCTTTCGTCTTTTCCTTCTGGATCCGTACGCTTGCATCAAAAAGATCCCCTATTTGGGCTATAAGAGCACGCCTTGAGCTGGAAAAATCATCAAAGCAACCTGCTTCGATCAACGTCTCTATTGTTTTTTTTCCGATCTTTTTTACATCATTTTTTTGTACAAAATCGCTCAATCCCTTAAAAGAACCCTCTTTACGGCGCGTTTCAATGATCGTCTGCACAACACCTTCGCCGATTCCCTTAATCCCCCCCAGCGCAAACCGGATACCTTGACTTGTTGGGGTAAAATACTGTTCTGAATCGTTGATGGAGGGAGGGAGGACCGCGATCCCCATTGTTTTGCATTCAGCGCTATGTTTTGCTACTTTAGAAATATCGGCCATATCGCAAGTCATCAATGCAGCCATCCAGTGCGCCGGATAATTTGCTTTCAAATAGGCGGTAACATAACTCAAAAAACCGTAGGCTGCAGCGTGAGATTTGTTAAATCCGTAGCTGGCGAATTTCTCCACTTTATCGAAAATAGCCATTGACTGGGATTCGGGGATTTTATTTTCCAAGGCTCCTAGCCGAAATTTATCCCTTTGGCGAGCCATTTCCTGTGCATCTTTTTTCCCCATAGCGCGGCGTAGCACATCCCCTTCGCCAAGTGAGTATCCGGCGAGCTTTGAGGCAATCTGCATCACCTGCTCCTGGTAAACCATGATCCCGTAGGTCTCTTTAAGGATATCTTTCATCGATGGATGATCAAATTCTATCTTCTCGCGCCCATGCTTCCTTTGAATAAATGTAGGGATCATTTCCATAGGTCCGGGGCGGTAGAGGGCACCTACCGCGATTATCTCCTCAAATTTATCGATGTGCAGTTGTCTTGCAAGATCTTGCATCCCCTGCGACTCTAACTGAAATATTCCCGATGTCTTCCCTTGGTTTAACAAATCAAAGGTGTTCTTATCGTTGAGTGGGAGATTTACCCAATCAATTTCTATTTTATGAATTTCTTTTACCGAGTCGCACGCTTTTTGAATTGAGGTGAGCGTTTTCAATCCCAGAAAATCGATCTTTAGCATCCCAACCGCTTCCACCGGTTTCATGGCGTACTGAGTCGCGAGCATCTGTGAATCTTTAGCAGTGCACACAGGAATTGTTTCGACTAAAGGTTTTGCCGAGATGATGAGTCCGGCCGCGTGGATCCCTGTGTTTCTTATGGACCCCTCGAGAGCCTGGGCCATCTCCAACACTTTAGCGACTTCAGCGTCTTTTTGGGCAAGCTCCCGTAATTCAGGTTCCACTTCCAGGGCTTTTTGCAAAGTAATTTGCAGATCATCGGGGATAAGCTTTGCGATCAGGTTCACCTTAGATAAAGGTACGCTAAGAACTCTCCCCACATCTTTGACCGCCATTTTAGCCTTCATCGTACCGAATGTAATGATTTGGGCTACCCGATCCTTTCCATACTTTTGGATTGTGTAATCGATCACCTCCTGGCGGCGATCCATGCAAATATCCACGTCAATATCAGGATACGAAAGTCTTTCAGGATTGATAAAACGCTCGAAAAATAGATGGAAACGCAAGGGTTCAATATCGGTTATTCCTATCAAGTACAAAATAATCGAGCCGGCACCGGATCCTCGGCCGGGCCCCATCGGGATCCCCTGGGTTTTGGCCCAATAAATAAAATCGTATACAATAAGAAGGTAATCGCACATCCCCTTGGTCGAGATAATCGAAAGTTCATAATCGAGCCTTTTAAGAACAACTTCCAGAGGATCCTCTTGGGGATAGACTTTTCGTACCTCTTCCAACCTCTCGTGATTGTATCTTTTAGCAACCCCCTCGCTACAAAGCTTGCGTAAAAAATCTTCTGCCGCCTTAGACCTTTCTGCATCCGTATAAACTTTCCCCTCCAAATCGGGGGGAATAAAAACCGGATAGTAGCGGGTATCAAAATCCATCGACATATCGACAGAATCGGCTAGCTTCTGCGTCGCCTTTATAGCATCGGGTAAGTCACGAAACAGCTCCTGCATTTCGGCAGAAGTTTTAAAATAATATTGATGTGAGGGTAGAACGCGCCTTTTTGGATTAGGGTAGCGGCGCCTTACTACACCCGACGCATCTTTTTCAAGAATTTCTACAGTCTCGGCTGATTGAATATTCATTAAAATTTCATGCGCCTTATAGTCTTTTTTGTGCATGAACTGCACATTATTTGTAGCTACAAGCGGAATATGTCTCTGTTTTGAGACCTGTTTGTATTTTTCAATCAACAGCTCCTGCTTTTGCGCTAATTCATTGTGCAGTTGCAACAGCCATTGCTCTTTATCAAACCCTAAAGCTACCAGATCGCTCGGCTCCATCTTGTGTCGCTCGACTTGCAGATACAGATCGGCCCCAAAAAGAACCTGCCACCAGTCCAATTCTTGGAAAAAAGAGGTATCATCCTCTTTTAAAGCTAGGTCGGCAAGATAACTTGCGTGGGACCCAATCAAACAAATCAATCCTTCATGGTGCTTTTCAATCAGCTCCTTATCGATCCGGGGGGTGTAATAGAAACCTTCAATATATCCGAGAGAACTGAGGGCGCATAGATTTTGATACCCGACCTTGTTTTTCGCTATGAGGTAGAGCGGTGTAGCAAAAACGTCGCCACCCCTCCTTTTATCAAATCTGGAGGTCGAGGCTAACATGGCCTCCATCCCTATCAACGGTTTCAAACCCTTTTTTTTGCACTCTTTGTAAAAATCAACAGCCCCGTATAAATTGCAGGAGTCGGTAAGAGCTAGAGCACCCATTTTTTCTGTACAGGCAAATTTTACAAGCTCCTCTATGGAGGCTTGAGAGGATAAAATCGAGTATCCGGAATGGTTGGTTAATGAAATCCACATACCCAAATTCTACCACGGATCGCGGATTATCAACCAAATAAACTGCTAGATCGCCGGAGGAATTTTAAAAGATTTCCGAACCAACTAGCCACAATCGGTTCTTGATTTTTTCTCGTATCAAGATTCCAAAGAGCTTTTTGGTTCCAGAGACTCCTGAACCAGAGTGACAGGAACAATTTTTGGATTCGATTTTACATTCCAAAAAGGGACTAATAATGCAAATGACACGATGCTGAATAAACCAAGAGCCGGAAAGAAAATATCCCAACCGTAAAGCTCGGTCAGCCGTCCGCTTACAAGGGAAGCTGTCGCTGCACCAAGGTAGGCAAACGTGCCGGCAAAACCTGTTGATGAACCTGAAGCTTTTTTATGCGAGAGCTCTGCACAAGCCACGCCAATCAACATCTGCGGTCCAAATATAAAAAAACCTGAAAGGAACATAAAAATAGAATAAAAAACATAAAGGTTGACAGGGAAGACAACCATAAGAATACAAGAAGCGGCCGCTCCAAGTGCAAACAGGGCATTTGCAGGGATTCTCAACCCCTTAAAAAGGGTGTCTGATATCCATCCTGCCGCCAAACTTCCAAAAAAACCCCCTATTTCAAATGCAAATATGAAAGAGCTTGCAATGATTTGCGGGACCCCTTTTGACTCAACAAAATACAATAACCCCCAATCGTTTATAGCGGTACGCACCATGTATATGAAAAAATAGGTAACCGAGAGGACCCAGATGTAGGGGTTTTTGATCACATACTCCATTAAAATCTGGAGCGAGGAGTACTCTTTTTCCTGAAGGATCTCTTGTTGAGGGGAAATCACGTGGTCATTGCGGAATTCTTCAATGGAGGGAAGCCCTAAAGATTGGGGCGTGTCCCTTAAGCGGTTCATCAAAAAAAAGCCCATTCCAATACAAATAGAACCGGGGATAAACATCGCCATACGCCAACCAAAAAATTGGGCTGCAGCTGCAACTATTATGGGAATAAGAGCGCCACCCAAATTGTGGGATGTATTCCAAACCCCCCACCAACGACCCCTCTCCGACTGAGAGTACCAGTGTGTTAATAGTTTTGCTATGGGAGGCCAACCCCAACCTTGAAACCACCCATTGAGTCCCCAAAAAAGGGCAAAAAACAAAATGCTCGAGGAGAGTCCGAAAAAAATGTTGAAAACACCCGTTAAAATCAGACCGATCGACATAAAATAACGGGGATTGAAGCGGTCTCCCATGATTCCGCTTAAAAATTTGCTGGCTCCATACGTGATGTATAGGACCGAACCTAAAAACCCCAGCTCGGTTTTTGAAATCCCCAAATCCTCTATCATCGCAGGCATAGCGAAATTAAAGCTCTTTCGGGTCAAATAAAAAAAAGCATAACCAAGGTAAATGGAACTAAAAATTCTTAGTCGCCAGTATTGATAAAGGCGAGATTGGGCCCCTTGAGCTTTTCTCTCTGAGAGGAACTGAAAATAATTAAGCCAATTCGAAACTTTCAAGCGTTTGTATCTCAATCCCCAGAGTCCTCTAAAACTTAGGCTAACAAAAAAGAATTTTTCAGAGAAGAAGATCCGTTCTATCAAGTAAATTCCCCCGACTCCTCTTTAGCTGATTCTTTTATCTAAGAATCTCAAAAGAAAACCTTAAAGTCTTGAAAAGAGGGGGATAAGAAAATTGTAGTTTTTTTTATTAAAAAAAGGTATCTAGGGAAACATATGCAATCGTATGGACAATCGATCCGTGGTTATCATCATATGCACGGGGAAATTCGGACAGAAAGGGCCAATAAAGACAGGTCTCAAAAAGAGGAGGAGCTTAACCTCCCTCCGGGCGCCTATTATATGCATATCTTGTCCTACCTTGTCGCCTCCACACTCCTCGATTCGATCCGATCTACAGAATCTTTGAAGACACCTCAAAAAATCATCGATTCCTTGAAGGATTTTATTAAAACTCTCCATCAACTTCAAGAGGAGGATCTCAGCGCCGACTGGAGGTATTGCGAAAAACTATCCAAAAGCTGGCAAGATGTTTGCAGCTCTATAGAAGAAGCTGCGATTCCGACCGGAGGGTTAAATGAGATGATTGAGGCGATCAATCACTACCCTGAAAAGGGGGACCACAGCCTGGGATACTACCTTTCTTTGAGCACAGGCGAAAACTGGATCCCGTTTCCGTTTATGGAAATTTTGCGCAATCTGCATGAAAAGAAAAGTGAAATTGAACGTCTCCTAAAATTCGGGGAAATTGCGTTAAGGGCGCTCTGCTAAGCGTCACGATGCCCTGATTTTACCCTAGAGTTCTATCTTGCCGGGAGCAAAAAAACGTCAGGCGGTTAAAACAAAAATTTCCTCACTTTTTAAAAATCTTTAAGAGTGTACAGTCAAGCCTCTCGGTCTCACAGGCCTATTTAATCAAGGGGTTGACCCTTTACGCATAATGGAAAAACGGCTATTATAGCCCTTTGTATCGAGCGATTATTAGAAATTTCCTCATTAAAGAGCCGGCTCGCCTCTACGGAAGTTGCCTCGATTTGTTAAAGTCAAAACTCTAGGATCTAAAACATGTACCGCACGCACAAGCTTGGAGAGCTCACCGCTCGCGATCTTAAAAAAACGGTTAAACTTTCAGGTTGGGTGCATAAGCGCCGGGATCATGGCGGACTTATTTTTATAGATCTAAGAGATAAGACCGGCATCACCCAAGTCGTCTTCGACCCGGTGATATCACCTGAGTCCCATGCGATGGCGGAATCCATACGGAACGAGTGGGTGATCGAGATTGAAGGAACAGTCCGGGCAAGGGCCGACGGGATGCAAAATCCGAACCTAAAAACAGGTGAGATTGAAGTTGAAGGGCATCAGGTCACCCTGCTATCCAAGGCTAAAACTCCCCCTTTCCCCATTAACGAGGAGAACATCGCGATTCAAGAGGAGACGCGGCTCCAGTACCGTTACCTTGATATTAGACGTGGCCAGATACTTAAAAACCTTGAAGTGCGTCATAAAGCTGTAAAAATTTTACGCGATCTGCTTGATGATGCCGGCTTTTGCGAAGTAGAAACACCGATTCTTGGGAAATCTACCCCTGAAGGGGCAAGAGATTATCTAGTGCCTTCAAGGGTGCATCCAAAAAATTTCTACGCCTTACCTCAGTCTCCGCAACAATACAAACAGCTCCTAATGGTTGCTGGATTAGACCGGTATTTCCAGATAGCTCGTTGCTTTAGGGACGAAGACCTACGAGCAGACAGACAGCCTGAATTCACGCAGCTCGATATCGAGATGAGTTTTGTCGATCAAGAAACAATTATCCAACTTGTCGAATCGATCCTGAAACAGGTCTTCAGTAGGGTTTTGGGAAAGAATTTTGACAAAAGTTTTACAAGAATCTCCTACGCTGAAGCGATGGAAACTTATGGCTGCGATCGGCCGGATATCCGATTTGAGCTAAAACTCCACCGAGTCCATAAAGCTTTAGAAGACTCTACGTTTAATATTTTCAATGAAGCTTTAGGCCGAAAATATGCCATAAAAACCATCGTTGTGCCACAAGGGGAGAGGATCTCGAGAAAAGATCTCGAGGATTACACCCATTTCGTGCAAAAATTCGGTCTTGGTGGACTTCCTATGGCGAGATTCCAAGGGGGGAAACTCGAAACGGGGATTGCAAAATTCCTGTCCGAGGAGAATCAAAAGCTTTTGAAAACCTCCTTAAATCTTCAAGAAGGCGATCTTGTTCTATTTGGTGTCGGCAATGAGGATGCTGTGAACCAGGCTTTCGATCAACTAAGGCGTGATCTAGGGAAAAAATTACGACTATATGACCCCGACGATTACAAATTCCTATGGGTCGTTGATTTTCCCCTTTTTGTCCCGGATGAAACTGGAAACCCCACCTCTGCCCACCATCCCTTCACAGCTCCGGTCGATGAGGATATCCCTCTGCTGGAATCTGACCCTTTAAAAGTCCGAGCTAAGGCCTATGACATAGTTCTTAACGGCTACGAAATTGGGGGCGGGTCAATTCGTATCCATGACAAGGATATGCAACGGAAAATTTTCTCTACACTTGAAATTGACGACGAATCAATAGACAATAAATTTGGATTTTTTATCGACGCCTTGAGCTACGGAACACCTCCGCACGGGGGGCTCGCCATCGGCGTAGACCGCTTGGTCATGCTACTATTAAAAACCGATAATATTCGCGATGTGATTGCTTTTCCTAAAACACAAAAAGCCTCCGACTTAATGAATGGATGTCCCTCCAGCGTTTCCAGACATCAGCTAGAAGAGCTTCATATTTGTGTTGTGGATAAATCTTATAAAAAATAAATTACCCAAAATACGAAATGGAGAACATATGAAAAAGTGGCTAGCTTTCCTTAGCGTTGGTTGCGCCCTGCAAATGCTCCCTTTGCACTGTAGTAAATCTGCAGATATGCAAAAAGAGGAGGCGGTTGAAGCATCAAAAGAAATCGATAACCTTGTCATTTCCAAAGCACTTGGTCATCTGATTTCAAAAAACCTTGCTAACCTCGGTCCGGATTTCAATATCGACTGTGTAATTGAAGGTCTCAAAGACGCAATGTCCGGTAAGGCGGCACCGCTAAGCGAGGAACAGACCGTTGAGGCAATTCATAAAATTCAGGAAAAATCTTTTCAAAAATTAGCGGGTGACAACCTCAAAGAGGCCCAAGAATTTTTAGACTTTAATGGAAAAAAAGAGAACGTTATATCTCTTGAAGCCGGAAAAATTCAGTACGTTACCCTCCAAAAAGGGAATGGACCTGCTGTAGAGGCAAGCTCAAATCCTTTGATCAAGTATCAAGGAAAGTTTTTGAGCGGTCAGGTTTTTGGTGAATCTGAGTCTGAAACAATTTCGTTAACCGATACATTTCCAGGTTTCTCAAAAGCTCTTGTCGGTATGAAAGAGGGAGAAAAAAGAACAATCTATATCCATCCCGACCTGGGCTACGGCACAAGCGGTATGCTTCCTCCGAATTCCCTTCTCACTTTTGAAGTTGAGATTATGAAATCTCACGTTCCAGAGGAGAAAAACGAAGCTGTTCAAGGGATTGCGGACACAGAACTTCTTGAACTGAAAGATGTAAAAGAAGCGGCCAAGTAACGATCCACCCTTTCAAAACCTTCCCATCTAAGATGTGGAAGGTTTTTTCTATAAATGAATCAATCAGATTTACCATCTATTTATCAAAAATCTATTTCAGTTTATCTGAAATTGTAGATTTTGTGTGCACCCCTACAAGAGTATCTACGACTTGACCGTTTTTAAAGAAAACTAGTGTGGGAATGCTACGGATTCCAAACTTTGCTGCCAGGTCTTGGGCATGATCAACGTTCACTTTAAATACCTGCCCAGGATGCTCCATCGACAACTCTTCAATGAGAGGTGCCAACTGCCTGCAAGGCCCGCACCAAGGAGCCCAGAAATCTACTAAAACCGTCCCTTTCGACTCCAAAACCTTAGAATTAAAGGTTTCTTGATTCAGTTCATAATCTTTACTCATATTTATCCTTATACTGTTTTTCTAGATCTACAAGCCTTTTTTTCAAATACTCTGTCAACACATTTCTAGGCTCTTTAGCGCCCCACTCTTTGTACTCTGTCATACACAGTGGTTTGGAAATCAAAACGGTAATTTTTTTCCAAAATGTGGGGAAAAGCCTATCTTTTGGCCAAGCATTATAAACTCCTCCAAGGTAAATAGGAAGCACCTCTGTTATTTTACAATGGATAATAATGGAGGCCAACCCGTCTTTAAAGGGGAGGATTTCACCCGTCATAGAGCGCATCCCCTCAGGAAAAATCACGACGGAACACCCTTTATGAATCTCCCTATTGCAGATTCTGAAAAAATCACGAGGCATATTTTTTTCATCGACAAGAATTAGGGGAAAAAAACTTGTGATCCAACGTATGAAAATATTTTTTTCAATCACCCTTTTGCTTGCTACAAAAACAGTATTCGGCCCCAAGATCGATAAAAGTAAAGGGGCATCTAGGTAGGAGGTATGGTTTGCATATACAAGGCCACCCACAACCTTTTCAGCATTACCTTCACCAAAAACCTGAAGTCGAAAAAAAATCTTGAAAAATTTTCTAATAAGACACCCTATAAAAACTCTATACCAACTAGGGCGAGCAATAAACTTTTTTTTTATGCTTATTAGCATTTGCTCACAAACTTCATCTGTCGTAAAAGTGGTGGTGTCTATGAAAATGGCATCGTCAGGTTTTACTAACGGGTCAATTTTACGTTTCGAGTCTTGCTGATCTCTTAAAAGGAGTTGCTCGAGGACTTTTTCAAATGACGTCTCTATGCCAATTGTCTTTTGTTCCAGCTCGCGCCGTTTTGCTCTTGATTCTATAGATGCCGTCAAAAAAAACTTGACATCGGCTTTTGGAAACACCTTAGAGCCTAAATCGCGCCCGTCAGCTATGAAATCCCCTTTTTTGCAAATGGCCTGTAAATTTTGATTCACAAATTTACGAACCACCCCAAATTTAGCGATGCGGGAGGCTTTCATCGCAACCTGTTCATTCCTCAAAAAGGGCGTAAGATCTACCCCATTTAAAAAGTACCGTGCAAAACTCCCCTCGTACTCAAGCTTCAGTATTGCCTGCTCTAAAAACCGAGATAAAAAACCCTCCTCCTCTTCCGTCTCCTCTTTTAATAGGAGGAATGCGGCAATCGAGCGGTAGAATGCACCTGAGTCAAGATAGTTAATCCCTAACCGCTGGGCAATTTTCTTAGCCAACGTCGATTTGCCTGAGGCGCTCGGACCGTCGATTGTTATGATAAAATGGGTCATCAAAACCTAAAGTAGGCAAAAAGTATGGGTGTTGTAAATAATAAGGAGTCAATCAAGTCCAAGACACCTCCAAGTCCAGGTATTTGGTTGCTGTCTTTAACCTGAGCATCCCTTTTAAGCACCGATTCGGCCAGATCACCTAACTCTGCGGCTCCACCCAGTACAATTCCAAGGAAAACCGCCTCATAGTGCGAGATGTTCACATAGGTGGAAAGAAAGAGACTCATGAGTAAAGAACTCAAGAGTCCAAAGACGGCACCCACGACGGTTTTTGACGGGCTTATTTTCGGAGCAAGTTTTTTTTTGCCAAAAAGTCTGCCCATAAAATACCCACCGATATCTGCAATTTTGGTTACCGCTAATAAATATACCACCAAATTGACGTCCCCCTTGGATCCCACCCCATCGGGGTAAAGGATTGATAAAATCATCCCTATGGGTACCAAGATGTAAAGCATGGCAAAAGAACCGGTAGCTACACGGTAGATTGCACCGTCCATCGATAAAAAATTATAAATAAAAAAGCCGAGAAAAATCAAAATCAGCCATATCCAGGAGGGGAAAAAGAAAAACGCAAAAGGCCAAAAAACCCCTATACCTGCCAAAAGGTATTTAGAAGGGGGGTCCCCCTTATGTTTCACAAGGGCTACATACTCGATCATGGCAGCCATCGTAATTGTAGATACAAACAAAACGGTCAGAAATTGAACCGGCCAATAGTTTTTTCCAAAAAAGCTTATCACCAACATCAGGATGATCCCTGAAGACATCGATAAACGCTTAGACAAGTCGTGAAACACTCCGGGCATCCCCACCTCTCCTTCGACTTCTTTGTTCAAAATTTGTTAGAGCCTCCTCGAAGTCGTCGCATGAGAAATCGGGCCACAAAACATTTGTAAAATAGAGCTCGGCGTAGGCAATTTGCCAAAGCAAAAAATTACTTATTCGCATCTCGCCACCGGTGCGAATCACAAAGTCAGGGTCGGGCATCCCAGGGCTGTCGAGGTAGCAGGAAAAATGCTCCTCAGTTAAAAGATTTAAATCCCCTTTATGGTTCAGAGCTACCTTGGAGACAGCCCGTAAAATCTCATCCCGTCCCCCGTAATCCAGGGCCAAATTCAAACGTATTTTATTGCACCCCGAAGTCTGATGAATGGCATTTTGAATAGAATTCTTTAAGAGAGGGGGAAGCCGATCAAGACGCCCCATAAGGGAAAGTTTCACACCCTCTTCAATCAATAATGACAGATTTTCTTTCAGGAAGGTATCCATGAAGGCAAAAAGACCCTTCACTTCAAGGAGGTTCCGGCCCCAGTTTTCAGTAGAAAAAAAGTACATCGTCAAGATTGGTATCGCTCTTTGAGTTGCAAATGATAGAACTTCTTTTACCCTGTCTGCACCCCTCTTGTAACCCTCGATGGTGGGCAGTCCCCGCTCATGGGCCCATCTGCGGTTACCATCCAAAATGAGAGCAACGTGGTTTAAAACTGTCAAATTTGACCTCTTAAAAGGCTCAATTGTACCGTAAGAATTTTAAAGTTTCAACCAGAAAACACGGCCTCGCAGATTATACGAAAAAGGGGCGTTAAAAATAAACACCGATTCGATCTTGAAAAGGGAGCCTATCCTTATTTTTTTAAAAGAAGTATGAAACCAGTTATTTTGGGTGGACAGAATCTAATTTCAGATGTATTCTAAGGTTTAAATTTCATGAAATGGTCTTGTTTTCTATGGAAAGACAGAAGCGATGGCACACCTGGCTTATAGCAGGCGTTACAGTTTTAACTGCATACAACATCTTGCCCACCCTACTCTTTTACTCAAACCCGCTCTCCGAAAAAATTGGAGCCAAAAGAGCTTTTGAAATCCAAAATGAAATTGCTAACAGAGTTAATCGTCTTGAAAAAGATTCCACAGACTGGATCTACTCGTATGCAGAACTTATCGGCGTCAAAGTTAAATCGATAGAGATCGATCCGAGTTTTTCGGACAAGATTGAGGTTGTCTTTAATCAGTCCGAAGATGCTAAGAAATTCAAGCAACTATTGCCACGTGCAGGAAATCTTATCCCTTTCTACCCCCTTCAGCTTGCACTTGGCCCCGACACTCTAGACACCCTTAAAGTGGAAGTCCAAAGAAAGATCCCCATCCACTTCGGACAAGAACAGCGCCAAGAGATGTTCCGTTTCGTCGAAAAATACACCGATGACGGATCCCCTACAGAAGGGTACAAACAGATCGGATTGGACCGGGTTTTTCAAGTAGCCAATTCACTCGGAGGGGTATCGGAAGCGGCTGAGCTCGTCTCTGTTGCCACGCAAAATCTTCAAGATCACAGAGCAGAAGAACCCCTTCTTCAATACGTACAAACACTCCTCGACTACAAAACTACATTCGGAGAAAAGTCCCCCGCAACCAAACGTTTTATCTGCTCTTTAACCCAAGCTCACCTCACAGAAAAAGCCTCTTTAGGCTATACCTTAATGGAAGCCCTTACCGCACTTAAAGACAGATGCCAAAAGGAGCGCTTGGACCTACAATCTCTTGAACAAGCTAATGACCAAACCTCCTTCACGAGCCTAGACAAGGATAAGATCCTCCAGCTGCAAAATAAAGAAGAGAAGCTACGCGACTCTCTATATGTCGTAAAAAATCATCTGAGAGATTTTCAGCAAGGCTCCCTCCCTTTATCCTATGACACTATTGAAGCGAGCTGGGCAAAGCACGGTCATATTCCGTTACAAAAAAACAACCCTTTATTTTCTTCTATCCACTTAGATTTTGAGAAGGATCAAATCCTCCTTGAACTGCATCAGGATGTCGAATCTGTATTGATTGAGGGGAATGCAATAAAAAAAGAAGCGGTCCAATCTCTTATATATAAGGAATTGGCAAGACTTTCGAGGGAAACTTCTGAGGAATTCAAGCTCCAAAATCAAAAATTCGTCACACCTTTATCCTCATTGCAATCCAGCAAATCGATTCTTGTTTTGCAGTCAAAGCCTATTTTAGAAAAAATACTGCAAAAAACAGAATCTCGTTTACAGCTCTTTGAGCCCCAAACAGTCGATCTAAACAGAGAAAACTACCCTGTTATAACGTTCAAAGACTACCAACACCAAATTCTTTCCGAGCGGGGTTTTCAGGCAGTTTTGTATGCACCGGGTCTGGAGGGCAAATTCCCTTTAAGCGGCTTCAAATCAGACTCCTGCTATGTCATTTTTAAAGATTTTTACAAAATTTATCGAAAATACGCCTCACTGAAAAACGAGACCGTAAAAGCTTTCAACGAAGATCTCAAACAGCTGAATAACATTTTCCAACAACAAGGCTTTATCGCTTATCCGGGGGCGGCAATTCCGCTCAACAAAGAGTTTGCAGAGGACCTTATCTTTGAGCTTTCTTCGGTTTGTGAGCCTACAGTAGCTGCAACAAGAGAAAATTTTTATCTTAAAGGTTCTAAAACATTTGCTCTTCTTGAATTCACGGACGTAAGGCAAAGAATCCTGACCGTGAATCAAATCGAATCAAAAGAACAAGAGGATCTTTTACGCATGAAAGACCTCTACCACTCCTCTCAAATCGACCCTTCGCAACGAACTTATTATGATGCTCCGAAGCCGACACGCTCGACTTTATGGAACAATTTCATCATCTCGATGAAAAAATATTTTAGAGGCGATGATCGGAAAGTTCTGAAGTGGGGATTGGACCTTTCAGGGGGAAAGACGGTAGAAATACAACTCAAGGATCCTTCCGGTAAAACCGTTACGAATGAGTTTGACCTTAAGCAAGGGGTAAACGAGCTGTTCAATCGGGTAAACAAAATGGGTGTCTCCGAGGTTTCTATCCGCATAGAGGGCTCGAACATCATTCTTGATTTTCCCGGCTCTCAAGACATCTCGGCAAGCGATCTCATCCGCTCCTCCTCAATGACATTCCATGTTGTGAACGAGAAGTTCTCTTCCAACAATATCTCTTTAAGAGACTCCACAAACAGGTTTCTTCAAGATGTCTGGAGTGAAGCGATTGTAAAAGGGAAAAAAGAGGCGGAGCAAGTTCATAAAATCGCCTACACGCACCTATATGGGGATGCGGGCGATGCAGAAAACCCTAACCCTAAAACCGAAGCTGCAAGGCTGCTTTTGCAGGCAGGACTAGCGCTTGCCCACCCCGAAAATGGCTGCACAAATGCTTTTGACGAAACCCTAAGCCGCGTCGCTGTGATCAAAGGGGAAACATCGACAACGTGGGAAGGGCAGACTCACCCACTTTTGATTGTTTTCAACAATTATGCGCTCGAGGGCTCCTCTCTGGAAACCGTAAGGGCCTCTTACGACCCTAAAAATGGAAATTTTCTCTCCTTTGAGGTAAAAGCTACCAAAAAAAATACGAACGGTACTATCGAGTTGCCACAGTCGATGCTCTCCTCCTGGACTAAAGTGTTCTGCCAGGACAAAGTAATCGGAACCGATCTTGAACAATACTCACACGCACGCGGATGGAGAATGGCTGTTGTTTTAAATGGCAGTGTGATCTCCTCCCCTAGCCTCAATGCCGAAATCAAAGATAAGGCGATGATTACCGGAAATTTCTCTCAACGCGAAGCAAGTAAACTGGAATCCGATCTCAGAGCCGGTTCTTTGACCTACACACCGCATATCCTTTCAGAAAATAACGTAAGCCCGGAGCTAGGTCTTAAAGAGAGGACTCAAGGGATTTTTGCTGCAGTTGCCGCTTTACTATTAGTTGTTGCCATTATGTGCTCCTACTATAGATTTTTTGGTTTCATTGCCTCCATCGCAGTTCTCTTCAACTTGCTCATCCTTTGGGCAGTTCTGCAAAATATCGGAGCCTCCCTCACCCTAGCCGGCATCGCAGCTATTGTCTTGACAATAGGGATGTCCGTCGATGCGAATGTTCTTGTATTTGAAAGGATTCGTGAGGAGTACAAAATCCACAAAAATTTAGCTACGGCTATCCATAACGGGTATAGCAGAGCTTTTTCCGCTATTTTGGACTCTAACGTCACAACCGTTATCGCAGCGCTGATTTTATTGAATTTCGATGCTGGCCCTGTAAAAGGTTTTGCGCTCACGCTCATCATCGGTGTTGCTTCATCGATGTTCACAGCCTATTTCACAACACGAACCTTCTTCTACAAGTGGGTCGAAAAAAGAGAAGATAGACCGTTCAAAATCGGAAAATGGATCGAAAAAACCTCTATACCATTCCTGAAACTTTCCGTTCCTGTAGCGGGATTGAGCCTATGCGCAGCCGCCTTTGGGGGGTATGCCCTTTATAATAACCAGGCGAATATCTACGGTATGGACTTTACAGGTGGATACTCTCTCTTGATTGAGGTATCGGGCCAAAATAAGCTGGACCCTAAATATTGTGTAGAACAAGCGCTTAAAAAAGCGGGCATACATACACAGGAAATGCAGGTTCGTGAATTGTCCTCAAAAGAGTCTTTACGCGTATTTTTAGCTAAATCACTTGATGAGGCAAATAGGCCTTTTGCAGGAATGGGTTTGACACAAGAACTCTTGGACCCATCCTTTGCCTACCAAACCAATCCTCGTCTCAATTTTGTGATGGAAAGCCTGCAACAGGAGGGCGTCCAAATGACAGATGCCTCGTTGAACGGTGTTCACTTCACATTTAAAAGTGTAAGCGGACAAATGTCTGATGCCATGAGAAAAAATGCCGCTATTGGACTTGCCGTAGCTCTTTTAGCGATTTTGATCTACATCACCTTAAGGTTCGAGTTTAAGTATGCAATCAGCGCAACCCTTGGACTCGCTTACGATATTGTGATCACTCTATCCATTTTGGCTCTTCTCCATCAGTTAGGACTCCCCGTCCAAATAGATCTGAATGCCGTTGCAGCCCTCATGACGATAGCGGGGTACTCGTTGAATGATACCATCATTGTTTTCGACCGAATTCGAGAAGATCAAAAGCATGATCGGAAAATGCCTTTCAAGCAGCTTGTAAACCGATCCTTAAATGTGACCCTATCGCGTACCCTTCTTACATCGACTACAACCCTGGTTGTTTTAGTGTGCATGGTTATTTTGGGAGGAAACAGTATTTTCGGTTTTTCTCTCCTTATGTCGATAGGTATTGTTGTAGGAACTCTTTCTTCGTTCTTCATTTCTAGTATGCTGCTGGTTCTATTTGATGCGTATGAAAACAGAGAGGTAAAGGTTATTGCGGAGCTTAATTCTTGATCCCTATCGTACAAAAAAAACAAGAGATCACGTGGGTTTTTCCTAGGGAAAACCCCCCGCTTGTGCAGAGGATCACCCGCGAGTTCAATATCAACCCGGTGACGGCTCAAATCCTTATGAGCCGAGGTTTTACCTCTATGGTAGAAATACACCATTACCTGTATGCCAAACTTCCTGATCTGTTCTCCCCCTCCTTGATGCCTCAAATCGATCAGGCAGTCGACAGGCTCTATAGAGCGATTCAGGACAAGGATTCGATCCTTGTTTTCGGTGACAATGATGTGGACGGAATCACCGGAACCGTGCTCTTGACCGATTTTTTTAGACGCCTTGGCGTTCATGTCCACTACAGTGTTCCTAATAGGAACCAGATCAAAGAAAGTTTGATGAGCGATGCCATCGAGACTGCTTTGGAAAAAGGTTGTAAGCTGATCATCACTGTCGATTGCGGCCTCACTTCCACAGATGAGGTAGAACGGGCAGACCGGTATGGAATTGACGTTATTGTAACGGACCACCATGAACCGGGGATGCAAAATCTACAGTGCATCGCCACTTTGAATCCGAAACTGCACCATAGCACATACCCAAACAGGGACCTCACGGGGGTTGGTGTGGCCTTTAAGCTTGCCCATGCACTCTTGAGCTTTCTATCTCTGAAGGGGACCATTGATCCAGAGGAGATCGACTTAAAAGACATGCTGGATATCGTAGCGATTGGGACAGTGGCCGACATGGGCTCTCTGCGTGGTGAAAACCGTATTTTGGTCCGTTATGGTCTGAATCAAATTCCGAAAACAGGTCGTATTGGTCTTTTGAAGCTTCTCAATCTATCTGAATTGAATGCAGAGACAATCACGACCGGAGACATCGCTTCTAAACTTGCCCCCAGGCTAAATAGTCTTGGTCGGATCTCTGACCCGATGAAAGGGGTAGAGCTTTTACTGACCAGGGATTTCAATGTCGCCAATCACCTCGTCGATTTCATAGACAAAAAAAATCAAGAGAGGCAAAAGATCGAGCGTCGGGACTCACTAGAAATAGAAAAAATGATCGAGCAGCAACCAGACCTTCTTGAGGGTAAAGCTATCGTTTTATTTTCTAAAACCTGCCATCCCGGAATCATAGCGATCATTGCGGCGAGAATGTCTAAACTCTATAACCGCCCTACGGTTGTCATCACTGAAGATAAAGGTGTCCTTAAAGCAAGCGTGAGAACCATACCCGAGTTCCCCATTCTCCCGGTCCTTAGAGAAAATGGATCTCTTTTTATGAATTACGGTGGTCACGACTATGCCGCAGGATTCACTATAACCCCACAGAATTTTCCCCTTTTTAAAGAGCGCTTTCTTCAAGCAGCCGATAGGTCTCTATCCGACAAGGACCTTTTTCCGAAGCTGATGATTGACGCTAAGGTCTCTTTTAAAGATCTTACGTTCGATTTTTTAGAGTCGTTGTCGTTACTGGAACCTTTTGGTGTGGATAACCCCGCCCCTACGCTATACTGCGAGGCAGATCAGGTTTTTCCGCCTAAGGTTATCGGAAAGGTGCATCTAAAGTTTTATTTGGAAGAAAATGGGAGACAACTGGAAGGGATCGGATTCAATCTAGCTATGCGCCGCCAAGAGCTTATAAAAAAGAAAGGCTCGCGGTTGATCGTAGCATTTACCCCTACAATCAATTCGTACCAGGAAAAAACCAGCATTCAATTGCAGATTAAAGATTTCCAGGTACTTCCGCGAGCCTAAATTGCCTATAATTTTACAGGTCTTCTATTATCCTACGAGAGCTTCTGATGTGAAAGCTGCAAGGTACTTCTCTTTGTAAAAATTGATATCTTCAACACTGATAACCCAAGCTGCCCCTTTTCTGTGCGCTTTCATCATCCCTACACGAGTTGCGTAGTAGATTTTTTGTGCAGGCACATTCAACATTTTTGCTACTTGACCAACTGAGAAATACCCTTTGTTGTTATCAAAAAGCAATTCGCCGTTAAAAGTAGATTTCAATCTTGAATATTTTTGATTTCTATACTCTTCTAAATCTTTGAGGCTAATAGTCCAACGTGTCGAGTGCTTATATGCTCTAAGCTTTTTTTGCTTAATAGCAACATAGATCGCTTGTCTTGTTACGTTGTTGATACGAGCCGCCTCAGTAATAGAAACAAAACCTGGCGGTGTATCAGTAGCAACTTCTTGCATTTTTTGTTGATGGAAATTTTCCATTTTTTTGTTTCTCCATTAAAATTAATTTTTTTAAAGACCTCGGTTCCTTAGTAGGTACATGCGTTTTGGTAGGTCACAATTCGTAAATCTTTTGGTCTTTTAGGTTGTTAATTCTTCCATAAAAAAGAATTGAATTCAATAGAATTTGATAAATTTTCCATGGTGTCTGTTGGAATCTTTTAATTTTCTTTATTTAATACTTGAAAATTAATTAGTTATAAAAAAGGGGCGCCTTGAAAAAAATTTCCGTTAGCTATTTCCAACAATTCTTACCGATTTTTTCTATCTGCAGCCTACATGGGAGAGATTTTTTAACCTCCGGGGTGGAATTTTCTGGATCAATTTTACCTAAACCATTAAGTGGGAGGACAATGATTCGTTTTCTTTTACCCGCCCTTTTTTTCCTGGCCCTTGTTGCAAAGGAACCACCCAAGCTTAAGGTCCACGATGTGACCCATAGGATGGAGGAGATGTTGCGGGCTCATGCGCATATCCAAGAGATTGACAATGAGATTCTTGAGAGAACTCTCGCCCATTTTGTCGAGGAGATGGATCGAACTAAAAGTTATTTTCTCGATCATGAAATCACCCCTTCGATCAAATTGGGCGAGGCGGAACTATCCACTTTGAAAAAAGCGGTCTATAGGGGAGATTTTCAATATTTTACCCACATTTTAGACCTGTTTAAAAAAGCTATCGTGCGACATAACACCCTTCTTGGACACGCTAAATTACAACAAGTCACTCCCAAGAAGCTTGAGACTAAAAATGAGACTTTTGCCCTCTCTGAGGAGGAATTGGTAGACCGATTGGCCCAGCTGAAAGCACACAACCTGTACATGGCAGATCAAATCGGCCCAAATATGCAGGAGAAGATTTTAACCTGGAGCGAAAAGAAACGCACCCATTTTGAGCAAGATTGGATTGGCCTATCCAAGGAAATAGAAGAGAGACTTGTCCATAGCACCTTTTTAAAATCTTTTGCCCGCTCCCTGGATGCCCACACCTCCTATTTCACCCCCGACGAAGCCTTAGACTTTTTGATTCATGTGCAACAAAGGCTTTACGGAATCGGCGCTATGTTGCGCGACGATTTTGACGGTTTAAATATACTAAAACTTGTAGAAGGGGGGCCTGCAGCCCGCTCAGGCAAAGTGCAGGTAGATGACAAGATTATCGCCGTAAACGGCGAGCCTGTAATGGGATTGTCGATTCAGGATGCGGTTGCTCTGATCCGGGGAGAAAAGGGGACCATGGTCACCCTCACCCTTCTGCGCAAAGACGCCCACCACGTTGTGGTTTTAGCCCGCGACGAGGTTGTTGTTGAAGAGAGCAGGTATACCTACGAAGTAATCCAAACCAACGAGGGGGCGATCCTTTACTTTGCATTGCACTCCTTTTATGAAGACGAGAATACCTCCTCTAGCAAGGACTTTAAGCGTATCTATGACACCTTAAAAAAACAAAAACCGATTGTGGGCGTCCTGCTCGATTTGCGTGAAAATTCGGGAGGGCTCATGTCACAGGCGGTGGAAATAGCCGGTCTTTTTATCCATCGCGGAGTTGTGGCATCGGTATCGGACCGAATCCACGGCATCTACCATATGAGGACTTTCCAGTCGCCACCCGCTTTTAGAGGTCCGCTTGCTGTTATGATCGATAGAGCCAGCGCCTCGTCTAGTGAAATTGTGGCCCAATGCCTCAAAGATTACGGCAGGGCCATTCTAGTTGGTGACAGTGCCACTTTTGGCAAAGGTTCCTACCAAGTTCTCTCTATAGACTCTCGTGGGTCTATTGACCCTAAGGGTGAATACCGGATCACAAGAGGTCTTTATTATACTGTATCAGGGAACTCGCCCCAGTTGACCGGCGTCGCCCCCCATGTGGAGATTCCGGGACCTTTGAATAAATTGGAGATAGGAGAAAAACATCACAAGTTTGCCCTCCCCTCCAATACAATACCCTCAAGCTTTCTTGATCAAATGCTCGATCTGAATCCATTAGCAAGGATTCGGGCAAAAAGGGGTTTACAGCAACAACGCTTGTTTATCCCCGAAAAAATCTTGAGCCATCTCAATAAGGCCTCCAAAGAGCGGCAGAACAAATGGAAAAAACAAGAAAGCATAAGCTACGATGAGGAAAAAAAACTTGTTTTAGATGAAGCTGTCGAAGTCCTGAAACACTGGTCTAAATTTAAAGAATCTTCCCTCAACTACTGACACCGGACCGCTTTATTTAACCTGGCAAGGTCAAAAAAAGGTCCCTTTTGTACAGAATTGGCAAGTTTTTTTGGGGTGTCTTAAAAAAACTCTTGTAAGATCCCTTTCTACCCATTACCTAATATCTATAAAAACCCCGGTACGGCTACCGATTTTTTTATCCTCTTATTGGCTGCTTGAATTTTTAAAGGTTTCAGAGTATAGTCTTCTAGAACTTTTTTAGGATTTTTCATGTCTCAATCCGTACCGGTCCGGGTTCGTATCGCCCCTTCTCCTACCGGTTATCCGCACGTAGGAACCGCATACATAGCTTTGATGAATCTCGCTTTTGCCAGGTTCCATGGCGGCCAATTTATCCTTAGGATAGAAGACACGGATCAATCCAGAAGCCGACCCATATACGAACAAAATATTTACAAGGCGCTCCAGTGGGCCGGGATCCATTGGGATGAAGGGCCCGATTGCGGGGGACCTTATGGACCCTATCGCCAATCTGAAAGGACCAAAATATACCAGGAGTACGCTCAAAAACTTCTAGATAGAGGGATGGCCTATAAATGTTTCGCCACTGCAGAAGAGCTGGAGCAAATGCGTCTCACCTCCAAAAGCGGATACAATCGACTTTATCGAAATCTCACTGAAGAAGAAATTCAAGAGCGAATCGGGCGCAATGAAAAGTATACGATCCGACTCAAGGTCCCTTTAACCGGAGAGCTCCATTTTGAAGATGGGATCATGGGAAAAATCGTCGTCAAATATGAGGAGATTGATGATCAGATCCTGTTGAAAGCCGATGGATTTCCTACCTATCACCTTGCCAACGTTGTCGACGATCACCTCATGAAAATCACCCACGTGCTGCGCGGGAGCGAATGGCTCACATCCACACCCAAACACATCGTCATTTACAATGCTTTCGGATGGACTCCCCCTACTTTTTATCATCTCCCCCTTCTTTTGGGTGCCGATGGGAAAAAACTCTCAAAAAGGAAAAATCCGTGCTCCATTTTCTTTTTTAAGGACAGCGGCTACATCCCAGAAGCTTTCTTGAACTTCCTCTCCCTTATGGGCTACAGCATGCCAAACGATGAGGAGATTTATACCCTTGAGCACTTTTGCAAAACTTTCGATGTCAAGCGTATTGGTTCCTCCGGAGCCTTTTTTGACTTCCAAAAACTCGATTGGATCAATCAACAGTACCTAATGCGCACGACCGATCCGAAAGATCTTTGGAAAAAGATCTCTTCCTGGGCATTCGATGAACAAAAGATGATTGAGCTCATGGAAATGGGGCGGACCAGGATCCGCACCTACTCCGAATTTTTCGATCTCTTCCACTTTTTCTTCACGAATCATCTTGAGTTGAGCCTTGAAAACATGGTTCCCAAAACATTGACCCAGGAGGGCTCGGCTATGCTTTTACAAGCGGTCCTTTGGAGGTTGGATGAAAGAGAGAGCTGGATGAAAGAGAGCATTGAGGCGGTTTGCAAGGAGTTTGTCGAGATATTTGGCCTGAATCTCAAAAAAGAGATTATGCCTGTCCTTTACACAACTCTCACCGGAAAAACCCAAGGCCCCCCCCTTTACGCCTCTTTTGAACTTTTAGGCATCGACCGTACAAGGGCGCGCCTGTTGCAAGCTATAGCGTTTTTGGGCGGATTGAGCTCGAAAAAGGTCGACCTCTTAAAAAATGCCTTACAAAGGAAAGAATGCTTTGGAATTTTGCATAAAGTAGCCCCTCAAAAGACTGCCCCAGCTTAACGGATAGGGTCTGCTTTTAGGGGAGAGTTCCCTCTTTTATCAGATTTGACCTCTTCTTTTAGAGGTTGATCTGTGATAATGTAGGAAGGTTTATATCCTGCAGCAGTGCAAGATGCAAGCATGATTAATAATAAAGTTTTTTTGTATCTAATGTGCATAGGGATCACATTTACTACCTACATAACATTGGCCATTTATGTCAAAACACACCGCAAAATTAGTTGATCGCAGATATTTAACCCCCTCAGATTCAGAGAAAAAGACTTTGCATTTGGAGATTCTTTTTGATGAGCCGGTAGCGTATTTACCGGGTGATTCGATTGCGATAGACGTTTTAAATGCCCCGTCTAGGGTGGAAAAATGGTTAAAAAAGTTTGATAGAAGCGGCAGTGAGCGGATCGAACACAAAAGAACGAAAGAGGAGATCGACCTGTATTCCTATCTTTTGGAGCATGTAAATCTGCAATCAGTTCAAGAGGGAGACTTGAGTCGGGCTCGCCCTTTGATGCCCCGATTTTACTCAATTGCCTCTTCAAGCTCGATTTTTCCGAACCAGATACATCTTCTCGTAACACTTGATGAATTTATCGATGAGGAGGGGGAAAAAACGATGGGGGTCGGGAGTCACTATCTTGCAAATTATCTCTCGCTCCATGACACCTGCCGCTTCAAAGTATTCCCAAATGAACTTTTCAGGCTCCCTGAGCCCACCACCCCCATCATCATGATAGGCCCCGGCACTGGACTTGCCCCTTTCAAAGCATTTTTAGAGGAGCGGATCTATCAAAATGCCCCCGCAAAAAATTGGCTCCTTTTCGGCGAGAGAAACCGTAGATCCCATTTTTACTACGAGGATTTTTTGGTAGGTCTTAGTGAAACAGGGCAACTGGATCTATCCCTAGCCTTTTCACGCGATCAAGATAAAAAAATTTATGTTCAAGATAGATTGAGAGAAAATAAAGAGAAGCTATTTTCCTATTTGGAGGAGGGGGCCTCTATCTATATTTGTGGTGATGCCAAAGTGATGGCAAAAGGGGTGACCGAAACGCTCGAAGATTTGTATAGGGACAAAATGGGGGTCTCGGATGACGAGGCTAGGGATTGGTTACGCCGCCTCAAGGGAGAAAAAAGATTGCACTTGGATGTCTATTAGTAGACTCTATCTCTGAAAAGAGACAACTGCGCGGCATGTAACCCCTTTCCCCTCTCCAGCCATGCAAAGATAGTTCCCCGATGTAAAAATTATCCCCACTTTTTCGATGTCTAAACCTAAGACCTCTGCAATATGGGTGCGTAGAAGGTTTTCATGGGGCTGCAGACGGGGTCTTAGTGCTGTAAGCGATACGACACAATGGACTATTTTCCATGATCCAAGAGTTGCCAAGGCCTCTTTGAGAAAAATTTTACTGTCACGAATCCCCTCCTCCCGACAGTACTTTATAGCTAACCCCCCTAAAATCGGAACATGCGTCACGGAAGTAATAGCCTGGCACAAGGCGTGAAACACAACATCCCCATCAGAGTCCGCATCAAACGAGGGGACATTTGCAAAATGGTGCCCTGCGATGATGCAACCCTCAGAGTCCTGTTTAAATTGATGACTATCTTCCCCAAAACCTGTACAGTATTCTCTAAAAAAATCCGGTCGATCCATGAAAAAACACCCTGACCCACTAAAAAGATTTGTATAATGAAATCTAAAATCTTCTCTATTTTAGACTCTTTCTCTACGCGTAAAAAACCATCAATATAACATATGCACTTGCACTACTGCAACACCTGGTTTGAAGAGACTTTGCTAGCGCCTAAACAAACTCTGCGCCATGCACACTATCTTTTTCAGTACCTCCCCATTTTGTATGCGCCTGAAGGATCTACCCTGCTAGTGGATGCTTTCCCCCTTACCCCCATTCCTGAGTACACGATCTGCCCTTATGACCCTATGCTTGGCCCTCTTGAGCTTTGGGTGCAGCAAGACCCTATTACGGTAAAACTTCTATCAAAAGAGTTTCTTTTTTATCACTCGAACCGACCCAAGGGATCGAAGATTATTACAAGTAAAGAGGAGGCCCTGGCCTATGAAAGGGCGTTTGCTAATCGATGCGTTTTTAAACAGTTCATTAGTTTTTCAGGTATGGGGCATGCCCGAAGAGCCGAAGATATCGTCCGCTATCCTTGCTTAGCAGAACCCTGGTTCGATCGCACACTCGATTTTAGCACCCAATGGATTGTTCATGACAGCGGACTAGAATATCTTGGAGAGACCCATCTTCTTGTCGCATCGGGCGGAGGCTACCGGGGCACAGAGATAGGTTGTATTTCCATAGATAAAAAGATTCTTGATGCCCATATTGTAGAGGCAAAAGAATTGCTTGAAACTGTTCGTCAAATGGGCTTTCGGGGAAATGTTGGCTTGGATTCTTTCGTCCACACGGAGGGTTCCGTTCCAATTTGTGAGATGAACCCGCGGAAGACTATGGGCTACGCGGCCCTGATGTATGCGAAAAAAAAAGGGTTTAAACAGATGCGCCTAAAAATCGGCCCCTCCCCGAGCGATCCCCTCTTGCCAAACTGCCTCATCGATAAATACAATCAACAACTTCGATTCCCAAAAAATCTTTTCCTCGATAAGCTTTGAGAATGACACTAGCTCAGTCAACTTTTTCTAAAACAGGCTATAAAATTTATGGGGGAAATCCTTTGTGTGGCTCGGTGCGCGCATTGGGTGCAAAAAACAGCGTCACCAAATGTCTGGTAGCCTCTCTTCTCACAGATCAAATTTGCACACTCCATAACGTCCCCAACATTCAAGAAGTTGAAATTACCGTAGAAATGCTCTCCTCTATTGGAAGCCGAATACAGTGGGATCGAAAAACCCATACTCTTTCCATTCATACACCCTCCATCACATCGACAACAGTTGCAAATCGCTTCAGCGGAGCGAACCGGATCCCCATTCTGCTTTTAGGTGCTTTGATAGGGAGAACTACTGAAGCGGTAAAAATCCCCTCGGTGGGGGGATGCCAAATTGGTGCAAGGCCGGTAAATTACCATTTTCAAGCTCTCAAAACGCTCGGGGTAGAGTTGAAAATCGAGCGGGAGGGGGAGACGGATCTTTACATAGCCAAAGCCCCAACAGGTCTTCGAGGAGGGCACATCCATTTGGATTACCCCTCGCTAGGCGCTAGTGAGAATGCTCTTTTAGCAGCTTCATGGGCTTTAGGAACCACTTATATCAGTAATATAAGCTTAGAACCAGAATTCTACGATCTCATACATTTTATACAAAAAATCGGTGTTATCATCACCTTTATCGATGATAGAACCATCAAGGTACAAAAAGGCTCCTACTATGGTGTCGAACACACTCTTATTCCCGACAGAGCCTACGCGGCATCTTTTGCTATGCTTGCCTATGCGACCCAAGGGGAGATATTTGTTGAAGGGGCACGTCAGGAGCATTTGGGAAACCTTTTAAGTCTATTACACCAGATCAAAGCCCCCTTTCATATACAGGATAAAGGGATTTTATTTAAATTCGACGCCCCTTTAAAGGGTTCAATCATGGTAGAAACGGGGCCCTATCCAAATTTTTTAACAGACATGCAACAACCTCTTGTCACCCTTTTGACCCAAGTGGAAGGGACCCACCGGGTGCACGAAACTGTGTATGAACAGCGTTTTGGCTACACTAAAACACTTGTCGAAATGGGCGCAAATATCGAACTGTCACAGGATTGCTGCGGAGAACTATCGTGCCGGTTTAAGGGGCAGGGTTTTCAACACACAGCCTACATCACCGGCCGTTCCCCACTTGTAGGGAGGGATATCTTTATACCTGATCTCAGAGCTGGATTCGCTTATGTGATTGCTGCCCTTACGGCGGAGGGGCCTTCCACACTTTTCAATATACATTTTTTGGAAAGAGGGTACGGAAATTTATTGGAACCCCTGCAAACCCTCGGTGCCGACATCCTCCCCCTATCTGTCGCCGATTGAGAGGGAATCCCCGACAAGGTTTACATAAAGTTTTTAAAAAATCCTCTTCACAAATCTTTAAAACTTTGCCATTAAGAGGTGTATTTTTAAAACTGACACCCCTATTTTTGTAAGATTTGGGGACGCCGATCCCGGCGAAGAAAAAGATAGAGATCCTCTTAATCAAAAAAGGTTCAATCCTAATTTAAAAGACTCTATACTTATCCTCGAGATTTTTATGGCCGTTTCTTTAAAGAATAAAACGTTTACTACTATTGATACGCTTCTGGATTTTCTAGAATTTTCAGAACAAAACAGGGCGCTTGTCTGGAGACGGCCCCGTTTTCCTCTCATGGTACCGCGCCGTTTGGCTGAAAAAATGGGGAAGAATGACCCTACATGCCCCCTTTTTCTTCAGTTTGTCCCTCTTCTTGAAGAGACTGCTTCTCTTGAGTCTTTTTCCCTCGAACCGGTCAATGATCCCCTGTTTCGTTTGGGCCCGAAGTACCTGCAAAAATATGCGGGCCGTTCCCTTATTTTAACAACCAAGGCCTGTGCCATGCACTGCCGCTACTGCTTTCGTCAAAATTTTCCTTACGAGACAACTACCGGCGGATTTTCTCAGGAGTTAGATCTTATAAAGAAAAACACCACCCTGCATGAGGTAATCTTGAGCGGAGGAGATCCCCTTTCTCTTAAAAATAGCGCTTTGATCCCTTTGCTTTTAGAGCTTGATACCATAAATCACCTCCAAATCATCCGTTTCCACACGCGTACCCTGATTGCAGATCCAGACCGCCTTGATGTGGAGCTCTTAAGTTGCCTGGCTCAGCTGAAAAAAAATATTATCTTTGTAGTGCATGTGAATCACCCCCTTGAGCTGGGTGAAGATCTCACAAAAGCTTTTGATAGATTAAAAGAACTAAAGATTATTTTGTTGTCGCAAAGTGTCCTATTAAAAGGTGTCAACGATGACGTGTGCACTTTGGAAAAGCTCTCGTTTGACCTCTTTAGATCCGGTGTGCTCCCCTACTACCTGCATCAGCTTGATCGGGTCCAAGGCGCCTCGCATTTTGAGGTTCCGATTGAAAAGGGGCTTGAGCTTGTTGAACAGCTAAGAGAGAGGCTGCCCGGTTATCTTGTCCCCCGATATGTCCAGGAAATCCCGAATCAGCCCTCAAAAACACCCCTAGTAAGAGAGGCGGTTCGATAAAACTTTGATTCTATCCAGACAAATCGTCTAGATCAAGAACCCCACCAAAGTTTCTTACATCCTCAGAAGAGTTTTCAAACCTAGAATTTGAAAACACGCTTCAAAAGCTTTCAGGGTTTTGTGCAATAAACTCACTCTTGAGGCCTCTTCATCCACCCCCTCCACACGGCAATCCCTAAAAAATTCATTGAATGTTTCTGCAAGATGGAAAAGGTACTCTGCGATCCTGTGCGGAAGCAAATCCCGTTGTACCAGATCTATCATCTCATAGAATTGAAATAGAGCTAAAAGAAGTTTCCTCTCAGTAGGATGGAATATGCTGATGGGAGCCGGCTCTTTTTGACATTTTTTTAAAATGCTTTGAATTCGCACATACGAATAAAGATTAAAAGCTGCAGTGTTACCGTCAAAACGCAACATCCGATCGAAACTGAAAACATAATCCTTTGTGCGCACACAAGACAGATCTGCGTATTTGATTGCATTCACACCAAGTATTTTTGCCATCTCCTCAATTTCATCCTCGTCAATATCCTCTTGATACCGCTCAAGCAGAATCTCTTTTGCCTTTTGCACCGCCTCTTTAAGGAGGTCTATAAGTCGAAATACCTCCCCTGAACGCGTTTTCATTTTGGTTCCGTCAGCGTTGAGAACTAAACCGAACGGAGCATGTTCAACAAGGGTCTTTTGGGGGTTGTAATAACCACATGCCTTTGCCGCATCAAACACCATATGCAAATGTTGCGATTGCCCACTGTCCGTTACGTAAATAATCCTGTCGGCCTTGTCCTCTTCAATTCTGTATTTGAGTGCTGCCAAATCGGTTGTGGCATAATTGTACCCCCCATCCGATTTTTGAATAATCAACGGTAGAGGATGATTGTTTTGGTCTTTGTAACCTGAAAGAAAGACACACTTCGCCCCTTTTGATATCTCCAAAAGGCCCTGTTTTTCAAACAGATCGACGACAGACTTTAAATAGGGCTGGTAGAAAGATTCGCCCCTTTCTAAAAGACGCACGTCTAAAACTTTATAAATCTCATTGAAGCCTAAACGGGATATCTCAAGGATCTTTTGCCAAATACTATGGATCTCCTCTTCACTGGACTGAAGACGCACAACCATCTCTTGCGCACGCTTTTTAAACCCCGGATCTTCATCGAAAGAGACCTTGCTAGCTCTATACCACTCCATCAGGTCAGAAAGTCGGCCATTATCTAAATCAAGATCGTTTTCGACTATATACGTCACAAGCATCCCAAATTGGGTCCCAAAATCTCCGATATGATTGATTTTCATCACTTCAAAACCAAGCCACTCAAAGAGCCTGGCAAGGGAATCGCCTATGATTGTCGATCGTAAATGGCCGACATGCAGCTCCTTTGCCACGTTTGGGGAAGAATAGTCGATCAATATACGTTCCGGATTGTGCGGCCGGGGGGCAAACAGGTGCGTGCTGAGGGCCTCAAGAGACGCCTCTTCAAGATAAATATTGATAAACCCGGGCCCGGCGAGCTCCACTTTTCGGATAAGAGGATCGCTAATGGCCTCCAATACCATCTGCCCTACCTCTCTGGGATTTTTCTTCATTTCCTTAGCAAGCCCCATGGCAACCGCTGTTTGATAATCAGAATCCTGGGGAGGCTTAGACCTGGAGATTTCAGGGATTAAAGAAATGCCTATAGATTTCAAAACAGCTTTTTGAACTGCTTCTTGGAGCCTGTGCTGCAGATGACAAGGGCTAAAAGGGGTGTTTTTCATCGGGTTTTTATTGATTTATCTTAGACTAAGGAGCATAACACCTACTTGATTATAATCAAAGAATTGGGTAAAGTAGCTTATTCCATTTAGAGTACCCATGAGGTTAAGATGACAACCGCGGTCATTTCTACAACACTTATCGAAGAGCTTAAAAGCTTTTTTAAAAAAAACCGCAAACCGGATCTGATCACATCCTACCTTTTTTACCTTGAAAAAAAGCACCACCTCAATCCGGTCATCTTTCTCAAGGAAAAAAGGATCTACAAGAGCAAAGAGGAGTTGATCCATTTCCTTGAAAAACAGGGAAAGCTTTGGCGTGAAACCGAGATCAAAATCCAAATCGGTGAACCCGAAGTGAACGCTCATACAAAAAAAATCTATATATGCCCTTTTTCCGGAAAGGTTTTCGGTGACAACACCCACGCCAATCCCCAAGATGCTATTTACGACTGGGTATCCCGCTGCAAAGAGAATACCGAGCGGGTCGATGGTCAACGGGTAAAACGTTTCTTTGTTTCAGAGGATCCCGAGGTGATAAAAAACTACATTAAGCCGCAGAAAGTAGCGCTTAAAAAAACGGTTTTTTCTTCGGCTGTAACAGGCAAACTCTTTGCAAACAAGGCAAGCGTTGTCGAAGATTTCGTCCACCACCAGCTAAAATCTATCCCCTTGGCCGAAGTTCCCTCCCAGAATCGTTACGAGATCCAAGAGGATTTTTTAAAATTCATTGAGGAAAACCTGAAAGAGACGCAGATCTCCAGCTTTGTGGAGGCGATGAGCCAATATCCCGAATTCTCCAAATACATAGCATCCTGGCTTGAAGAGGGAGAGCACGAGGATGCCGCTGAAGTCTAGTTCTTTAGAAGAAACGGCTCAAATTGCCGCGTGCATAGCCCCGCTGTTGCAAAAAACCCCTTGTCTGCTTCTCCGAGGCGGGCTTGGGGCCGGCAAAACCTCATTTGCAAAATTTTTGATTCACATTCTTACAAAAACCCCTATCGACGAGATCGTCAGCCCCACTTACAATTACGTGCACCTCTACGAGAACAGTCTTGCCCATTTTGACCTCTACCGGGTTCAATCACGGGAACTTCTAGAGGAGCTTGGGCTAGATGAGCTTCTTCAAGAAAATACTAGAATTAAAGTCATCGAGTGGCCTGACGTCGCACTTTCGCTATTGCCCCGAAACCGGCTAGAGATTACAATCAATCCTTGCGGCAGAGATGAGAGGCTATTTTCTTTCTGCCCCTTGATTTTGCAAGAAGGGAGCCTGATCCTTACATGAAAAGAATAAATTTTAAAAACTCCCGTTTTGTAAACACTTTTGTCAATCTTCCCTTGGTAGGCATCCGGCCCAAAATGCCAAAATTTTGCATGGTTGGGCGCTCAAATGTCGGCAAATCCTCCCTTATCAATCATCTCTGCGATAGCCCCAAACTTGCCAAGGTATCGTCCGTGCCCGGCAAAACACAGGCGATCAACCTTTTTGATATCGATAGTCAAATGTATCTCTTCGATCTCCCGGGGTATGGTTTTTCCGAGACGGGAAAATCCCTTAGGCATACCTGGGGCTCATTGATGGAGAATTTTTTAACCGAGTACCGTCCCCACGTTCTTTTGCTGACCGATAGCCGGCACCCGTTATTTGAATCAGATTTGCAGATGATAGAATGGATGCAGGCAAACGCACTGGAGTATACGCTGATTGTCACGAAGTCAGACAAGCTCAACACCTCGCAAAAACACAAAAAAACCGAAGAGATTCGGGCAAAATTCCAAGCGCTTCCCCTCTTTTATTCGGTGCATAGTGTCGAGGGGAAAAACACTCTTCTACAAAAGCTGCACATGGTAGCAGAACAGCAACACGAAAAAGAACCCCCCTTACCGGCCCTAGCATGAGACCCCTCTCCCAAGAAAAATTTATATGCATCGACGTGGAATCCACAGGACTGGATACCGAAAAAGACCGTATATGCGAAATCGCAGCAGTCCAATTTTCCTTGAAGGAGGAGTTTGATACCTTTGAAAGTCTGATTGATCCGGAGGTAACAATACCCCAAGAGGTGATCGACATCCACCACATTACAAATGAAATGTGCAAGGGCGCCCCAAAGATTGAGACTTTTCTCTCAAAACTCAATGGGATGATCCAGGATCATGTCATTGTGGGACACGGAATTTCATTTGATATCGAAATGCTCAAAAGCTCTTTCAAAAGGGCCAAAATCCCTCATCCTTTTGACAATGTACGGGTGATTGACACTCTGCGCCTTGCCCGTCTTTACGGGGAAAGCCCCTCCAATTCTCTCGAAGTACTCCGCCGCCATTTCAACGTTGAGGAGGAAGGGGCGCACCGTGCTATGAACGATGTAAGGGTAAACATCCAGGTTTTCAAACATCTGACTCGCAGATTTAAATCGGTCAAAGAGATCCTTGATAGGATGAAAGCCCCTATTCTTCTTAAAAACATGCCCCTTGGGAAATACAAAGGGCGATCCTTTAATGAAATTCCGATCAACTACCTGATATGGGCCTCGAAGCAGAACTACGACCAGGACCTCACCTATAGCATCAAAGAAGCGATCAAAAAAAGTAAAAGTAAGGAGGGATTCCTCCGAGCAAACTCCCCATTTGGTGGACTGGATCTTTAAATCATGACGCAGTTGAATGAACTCAAAACACTTTCTAAAATTCCCTGCGAGGGAACTGTCCTTTTACGTGTAGACCTCAATGTCCCTATGAAAGGGGGCGTTATCCTCGATGACTCCAAAATTCGTGCATGCTTACCGACAATCGAATTCCTACAGGCGAAATGTAGAGAGACGAAAATTGTTTTAATGAGCCACCTTGGCAGACCCGACGGGACCGATGATAAGCTCACTCTCAAGCCTGTGCAGGAAAAGCTGGCGGAACTTTTAGGCAGGGAAGTCCTTTTTTGCAAAGAATCGATTGGACCCGAACCCAAATTTCTTATCCACCAGGCAAAGCCTGGATCCATTATTTTGCTCGAAAACCTCCGTTTTTACCCTGAAGAGAAAAAAGGGGATTATCAATTTGCCAAACAACTGAGCGAATTAGGCGATGTGTTTATCAACGACGCTTTTGCGGTGAGCCACCGTGGTGATGCCTCCGTTGCCGTGTTGCCCGAGCTGTTCCCGAAGATGTCCTTTGCAGGCTTCTTACTAGATAAGGAGATCCTCCTGCTCACCCGAACGTTTAAGAAACCCGAGCCCCCTTTTGTTGCAATCATAGGGGGTGCAAAATTATCGTCTAAGCTCCCCTTGATCGAATCTCTGCTTGAAAAAGCGGACACCCTCATTATCGGGGGACTTATGGCTTACACCTTCTTAAAGGCGCGCGGCGAAGATGTAGGGGATACTGAAATTGAACCGGATTTTGTTGAACAAGCAAAAAAGATCCTCCAGAGCCGAGATGGTAAAAAAATTTTACTACCCGTTGATCAGGTTGTACAGAACGCCTCGGGGGAAATTCACCAGAGCCCCTTTCCGATTCCTCAAGGTTTTGTCGCCTGCGACATAGGCGCCCAGTCGGTAGACCTGTTTCAAAAAATTCTTAATAGCGCGAAGACCGTGCTATGGAACGGGCCCCTGGGCATTTTTGAGACCCCCCCCTTTGATGAGGGGAGCCGCGCCCTTATCCAGTGCCTAGAAGGGGTAAAGGCGACAAAAATAGCCGGAGGCGGGGATACGATGCATATGGTGGAGTCTTTGCACGGAAAACATGCATTCAGTTGGCTTTCCACCGGTGGAGGAGCCATGGTTGAATTTATCACCAGTATGGATCTCCCTTCTTTGAAGTGGCTAAAAGAGTAAAGAAATATTTTTACTCATTGAGTTAGGATAAAAAAATCGTAAAAAAACTCTGTGTGATTGTCAAATATCGGAAAACCTTTATAATGGTATCCTGTCTTAAGCCCTGTGGTAGATAATGACAAACGCGTCTGCGGTCCAATTTGGTAGAATCCGGTCAACTTTATGGCCGATTCACTCTCATGAATTAAAAAAATTCATCCCCATGCTAATTATCTACGCACTTATCGTATTTAATTACAGTATTTTAAAAACAACTAAGGACACGCTGGTAATGACAGCAAAGGCCTCCGGGGCCGGCACCATCCCTTTCATAAAGGTCTGGGTGCTAATGCCTATGACCCTTTTTGTCACCTACCTTTACACAAAAATAGCAAACAAATACCGGCGAGAGCAGATTTTTTACATCATGATGTCGCTCTTTGTAGGATTTTTTGCCATTTTCGCCTTTGTTCTTTATCCTTTTCAAAATTTTATTCACCCTCACCAGCTGGCAGATGCCCTACAATCCTACCTCCCTGAGGGGGCCCAGGGTCTAATTGCCATGCTGCGCAATTGGAGCTTTACCCTTTTCTACGTTATGTCCGAGCTCTGGGGAACAACCATTATGACGGTCCTTTTCTGGGGATTTGCCAATGAAGTAACCAGTGTTTCGGATGCAAAACGCTACTATGCCATCCTTGGGGTAGGGGCGAATATTGCAACAATGCTCGCAGGAGAAGCGATTGGCTACCTGTCGTCCGGCGCCTTCTCCTTGCCGATATACAAAGGGGATAGCTGGGGGCAGTCGCTTTCGCTTATATCCGTTGTCATCGTCTTCAGCGGACTTGCGTCCATGTTTTTATTCCGCTACGTAAACCTCTCATTTTTTGCAAATGATGCCCGAGCGGAACAAGGGCGTGCGGAACAACCGGAGAAGATGCGGATGGGGATGCGCAAAAACTTTGCTTATCTAGCCCGCTCTCGGTACCTGATTTATATTGCCATTATTGTTTTATCGTATAATATTTCGTTGAATATGATCGAGGTCGTCTGGAAAGATCAGGTGCAGCAGCTGTACCCCAATCCTACAGAGCAAAACGCCTTTTACGGTAGGGTAATTTGGTGGATTGGTGCCATGTCCACAGTCCTATCATTAGCCTTCACCGGACCTGTAACACGCCGTTTTGGTTGGACAGTTAGCGCTCTTGTAACGCCCGTTATTCTTCTGGTTTCAGGCGCCCTTTTCTTCTTTTGCCACTACTTCCGTCAGACCCCGTTTTTGCACCACTTCTCCAGCGTTTTAGGGGCTACCCCGCTTATGCTGATCGTCCTTATAGGGTCGATTCAGAATATCTTCTCCCGTGCATGCAAGTTCACTTTCTTCGACACCACTAAAGAAATCGCTTTCATCCCCCTTTCCCCTGAGTCTAAGCTAAAAGGGAAGGCGGCGATCGACGGGGTCGGATCGCGTCTTGGTAAATCGGGCAGCGGACTGATTCACCAATCGCTGATTATCACCCTTGGATCGGTATCGATGAGCACACCTGTTGTTGGTGTCTTTTTAGGTCTCTTCTTCATCGGCTGGATTAGTGCCGTTAAGTCTCTCGGAAAGCAATTTGATGAATTATCAACGTCTCCGCAAGAACCTGCACCCGAGCCGGCAACCGATGCGACAGCAACTGACGAATCCCTTGTAAGAGTGTAGCCCAGATGATCGAGGATTTTGCCGCTCAGCTCAGAGACCTCGCACACCAGTACCCCGATTTTGCCCCCTTTCTGGTGTTTTTTTGTATCCTGGGCTCCAGTTTAACCTTTGTCATAAGTCTCGATCTGCTTATTTTTACAGGTGCCATGATCGGCGTATATTTCGATTCTTTCACCCCGTTTTTTCTAGCCTGTTATTTGGGCACCTTCTCGTGTGGGCAAGTCGATTACTGGATTGGCAGAATCTTGGGTCAAAAGCTGTTCAAATACAAGAAAATTTCGGGTCTTTTACCCCAAGAGCGGCTTGATAAAGTCCAAAATTTCCTGCATAAATATGGTCCGCTGACCTTTATTATCGGCCGTTTTATCCCCTTTGGATTTCGGCTTGCGATGTTTATTGGTGCCGGCATATTCAAATTCCGGTACGTAACTTTAGTCTTGACCGACTTGGTAGCCTCTTTTATCTGGACAAGTTGCGTTTTCACAATTTTTTATCATTTTGGGCAGAACACCGGCTGGATAAAGGAAAAGTTCATCTTCTTGCTGCCTCTCGCAATGATCTTTATTTTAATTTATATACACATACAGCTTAGACGAAAATATAATGCAGTACCTGCCGACAATCATATCCTTAACGAGGATCCCATTAGCTCTCATCTTCCTAAAGACGAGCATTGAGATCAGGCTTACGGCCATTTTTTTTTGCAGCGTTGTCCGATTTTTTCGACGGTTGGATCGCCCGTAGGTTTGGTCTAGTTTCTAGGATTGGGGCCACCATAGATCCCTTAACTGACAAGCTGTTTGTTTTTTTCGTTTCTATAATTCTTTTAATGGAAAAAGACCTGCACCCCCTATTTTTTTCCCTATTTTTCCTGAGGGACGCCTTTCTTATCGTCCATCTCATTACCTATAGAAAGTTTTTAAAGTCTGCCACCGTTAACTCGAATTTCTATGGAAAATTGATGACGTTGCTGCAGTTTATGATCCTCACTGCAACAATTTTTGGAATCAACCATATGCAGTACATTACTCTTCTTTTCCCCTATCTCTCGGTTAGATATTGGTTATCAATACGACAAAATATTATAGAGCTGCCTCTAAAACTCTCTTAGGAAATCAAAATCTATAATTGTAGAAATCGGGAAAAATTACCTCAGTAGAAACTCACCTATCCCGGTCGTTATGAAAGAGATCTGTTCCAATAAATGGAATTTTTAAGTTACAATATATTTATCTCTTTTACCGAGACGTAAGCCTGTCCGGCCGCTTAAGATTTTTGAAAAAATAGAAAAAAACTGCCTCAAGGGTCGCTACGCACAAAGTTTAAAAAGAGGGCAGGTTTATCTTTATCCTAAAATTCTGTTCTTGAGAGAATTTCTAGGAAAAGAATCAGTTTTCTACAATATGAGGAGTATACCCATGAACTTCATTCGTGAATCGATTTTTGCCTCCGCGCTACGTGCCTTTTCATCCGCTTTTTTGGGGATTCTAGGAGCGTTGCTAAGCTTAGGAGTTTTTTTCACAATCTTATCGGTAACTGTTTTTACACCAAAGGACACCCCACCTCCCCAGCATATCTTCTTGAATCAACCCCGTCCTGATGGGACTTTGAGCCAAAAAATGAATGATCCTACTCTTTTAAGGGTCAATATAGGGATGATAGGAACGCCAAGTTGCAATAGTGAACTTTTGGACTCGCTTGTTTTGCAAATCGACCAGCAATTTCTCCCCGGGCAATTAAAAGGAATCCTTATTTATCTCAATACTCCAGGTGGTAGCGCCCTCGATTCTTACAATATGTACATAACTTTCAAGCAGCTTAAAGAGCGTTACAAGATTCCTGTGTATGGTTTCGTTGACGGTTTATGTGCCTCTGGGGGTATTTTCATCTCTGCAGCCTGCGATAAAATGTTTTCTACACCCCCCTCCATTCTTGGATCGGTCGGAGTGCGCATGGGCCCCTTTTTCAACTTCAATACGTTCTTAAAAAATAACGGGGTGGACGTTCTGAATCTTTCGACAAAGAATAAAATCCATCTTGATTATTTTACCCCCTGGACACCTGACGAACAAGATTTCTACAAACCACTTTTAAATAGTTTATACCAGCAATTTGTCGACAGTGTTGTAGATGGACGGACGCCGGATGGGATGACAAAGAAACAATACAAAGACAAACTATTGGACATCGGTGCAAATATTTATATTTCGAGCGAAGCGGTCCAATACGGTTTCACAAATGTCCCTGATGCGACATTGGGTTCTGCTCTCACGGCTCTCGCTGAAGCTGCAGGGATCCATGACATGCAGTACCGTTTTGTGATGGCTCAGTATATCCCCCCCTTCCAACTTGGGGGCGTTCAGTCGATACTAAAGTCGGGTAAAATAGTCCATGAACATAAGTTATTCAATGACGGGACTACTGAAATAAAAAATGATCAAGTACTCGCTTTGTATCCCCAATAAGTCAAAATTTCAAAGGGGCTTTTCAAGCCCCTTTAAATTCTATGGTCCTCTTCATGAAATTCTATGTTATTGATGCTTCCTCTTTCCTTTTCCGATCCTACTTTGCCATTCGCAATATGCGTGCACCGGATGGATTTCCCACAAATGCCCTTTACGGATTTGTTAGGGCTCTTTTAAAAATTGAAGAGGACTTTCATCCCGAACACATAGCCGTAGTTTACGATGCCCCCTCAAATAAGACTTCAAGGCAGTCGATTTACCCCGACTACAAGGGAAAAAGACACAAGGCGCCGGATGATTTGCCCGATCAAATAGAAGCCTCTAAAGAATTTTGCGATGCCCTTGGCTGGCCGCGCGTTGCAGTGGAAAACGTAGAGGCCGATGACACAATCGGCACGCTCGCAAAAAAATATGAGGCCCTTGGCTATCAGGTGTACATTTTTAGTTCCGATAAGGACTTGTGCCAGCTAGTGAGTCCAAAAGTCCATTGTATTCATGCGCACAAAGATAACCTTGAGATCACAAAAGAGGGCGTTTTTGAGACATACCAGGTGTATCCCGAGGAGTTTACGACCTACTTGGGCCTCATCGGCGATACTTCGGATAACATCCCGGGGGTTGCAGGTATCGGGCCAAAAAAAGGCTCCCATTTGATCCGACAATATGGTGATTACGAGAAAATGCCCCTCTCAGAGGAAAATAAACAGCTTGCCATCTTGTCAAAGACTCTTGCCACACTTGACACTGAAGTTCCTCTACCAAAACATCTCGATAGCTGTGAGAAAAAAGCTCCCGATCTAGATAAATTGGTTGAATACTATCGCCGCTATAATTTTAAAAGTTTGCTTGAATCTGTAGAAAAAAAGGGGACGACCATTCCCCTAAAAGAAAAAAAATCCCTAGATAAAGCGCAAATTTTGCACACAAGGGATGCGAGTCCTACCGATTGGCCGGAAGCTAAGAGCAGCCCTTTGGCGATCTATAGAGGAGTCTATCAAGGCGACGAGGGGATTTTTGTTCAACATGAAGGATCGCCAATTCACTTTCTTTCGAAAGAAGAGTTGAAAAAAGCTAAAACAAAAGAGATCCTTAAAAAGGCATCAAAAATCCTCACTTATGACTTTAAAGCTCTTCTGCACTACTTGAAGGAACTAGAATTTCTTGTAGAAAAACCGTTTTTTGACGTTATGCTTGCGGCCTATGTACTTAGTCCGGATGCGTCATTAAAATTTTCGGATCTTTTGCAGCAGCATGCAGCAGAGGTTATTCAAGAAACTGAAGCAGACTGGTTTGTTCAAACTTTATTCCCGCTCAGCGAACTTTTGGAACTGAAGATCAAAGAGCAATCCCTTTCGATTGTACTCCATGAAATAGAGGAGCCGCTCCTTCGAATCCTCTTTAAGATGGAGGAAACCGGTATCTATATTGATGCTCATGAACTTGAATCCCTCTCTAAAAAATTATCCCATGACTGTTTGGCCATAAAAACAAATGTCGAAGAAGAGCTAGGGCACCCTATCAACCTAAACTCTCCAAAACAACTTGCAGCCGCTTTATTTGAGGAATTGAAACTTCCTGCAAAGACAAAGGGGAAGACCGGCTTTTCAACAAGCATCGAGGTTCTAGAGGAACTGCGCCATGAACACCCGATCATTGAGAAGATCATTGAGTACCGGAGCCTGGAAAAAATCCGCTCGACATACACGGTAAATCTAATCGAACTGTCCGATCCTGTCACGCACCGGCTCCACACGACATTCAGTCAAACAACAACTCAAACAGGCAGACTGGCATCTACAAACCCAAACCTGCAGAATATCCCCGTAAGGACCGACATTGGAAATCAGATCCGCCACGCTTTTAAGGCGATGCCCCCCTCAAGGAGGTTTTTATCCTGCGATTACTCCCAAGTGGAACTGCGTCTCCTTGCGCATATGTCCGAGGATCCAAATCTCATCAAAGCCTTCAATGAACATCTGGACATCCACCGCTATACGGCTTCCTTAGTCTTTGGAGTTCCTATGGAAAAAGTCTCCGATGAGATGCGTTTTGGTGCTAAAGCGGTCAATTTCGGTATCATCTATGGCTTGGGTCCCCACGGATTGGGAAAGCAACTGAAAATATCGATGAAAGAGGCGTCCCAATTTATAAGAACCTACTTTGAGCGCTATCCACGCGTACAGGAATTTTTGGAATCCTTGAAAGAAGAGGCTCGTAAAAATGGGCACTCCACCACTTTATTTGGCCGAAAAAGACCTATCCCCGAAATTCTTAACAGAAATGCCCCAATCAGAGCGCAGGCGGAACGTTTTGCAGTCAATTCCAAAATCCAGGGTACCCAGGCAGACCTAATCAAGCTTGCCATGATCCAAATCGATCAGATCCTTGACCCGGCCAAAATCTCGATGCTCTTACAAATTCACGATGAATTGATCTTTGAATGCGATGCAGAAGAGGTAGAAAAGTATAAAAAAGAAATTGTCCGTTTGATGCAAAATATTCATCCCCTGAAAGTTCCGTTGGAGGTCAATGCTTTAGTTGCTAAAAACTGGGGGGAGTGTTAAAATTAAACGTATACTCGTATATGGGCCTATAGGGTCGGGGAAAAGCTCTGTTTTAAAGTTATTTAAAGAGTGGGGAGCTTTTACCATCGATTGCGACCACATCACCCATCAAATCCTTGAACACGATCCAGAGGTATTACCTATTTTGACAGAATATTTCGGCTCTTTTATCTTAGAAAAAGGGAAGATTTCTAGAAAAAAACTTAGTTCAGCAGCTTTTGCCTCCAAAAAAAACCTTTTAGCTCTTGAAACTATTTTGCATCCCCGCATTTTCAAAGAGGTAGAAAGACTTTTCCTTAAAAATAGGGATTTAGGTGCAAAAGCATTTGTGGTTGAAGCTTCCATATATCCTAAAATCCAAGGAGATTGGGAGAGTTTTTTCGATTCCAGGATTTTAGTGACCGCTCCTAAAGAAATTCGGTTAGAGCGTGCTAAGAACAAAGGGTTTTCAGAGGAGGAATTTAACATTCGCACTGAGCATCAGCTCCCGTCAAAAACCCTGGAATCTCATGCCGATATCATTTTGGAAAACAATCTTTCTTTCAATGAACTTAAACAACAATTTATAAATAAAGTAACAACATGAACGATGAACACACCGGACTTAAGGAAAAAAAGGACAAAACCATTCTACCCCCTCCCGAAATGATCGGACCTGACGTCGGTCCTGAAATCTCTCATGTACCCCAAGAAAAAGCGCCCCCCCTGGAACCGCCGGCCGTGATCAAAATCGCCGACCTGCAAAGATTGGGCAGCGAGGCGCTGGCTCAATATGCTAGAAATCTCAATCTAAGGAATCTATCTAATCTAACTAAATCCCAAATTGTTTTTGAAATTGTAAAGTGGAAATCGGAACACACTCATGATTTGCTTGTTGCCGAGGGTGTTCTTGAAGTTTTGCCAGACGGGTTCGGATTTTTACGCTCACCTAACTACAACTACGTCTCCTCTGCGGAAGATATTTATGTTTCTCCTGCGCAAATCCGCCGTTTCGATCTGAAAAAAGGGGATCATATCCAAGGGACGATTCGGGCCCCCAAAGAAAAAGAGAAGTTTTTTGCATTACAGAAAGTCGACAGGGTAAACGATCTCTCTCCTGATCACCTGAAAGACCGTATCTCTTTTGACATGCTCACCCCCTTGCATCCGCAAGAGCGTTTCCTCATGGAGACCACCGCAGATCAAATGTCCTCAAGGATTGTCGATTTAGTAGCTCCCATAGGAAAAGGGCAAAGAGGCTTGATTGTAGCCCCTCCCAAATCGGGAAAAACCGTCTTGTTGCAAAACATCGCAAATGCCATAACGGTGAACAACCCGGAAGCAATTTTGATGGTTCTACTGATCGACGAGCGTCCGGAAGAGGTGACCGACATGCAACGCAACGTGCGCGGCGAGGTGATCTCCTCTACGTTTGACGAGCCCCCTGAAAGACACACGCAAGTGGCAGAAATGGTTATCGAAAGGGCAAAACGGCTTGTGGAGTATGGGCATGACGTTGTGATCTTGCTCGATAGCCTTACCCGCCTAGCTCGTGCTTATAACGCAACTCAGCCCCACTCCGGTAAAATCTTGAGCGGCGGTGTGGATGCAAATGCTCTGCATAAACCAAAAAGATTTTTTGGAGCAGCCAGAAATATTGAACACGGCGGTTCTTTAACAATCATAGCTACAGCCCTGGTTGATACAGGTTCGCGTATGGATGAGGTTGTTTTCGAGGAATTTAAAGGGACAGGAAATATGGAACTTGTCCTTGACCGACACCTTGCCGACCGTCGCCTCTTCCCTGCTATCAATGTCGTAAAAAGCGGGACCCGTAAAGAACAAGATCTTTACCATCCGGACGAATATAGCCGTATCTGCAAATTCCGCCTCGCAGTTGCAGACCTCACGAATATGGATGCTATGAATTTGTTTATGGCTCGTTTGAAAAAGACAAATAATAATTTTGAATTCTTATTATCACTCAAAGATTGAGATAAAATGATTCATTTTGCTAAAAAAAAAGAATGAGACATCCCGATATTCTTTTGATCACTTCATCGGGGGGAAGTGGTCATCTTATAGCTGCTAAGGCAATCAGAGAGTCCCTCGAGCAGGGCGAAAATCCTAAAGTGGTCATGGAACAAGATGTCTCAAAAGATTGGCTTGGGAGTCTATTCGGTAAAATTTTTATTTCTATTTGGAACACCTCTCAGATCAATGGTTGGATTTTCATGCAGGAATTCCAATCTTTTATACATCCCCTGTTTTCGATTTTTCTCACCCCATCCATTTTTTTTCACTGTTTCAAGCTTTTGATGCACTACGACTATGAACGGGTTATCGATAACCAGGTTCTTGGAACTAAAGCGATCACAAATGCTGTGAGACTTTACAATTGGATCCAGAAAAAAAAACTTATTGTTGAAAAGGTTCTCACCGATTTGCCCACCCATTATACGGCCCATTTTTTTACCGAGATCAAATCATTAAATCGATTTGAGAGAACAAGTATAGAGATCTATGCCCAGGAGCCCCTCCTTTACGGTGAAATGGCCGAAATTTTTTGGAAGCGTAAAACGGGTTTGGAAATGGGGCAGATCCACATTGTGGCACCCCCACTGAGAAGGGCATTTTTCGCTCTCCCGGCAACGCGCGATGAGCCCTTGCACATCCCTTTAACGATAGAAAATGAAGCTGCGAAGCTCCGTCTGATAAAGGCATCCCAAATCCATATGCATCCTCCTGTTTTTCAAGACAGTCGTGGGGATGTGTTGGTGCAGCCGCAAGATCTTGTATTTACCATCATGCTAGGTTCCCACCCAAGTAAAAATGCGCTCTATGATTATATTGAGGGTTTTTTTAATTTGGTTCGCTCTAAAGAGGGGCCTATAGTCCACGTTTTTATCCTCTCTCAAACAGGGAAATGGATTGAAAAAAGGCTTGTTGACGATCTTGTATCCCAAATTATCAGCCACCCTCTGGCTCCAAAACGGCTCCGCTTTTACCCAATATCAAGGCAGGATGACCAGGTAGTCTCTAAGCTTTTTAACCGTTCCAATGCAACGATCACCCGCTCGAGCGGAATCACGACGATGGAGCTTATCCAGTCGGGATTGGGTGATATATGGATCCACCAAGAAACTCCCCGATCAATCTTAGGATTACGGCACCACGGAATGGTGCTTTGGGAGTACGGGAATGCCCTTTACCTGAACCAAAAAAAGGGTGCCAGATTTGTCTCCCCGCAATTTTTTGAACAGGCGTTTAGACAGTACTTCAATGATCCCAAGCAGGTAGTGGTCTCTTTTGAGCGTGCACCCAACTTAGGGTTAGGTTGACCTAAAGACCCTATCCCTTTTGTTCTATTTAGGATTCACCGGCAAGGCTGCAAAGCTTTTGTTGTCGTCTAATATCGGATCCATCCCTACATGAGCTTGTCGGATAACTGTTCTCAAAAAGTTTTCCCAGTCTTTTTTCTTTCCGATTTCACTTAGCTCCTCATTGGAAATTTTTAAGGTCAGACAAAAATCCTTTAACTCGCTCTCGAAGTTTTCTTTACGGCAAACTTCTTCAAATCCCTTAGAGATTCCCGACACAAAGGCTTTCCATTTAACGGAGCTTTTTTGAATATTTCTCAAATGCTCGATTAAAGGTTTCGAAATAGCCGCAACTTTTAAAAAATCCAACGGATGGAGATGTTCAATCTTTTTACCAACCCGAAGAAGGTATTTACGTTTCGAAGCCAAGCTTAGTAAATTCGATTCCGACATCACGGTTACGATCTCTGAGACAGCCTTTACCTCTTCTGTGGGTATCGATCCCTGATAGGGCTGGATCAACATGAAGACTGTTATCATACTCAACATTTCATTCCCCTAGGATTTTCCCTTTTCAAACAAAACAGTAAGCAACTCAGTGAAATTATTGGCATCCATAAGATCTTTTATCCACTCTTTATCAAGATTCGCCGTTTCGATCATCTCCTCGACTTCTTCAAAATCCAGGGTTCTGAATGAACTAAAAAAAATCTCATGCCACTCATTAAGTAGATACATTTGCTTGAAGAAATTTTTATTAATTTTTTTAAACCATTGAATTGTCTCTTCATCACCTAAAATGAAACAGGATAATTCGACAGGATGGATCCCCTTTGTTTTTTCCACAAGTAGATTGAGTTCGTTGATCCTTAATCCCAATGTTACAGCTCTATGAGTCGCCATGAACTTGAGTAGGTCTTTAACACCCCTCGTATCCCTCGAGGTCATTGCATCCAAAGAGCCAAATCCGCAAAAAATAGCAAATAAGGAAACGATTACACTCCTACATAAGTTGCTTAACAAATTCTTCCCAATCATGTTGCCTGCACCTCTCATATAAATTGTCATAGTTTATCCTAAGATAATCGGCAAAATGGGGGAGCTGTTGATACAACAACCCCGATCTTGCCATCTCATCCATTTTAGGGGATAGTCCCTCAATAAATGTCGTCCACTTGAAATAATTGTCCCGAATACGCCGCATCGAATTTTTGAGTATCGGATCCGAAAATATGTATCCCAAAAAATAGGTGGGAGGAATATGGTCTATCATTTTACCAAGTCTGCGTAATTCTCGTTGCCTTAACAAAAGGCTCACGATATTATAATCCCCCATCGACTTTATGATTTGGTAAGCAGCCCTCTTTTCCGTCTCTGACATTTTTATTTCAAATGTAGCCTCTAAATGAAGACCGCATATCAGAAAACAGCCTATAAAGATAGATCTTAAACTCATTCTTACACTCTCACTTTTGCTCACCTGCCAACTTTAAAAGATTCTTGAAAGGGAGTCTTTAAAGTTTTTTATTCACAGCCATCTAACCCGGATTCACAAATCAGAACTTTACAAATCCTAATGTAATCAATTAAAATTTTACCCACAAAGAGGTTTTTTATTTTTCTTTTGCTTTTGGTTGTTTTCGAATGAATTTCATTTTCTTTTTTTCAATATCGATCCAAAATAGCTCTTCAGAAATGAATTACTATAAAAGCACCGCTTTTTTTAGCAAAAATAACAAAGAAATTTACAACAGAGAAAAAACAGTTCTAAGAAATCTGTTGAAAAGAAATCCGAAATCTTATTTATAAAAAAACTAAGAGGGGAAGTTTCGATTGCCTGAGGCAATTTACGAAGCCTACTCTCTTAATGTGTGCTGAAACACCAGCTGAGATCATACTGCCGAGGCTTCGAAAAAACGGCTTGTTTCGAACCCTCACAATATGATCTCTTTTTTTTTCCATTTTATGCTAACCTCTTTTTTATGGACTCCTTCCCTACAGCCCTGAAAATTATTGAAAAACTCCAACAAAACGGCGGGGTAGCTTACATAGCTGGCGGGGCCGTACGTGATTTTTTAATGGGTCTTCAACCTAGCGACATAGATATTGTCACTTCCCTTCCGGTAGATGCGATCCGTCCCCTTTTCAAAAAAACGATAGAAGTCGGTATACAGTTCGGGATCATCATTGTTGTAGAAGACAATCACAAATTTGAGATCGCAACATTTAGGACAGATTTAGAATATAAAGACGGGCGGCGACCTACCATCATCATGCAAAGCTCCCCTGAGGAGGATGCCAAACGAAGGGATTTTACGATCAACGGGATGTTCCTGAATCCCTTAACGAATGAGACTCTCGATTATGTTGGAGGGAAAGAAGATCTAAAAGAGAGGGTGATTCGGGCTATTGGGAATCCCCATGATAGGTTTAGAGAGGATCGTCTCAGGATGATCCGGGCCATCCGTTACGCAGCCAAATTTGAGTTCAGTATAGATCCTCTCACCCAGGAGGCCATAAAAGAACATGCGCCAACTTTATTGCCCGCCGTCTCTTTTGAAAGGATTCTGCAAGAATTTGATAAAATGCATAAAGATGGGAACCTAAAAAAAGCTCTCACCACTATGCACCGTCTTGGGCTCCTAGCAACCCTATTCCCACCTTTGAAAGAAACGGATACCCTCTCCTTGGAGGCTTTGGAAAAACCTGAAAATGTCCCTGTTGTCCTGCAACTCAAAGCTCTTTTGGAGCACGTGTGCGATGAAGAGCGTTTTCGTTGGATCCAAAGGTTGAAATTTTCCCAAAAAGACCTGGATTTGCTCCTTTTTAGCGATGCTCTTCTATTAAAATTAGAGAAAGAAAATCTCCAACAGAGGCTTCACCTTTACGCATCTCCCTTTTTTGAAGATGCGTCTCTCCTACTTCCAAAAGAGGCACGGCAGTATTGTCAAGATGAATTACAAATCTACAACGAACAAATAAACAGAATAAAAGGGAAAAAACCACTGGTTACGGCTCAAGATCTCATTGAAAAAGGGATATCCCCCGGGCCGCAACTAGGAGCTTATCTTAAAAAAGCCGAAGAGATAGCGATTACCCATAAACTAGAAGATAAAAAGGAGATTCTCGATCGCCTTTTTCCGACCTAAAAGGACCCTATTCGACTTCAAAGACCAGAATCGTAATATCATCACTTTGTTCTTTTGCAGAAAAATCTTTGATTCTTCGATATAAATCCTGGATAAGATTCTCCGGAGAGGCGACATCGATATTACGGATCGCCACCACGAGGCGGTCCATCCCAAAGAGCTGTTTTGTGTCGTTCATCGCCTCAGTGACCCCATCGGTGTAGGCAATAACAAGATCCTTAGGTTCCAACTGAATGCTTCTGACCTCAATTTGATCCATTTTTTGAATTCCAAAAGGGATCCCGTTTCCTTCAAGCAACTGTACAGGTTTGTCGTGACGCCTCAAAAGCGCCGGCGGGTGCCCACAAGAGACATATTCCATAGTTCTTGTAACCGTATCCAAAATGCCTATCCATGCCGTTACAAACATGGAATTTTCCTCAGTGTCTTTTAAATAGAGATCATTCACCTGGTCCACTATCCTATCGAGCTTTTTTTCAAAAACGGAAACGCTGCGTAAAAATCCCCTGAAGCTCAACGAATACAGACAAGCCTGAATCCCCTTACCTGCGACATCGCTGCACATCAATAGGATTTTGCCCTCAGAAATTTCAAAACAATCAAAAATATCCCCGGCAACATCGATAGCAGGAAAATAGGAGGAGGCAATTTTGATGTTGGGCAGCTTTATTTGGGTCGGTAAGAGCGATTTTTGGATCTCTAGCGCTAAAACCATTTGGGTAGCATAACGCTCTTTTTCGGTCCTCTCCGTTCGAATTTCCTGAATCATCGATTCGATTTTATCCATCAAGCAATTGTAGAGGTATCCGACGTAGTTAACCTCGAATCCCCATTTATCAAAATCAAACCGCGTTTCAAGATGCCCCTCTTGGCCCATTTTCATGACTTCACAAAGGGCCGCCATAGGACGGGCGATCCTCAAGGTCAAAAGATAGGTGGCTCCGCCACCTAAAACGAGAATGCTCAGCAAAAGTGAGCCTACGGTGGCAAAATAACTTTTTAATTGATTGAGAAAAATTTTCTTGGGCACATCCAACGCGATCATTATCGGGAGGTTTGTGACCGGCTTCAGAACTACCAAGCGGGTCTCATTTCCGATATTGACCTCATAGCCCAGATCGTTCGGTTTCAGTGAAATCACATCGTTATTTGAAACACGAGGTATCGCTTTTTTGAGTTCAAAGTCATCAGCGTGTTGCACCAAAAGGGTTTTTTGCATCCAGTTGCTGTGCGTTGTGGCCAGTACATCCCCTCCGGAAGAAAGGATCGAGGTATCAAGATATTGAATTGTCCTAAAACCGGTGATCACATTTAAAAGGAGCTGCATCGAAGTGGACAAGGCAATAGCCCCCGTAATCGCATTAGATTTGGGGTCTTTTATTAGACGTATGAGGTACAATGCATAGTTCCCGTCTGGATTTCGGGCGATAAAAGACTTTCTGTTAAGTGTATCGATTTTTTTTAGGTCGATTTCTCCCGAAAAATTCTTACCTACGAGCTCAGGGAGGCTAGATGCGAAACAGATCACCCCGGTCGGATCTGTTTTAAGATATATAATCGTAGAAATCATCTCATCGGACACAAATTTGGATAGAGTAAGATTCAGATTATCAACAGGTTTATTTGCAACGATTTCGTAAAGGGCATCCAGATAATGGCCCTGCAGATCAGTAATTTCCGTTAGGAATTTAACATGATCCCCTAACGAGATATTCAAAGAATCGTATACCTGGGTTAAGGCCCGGTCATATTCCCTTTTATAGGTAAAAGCGGTATAAAAAATCAGAGGGATTACGAGAAAGGCGCAGGAGGTGATAAACACTCGCATAGCAAGCGAGCCTTTCATCCTAATTCTTGAATCTGTATCATGTTCTACACCCATGATGCACCTTAAAAGCCTAAAAAATCCGATTATTCAAAAAGCTCTTAGGATTCGAACCGACAAATCTTTTCGTCAATCAGAGGGACTATGCCTTGTTTTTGGAGACCATCTCCTGCAGGAACTGTCCCAAACGCACCCTATTGAGGTCTTGTTTTCTACTGATCCATACCAAAATCTTCCGGCAAAAGAAACGTTTTTCATTTCAAAAGAAATTTTTGAAAAAATATTGGGAGTTTCCTCCCACGATCGGTGGATAGCCCTCCTTCCTATCCCCCCTCTAAGTTTGGCAAAAGGGACCAGGGTTCTCATTTTTGATCGGCTGCAGGATCCGGGAAATGTAGGCACCCTTTTGCGATCCATGGAAGCTTTTGGGTTCGACCTTGCTTTTTTTCTTGATTCCTGTGTAGATCCTTTCAACGAAAAGGTGATACGCGCCTCCATGGGTGCGGTTTTCAGAGTCCCCCTTAGAAAGGGTTCGCTTGAAGATCTTTTGGATTTAAACTTGACCCTTCTTGGAGCCGATATGGATGGTGATCCTATAGAACGGTTTTTTCCAAAAGAGCCGTTCGGACTCATCTTGGGGCATGAGGGTCAAGGGCTTCAAGAAAAAATAAAGAAATTAGTAAAAAAGGTTAAAATACCTATGCTTCCACCAACAGAATCTTTGAATGTTTCCCAAGCGGGGGCGATTCTTCTCTATTTTTTAGGAAAATCCCGTGGACTTTGAAGACAAATTCAGCCCGAAAGTCAGGCAACAGAAAAAAGAGCGGAAAATCAAATCTCTCAATGACCGCTCAAAATATAAAAAGACCGATCAGAAGAAGCCGCCGGTTTTTGTACCTCCGGCCCTACCAAGGGGGAGGGTGATTTCTGTTTTATCCGAGGGGGTATTTGTTGAAAATGAAGGGGTAGGATCCCTTTGTGAACTCAAAGGGGCCCTTAAAAAGGGGCGCTCGAGACAAAAAAACCTTATTTGCGTGGGAGATTATGTCTACTTTGACCCGCAAAAAAAAATCATCGAAGCGATTGAACCAAGGACAACCATCCTTTCCAGGGCCGACCATCTGCGCCAGCGGAAGGAACAACTCCTGGCAGCTAATGTAGATCAGGTGCTGATCTGTGTTTCAGTCGCCTATCCTGTGATCAAACCCAATCTGATCGACCGCTATATTGTTGCTTGCCTCAAACAGAGGATGAGACCGGTGCTCGTTGTAAATAAAATCGATCTCTCACCCCCTCCCTACCTTGAAGAATTACTTCAAGTCTATGAAGAGCTGGACATTCCCGTATGTAAAATCAGCACAATAAATGATTATGGGATAGAGGATTTAAAAATTTTGATGAAAGGGCATACAAATGTCCTTACGGGGCAGTCCGGTGTCGGTAAAACTTCCATACTGAATGCAATCACAAAAGGAAATTTTCGTGTACGCGAGGTGATGGCAAAAACGGAAAAAGGGGCTCACACGACAACCACCTCTCTTTTAATTCCGTTGAAATCGGGCGGATACTGCATAGATACTCCCGGCATCAAAAGTTTTGGGCTTTTTGATCTGGATAAAAAAGAGGTCGAACCTTTATTTAAAGAGATTCATAAAGCTGGTAAAAAGTGTGATTTTTCACCTTGCAGCCATACACATGAGCCAAATTGTGCGGTAAAAAAGGGTTTGGAGAAAGGTAAAATAGCTCTTACGAGATACCAATCCTACCTTAGTTTAATGGAAGGAATTAGAGAAGATTATGAGTGACCGTATTCAAATGATCCAAGCAAGGGAAATTCTGGATTCCAGAGGTAACCCCACCTTGGAGGTGGACTGTTTACTAGAAAGCGGTCATCTTGGGCGTGCATCGGTCCCTTCGGGCGCCTCGACTGGCTCCCATGAAGCTTTGGAACTGCGCGATGCAGATCAACATCGCTTTTTTGGAAAAGGTGTGCTCAAATCTATCTACCATGTCCACCATGACATTTTTCCGGCCGTCAAAGGGCATAAAGCCTCCGAGCAGACCAATCTTGATAAACTTTTGATTGATCTTGACGGCACAGAGAAAAAACATCGCTTTGGGGCAAATACTCTTTTGGCTGTTTCTTTGGCAACGGCTCGAGCCGCCTCCCATTACTATAGGCTCCCGTTGTTTCGCTACCTGGGGGGATCCATCCAACACAAACTCCCCTTCCCTTTCTTTAACATTATCAATGGTGGAAAACACGCTGATAACGGGCTCGACTTTCAAGAATTTATGATTGCCCCTCGTAAAGAGCTTTTTTCAGAAAATTACAGAGCGGGTGCTGAGATATACCAAACTCTGAAAAAAATCCTGCACAAAAATAAGCTCTCGACAAATGTGGGTGATGAAGGGGGATTTGCTCCAAATATCCACTCGACAAAAGAGGCTCTGGAATGGATTGTAGAGGCAATTGAGATCGCCGGATACCGTCCTGGAATCGACGTCATGATAGGATTAGATGTCGCCGCAAATGAAATCGAGGACACCGAAAATCTGATCGACCAATATGTAGAACTAGTCGAAAGATATCCGATCATCAGCATTGAAGATGGTTGCAAAGAGGATGATTTCGACGGCTGGCATGAATTAAACAGCAGACTAGGTTCCCAGATCCAGTTGATTGGAGATGATATTTTTGTCACCAATCGCAAAAGGCTCGAGTTTGGTATTAAAAGAGATCTTGCAAACGGTATCCTGATAAAGCCAAATCAGGTAGGTACCCTCACAGAAACTATCGAGACCGTGAGGATAGCTCAAGAAAATGGGTTTAAGGTGATGTTGTCGCACCGCTCGGGTGAGACGGAAGATACTTTTATCAGCGATCTTTGCGTTGCGCTCGGTGTAGACCAGATAAAATCGGGTGCACCCGCCAGAGGCGAGCGCATTGCGAAATATAACCAGCTGCTCCGTATTGAGGAACAACTGCTATAAAAAATTTTAGGTTGGTCGTATCCCTTTATCACCAAGGTGCCAGTCCGCCGGACAAACCTCTCCGTGTGATTTATGGTATTGGATAGCATCTACGAGCCTTAAAACCTCGTCGACGCCCCGTCCAATCCCTAAATTATTCACGGATACATGCTGCACTAGCCCGTCTGCATCGATAATATAAGTCCCCCGTAAAGAGATCCCCTTATCAATAAGGGTACCGTAGTTCAAGCAGATAGTTTTGGTGATATCGCTGACGATCGGAAATGAAACCGATTTGACTTCATGGTTCCACCATGCCCTGTGCGTATAGACGCTGTCGACCGATATCGCTAAAATTTCGGTGTTTCTTTTGTGGAATTCCTCTATCTTGTGTTGAAATGCCATAAGCTCCGTAGGGCATACAAAAGTAAAATCTAAAGGATAAAAAAGTAAAACTACGAATTTACCTTTATATTCTTTCAATTGTACATCGATGATCTCCCCATTTTTTGCTGCCTGTGCAACAAAATTTGGCGCCTCATGCCCGATCAATGATGTCATAATTCCTCCTCTATAGTAGTTTTCGGACCGTGTCCGGGGTAAACGACTGTCCCTTTAGGGTGTTTTTTCAATTTTTCTAGGGATCCTTCCATTTTCAAAGGCACCGCAGTAGGTAGATCCAGTCTGCCGATTCCCCCTTTGAAAAGGGTGTCTCCGCTAATCAAAAGGTTTTCTTTCGGGAAATAAAAGCAGACGGACCCCGGGGAGTGACCGGGGGTCTCCAAAACTACCCCCTCAATAGATCCAAAATAAATTTTATACCCCTCCTGAAAATACCGGGGGTCGCTTACCCGATCTATGACTTTTGGGGATCTCAATCCGTCAGAACCAGGGGCTAGAACATTTGGACTATCTAAAGGGTGAACATATACTGGGACGCCAAGATCTCGAAATTTTGCCATATCAACGATATGATCGTAATGGGAGTGTGTCAATAAAATCATTTTCAAAAAAAATTTATTTTCATCGATAATAGGAGTAAAATGACGAAAACTATAAAAAGAAGGGTCTATCAAAACGGCCTCCTTAGTAAGAGGGCACGCTAAGAGAATGGTTCTTGTCTCTAAAGGGCCAAGTAATTTATCGAAAATCAGCATAAAAGACCTCTTCAGAAGCTCCATTAAATCATTAGAATACCGTTTTTGGGTACTTTTTTTGCAAAATTTTTTAAACTGCGGTCAAAAAATGTAAAATTTTTGATAGATACAGTCGAGGCAAACCTGCTACTGTATTTTTTGAAAAAAACTTCGAAAAGGTTGACTTAATGAAATGCACTGGTAGGGATTCGAACCCCAGACCTCATGGTTCGTAGCCATGCGCTCTATCCAACTGAGCTACCAGTGCGTAAAGTGAGTAAAGTATTCCACAAAATTGAATTAAAGGCAATTGGGGAATTGCCAATTTTCAAGAGCAACAGCGTAGCAAAGATTTATTCAAAATAGCCGCCCACAGCTCAATAAAAAAATCATTTAAAATGTCGACTCAAAGCGGACGCCAGTTTAAGCATGTGTACCGGCTGTTTTCCAAGGATCGGCTCAAGCACCTTATCGGGGATAATCATTTTTTTATTTTCGGGATCTTGCAGATTCTTCTCCTTTATGTAGGCCCAAATCCGTTTTGTGACCTCCCCCCTTGTGAGATCGTCCTCCTTGGTAAGGGCGATCAACTCTTTGGAGAGTTTTTGTTTTCCTCGCCCTTTGCCCCCGGTTTTCGGCTCCGCTTTGGTGCGGGTATGATCCCGGAAACTCTCTTGTATCTCCTCGACAGAATTTCCAATCACATCACATTCAGGGTAAGTGGAACAAGAAAAGAAGGGTTTGCCGTATCTCGATACACGCTGTTTTAATTTCCCGGGGCACCCTTTTGCCGGACATTTGGCTCCGGTATCGACACCTTCTGAGCCCTTTTTCGGTATGTTGATGATCGTTTTACAATCGGGGTAGCCACTGCATCCAAGAAAAATACCAAAGCGCCCCTTGCGGATCGACATTTTTTTACCGCAGTTCGGACAATCCTGGTCCCAATTAAATGAGGGTTCATACTCCTCTTTGTGAATCACAAGCTCCTCTAGGGGGGCCGTGTATTTGCAATCGGGGTAACCGCTACACCCCAAAAAGTATTTATTCCTTGCCCAAATTTTTTGAAGCTGTTTTCCACACTCAGGGCAAATTTTATCGGTAAGCTCTTTCGGAACGTGCGCCTCTTTTTCAGCGACCTCGACTATGGGCAAAAAGACATCCCAGAATTCTTTCAAGAACCGTTTGTGGTCGAGCTTCCCTTCCGCAATGGCATCCAGATCCTCTTCCATATGGGCTGTAAAACCGACGTCAATAATCTGCGTAAAATTGTCACTCAACATACGAGAAATAATGCGTCCCAACTCGGTGGGTTTCAACGTCCCTTTCTCTTTTGTTGTATAATCGCGCGATTGGATTTTATTCATGATCGCAGCATAGGTCGACGGGCGCCCAATCCCCTGCTTTTCCAGCTCTTTAACCAATGAGGCCTCGGTAAAACGGGGTAGAGGTTTAGTGAAAGCTTGATCTTTCGTCACCTTATTGAGCTTTAATTTTTGCCCCTCCTCTAAAGGGGGCAAAGTGCGCTCTTCCTCCTTTTCCTCGTCCTCTTTTTCCTCATAAAGGGTTAAAAAGCCCTGAAATTTAATAATCGATCCGGTCGCCTTAAGCTCATATTTTTTGTCGGTTTCAATATGTGCCGTCACAGTATCATAGACAGCCGGCTCCATCTGGGAGGCCAAAAAACGGCGGTAAATGAGCTGGTAGAGCTTGAATTCATCGATAGATAGGTAGGACTTGATATCCTCAGGTCTTTTTGCGACGCTTGTGGGACGAATCCCCTCATGCGCATCTTGTGCGGCCCTTTTTCCCTGATAGATATTCGGGACTTTAGGCAAATATTCTTCACCGAATTTTTTCTTAATCCAGTCTCTTGCCTCTTTGATTGCCTCCGGTGAGCTTCTGGGGGAGTCGGTTCTCATATAGGTGATCAAACCCACTGCTCCCTCAGCTCCGCAATCGACACCCTCGTAAAGACTTTGGGCTACTTGCATAGTTCGAGTCGATGAAAAACCGAAATGGCGGGAGGCCTCCTGCTGTAAAGTTGAAGTTGTGAAAGGGGGAGCCGGATTTCGCAAACGCTCTTTTCTTTCGACTTTAGAGACCGTGTATTTGCACTTTTCCAGATCTTTTTCGATCTTGGTCGCTTCCTTTTCATTAGGAATCGATCTCTCTACTTTTTTCCCATCTATTGTAAAAAGGGACGCCCTGAACTCTTTTTTCCCTTCTAAAATGGCCCCTAGGTTCCAATATTCTTCAGGTTTGAAAGCCTCAATCGCTTCCTCCCTTTCGACAATCAGTTTCAGCGCAACCGATTGCACCCTTCCAGCCGAGAGGCTCTTTGCACCTTTTACCTTTCGAATCAAAATAGGTGAAATTTTGTACCCTACCAACCGGTCTAAAATCCGTCTTGCCTGCTGGGCGCTCACAAGATCGTCATCAATTTTTCTCGGATGTTTTAAGGCCTCCAAAACTGCCCCTTTAGTGATCTCGTTGAAAGTTACCCTCATGTGGGGAATCTTTGGGAGGATGGAAGCAATATGCCACGCAATCGCTTCACCTTCTCGGTCAGGGTCGGTAGCCAAAAGGACCTGATCGACCTTTTTCGCCTCTCTCTTCAGCCTTTCAATCACCTCTTTTTTGGCCGGCAAAGGGACATAATTCGGTTCAAATCCGTTTTCAACATCAATATTCAATCCCTTCTGCGGTAAATCTATAATATGTCCCACTGAGGAGTCGACTAAGAATTCTTTTCCTAGAAATTTTTGGAGCGTTTTTACTTTAGTCGGAGATTCGACGATGATAAGAGTTTTCTTCATAAATTTGGTCTATAGTCTTCCGCGTATTCGGGACGCAAATAGTTTTTTCTTTTTTCCATAAAGTTTTCCCGCTCGGCCCGTTGAAATTCAGCTAGCTGCCAGCCTATAAGCTTCTCTTCTTTAAGAAGTTGCAGCGGCTCCTCAGAACCAATAGCCTTGCAGAAAAGATCCTTTTCCGATTTACCGATGTGGGCCATCACCTCTTTAAATTTTTGCGGATACAACTGCTTTAAAGACCCAATCAACACCCCTTGCACCTCAAAAGGCTTGAAGGTTTTTTTGTCGGTAACCTGGATCAGAGCCCCTTGGCATTCGAGCTGTGCCATGGACCCTGAAAATGGTTTAAAATGCAGAGGAGCAAAACGGACTCCGCTCAGCCCTTGACTGTTGAGATGTTTGGTGATTAAATTCGCATCGATCCAGGGTGCGCCTATCAATTTGAACGGAAGGGTATACCCAACGCCGATGTTGCAAAGGCGTAATTCCCCTAAAAGACCGGTTGTCGCATAAAAAAGCGGGGTATCTGCCTCAGGTATATTTGGGCTGGTCGGTATCCAGTGTAACCCGGTTTCTTTAAAATCCATCCCCCTCTTCCAGCCTTTCATGGGGATTACTGTTAATTTCGCCCCTATTTTATACTCGGCATTAAAGAACTGGGCCAATTCACCGACAGTCATTCCATGTATGTAGGGGACATTCACGTAACCGATAAAAGAACGCCATTTGGGATGAAGCATCGGTCCGTCGACTGTCAGTCCGTTGATAGGATTGGGGCGATCTAAAACAACCACCTCCAAATTTTTTTTGGCCGCCTCCTCCATCATATAAAAAAGGGAGGAGATGTAGGTGTAGGAGCGGACGCCTATATCCTGGATGTCGTATACAATCACATCCAACCCTTTGAGCTGGGCCTCTAAGGGTCGACGGTTGGATCCATATAGGCTATAGACAGGGATATCCCCCCTTTTTCCGTCTTTTATTTTTTCGCTTGCATGCTGTTGCCCATAGAGTCCGTGTTCTGGTGCAAAGAGTGCAGCCAACTTACAGTCTTTTCTGGACTGGAAGCGATCCATTGCGGTAACTCCGTTGCGATCCACAGCGGTATGGTTTGTTAAAAGACCTACCCTTTTTCCTTGGATCGAAGGGTGGGCGCCCCCTAAAAACACCCGGTCAAGCCCGACCTCGACTTTGCCAAAAAGAACGTGTCCAAAAAAGAAAAAAACTATCCAAACTCTACTAGCTACCACTCAGCACCGAATTTTTTCTAAGGGATTCGTACCATACTAAAGAAAAAATGGTTTAAAAGGTAAATCATTTTCTAGAAAAATTTTTCTCCATCATGCTTGAACAGCTATTTTAACCGAAAACCTATCTTTACCTGGAAAAGTTAAAATCATGTGGCTAAAATCAGCTGAGCTTATGACCGAAATGAATCCACAACAAAAACTTGCAATCTCCCACAAACAGGGTCCTCTTTTAGTCCTCGCCGGTGCAGGATCGGGAAAAACCCGTGTGGTAGTCGAAAGGATTGCAACCCTTTTGCAGTCTGGAGTCCATCCAAGTGAAATCCTGGCCGTCACATTTACAAACAAAGCAGCTCAAGAGATGCGGGAAAGGATACTTTCTATTTGTCCCCACCCCCCACTGATCACAACATTTCACTCGTTTGGAGCCCGGTTTTTAAGGGAGTCGATAGAACTCTTAGGGTTCAAAACCACATTCTCGATTTACGACGAGGAGGACACAAGTTCCCTCTTAAAAGAATGTTTTAAAGATTTTGATATGAAACCAGAAAAGGGGCACCTTAAAGATACTCGCCAGGCGATCAGCGATGCCAAAAATGCCCTGCTTTTACCTATCGATTTTCAACACCAAAGGGGGAAAGACCATTTCTATCAAATTTATGAACGTTACCAAACGCGTTTGAAAGAGAGCAATGCGATAGATTTTGACGATCTCCTTTTGTTGCCCGTTTTTTTGCTGCGTGATCAAAGCGCACTAAAACAGGAGATCCAAAACCGCTTCCGCTACATCTTGATCGATGAATACCAGGACACCAACCATGCCCAGTACTCTTTGACCAAACTTTTAGTAGACTCTCACCAAAATCTATTTGTCGTTGGTGACCCTGATCAATCTATTTATTCATGGAGGGGGGCGAGTATACAGAATATTCTGGGTTTTGAAGAGGATTTTCCCAACGCCCAGGTGATTAAATTGGAGCAAAACTACCGCTCGACAGGCCATATATTGAAAGCTGCAAATGCTTTGATTGCCCACAATAGCGGCAGATATGAAAAAAACCTTTGGAGCGCCTTGGGGGATGGGGAAAAAATCCAGGTGCGCTCTTTTTTTGATGAAAGGGAGGAGGCGCAGTATATCGCTAGAGAGGTAGATGCCCTCATCGATCAAGGGCAAGACCCGGGTAGCATCGCCCTTTTGTATCGCACAAATGCTCAGTCGCGCAGCCTTGAAGATGCTCTTTTACGTCTACGCATCCCTTATACGATTGTTGGAGGTTTATCCTTTTATGAAAGAAAAGAGATCAAAGATCTTTTAGATTATCTTAGGCTCACCGTATCCAAAAATGACTTTGTAGCTTTTCAAAGGGTAATCAATGTCCCCAAAAGAGGAATAGGAAATGCAGCTTTGGAAAAAATTAAAGAGATGCAGCAGCGGACTTTAACGACCCTGATTGATCTATTGCAAAATAGCCAGAATCTCCCCCTTTCGGCTAAACAAAAACAGGAGCTGGACAAGTTCTATTTTCTTTTGCAATCAGTGCATACAATCCCCTCCATCTCTCAAAAAATAACAAAAATCCTGCACGATACCGGCTATTTGGAGTTCCTCAAAGAGGACAAAGAGACCTATCAAGACCGTAAAGAAAACGTCGAGGCTTTAATCGCCAAAGCTATCGAGTGGGAGAAAGAAAATTCGGATTTAAGCCTAATCGATTTTTTGGAGGAGCTCTCTTTAAAGCAAAAATTTGATGAAGCCCACTCCATGGACCCTAAGATCTTTTTAATGACTCTTCATAACTCCAAAGGGCTGGAATTTCACACCTGTTTTATTCCGGGCGTTGAGGAGGATATCCTGCCACATATCAATTCTAAAATGGAATTACCCGATCTTGAAGAGGAGCGAAGGCTTTTTTATGTAGGGATGACGCGGGCTGAACGAAGGTTGACTCTCACAAGCACCGCCTTCCGTTTTCTTTGGGGAACCTCCAGACCCATGAAAAAAAGTCGCTTTCTTGAAGAGCTCCCTTTAGAGCATCTTCAGGTATTAGCTAAGCCTAGAGCGTACTTTTGAGATGAGATTTTT
>JBEIFH010000005.1:0-70617 GCA_040382515.1 Chlamydiia bacterium | reverse complement strand
TGCAGAAGGTGTTGTGCATTATTTGTAAAAGAATTCGGAGCAGAGGGATTTGAACCCCCGACCCATTGGTCCCAAACCAATTGCGCTAGCCGCTGCGCTATGCTCCGAATGTGAATAATTTACCAAGCACTCGATTTTAATTCAACAAATTGCGATAAAGGGGAAAATATGGGATCTTTGTTGCATGAAAAATCGTCTTTTTTTTCGTACACCTTACAGTTTACACTCAACCGAAACCCTTGATATTGATAGGCATAAGAGATTTATGTCCTCTTCATCAACCATCCGGTTGCATTACGGATTTGAAAAAATTGACCCGACAATTGAGGCGGATCTTTTAGCGATGCCTCAAGAGCATAAGCTTTTTGAAAAAATGCAAGAGATCTTTGATGGGAAGGTGGTAAATACCATCCATGGTTATCCGAGCGAAAACCGTAGTGTCGGCCATATGAAGTGTAGGGACCCTTACGATAATTTTAATCAGACCGAAGTTAAAAAAGCGGTTCTCTTTGCCAAGAATTGCCCTCACAAGCATGTCGTAGTTGTAGGTATTGGGGGTTCGAACTTAGGTACAGAAGCCATTTATGTCGGTTTGAGCAACTATCCGAAAAAAAGAGAGATATTTTTCATAGCAAATATCGATCCTAGAAACACCGAAGATGTTCTTCAACATGTAGATCTCAAGCAAACCCTGTTTATCTTTTGCAGCAAGTCGGGGGGCACTTTAGAGATTCAATCGAATTTGGAGCTCATGAAAGAGTTGTACCAAAAGATGGGCATAGAGGCAAAAAAACACTTTGTTTGCGTCACTACCCCCCAAAGTCCTATGGACGATTCCAAAACATTTTCCGATATTTTTACTATGGAAGAGAGTGTTGGCGGACGCTATTCGGTGACGTCCATGATAGGAGTGCTCCCTTTAGCGTTGGTTTATGGCGAGGAGGTGGTCACCGATTTTTTGAAGGGGGCCCACGCCACCGATCAAACTCTTTTAGAAAAAGACCCGAAAAAAAATCCGGCATTGATGGATGCCCTTTTAGCCTATTGGAATACGGCCGTTTTAGGGGCAGAAGGGACGTTGATAGCCCCTTATGCCTACGATTTAAGACGTCTTACCGCACATTTTCAGCAGCTCTTCATGGAGTCTAATGGGAAGTCGGTGACTAAAGAGGGGGAGTTTACCCTTAAGCGGACCCAAAATATCGTTTTTGGTGGAGTTTTGACGAACGACCAGCACTCCTACTACCAGGCGGTACATCAGGGAACATTTCATTTGGACATGACGGTGGTAGGTTTTTGTAAGTCTCATTCCAAGGTGAATATAGAAAATGACCACACAACGCTGCATCAAAAATTGAACGCGAATCTTTTGGCGCAATCTATAGCCCTTGCAACGGGACTCAAGACCGATAACCCGAACACGACATTCATCGGAAATCGCCCTTCAAGAATCCTAATGATGGAAAGCTTGAATGCATTCAACCTAGGAGCTCTCCTTGCCCATTTTGAGGGGAGAACGATCTTTTTCGGCTTTTTATTAGGGATCAATTCGTTTGATCAAGAGGGTGTGCAACTTGGTAAGAGGTTAGCTAAAGATGTGATCGAAAAAATGAAGAGCCCCAAAAAAGACCCTCTCATTAGTCATATCTTTGAGTGGTAGATTGTATCGATCCACCACTTTTACAAAAGATTACAATCAAGGATTGAGCTTGGCCTGGTTCACCTGCTAGGACTTTTTTCTCGAACTAGGGTCAAGGCTGGATAGTCGTTGAGAGAAAAAAGCTATATCGATCTTTTTTTGAATTATTTTCCATGAGAAAAGAAGCCGAGCATTTTTTTTGTTTATTTGGTTACAAAAGGATTTAAGGTTTTGGGATGAGTTCATTTAAAGTTGCCAAAATACCCATTTTTTGGAGCGCTTTGGCAATAATTTCTGGCTTCCATTTGTTTGCGCGTTCATCAAAGTGGTCTTGATACAAAATGTCGTCTTTTCTCGATTGCACCGATTGTTTAAAATTTGCCTCTTTAAAACTTTCCCCCTTTGAATCCAAAAGCGCGCTTAATGACTCTACGGATTCGCAAGCTTGTTCTTCGGCAGTTAGAGAAAGAGTTCGTATTTTAAATCTATCCGCAGGGGAAAGCTCTTCGGCTTTAATTTTGCTAATTCGTTGATATTCGTTAAATTGAGCTATTTTGCTTTTTTTTCTTTCATTCCAGGTTTTAGTCAATTCTTCTTGAACTTCTTGGAGCTCACCTTGAGTTAGTTCCGGTGAAAAATTCTCTTTTAGGTACTGGGTAAAAACCTCTTCCATAGGGGAGCTTGGCTTTAAGCCTATAAGGATGGTTTCTACAAGACCCTTAGAGGTATGGCTTTTGAGAAATTGAAGCATCAGCCCTTCTTGGTCCATCTGGTGGGATATTTGATCCTTGATGTAGCTACCTGTTAGAAATTCTCTAAGTTGAAACATCGCCTGGTTAACATTATGGACATTCCCATCTGGATACATCCTTTCAATCGCCAGCTTGGCTTCTGTTGATGCGATTTGAGCAAATTGGTTTTGTAGGGTTGCATGTTCACTACTTACGCAGTTTAGTGAAAATAATTGTTCAAGCTCACCTATAAATCTAGCACCGCAAGCACTCTGGGTTTGTAAAATTCGCAGTCGTTCAAAAAAGGCGTCACGATTTTCTTCTTTGGATAAAAATCCATCCAGATGTAATAAATAATACTCTATATTTTCATAGAATTTGGTTAATTCTTCCGTACCTGCTACTGGTGTACCAAAACCGGGCTCTCTTGTTTCAAGCCTTGAAAATAACATTCCCTCCCAGGTCTTTAACTCTTGTTTATAAGATTCTAAGGTTCGCTCATCTGAATTAATTTTTTCTGCATCTACTAGGATTTCTTTTCGCAGTTTAGGGAGATTAAGGGAGGTCAATCCAACTATGAAACTCTGAAGATCCTCCTGTAAATGCTTAATAGATGCGCCTTCGGGTACAGGGGGTGCCAATTGTGCTCGCAGTCCCTCCGGTAGGGGGATGGGAAAGTATTTTACACCACCTATTGTACATAATTCGGGTCTGATCCTAGTCCACACAAGCACGACTAATTTGGGACAACCATCACAAAATAATTTTTCTAGTAAAGGAGCCTCGGGTAGGGCTTCTAGGGAGCGGCAATTGCGGCAGTCTAACGTTATGCATTTCGGAAGCGCGGGTAGGAATTCGAGGCTGGTGCATCCTCCGCACCTAAGCTCTTTGCATGCCTGAAGCTCGGGTAGGGATCGGAGGTTGGTGCATCCTTCGCAATAAAGCTCTTCGCATGCCTGAAGCAGGGGTAGGGTTCGGAGGCTAGTGCATCCGTAGGAATTAAAGCCTTATGCATACCGGAAGCTCCTGTATTTCTTCGAGGATGGTGCATTCTAAGCAATTAAGCTCTTCGCATGCCTGAAGCACAGGTAGGGTTCGGAGTCTGGTGCATCCAAAGCAACTAAGCTCTCTGCATTCCGGAAGCGCGGGTAGGGATTGGAGGCTGGTGCATCCTCCACACCTAAGCGTTTTGCATACCGGAAGGTGCAGTATTTCTCGGAGGCTGGTGCATCCAACGCAACTAAGCTTTATGCATACCGGAAGCGCGGGTAGGGATGGGAGGCTGTAGCATCCGTTGCACTTAAGCATTGTGCATTCCGGAAGATCCGGTATTTTTTCGAGGCTGTCACATCCTATGCAATTAAGCTCTTTGCATGCCTGAAGCTCGGGTAGGGACTTTAGGTTAGCGCATCCAGAGCAATCAAGATTTATGCATGCCGAAAGATCGGGTAGGGCTAGGAGCCTTTCGCAATAGGAGCAATCAAGAAATCTGCATGCCAAAAGCTCGGGTATTTTTTGGAGGTTGTAGCATAGATAGCAACCAAGTGTTTCGCATAGCGGAAGCGCGGGTAGGGATTGGAGGTTAGTGCATTTGAAGCAGTCTAGCGCTTTACAATTTTGAAGAACGTCCGGTAAGGAGGTAATGTTTTTTTTATTTGATAAATCAAGTTCAAAAGGGTTGTCTAAATCCATACCTCCAAGAATTGCAACGATTGCTTTCGCTTCCTCCTTTGCATTTTCAGGTTGAGAATCTACCCATTCGCGCAGTATTCTTTCTCTAGAAACCCTGTTTGGAAAAGTTACCCGTGCGACTAAAGAAGGAGGCTGTGCAGGTCCAGCATTAGCAGATAAAACTTGTTCGGCTAATTCTTGAACTTTATCCTTATCTTTAGAACTTTGAGGATTCGGATTTGGAAGGGAGGGATCTGGTGGAGGGCCACCTACCTCATGTGACACAGGGAAAAGCCTTTTTACTGCTTCTTTTGCCATATAGACTAGATCGATAAATGTCAAACTTGATTACAAGATCTAAAGAAGGGGTAACCGACTAGATTTGCACGAGCGTTCTAAGCTCTTTTGGCTGGTTTTAATCTAAGATTTTTTAGCAGTAAGAGGGCAGCTCATAGTCTATTTGAAAACTCTAGTCCGACTGTTCGCATTGTTCCCATTTTTCGATAGCTGTTTTTAGAGGCATCCTTTCCTTGGGGGAAAGAGCCGTAAGCCCCTGAATGACCTCGATGATAGATTGGGGATAGGGTTCTAAAAAATGGATTATGGCATCGCGGACAAATTCTTTTTGGAAATCTTGAAATACACTGAATTCCTTGCCATCCCATTCATCAGGATAGAAAGGGGGAACATAATTTCTTAAATGGAGCTTAAGGGCATCGTCTAAAAAACGATCGGCGAGCACTGTGAATAGTGTGCTCCCTAAGGTATACAGGTCGATCTGTTTTACCGAAAAGGGTTCGCTATCCTCAGGGGCGTTTTTTAATCTTAGTGATTTTCCTAAAAAAGCTTTCGGTCTATATTCAGGGGGGATAAATTTTCTAGAACCGCAGCTTTTTAAAGAGACCCCTTCTTTTTCAGAAAATCCAAAATCGCAGATGAAAGGCTCCCCCCGACGCATAAGGATATTTTCAGGTTTTATATCGCGGTGGATAATCCCTATTCGATGGAGCGCAGCAAATTTTTTTAAAATTTTTAGTCCCAAAGAGGAGCGAACGCCTAAAGTTAAATTTCTCCTGTTGCTATTGAGAAAACAGAGGACATCCCCCCCTTCGGCATAGGGGGTTAAGAATCTAGAATCATATTCGACTTTTAAACCGTAGCCTGAGGGGAATTGCCCTTCGTCAGGGTTGAGTCCGGAAACTACAGAGCTCACCACGCGGATGCACTTAAGAGCTAGTTTATGATCGGCTGCACGGCTATGAAAGTCTAGTTTTTTAGCATCGAACGGGCTTTTGGTTGTAGTAGGGGACAATTTGGGTTCAAATAGAAGATACTGCTTAAAGCCTTTTTTACTTTCTTTGATGCACGGGAAGGGGGTATTTTGTGCGGAATTTACAAGGGGGGTCCGGTAAACAAGATAGCTTTTTTCCTTAAGCCCTTTTTTCCCTTCTTTGATCAGGGTAATAAGCTCCAGCTTTTTTTTGTCGATAGCTATTCTTTTTCCCGACAAGGTTTTGAACATCGATTGAAAAATCGCATCGATCTCTTTTTTACAAGAATGGTCCGATCGGGGAGACGCTAAGGAGGGTGGTTGATCGTGAAAGCAGGGGAGGGGATTTTTTGTCTGCCTTGGAGAGGAGAAGGGCGATGTATTACCGGGCCCGCTATGGCGGATATAAATTGGTGTTACAGGTGTAGAGACTCCATCGGTTGAATTAGGCGTTGGGGGTCGAATCAGACTTGAAAAGGGGGATAAAAAGGACATAAAACCAGAGGAAATAGGGTTCTATAGTACTACTGCGGCTTATTTATTTCTATGAGAACCTCGCAGGGCGGTGGGCTTACCTCTAAATGTTCGATGCACATCCGGTCTTTTGGGAAGGGCTAAGAATCTCTAAAGCTGTACCGATAGAGTGCCTTGCTGCAGGATCAGTTCTTAAAAAACCTTTTATCACCCGACTGTGGTTTTCACTCAAAGCCCCTTTTTTTTGCTGGGTGTCAACAAAAGCATCGATCGCTTTTTCCTTGCGACCGAAATACGCATGAAACGTCTCATTAGGTGTTCGGTCTATTCCTTTTAAAGAATCTGAAAATGATTTTCCCGTGATGATCTCATAAAGTGTGACACCGACAGCATAGAGATCGGTTTTAAGAGGTTCAACCTTGTCTGGGGCGTTACCTTGGGGAAATCCTTTAAAGTAGAGTTCGGGAGCCATGTAACCCTTTGATCCACAGGTGCGTGTTGAGGAGGTCTCTTTTGTTGCAAATCCCCAGTCGATGAGTTGAATCGTTTTTCTTTGATCCTTTTTGAAATCTACTACAATATTTTCACGTTTGATATCACGGTGAAAGATACCCATCGAGTGCAAACGTTGCACTTGTTGTAAAAGCTGTAGGGCGAAATCGTCACATTCACCTCTAGGGATATATCCTCTAAGGTGCTCCGTATAGGACCTAAGGTCTCCCCCTTTTGCATGCTTTATCAACATCCTATTTCCATCTAGCGGGGGCATTATAGCAAAATTGTGACCGTACTTGCTCCCTTCTTGGACAACTTCCTTCGGAACACTCACCCCGCCTTTTAGGATCAAATAGTGGGTTGGTGTGATTTTTGCATTCACAAGCCCTCTTAACATTTCAATAGATGCCAAGTCGCGTGGGCTCTCTGAGGGTTTTCTTGCTTCAGCCAGAAGTAGAGGTTTTAAATTATCTTGAATATAGGGGGTAATATTGTTTTCTAGAGAATTGGTAACCAGGGGGACCCCTAACGTATGAGTTTTCAACCTTGTAATAAAAAATGGATCGGAAGATGCTTCAGTTTTAAGATTCAAGACTAAAAAATTATTTTCTTGAACAACCCTTTGACTCATAGGTAGAGTGAACTTTTTGTCGAATCTCTTGTAGGAATCCTCCAAACTCATCTGAACTGCCCTTTTTGCCAAAGGTTCGCTAGCAATATTCCCTAAGCCCCTTTTTTTTCCTAAGGAGATACCAGAATCGCTTTCTTCACCGGAGCTATATGTGACCCTTTTAAGAGTAGGGGACTCAGGTAGCCCAGACTCGTCGCAATCAGAAAAGTAATCAGGCTCGCTAGCAAAAGCGGTGCCCGAAAATGCAAAAGGATTATTCAAACGGGTGCTCATGCGGACCTTAGTTTACTACGTATCCTTATATTATAAGGGTTTTACATTAAAAATAAATATGAATATCCGCGCTTTTAAGCCACTAAAGCTTAGGAACAAAAGGCCCCAAACCCCTCTAAAGAAAAAACTGTGGCGGCTTTATTGGGTGCATGGGGGACTGTTAAAATCGATTGGGGAAGTTCTAGAGTTCGTTCCAAGAGTTGATCGAACCTTATCCTGTCTAGGTGAGCTCCAAAATCATCGATAAGGAGAAGGGGGGCTTTATGGGTCTTTTTTTCAAGAGCCTCAAGCTCCGCAAATCGTAAAGCAAGGACCAGGGCCCTTTTTTGGCCCTCTGAGGCGTGGCAAGAAGCCTCTTTTTCCTTAAACAGGATAGAGAAATCCTCTCTATGGGGCCCTTTAAGGGTGGTGCGGCGCTCGATTTCCTTGAGGCGGGCGGAAGGGGAATTATCGATAAAAGAGGGGGCATATTCCAAACGGATCGATTCGTTTTTTTGCAGTAATAGCGGGCTCTCTTTTTGAAGAAAAAGATTGAGCTCATCCAGAAGCTCCGAGCGCATCTTCTGAATCACTTGCGCACTTGAGGCCAAAATTTCTTCAAAAGGGAAAAGTGCTTTGATCGCATGCGCTTTTAGAGCAGCATTTTTCTGCTCCAGGGCATCCATATAGCGCTTCCAGTGAAAAGCGTACTCTTTCGAGGATTGGCATAGTATCTGATTGAGATATTTACGTCTAAAGGAGGGGCTTCCCTCTATAAGAACAATGTCTTTAGGGGAGACGATCCCAACAGGGATGCGCCCTAAAAGCGGGCTAAAACTTTTATGAAAAGTCCCGTTAAATCGGATCTGCTTGCCGTTTACTCCAAAACGGTAGCCGATCTCATGGTCTACGCCATCTTCTTCAAAACCGAGGAGAATCTGGGCATCCTCCTCCCCCTCTTTCAACATCTCTTTAAAAGAGTCTGTCCGGAAAGATCGGCCCAAAGTAGCGACAGTGATCGCTTCTAAAAGATTTGTTTTGCCAATTCCGTTTGGCCCCACTATAGCAAACATCCCCTTCGTGAAGGGGACGCTACAAAATGGATGAGAGCGAAACTTGTGGACCTGTAAACTTTTAATCATCCTCTTTCAACCGCATCGGCATCACTACAAAATCCACGCCGGGGGAAGCAGGGTCAAGCACAAGGCCGGGCATGTAGGGGTGGCAGATTCCCAGACGGACAACATCCCCTTTGCAATGTTTGAGTGCTTCCATCACATAGTGAGGATTGAAAGCGATGTCGAGCTCTTTGGCAACATCTACCGCCATTTCAACCTCCCCTTCCCCATACTCGGGACTTTGAGCGCGTAATCGCATAACGCCGTCCTTGAATGTGAAACGGGCTGAGTGGCTTGTCTCTGATGTGAAAAGGGCGATCTGACGCAAAAGCGCTACCCACTCCTCTTTATGGATGTTGATCATCGTAAGCTCATTTTGATCGACAAAAGCACGCGCGTAGTCGGGGTAGGGGAGTCCGATCAATTTTGCGATCAAACAAACCGGTCCCACTTTGAGAAGGATTTTTCCATCCAGAAACGAAAGGGTCGCCGTTTCATCGAAGCTTAACAGATCGATCATCTCCTGCACCGCTTTCAAGGGGACCACAGCTGTGATATCCTGATCGATCTCAATCGATTTCTGGAAACGGGCAAGACGCTTACCGTCGGTTGCAACAAATGTGGCGACCTTTTTTTCGATCTTCATCAAAACGGAAACGCAGGCGGGCTTTCCAACCTCTTCCCTTGCGGCTGCAAAGGAGGTACGAATAAGCATTTCTCGCAGATCATCACTTTTGACATCAACGGTCAGTCCGTTCATCTGGGTCGGAATCGGCGGAAACTCCCCCTTGTCGATACCATTGACTTTGAAGTGGGAGGATCCTGCTCGGATTTGCGCAATCGTCCCCTCCACGGTGATTTCAATCATAGGAGTCGAAAGTTCGCGTATGAGTTGGAAGAAACGGCGGGCAGGAAGGGTGATCGCACCTGCGATCTCCACTTGCGCAGGCATCGAGGCTTGCAAGCTCACGTTGAGGTCTGTTGCGCTCAATGTGATCATCCCGTCGCCCGCTTCTATGAGCACGTTAGAGAGAATGGGCAGAATCGCTTTTGCAGGGACAATTCTTTGTGCAACAGAAATGAGGGAAACCAATTGCGATCGGTTTACGATGCATTTCATTCCGATAGCTTCCAGTGTACTACTCATAGAGCCTTTTGCTTAAATCTTTTGGAAAAGATTAGAGCATAAAAAGTCTCGATGTCAATCCATTTTTCTTGTCTACGAGTGAAAAAGGGGTCGATCCGTAGAATCTAAAAAAACTCTTTTCAAGAAAGACCTGAGGGGGGATCAGGGATCGAAAGAATTGAAACCGGGATGGGTTGCTCTAAACGATGACCAGGGGTGCATTGTGAAAGCATGGGCTTTCACCTCAAAAGCATCCGTTTGACGGTCGATTGCAAAGCGGGCGCATAGCGTGACCTTTTTTATTTTTGTATCCATGTCTTTTGTCACAGTAAAATCGGTTTGGATGGTGTCTACGAATATACATTGGTCTTTAGTGTGCACATGAATTTTCTTTGTAGTATCAGCGCCCTGAAAAAGACACAGATCGGGGTCCAATTGAATGAGTCGCTCGACAGTCATCCCAAAAAATCCGTTTAAAAATCCTTGCCCCAAAGCAAAATAGAGCTTTTTCATGAATTCGGGGTTATCGGAATCCAACTCTTCAATTTTTTGACCGAATTGCTCTGCTGTCATCGATTTTTCATTATACAAAAAATTTGTTTTAGACGATCTATTGAGATCCAAGCCAAACTGATTTTTTTCTTTATCGTATGCGAGCGGGTATTCAGATAGCGATTGTTTCAAATGGGATTCGTAATCTTGAGAGCAGTCAAATATTGCCGTTTGGAGCAAATTGAAGTGGCATATATTCCCATTCACCTTCAAGGTAGGGAAAGTGCACAGATTTACAACCGATTTTGCTAGAAATTTTATGGGAGAAACGGAAAGTGTAAAAACTTTTTTTAAAATACCGAAAATAGGCAAACTTTGTTGGAGGATCTTTTGGCAAAAAAGTTTGGGGCGAGTCGAAAGATTCTTAAGTGCATGGCTATTATAGATTCCCAAAATAGATGGCATAAGTGTCTCCTTAAGTAGGAGGAGAGTGTACCATAAATAGTTTTTTTATATAATAAAAACTATCTACTGTTTTTCATCGCCCGTTCCGCTTCACGGGAGAGTTCCCTCTCTTTGATCACGCTTCTTTTGTCGTGCAATTTTTTCCCTTTCCCGATCCCGATTTTGAGTTTGACAAGACCTTTTTTGAAATAGACTGATAGGGGGATGGCTGTATACCCTTTTTGCTCAATCATTTTTTGAATCCGGAGAATCTCCTCTCTATGCATCAATAGTTTACGGACACGTTTTTCCTCGTGGTTGTGGATGTTTCCGAAGGCATAGGGGGGGATCGACATGAGCTTTATCACAGGGATGTGGTCTTCAAGATCCACGTAGCTTTCTGCTATCATGCATTTGCCGTTGCGTAGAGATTTTACCTCTGTGCCTTTTAAGACGATGCCGGCTTCAAAAGTGTCTAAAATCTCGTAATTGAAGAAGGCCTGGCGATTGGAAGCGATCTCTTTTTCCATAGGTGAGCTGATGATAAATGATGCCCCTTTTTTTTCACATCAATGATTTATCTTTAAAGTTCAGGGGAGCTTTTTTTATTTCTGATAAGTTCGATGCCGGCATAAATGAAAAACATCAGGGTGATCGCCCAGAATATCCATTTGAAGAGCTCTCTCATGGTGAGCACATTGATGCCGAAATCGATCTGCATCGTACTGAATCCCGCATCGATGAGAAGCCGTAAACCGATCCAAAAGACAAACAGAAGGGTAAATTTTTCTAAAAAGGGTTTTTTTTCGAGCCATACGATCACCTCGGAGGTAAAAGAGCGCAAAAGGACGATTCCACAAGAGGCCCCCACAACAACAATCCATAATTTAGGGGAGGAATCTCCATCGAGAGGGGAGATCCCCACAACTGCAAAAGCCGCCAGTATTGAATCGACCGAAAACACCAGATCAAGAGCTAGAATGTACAGGATCATTTTAACAAGACCGGTTTTTTTTTGGGGGTGGGTGATAGGACTTTTGTGGCTTGTAAGCTCGTAACCGGCAAGGTACATCAAGTATAGGCCGCCGATCCCCTGAAAATAGTAAAAACGTATCAAATAGGAGGCAAAAAGGATCGCGATCGTCCTTAAAATGACACTGCCTAAAATTCCGGTCCAAATAGCGGTCGATCTCTGCCATTTCGGGAGCTGTTTGATCAAAATTCCTATGATTAGCATATTATCCGCTGAGAGGAGAATTTCGACAAAAATGACAACAATTAGAATAGGGACATCGACCCATACGAAGGTCTGATCCTGAAATAGGGTTCTGAAAAAATTGAAAAAAATGGCCAGGTCGTGCATTTCCATTCAGATATAAAAAATTTATTTTAATCACAAAGCAATCTTTTTTGTCAGTTTGTCCTGTATTTAAAAAGAACTCTGATGAAAAAAACTGTTGAATAATCTATAATTTCCCTTTACAAAGAACTTAAAAAAGGATTTATGAGACTTTTGTCTATAGAGGGTGCCCCCTGCAGGGGACTCGGGCAAATACAGATCATGAAAAAAATCTCTCAATTCCGTTCGATCCCATTCGACCGGCACTTCGACGTCTACTTGGGGAGTTCCTGGGGGGCGGTCCTGGCATTGTCCCTGGCCTCTGGGATGCCGATGGATCAAATTGAGGCGGCCTTTGAGACTTCCCAAAAATACCTTAACTCAAGAACCCACCGACTTCTTTCCCCCTTATTTCCCAGAATATGCCCTAAAAAAGTAGCCGAGCCCTTCAAGGAGTTTTTTCAAGAAAAAACACTTGGCACACTCAACAAAAGGGTGATCTGCCACGGTTATGACTATCGGTTCAAGCAGATTGTCACCTTTGATTCTCAAAATCCCAAAGACAAAGACCTAAATATTTACGATCTCATCCTCAAACTGATTTTTGCCCCTTCTGTTTTCAAACCGAAAATGGACATATCCATAGTGGATGTCTCCTTGGCGAGCAGAAGTCCTCTGTTTTATTCGTTGATGCAATTTTACCGGGAGTGGAAAGGCCTCCATTTGGAAGTTTTGCATATCGGTGTAGGGGAAAAGAGGCAGGAGGGGTCTAAAGTGCGCAAGCTTTTTGAGAAAGGGTGGCTGCACTGGGTTTTTTCCAAGCAGATATTTGAGGAGCTCGAGTCGATTGGCAGATGTTACCAACAGTACCTGTCCGAGATGGTGAAAAATTCGAAGTTATTTCCCTCCTTTAAAATCACGACGTTTTATCCGCTTATCGACGGGGGGCTCGACTTTAGCTTTATGGGGGATTTATCATTAACACCGGGACAGATTCGTAAAGAGGTGGATGGATGGATAGAAATGTTTCCAATCGATCATTTAGAATTTTAAGCCTCGACGGGGGTGCGTTTGCCGGTGTGTTTACAGTTCGCCTTTTGGCCGAGATCGAGCGGCGCAGCGGCAAGAAGATATCCGATTTTTTTGATGCCTTCACAGGGATATCAGCAGGGGCTTTTCTGGGCGCTATCATGTCTTTTGGCGACATTACAGCAAATGACTTGATCGATGAGATCATCTTTACAATTAAAAATATGCGCTCCAATAGAAAAGAGCGTATCAGAACGCTTTGGGGTGCTTTGAAGCCGGCATTGAACCATGATAAAAAATGGGATGGTTTATACCGCTTTTTTGCAAATGCCCAACTGAAGGATCTACGCATTCGGGGTGTTTTTCCAATTTGGGATTTTGAAAATAAAAAAATCCGCATCTTCGATTCCGACGCCGATAAAAACACCTACCTTTGCGATGTGCTTTATCTCTCGACCGGAGCGAATGCTGTTTACGGTGCTGTCGATTCGAGGCTAAGCGAACCTAAATTTTCGGGTTCCGATCTTGCCCTGTATGTCAATGATCCCCGCCTTCTGGCCCTCTTTAATTACAAGGACCAGATCCGTAGTAAGGGGGCCCATATTCTTTCGATTGGGAGCTCTTTGACCCCGTCTGAATCGCAACATAGCACGTTCAAAAGGGGACCTTTGCGCTGGATGAATAATATCTTGGCAGAGTTGAGACAGGCTCAAGAGGCCTTTGTCAATCAGACCATGGAGTTTTTTAATAAAGAGAGCATTTTACCGATCCAAAGCCATCTAAGACTCAACATGATCAGCAGTAAACCTGCCGACGGCTTTAAAGGGGACGATGAGTTGAATGTCTATTTTCTTGAACTCGCTGAAGAATTGATTGAGCGGCGCTCCTACGAGATCGACCGCTTCATAGAATCCTGTGAAAACAATACCAAATTCCATCTTCCCGTGATCCTTTAAAACGGGGTTATTCTTTAGTTGTTTCGGTCTCCAACTCCTCGATGGGGGCAAATAATCCCCCCTTTTTGGAGGTGAGCTTTTTGGACCAGTTCATTACATAGGTAAAGACTACCGGTCCAACAATCAGACTCATCAATTGTGCGAAAAACAATCCCCCAACAATAGCTATCCCTAACGGCGCTCGACTTTCTGCAATGACCCCCCCGATGCCGGCTGCCACTGGAACTGCACCCATCATCGCAGCCAAAGTGGTCATCAAAATGGGTCTGAATCGGATCATAGAGGCTTTTGTGATCGCCTCTTCGGGTGTAAACTCGGGATTTTTTTCAATTTCTTCAAGAGCAAAATCTACTATAAGGATACCATTTTTCATCACAATACCCATCAGCATGATGATACCGATCATCGCATAAATCGAAAATTTTACCCCTAATAACTGCAACGTTATGAGGCCGCCGAATGCAGCGAAGGGGACCGCAGATAAAGGTGTTAGAGGGTGAAGAAAGTTCTCGTAGAGGATTCCGAGAACGATATATATGGCGAATAGGGCTAAAACAAAAAGAACAAAGAGGTGAATCATCGATGATTTGAATTCTGCTGTGGACCCTGCTAGAAACCCTGAAGCTTTTCCCTCAAAAATGGTAGGTCCTAACATTTGAAGCTTATCAATAGCTTCAGAGATTGTATACCCTTTGGGGACATTGAAAGAGATCGTGCATGAGGGGAGGGAGTTGAAGTGGTTGACCATATTTGTTGTTGCCGTTAGAGACCCTTTGAAGACTGAAGTCATGTTTGTATTTCCGTTTTTTGGACCTAGAAAAAGGCGATTGATCTCATCGGGAAACGTTTTGTATTGATTTTTCAACTCTAAAATAACGTAGTTCACCGAATTTGGGTTATAGATGGTCGAAACGTATGTTTGACCGTAGGAGTTGGCGAGGATATTTTCGATTTCCAGGGGGGTGATATTCCCGTAAGCTCTTGCCTGATCGCGTAACATGTTGATGTTAAAAACGGGGCTACCGATCGAAAGATCGGAATTTACCGTTGTGAATTCGGGCTCTAATTGCATAGCCTTCATAAGGAGCTGAGCTTTTTCCTCAACAGTTTTTTGGTCTGTGGCTGTGACCACATATTGGAATTCTGCTCGTGAGGTGCTTCCTGACTGGATATTGATCAGAGGTTGAGGTCTAAAATAGGCATTGCAGCCGATAACTTCTGAAGATTTTTCGTACAAATTCTTTAGAATTTGTTCAAAAGGGGGAGAGCCTTCAGAATCCTCTAATATTATAAAAAGTACACCCATATTATCAGTAGGGGAGTCTGTGACTGTACATAGCCCCTTGACAAAGGGGGTTTCATGAGCAATTTTTCCGATTTGAGTCAGGTACTGGCTTGTTTTTTCGGGAGACGCCCCATTTTCGGCAATCACATACCCTGCGATGGCATTGATGGGGATAGTAGGTAGGAATTCTTTAGGGGCACTGACTGCAATCCATATAGAAGTTAAAAAAATTCCGAGAGCACCAAAAAGAACTGTTTTTTTATATTCCAAAGACCGCTTCAGTAAAGGAGTATAGAGTTTTTTTAAATATTCATTGAAAGCGATCGAGAGCTCTTCGACGTACGATTTTTTAGTTTGATTAAAGTTTGGTATGAAACGACTGCAAAGCATCGGGGTAAGCGTTACAGAAATAAATCCGGAAAGGAAAATAGCTATGATCACCACTCCGGCAAGCTCACTAAAAAGTTGGCCTACGATTCCGGGGATATAGAGCATGGGTATGAAGACAGCGCATAGACAAGCAGAGATGGAGATGATGGCGCTAAAAATCTGTTTCGAGCCATTCATCGAGGCGCTTTGAGGGGTTTGCCCCTCTTCTGTATGGCGGACGATATTTTCTAAAACAATAATAGCATCATCGACCAGAAAACCTGTAGACAAGGTGAGAGCCGATAGGGACATGATATCGATATTGTATCCCAAAAAGAGCATGAATATGAAGGTGCCGATTATAGTGATCGGGAGGGTGATCAAGGGGATGATGCTATTGCGTAGTCTACCCAGATAAAGGAAAACGACAACCACTACTAAAATAAATGCGATATAGAGGGTGAGTTGAATATCAGCAATCGCTTCAAGAACGTAATTTTTTTGCGATAAAGGGATTTTATATTGAATAGATTGGGGAATAGATTCCCCAAGCTCTTCCATTTTATTTTCCAGATCTTTGCAAACTTTCACCGTGTTGTATTTGTCTTGCTTGTATATGGCTAAAAAAGTCCCGGTTTTTGGGATAGGGTCCCCCTTGTTGAACCAGATCACAGATTGCTGATCATTCGTACTGCTATCAAAGGCATAGCCAACATCCGATAGCCGTACGACATTGTCATTGTTGATTTTTATTATCATCGAATTGTAGGGCTCGGGTTGGTACATCTGCCCATCTGCTTCTGTAATGATAGAAAAATGGGGGCCAAAAAATTTTCCCGTCGGCTGGACAGGGTTGTTCTGTTTGATGGCGTTTTGAACATCGTTCATCGTGAGCCCTTTGGCAGCTAGAGACTCAGGATCAACTTGTACACGTACTGCAGGGCTGTTCCCATAAACAGAGACATCTGCCACCCCATCGACAGTAGAAAGCTGTCTTGCAAGAATATTTTGCGCATAATCATAGATGGTATTTCGCGTCTGCGTCTCGGAGTAGATCACAATATACATGATCGGGGCATCGGCGGTATTGACTTTGTTGTAACTAGGAAGCGAGGGGAGCGCGGGGAGCTGCCCTTGTGCCTGCGAAATAGCCTGCTGGATATTCGTCGCAGCATCATTTTCATTGATTGAGGGGTGGAACTGGACCATGATCGAAGAGGTGCCGTAACTGCTTGTCGAGGTGAGGTACTTCACACCTTGAATAGCTAGAAACTGGGACTCTAGAGGTGCTGTCACCAGTTCAGCCACCTGTTTCGGGGAGGCTCCCGGATAAGTACAGTTTATGGTAAAAGTAGTAGATACAATGTTTGGCACTACAGCGACCGGGAGGCTTTGTAGGGCGAAAAAACCAAATACAACTAGGGTAAACATCGTCAAAACTGTTGCTACCGGCCTGGTGATAAAAGATTTGGAGAAATGCATACAACCCCTTATAAAACCTGTACTTTAGACCCGTCGGCCACGTTGATCTGCCCCTGGATAATGACCCGATCTGTGGCTGAAATCTCATCGGAGATGAGCTGTATCATCTTGTCCATTTGGATTCCCGTTTGTACCCACATGTATTTTGCTGTATTGGAACTATCGACTTTGATCACATACTTCCCTTTTGCCCCAATACCTAAAGCATCAACAGGGACCATAAGGGCGTTTTGGATTGTTTCGAGAACAAGTTCGCAGTTCGCGTATTGCCCCGGCCAGAGGGCCTCTTCTTCGTTTTCATACTGCGCCCTTAGGGGGATTTGGCCGGTAGTTTGATCAATCTGGTTGTCTATGACAATCAATTTCCCCACGACCGTATTGTTGGATCCGGGCACTTTGATTCTTACGTCCAGATTTTGCTTTTTTTGCATCTGCATGATGTGGGTAAAATCATATTCAGGAACTGAAAAATCGATATAGATAGGGGTGATTTGATTCAATAACATAAGATTTTCAGCGGGATCAGAAATGAGATTTCCTACATCTACAAGTTTTTTAGAGCACCTTCCGGAGAACGGAGCCTTTATATAGCAAAAATCTAGATTCACCTGATTTTTTTGGACTTCACCCTGATTCATGACAATCGCACCGTCTTGCTGCTGGTCATTACAGACATATTGGAAGTAGTCGAGTTCAGAGACGAACTGATCTTTAACGAGACTGGAGTAGCGCTCCTTTTTATTAGCGCTGAACGCCTTGTTTGCTTTGGCTTCCATGAGGCTCCCTTGGGAAGCCTCCAGTTCTGCCTGGTAGAGTCTTGGATCTATGGTGATTAAGAGGTCCCCTTTTTGGACGAGCTGCCCTTGTGTATAGGAGATATCCACAAGATACCCTTCCACCTGAGCGCAGATTTTGGCCGAATTGAATGCGGTAACGTGTCCAATCCCCCCGATTGTGATATCTACGGGCATCGCCTTCACCTCTGCTACTTTGACGCGCGGGGTGGGATGCTGTTTTACCTGCTTAGGTTTTGAGCAACCGTAAAATAAAACCAGGGGAATAATGTGCAAAAGAATGTTGTATTTCATGGAGCCTCGTTTTTGTTTATTGTACCTATTTCAAAGGTAAGATTTGCTTTGGATTGAAAGTAACTGCTTACTATCTGTACAAGCTTTGCCCTCGCATCTGCTAAAGATGCCTGCGCATTCAAAACATCCAATATGTCGTTTGTGCCCGCTTTATAACCTTCAAATGTCCCCTTGTAATCAATTTCAGCAGCCTCAAGGTACTGTTGGCTTAATTTGAGCTGGTCCAAAGCGGCGACTAAATTGTTATATTCGGTCATCACTCCCGAAATCACCTGGAGTTGTAAAAGATTGAGGGAGCTTTCGGCCTCTTCAATTTGGGCTAGTTGTTGTCTGCAGCTGTTTGTTATCTTCCATCCGGTAAAAATAGGCATATCAAGATTAAACGTTACATTCCAGTTTCCTTGATCGGTGAAACCTTGATTAAACCAATATTGCCCCCCGTTAGCTTTTAATGTTAGTTTGGGGTAATTTGTAGCAAAAGCCTTTCTAAGGTCTGCTTTACGTTGCAGAATCTTGGTTTTGATCGCTTTCAAGTCGGGACGCATAGATTGGGCAATAGTCAGGAGCTCGTCAGGGCTTAAAAGGGAATTTTTGATTGTCTTGGGATCCGGAAAATCCTCCACGTTAAGGTTTGTTTGTCCCGGAACGCCTAATGTGGTGTTGAGCGTAATCAAAGCATTTTTCAAAATAGCTTCCTGGGAAACTACATTGATTTTTTTTTGTAGAAAAACACTTTTTGCCTGCATCACATTTGTAAGATCGGAAATTCCAAGCTGCAACCGTTCGATGGCGGCGGTGTAGGTCGCTTGAGCATCAACAAGATCGCTTTGATAGGCAATTAGGAGGTTTTTTTGGTACAAGTAGACGTAATAGCTATCGGCCACATTTTTCAATACGTTTTGGATTTCCCCGTTATGGGTAAGATTTTGTGTGAGCAAAAGGAAATAGTTCGACTCGATGTTGGGCTGCCTCGTCAGATCTATCAGAGCGTAGTTTAGGATCACTTCGGGTCCATAAGTGGTGGTATAAAACTTGAATAGGGAGTTATTCAATTGAAAGCCCTGGAGCTGTCGTAAATATTGAAAATTAATTTTTATATCTGGGTAGAGTGCCGAACGGGCAATTCCGTAATTTGAAGCTGCGCTTTGGGCATCATAGAAGGTCTTTTTCGTGAGCGGACTGTTGCTTAAACCTATCTGAAACAGGTCTAAAATACCGAGCATATTGGGTTGGTTTTCAAGGTTGCTGAGATCTATAAAAGGGATTGCGTCAATATGCCGTTTATCCGCCTTTGAGGTGATCCAAAAACTCGCATTGGATTCCGGTGCATACTTTTGGGGTGAAACTTCCGGAGGAGGTTTGCAGCCCATAAGAAAAAAAAGTAGGTACCAGTTCCGTTTCAGCATAAATTTTTCTGATAAACAATCTTTTTAAATAGCGCAATTCAATCATTTGCATTTCGATTCACCATACCGTCCACAGAAGATTTTAAAAAAAAACTTCTGTTTACAAATTTATTTTTATCATAGTTTTAGAAGTATGGATAAAAATAGCAAAATTTTGATCGTCGGAGCGGGCCCGGTAGGGTTGACCCTACACAGATTATTGAAGAAAGAAGGATTCACGCGAGTGCGTCATATCGATAAAAGTTTGACGGCAGCCCAAGAATCGAGGGCTATTGCGATCCATGCATTCACTCTCCAGGTGATTTTGAAAGAGCTAGGACTCCAAGAAGAATTCAAACAGCGGGGAACCCCAATTCAAAGGTTTGTTTTTGAAGAAAAAAACGAACTGTTACACAGCGTAACTTTGCCCAGATTTTTGTGCAGCATCGGACAAAACATCACAGAGGAAATTTTGGGGCGAGATTTACCCGTTCAAAGGGGAATAGAGTGCCTCTATGTAGATGTCCATGGAAATGCGCGCCTTAAAAGACAAGACGGCCTTATTGAAGAGGATCAATACGATCTGATTGTCGGAGCCGACGGAACTCATAGTATTGTAAGGCAAATGATCGGCGTGGACTTTTTGGGAAAAAGCTACGCGCAAACTTGGTCGCTCAAAGATGTAGAGTTTGATCACCCGCCGACCGATCCAGAAACAGCTATGATTCAATTTTTTGACGATGGCGTCCTCCTTTTTATAATTGCCATCGGACCTAAGACTTTTAGAGTGTTTTCGAATGCACCCGATTGTGAGAAATTCCTCCCCAAAGACATCAAAATCACCAGCACCTATTGGTCTGCAAACTACCATGTCCATTGCCGCATAGCAAAAACATATGCCAAAGGGAAGTGTGTCCTGATGGGGGACGCGGCCCACACCTCTTCGCCTGTTGGGGGCACCGGAATGAACAGCGGAATGGAAGATGCCTATCTCTTTGTAAAGGCCCTTTTAAAAGACGATATTCGGAGTTGGGCGTCTAAAAGAAGGCGCTATGAGAAAAACCTCCTTTTCTGGACCGATTCGATCTACGAATTTGTGACAAAAAAGGGGCCGGTTCACCACTTTTTGAGAAGATTTCTTTTGAAATATGTGATGAAGATCGGGGCTATCCAAAAAGCGCTTTTCAACAAGTTTTCAAGACCCGTTTAAAAACGGGTCTTGAACCCCCTTAGGAAGGGGGATTCGCATCCATTTGTCCGCTCTTATAGCGGTTGAAGGCACTCTGATAGAGTCCAATTGCATCCTTTAAGGTGATCGATTCCTCTTTTGAAATCTCCTTATACCCCCCCGGAACATTTTTGTAGGTGTTCACCTCTTTTTTTGGTGATAAAATAACCAACTCCTCTTTGCCGAAAAAGCCTAAGCGCTGATAAGTTCCCAACGGAACGGGGCGATCGATCGGGGTATGGATTTGATCGTTTCCGTAAAACCGGCTCTCATAGCCGATTCCCAATAGCCCGATAATCGAGGGGATCACATCCATCTGGCTTGTGCGGATATCGATAGACCTCGGTTCAAGATGTTTCGGCGCATAAAATAGGCAGGGCGTCAGGTATTTTGTTGGGTCCAGCTTCATTTTACCGGCGCTCGAGGCGCAATGGTCCGCTGTGATGACAAAGAGGGTGTTGTCGAACCAATCTGTTTTTTTCGCCTTCTCTAAAAACTGCTCGATCGCCCAGTCCGTATAGCGGACGGCAGCTTCTCGTGTCCCTTGTGGCATCGAAATTCTATTTTTGGGGAATGTGTAGGGGCGATGGTTCGAAGTTGTCATTATAAGGCTAAAAAAAGGTTTAGAGCGCTCTTTTCTCGTATTTATTTCCTCTAAAAAGGCATCGAACAGGTGTTCGTCACTGACACCCCAGATGGTTTCATGCTCAACTCTATTTGAGGAGATGTGGAGACGATCCCTAACTGTAAACCCGTTGCGCTCGAAAAACGCATTCATGTTATCAAAATAGCCGTAGCCCCCATACCAAAAAAGCATCTCATAGCCATTAGGTTTGAGTACCGATGAGACAGTATACAGGTTTTCGTGGTGGGGCCTTCTGAGAATAGAGCTTCCGGGGGTCGGGGGAACACTTAAGGCCAATGCCTCCAGTCCACGGACGGTCCTTGTCCCTGTAGCGTAGTGGTCGTTAAAACAAATCGATTGGGATTTTAAACTTGAAATAAACGGGGTCCAAGATGCAGGTTTTTTGTCTAGAAACTCCTGACTGAGGCTCTCGACAGTGATGAGAACAACATTCAAGTTTCTAAAAGGGGCATACGAGGGGATGCTCCTCAAGACCAGGTCCTGTTTGTCTTCGGGCTGCTTCACTTGCAAATATTTCTCCACCCGGTTTTTCAAATAGGAGGGTTCTATCGTTTGATAAAATTGGTTGTAGTTCAATTGATTATTAAAAAAGGCGTGAAGCAGGTTGCTGGTACCGTTTTCACTCAGTTCCTGGGAGAAATTGTTTTTACTCCAATGTTCTATGGGCAGCAAAAATGAAAAAACTAAAAAGCAGGCGACCTTCGTTGTCGTTTTTAGATCGTAGGCCATCGGTGCCTTGGGGAATCGTTTCAAGTAGTAGCCCCCTAAACCTGCGATCGCAAGCATGATGGCAAGATAGGTTTTTATTGGATAGGACTGCATGATGTTATTCACCACTTCATGGGTGTAGATCAGGTAATCGATTGTTATGAAGTTGAATCTGCTATCCATGTCTCCCCAGAAAATCCACTCTGCAAACATCTGAAAGGATAAAAGAAATAGGACTATCATGAAACCGAACCATTCTAAAATCGGTCTCTTTTCGATCCAGTTTTTAATAAATGACGGAGTGCATTTAGAAATCAGGGCAAAACAGAGGGTAAATAGCAGAGCCGGCCTAAGATCAAATAAAAACCCTATCCCCAAGATCGCGGGGATTTCAAGCCAACTTATGGTCCCTATCCAGGCATTATACAGCGATAAACTGAGTCGTGTGAAATTGGAAAAAATTAAAAAGAGCAAGGGGGCTCTGGAGTACATTTGCTGATACATATTGTCCCGAGTTAAACAATAACCTTAAATTTGGGTTTTTAACCCCTTCTAGGGTGGATTTGATCCAACACTTTAAATAGGGTAGGTGTTGAGGAAAAAATTGTAAATAACGTAGTGTGGTGGATATCCATGTTCAAAGATTTAAAAATTCCCGGAATCGGTTTCTGTATAGCTTCATTGGCATTCTGCGCCCTTGCATTCTTGTTTATCGATGCCCCTTTGCAGATGCAGTTTTTTGACCCTTTTCAAGAAAAATGGTCGATTACAGGGGCGGAATGGTGGCTGCGCCTTGGCTGTTACCACACTCCCAAAACCTTTTTTGGGGGATTGATCTTCTATCTTATCGTGAGAGCTTTGATTGCAAAAGGCGGCACCAGGGAGATTTTTACCGCTTTTTTCCTCTCCATCTCTCCAATAGCAGTTGCCCTTTTGAAGATCTTGACCGGTGTCGAGTGCCCCAAGGACCTTTTCTATTTTGGGGGGCACCAGCCAGAACTTTCTTTAATAGATTCTTTTATATCCGGGACAGGGCGTTGCTTCCCGGGGGGACATGTGAGCGCCGGATTTGGATTGTACGCAGCCCTCACGTTATTACAGCCCTCTAGAAGATTCTCTGCTTTCTTGGCGATCTCTTTTTTGGGTCATTTCATGGGTTTTTACCAAATTGCAAGAGGTTACCACTTCATTTCCCATAATCTAGCTACTATGGGATTGTCCTATGCCTTTTTTCTTGCCAACCAACACTTATTGCATCTCTATGAAAAGTCGGGGGATGCACTTTTGAAAGATCTGCGCTACTGGTTTCTAGGGCGAAAAGGGGTTCTTTTTGGAAGGCAATCGTAAAACATTTGAGGTTCTTCAACCTGTTATCGAATTGCTTGGCACTCGAGAATTTTTTTTAAATAGGACGTTTCTATTTCTTATAAACCTGTTTTACCGAAAAAAGTTGAGGTCGCTTGACCTCTTTTGACTGAGGTAATTAAAGAAGCATGAGAGATATATTCCCATGCTTTTTTGCTTTAAATAGAGTTTAGTACTTAGAGAACTAAATTTTAAGAGTTATGTATCGCCCTATTTTGTTGCTTGTTACTTCTGGGCTTTCTAGGTGTCGAATGTTGCTGAATACGGCTCAGTGCAGGAAAGCCGTCTGATCCTTCTTGAAGGTCGGCAGCTTCGCCACCGCCTAGGGAGCTAGGTTCGCTTGCGGCAAATATTTCATCCTTTGTTGCATGAATAGCATTCAATGGAGGCATGGAAGGGGTTAATAAATCTCTGCATCCTTCTTGAAGGTCGGCAGCTTCGCCACCGCCTAAGGGGCTAGGTTCTCTTGGGGCAACTATTGCATCCTCTGTTGCATGAGTAGCATTCAATAGAGGCATGGAAGGGGTTAATAGTTCTCTGAATTTTTTTAAATACTCATGTTCACTCGAGTTATAAGGAGTTGTTGAGGCTATAAAACAGGCTACATTATCAGTATAGTTTTCTAGACTATCTACGGAGCTTTTAAATTTGACAAATCTATCTAAAAAGTCCCTTTCATTGTAGGCTCGAAACTCTTGAAGGGTTTTCTTTAGCCCTTCAATACATTCAGCACCCTTGGTTAATTCCCCTTTGAAACCAGAAATCAGTTTTTGTACTGCTTGACTACAATTGGTTTCTGAGGGAGACCCAGCTTTTACCTCCCTTTGATAACTTTCTAGCTTTTCAAGAGATTTAGCAAACAGGTCTAATGTCTGGAATGAGTCCTGGCTCAAGTCTTTATTTAGTTTTTCAAAAAGTTCCATCCTTTTAGGGTCCCATTGAAGTCGTCCAACTTTCTGGTCGATTACAGCTTGGTGGTTTTCAGAAAGTCTCAAACTGTCTTCCGATTTATAAATTCTACGATTCTCAAGGCTCTCAACGTATTGCTCAAGTTCGGTTAATTTTTCCTTTAGACTTTCAATGGGTTCATCTGTTTCAATCTTTAATCTACCAAAAAAGGCTTCGTCTTGTTCTTTATCAACAGATTTAAAAGCATAATCGTGGTAGGATAAGGTTTGAAGCCCTCGTTGAAGTCTTGTCATGAAACATTTTATATCAAGCTGTACACTATGCAAACTGCGTGAACAGAGCTCTATTTGAGATTGAAGTTTTCTTCTGTCTCGTTGAACGTCTCTTAGTTGTTTCTCAATTTCCCCTATAGTACTGCCCTTTTGATTGACAAATTGGCGGTGGATAGCTTGGAAAGGCATAGCAAGAACAGCACCTACAGATTTTAAAATCGCAAGAGCTATTTTTGCTACTTGATTCAAGGGGGCGATTACGAAACGTTCAAATGTGGTGGGGAGGGATGTGGGGTCGACGGGTCTAAGCATATAAATCTCGTTCAAAAGGGGATATTTTACAGCATAACCGTAATTTAATCTATAAAAAGATAATTTTTTTATAAAAAAAAATTTTTAATACTGAGTGCTTCAGGGAATTTAATCTATTGGTATTCAATCAGTAAAAAGGGACGGGGGATAAATACCCCGTCCTTTAAATAGCGCCTGTATTTTACCTAGAATCAATGGTCATCTAAATTTCGGTTGTGGGATTCCTCGCTTTTGGGGGGTTCAGAAGCTAAAGTTGGGTTGGCTGCAATCCAATCCTGCACCTCCTGTGGAACATCATCGCCACAAACGTAGCGGATATGCCAAGGCTCTGCCGGAACAAGCTCCCAGCTCCAACCAAACCTCTTAATATTGTCAATCAGCCATTTCATTCTAGATGGTTCGGAAGCGCTGAGGATATCAACAGCAAGGCCCCAATTATGGTTACTCGTCCCGGGTGAAGCAATTGGAGCGAAGCCCGGCTTAAAATACCATACTTTACCTTCAAAACGTCTGTTAACTGCATTAGGAATTGGTTCGAGCTGAAAGCGAGTGAGAAATATAGATTTTTGGGAATCATATGAGCGGTACGTATCCCCTGCTGAGTTGGGTTGTAAATTAACACCATCTGCTTTAGCAGCGGCACGCATCGCATGCCATGCATCCGCTGCACGGAAATGGAGCTTTCCACAAGGGAGAATATCTCTTAAAAGATGGGCTGGGAGCTTTCCTGCCTCCACACCACTACTCTTATTGATGCTGGAGGGGAACTTCACAGGTACAATATAATCCCACGAAACTTTAGTTAATTTGCTTCTTTTCATATTCGGTATACCTACCTGTAAAAAAATTAAAACTAAAGAATAAAAAGATCATCGGTGCTTTTAAATAGATTTGTTGATGCATATTTCTTTAATAAAGCTGAAAAAACATAAAGTTGGCAATCCTTCGGAAAGGAAAACTAAAGATAGGCTCCTTCTATAGGAAAAATTTGTAAAAAAAGTTTTACAAAATCAACTTACAAGCCTTTTTAAAGAGGGGAGATGGCTTAAGCGAAGAGGAACGTGTGTGAGTTTGTTGCTATGAATGAAGATTGTCTTGAGCTTTTTCAGCTTGTAGAAGCTTGTTGGGAGATTATAGAGCCGGTTTTTGGATATGTTGATTGTCTCAAGCTCTTCAAGTTCACCTATCCACTCGGGGAGAAACTCTAATTGGTTTTGGGAAATATTTAGCGATTTTAGATTTTTGAAGAGTAATATTTCTTTGGGTACATGTGTGAGCTTCAATTTTGCGAGGGAGAGTTTTTTAGTTCCAAGAAATTCTCTCGATTTTTCGGCCATCAATAAACGAATTTCAACAGGGGTGATCCCGACGGATGCCTTGAAAAACCCTAGGTCGACAAGGTGATTGAAAACAATTAAAAGATTTTCATCCTCCAATTTCATCATTTTAAACTTGATAGAGTGCTTGGCGGTGATCGCCTTGGGTTTATTTTCTGCATTGTGGATCAAATTTTCCAGTTTTCCGATCAATCCCTGCTTTTTATGCTGGGCGCAGAATTTTTTCAGACTATTTTTCTTTTCAAGAAAGGGGGTGTAATGGCCAAAAATAGAGTGGATTTTCACTATGAGATGCTCAAAAGGATCGAAACCTATGATCGCCCGGAACCGTTTGAGTATTTTCTTGAGTTCATCAACTTCTTTTGAGAGCACCTTCCATTTGCGGTTCATGAAAGGAGCATGGGAGATCCGAAAGGATTGTAAGTGCTCAGGGAGATTTCCAAGTTTAGTAGTTGATTTACATGGCATTAACTATGCAAGCTACCAAATAGGGCTATTTTCTTGCGAGAGTTTATTCTATTTAGAGGAGATTAGGAGGTGTTTTTCGTGGAGCGTTCGACAGAGCGTCGGTCTCTCCAAAGAAGTCTGGGATCGGCGCTCAGCTCATTTTTTCTTTTCACGGCTAGCTGGCCACATGCAGCAGATACATCCTGGCCACGGCTATAGCGCACCGGTGCTGATATAGAGCGTTCTTCAAGGTAGGCCTGAAAGGAGGCTAAATTCTCTGCTAAGGCCGGTTCCATTGGAGATCCCGGGTGGGGGTTGAGTGGGATGAGATTGACTTTTACCTTTAGCCCATGTGCAAATTTCACCAATGCTTTGGCATGCCGCAACGAATCGTTTTTATCTTTGATCATCACGTATTCCAATGTGATTCCATGGCGCGTTTGCACCGGGTACTCCAGCAAAGCTTTTTTCAATACATCCAAAGGGTATGTTTTATTGACCGGCATCATTGAGGAGCGCTCCTCATCGAAGGGGGTATGAAACGAAATAGCTAAACTTACCGCCACCTCCTTTCCCAATGCTGCAATTTCTGGAACAAGGCCCGATGTGGAGACGGTGACTTTATGTTTGGAAAGCTGTAGTCCTTGAGGATCCGTCATGATTTTCAAAGCCTTTACCACCTCATGAAAATTGTCGAGCGGCTCGCCCATCCCCATGAAAACAATATTGGTAACTTTGGCGTCATGGAGTTCTTGATTTGCGATCAAGATTTGTGACAGGATCTCCCCTGAGCTTAAATTCCTCATAAGGCCCATTTTGCCCGTTTGGCAAAAAGAGCAGTTCATCCGGCACCCCACTTGAGAGCTGATGCAGAGGGTGACCCTATCCATAGACGGCATCAGGACCATTTCGATAAATTTATCGTCAAAGAGCTTCAGCAAATACTTGGTGCTGCCGTCCGAGCTTTTCAGTCGGGTATCGATAGTGGGGAGTGCCCAATTGAAAGATTCTTCAAGTATTTTTTTTAAATCCTTAGAGATGTTGAATTTTTGGGGATCTTGGACACCTTTGAGGATCCACCCAAATATTTGCTTGGCAACGAATGCCCCAAACCCTTGCGCTGTAACCCATTGGGTCCAAGAATCAAGAGTCAGGTCTAGATAAAAAGGCCGCTCCATAAGGGCGCTATTTTACCCGAAATTTTTCACATTTGCAAGGTGAAACGCCTATTCGCTCCATTTAAAAAGGGGACAGGGGGAGCTTTAGGCCCTAAGATTTATAAAGCGATTGGATCCATTTATAAAGGGGGTAGGGGGAGCAGCTTTAGGCCCTAAGATTTATAAAGCGATTGGATCCATTTATAAAGGGGGTAGGGGGAGCAGCTTTAGGCCCTTAGATTTGCAAAGCGATTGGATCCATTTAAAAAGGGGGCAGGGGGAGCTTTAGCACCTTAGATTTGCAAAGCGATTGGATCCATTTAAAAAGGGGACAGGGGGAGCTTTAGGCCCTTAGATTTATAAAGCGATTGGATCCATTTATAAAGGGGGTAGGGGCAGGTTGAAGCTTTATTTTTATAGAGCAAAAGTTATTGGACCAGTTCTTCCCACGTTTTATAAAGGGACTCTAACTCTTTTTTGAGAGAGAGGTGCTGTTTGCAAAGCTTTTCAAGATCTTGGGGAGAGGCTTGGGCTAATTTCTCTTCTATCGAAAGGATCTGTTCTTCCAATTTTTCAATTTTTTGCTCAATTTCTCTTGTGGAGCGCTTTTTCTCCTTGGGATTTTGGGAGGGAGAGTTTATTCCTCCCGATTTGGCCTCTTTTCTTTTTTGGGAGAGCTTTTGTTGCCACTGCTCAAAATCGCTGAAGAGGTAACCGGTTTCGCTATCGACACCAAGTCCAATATATTGAGTCGATAGGGCGTTAAGAAAATAACGATCATGGGAAATCACTACTACCGCACCCTCAAAGTCCTCTAAAGACTTCGTCAGAAGGTCAATCATCTCCATGTCGAGATCATTTGTCGGCTCGTCAAGTAGAAGCACATCGGCCGGTTTTAGCATAAGCCTTGCCAGAATCGCGCGCGCCCGCTCACCGCCTGACAACACCTCAATGTCCATCGAAAGTCTGTCGGGATCGAAGCGAAATTTTTTGGCCCAGGAGATGATATGCATCGCCTTGCCCTGATAAAAGACCGTATCGGCCAAGTGACCTGTGAGTGCTTCTTGAAGGGTCATCCCTTTTTTAGGCAAAGCCTCTTTCATTTGGTCAAAGTAGACTACGTTCAAATCCTCTTTCCATTTCACTGTCCCCTTATCGGGAGCCAATTCCTTGAGTAAGATTTTTAAAAGGGTGCTTTTCCCCGATCCGTTCATCCCCAAAACGCCGAGGCGGTCTTTTCTAGAAATTTCGATATTGAAATCCTCAAAGAGGTTTTTTTCATTAAAACTCTTAAAAACATGCTTTAAAACGATCAGCTTTTTAGAGCTCGAAGTAGATTGGCTAAAAGTAGCTAAAGTGCCCAGGTCCCGGTTCCTCTCCTTGATAGCGCGCACCTCTTGCTGGAGGCTGCCGACATCTCTGACTCGGGTAAGAGATTTTGCCGTCCTCGCCGGAGCTGTTCGACCAAGCCACTCGAGCTGTTTTTTAAGCTCTTGTTCAAGAGAATGGGCCTTTTTGGACTGACTTGCCTCGTAGATCTCTTTCTCTTTCAAATAGGTCGAAAAGGGGCCGTCAACGAAAAAATGTCCTTTAGGATAGCGGTGGTTGATCTCCAGGGTGGCATTGGTTACCCTATCTAAAAAAACCCTATCGTGGCTGATGATCAGCATGGGCGTCGAGATCGAATTAAGCATCTCCTCAAGCCACAAAATACCCTCAAGGTCCAGATGGTTTGTCGGTTCGTCCAAAAGTAACAGAGATGGTTCCTGATCGATTGCATGGGCGATTAAATATTTTCTCTTTTGCCCTCCCGAAAGTTTAGACGGGTCCACATCCATCGGAAAGTCAAACAGATTTTTTCTATAGGCGCTTAATTCAAGATTTAAAATATCCGCCTGTTGCGCGGCATACGCAGATTTGACCCCTTTTCGATAGATCACCTTCCCTTCGTCGGGGGCATCGATCCCTTGTAAAATGCGTAAAAGGGTGCTTTTACCCGACCCGTTCGGCCCTACGATCCCAATTTTTTGATGGTCGAAAACACTGAAGCTAAGGTTGTCAAAAAGGTTTTTAGATCCGAATGATTTGCTAAGATTTTGTACGCTAAGGAGGATTTGCATAGATCTAGTATAAACGAACGCCCCTTTTTTTTTGAGGGAATCTAATCGCAGTTCAAATATACTCTTCAATAAGTTCTAATTCACGACGGAACAGACATATGTTTACCCATCTGGTAGTAAGCCTGATCTTGGCAGTAGCCCCTGTTGAAACCACAAAAAATGATCCCGCTTTAAGTCCCTCCAAACTAACCGTAGCGCTTATCGGTAGCGATAAAAACGGTAACGACAAGGAGATCACGCTTGAGGTAAAAAAACTGGCTAAAGAGATGGACACCTCAAAAGTCCGGCTTATTTATGACGGAGGGGGGGCAGGTATCAGATATTTTTTTGTTCAGGAGTTCAAGTCTCGAGGTGGGGAGGTAGTGGCCTACAGAAACGAAAAAGAGAAATTCAAAACCCCCGATGCCATAGCCTCCAGAATCTTCCAAAATGACTCCGAAAGGATGCAACAAATGTACAACGACAGCGACCTTTTCCTTGTTTTGCCGGGGGGTATAGAGACGATTGCAGAAATGAGCTTCGTGATCGATCAGAATGCCACCAAGGAGAAAGTTCTAAGACCTTTGGTCGTATTTGATATCAATGGGTATTTTGGCCGCTTCTTTCAATTCATAGAGTTTGTCGAAAAACAGGGGTTCATGGATCATAAGCGCCTTTTTAAGCGTTCTGTGAAACAGGAAAAGGAAATTACAAAAGTATTATCCCAGATTTACTTTGAATCCAAAAAAGTGAAGAAGGGTTAAAATAAGCCCCCTGGGCAGGGGGCTTTATGCTATTTTTTGTAGTTTACAAATGATGCAAGCCAGGTTTTTAGCGTTACCTCATGAAGCAGTGGATCTGCAAGAAGGACTACCATGTCGTTCAAGTAACTATTGAGAACGCTGGTGGCCTGATTTTTTGCCATACGAACGACTGAAGAGTCTTTTGTTAAAAAAGGAATGTTCACCTCTTGTCTCTCCAAAGGAGCCTCTAGCAAATTGTTGAGTTCCTGACCCTCAGAAGACGCCTGTTCGAGCTGCTCTAGGATTGTTTCATTAGAAACTAAGTTATCAGGGAGAGCGCTGAATGTTTGTTCGAGTGCCCTCAATTTCGCCGATACTTCATCAATTAAAGCGCGTTGCTCTTGGCCTAGTCTAGAACCTTCTTGTGAGGTCAGTTTACCCGCCAACGCACAGGCCGAAGTTATGGAAGAGTCTAGATCGCCCCATTGGGAAAACTTGTTGAAAAGGTGCCTTGATGCAATGAACAGTTCCCTAATAGCCCCTAACTCTCTTTTATTACCTGGAACGGGATTCGCAAGAACGGCTAAAAGGCGTTTGATTAGAGCCTCAGGTTTCGAAACCAGACTTTCATAGGTATAACGATCCGTGAGCACCGAAGCTTGGAGAAGGATTTCATCTAAAGATGCGATTATGGTTGAAAGCCGAGTTTTCAAAAGATTCAGGTCTGTCGGATTCAGGGTTTGGGATCTATCTAAACTTGATGAATAAACAAGAATTTGACGCTGAGCGGCCTTTAAGAGCAGCCTTAGATTATGGGCATTTGCCGCTTTATCGGATCTTCTATTTGAGTTGTTATTTTTCAAATTTTTTATGGACTCTCTTAAGAGCTGGATCGAAACCATCTTTTTTATTTGAGCCATAGCCTCGGTCTGGTAGGGTTTGGACTCTAAAGCAGAATCTATACCACGGTCAATAGAGATCTGGAGGATGCTGCGCATCAGCCGTCCAATGGAATCTTTTTCAGACGCTATTTGCTTTTGCAGGGCACCCGGATCGGGATTTGCTGAGCTTTCAATTGAGGAAATGGCTGTTTCGACAACTGTGTTTAGCTGAGTTTCAAGAGAAATCTTATCCGTGACTGATCGATAGACACTCATGAACAGATCTCCCAGGATCGTCTCGTTTTGATCGATCAAATACCCTTCTGCCTGTTCTGCAAGGGGTTTGCCATTCTTCATATAGTCGCTTAGCTGTTTTTCCGTTGTAAAGCCTTTTAAGCGTCGGATTTGAGCGATTTGATGACACAATGCCCGGATTTCTTTAAGACCTTGGCTTGAGAGTTGCACCTCTGCTGCATCCTCATTTCCTGGATCTTGCATACCCTTATAGACACGGGCCAGTTCTTCGTGAAGCGATTGATAGATCGTAAGCTCAAGGTTCGTCGATTGATTTCTTTTTGTTTTGATGCTATCGAATATTACAGTAAGTGCGTCTGTTTCGTTCAGAAGTTTTCTTGAGAACCATGCGATGAATTTGTTGGGGATGTAATCCAGTGCTCTTACAATAGGAAGAAGCACTTTCAAAACCGACTGTCCCGGCAACCCTTTGATCAATTCCAGGTAGCCCTCTTCAAGTTTTACCCTTGGCAGATAATCGGATATGATTTTGTCCGCAACTCTGTTTTTGAGCGTAGTTTCCGACATACCGTCGTAGAAACCAGGTTCTTTCGATACGGACTCCATCACTGTTTCCAAAGATCCGGGGTCGCGATGTTTTCCTGGTTCAGGTTGAGCTGCAGAACGGTACATTCTGATCATGTTGGATAGGGGACTATTCAATAGTTCAAACGGCAACCTTTTTGTGCTGGATTCCCCGCTCTCGCAATGGATCTGTTGCATATCAGAGCGCATTTTTGTCAAAATTGATTGGGAGCAAACAGAGACGATTTTTTCCGAGAACCAGAATATAAGGCTAAGCACGTGTCTCGATCCAAAGAAAAAGCGTTTGAGCCAGTTCGCTTCTTTATCTTTTTGGATCAAGTTTTGTAGCTCCCTAATAAAGAACTCTTTTTCGCTTAAACTTCCACAACCGAGTTTTTTTAACTCTATCTTTTCCAAAAGCTCCGGATACTCATATTTCGTCTGATCCGACGTTTTTATGAACAAGTTGCAAATCGAAAGAGTAGAGTACGCAGAAAAAGCATGTTGAAAACGGGCCATCGTATGGTCAGTAACCTCTTTTGCAACCTCGAAGGTTTCGTGCCGATGGGAAGGCGTCAACAGATCTTCATCGAGAGGCCTTATAGAAACAGGCTCAGAGAGGCTGCCGGCGCCGATAATTCCAACCCCCTGAAGGGCAATCGGAGGTCGCTGGTTCAGGACTTGGGTAAACAATCTAAAAGCAGACCGGATTTCTTCCGGAGATTTATTCTCTAGCGCGGATCCAACTGCTGATAACTGTGTTTTAAGCCGATGGACATAAGGGTGTAACTGTTGAGTAGATGGGGATTGCTCTATTTTTTCTAGGATAAACTGCAGTGAAGGCAGTACGCAGTTTCTTGCGAACATCCTCCCTACTTCGCTAGTTAAGTCAGCTCCCTGCAAAATTTTCTCAATCTCATGGATAAACCCAAGTTGATCACCGGGGTTTTGTGCCGCCTGTGGCCATCCCATTGCCGGTAGAGCTGTTTGTGCTTTAAAAAACAGGGCCTGAGCTGCTAAAGCAGGTAAGTGGGAAAGGGGTAATTCGGCTGGAGAGAGACCAAGCTCCGCTGCTACAAGAAGCTTCAGTTCTTCAAGATCCTGCTTTATGATAGCGGATGAGCATCTCGTCAAAAGAGCCTTCTGGGCACTTGAAAACTTGTAGGTATTTAAAGCCTGTTGACACCAACTTTTAAGATCAGCATTTAACCCCAACGGATTTTGGAGCAGTAAACGGCCCTTTTGGAAGAAAGTGTATCTTTCGACGGGGCCCTTGACGAGTGCAATCCCTTTTTGTAGAGGCCAGTAGAGAGCTCTTTGTAAAAGACCGGATGGGGGCGAATCCCCATTTTCTCGCAAATAGCGCATCTTCTCTTCTAAAGACGGGCCAAAGATGCGAGCGGGTAGGTTTGAAAAAAAATCCAGGACTTGAAACCGACTTTGGGTAATTTGGGGGGAGTCGGCGCTTCCATTATGCTGAACAAGAGCGTTACGGCGGGACACTATTTCGGAGTCCTCACTGATTACTCCTAATCCATGTGTATGCATGAATGTTGATATGTCGTTTAGGCTCGGGGGTGTGCTATGCATCACGGACCATGTTCTTTGTCGCGCTGCCATCTCCTGGGCGTCAGAGGAGGGCCATTGAATAGCCATCGATAAAGGGGGCTTAGGGTGCTGTATAAGCCCTTTGAACTGTTTAAGCCATGGAGAGTGGCTAGAGGACGAAATGGGGGTATTTGCACTCATAATAAAACCATTAAAACCATCACATTAGGTACTATTATAACCAGAATCCCTTTAAAAAAATAGATAAAGATTTTTAAATAAAAAAATTTTTTATTTAATTGTGAGTCAACTACTTAGGCGTTTAGGCCCATTGTTTTTGGGCCAAAAGCCCCTCCCTTCAGGGGGGTTAAATACGAAAATTAAGGGCTGGAAGCGGGTTTAAAATATTTTATTAACGTCGATAGGGGTGGGACAGAGGCAACGATCGATAAAATCCTGTTCGAGAAACGGGGGATGAAAAAACCTATCAGGAACCCGGCAAGGACATCTGACGGATAATGGACCCCTTCCAAAACCCTGATCAGGGCCAATGGGGCTAAAAGAGGCCAGAATTTAGGTCGAAAGATGGATAAAAACAGTCCAAGGGCCGCAGCATGGGATGAGGGAAATGAAGAATAGAGCTCATTGCAGCTGAAAGGGATGCAACTAAAAATATCTTCATTTAGATAAGGTCTTGCGCGCCCGACGGAGCACTTTACGACGAAGATAAGGGGATATAAGAAGAGAGATCCAAAGGCAGCCTGTAGTATCTTAGGCGACTGGAGTTTGGTGGAGGCGAGGAGGAAGATGTAGGCGACGGAGTGTATCTTGGGATCGAGTATGGTAGAGAGCCACCATGTGCATGCAGAGGGCCGAAATCCCTCGTAGTGGTGTAGCAGCGAGTCCAGATAGTGCGCAATTTGGCTAATAAAATCCGACACATGCCCACAATAGTCGATGCGATTTTTTTCGGCCAGTCGGGAATTGCAGAGCGCCAAGAAAATTTACCCCCTATTTGGTAAAGATAAGCGGGAATCATCGTATTACGCACGGTGGAGATAACTGCAGCGGTGATGGCTAAGGAGGATATAACAAGGGGTGGAGCAAGTAGTGCACTGACAACGATTGATAGGCCACTTAAAAATAAACAGACCAGCGATATGGAATAGATAATTTTGGCTTTTTTCAATTGGGTTTTAAAAATCTCTTCAATTTCGCTTTTAGGAAATTCGGTCCCTTCCATGAAATGGGTAGACAAAAGTTTCTTTATCTCAACGATGTTTTTTTCGCCTAAAATTTTCTGAAACGAGCTGTCGGTTTTGAGCTTTTCTTGAAGAAGTTCGAAGTCTTTTTTTTCGAGGATAAGGGGGAGTTCATTAGAAATTTTTGTTGTGTGTCTGAGTTGAAGGGTATCGCATACGATTTCGATTCCTGTATATACAGTCGCAACGATCGGACTTAGGATTTTCAACCATGGGAGCGAGTACTTTAAGGCTTCCAAACATATTTGTGCGATGTTGGCTAGGGAGTAGGCTAAGTTTAGTGGGGAACCGAGGATTCTTAGGGTGGAATTTGTTAGCGGCAGGATTTTTTTCTCTTTGAAATCGACAGCGAAATCCTTGCAGTCTAAATAGATATCATTAAAAAATTGAATAAAATAAAGGGTAGAGGGGGTATTTGAGACTCTAATACAAGGCAAATTATCGTTTGGACGTTGAAGCCCCCCCCCCAATCTCTCGATCATAAATAAAACCGCATAAGGGATTAATTATACTCTTTTTTTGATAAAAATGGTATGAACTTAAGCACATTTAACCTAATGGACTCAACTTGTATGGGTAAGAAATTTTTGATCACCGGATCTTCCGGATCTATTGGCAAGGCTCTGGTGAATTTTCTTTTAAATCAGCAGGATATTGAGCTCTATTGCCTGGTGAGAGATCCCCGTAAGCTCCCCTTCAGAGGCAGCTCTTTGCATGTTCTTGTAGGGGATCTGTTGCAACCCGAGAGCCTGCCTCCACTTCCTCAAAATTTGGATGCAGCCTATTTTTTTGTCCATTCCATGTCCGAGGGGGGTGATTTTGACCTCAAAGAGCAGCAGATCGCGTTAAATTTTGCCGATTGGGTAAAAAAAAGCCATGTCCACCAGGTGATCTATTTGAGCGGTCTCGGGAGAGAGGAGGATGTGCTATCGAAGCATCTTTTAAGTAGGCGCAAGGTTGAGGAAATATTTATAAAAGCGGATCTCCCTTACACGATTTTACGTGCTGCCATCATTCTAGGTTCCGGTTCGGCCTCATTTGAAATCATTCGGGATCTAGTGGAGCATTTACCTGTGATGATGACACCAAAATGGGTGAATAACCGCTCTCAACCGTTAGCATTGTCCGACGTGCTCAGATACCTCACCGAGGTGGCAAATCACCCCGACTGTATCAGGAAGGTATTTGAAATCGGCGGGCCGGAGGTAATCTCTTATAAGGAAATGTTGTTGCGCTTTGCTAAATTCAGGGGTTTTCACCGGTTGATCATTCCGGTCCCGTTCCTGACCCCAAAACTCTCCTCCTACTGGATCTATTTTGTGACAAGCACCACCTTCAAGCTGGCTCAAAGCCTTGTATTGAGTCTCAAAAATGACACTTACGTTCAAGATCATTCGATTCAAAAAATCATCCCCTTTGAAACAAAAAGCTTTGAAGAGGCCTGTCAAGAGGCATTTATCAAAACGGAAGAGGGGCATGCCCCTACGTTTGGTACCCTTTCATTTGAAGTGAAAGCTCCGCTCAACATATTAGAACCGAATCTTTGGTATCGGTTACAGTACTTCGGGCAAAGTCAGGATCGTTTCTATTTTATGAACTGGGCATGGAGAATCCGGATCGCAATCGATTATCTTTTCGGGGGAAAAAAGGACTTTTTTGAGGTATGGGATATTTTGATAGAGGATCGGGAAAAGAAACACATTCTTTTGTACGCCCTTATGCGTATGCCGGGGGAGGCCTGGTTAGAATTTTGGATTGAGGATGGATATCTAAGGCAGAAGGCCGTTTTTAGACCATCGGGTGTGATCGGAAGGCTCTACTGGTGGTTGACCTATCCTATCCACCTCTTTTTATTTCCCGGTATGTGTAAAAAATTGGCGACAAGAAGCGCATAGTTCATTTCCCGTACCCTTGTTGACTTGCCATTGAAACAGAATATACTTTTTGTTTTTTAATATATTAGAATTGATATTTTTATATTCGTTAATTACTATTTAATAGCTCAATTGTTTTAGATAAGCTAAAAATCTAATAAATCTCGATAGATAAAGCTAGTCTGCATTTGTTATTTTAAAAGAGGTGTGTATGGTGCCGGTTTTGAATGTATCCAGTATTGGTAACGGGGATAATCAGCCCTTGCAAAAAGGGGTCGAATGTGCTGAAGGGGTGGATGCAAATTTCATGTTGGCGACTATGCATTTGGGATTTTCCACTTCAAAAGAGGTCTACAAAAAATTTTCGGAGCTTGAAAAGGACTGGAATGTTATCAAAAAAAAGCCCAATCCAGATGAGAAAAGAAACCTCGTTGTAGTCTTCATAAATAGCTTGGAAGAGTTTAAAGAGAATCAGAAAAAATCTTTTCATGACACCCCTGTGAATTCACCACGTGATCCGGAAGCGCGCCGCAGGGAGACACAGATGCAGGCTGTATCTTCTATTTTAGCTGCTGCAGAGGCTTTAAAAATCAAACTCGATACGTAAATCTTAAAGCGGGAAAACAAGCTTATCCCCTCCGATTCAACATAGGTGATGCCGAGGAGACAGGAGAATTTCCCGAATCCTAATGGCTGGAAAAAATTTTTTTGTGGATCAAATCGGCTATCGCATCGGGGGTTTGTGAGGCATCCAATTTTGTCAGTTGCCCTTTTTGCCGATAAAACTCAATCACAGGGGCGGTCTCTTCCTGGTAAACTCGCATCCTGTTACGAATCACTGTCTCTACATCATCTGCACGCTGCATCAGCGGGGTGGCACACTGATCGCAAGTGAAAGGTTTGATCGGGGGTTTTGAGACCAGATTATAGACCCCTTTGCAGGAGGGGCAAACCCTCCGATTCGTGAGCCTTTCGACAAGCTTATCGACGTTCACCTCGAAAAAAAACACCTGTGATATTTTTACTTTTTCATCAAGCCACCTGGCTTGGGCAAGCGTCCTTGGGTATCCGTCAAGAAGAATGTGCGGACTAAAATGGGTCTCGATCAGATCGGAAATTAAGGAGTCGGGCACCATCTCCCCTTTGTCGATGATCTCTTTACAACTCAAACCGATCTTAGACCCTTTTTTAATCTCTTCCCTGAGAAGGTCTCCGGTCGATATATGCCGGTAACCTTTTAATTTTTCTGCCTGTGTCCCTTTTCCCGAACCGGGGGGGCCTATAAAAATGACAGCTTGAGGAGGTACTTCTTTTTTCATGGGAATCTCGTCAAAAGAGTGCTTTATAAAATTATGTTTGAGTGGCTCGGCTGCAAAGGAGTTTATTTCAGCCCAAAAAAATATACCAGCAAAGGGAGCAAATATCAAGAAGAGGGGTGAAGAGAAAAAAAAATCGGGAAGATAACCCCTTTTTTGGCTAGGGTGTTTCATAAAAAGTTCTCTTCCATAAGGCATAGGAATCTTGTAAAATAGAGTTCGTTTGCGGTTGGAAGGTAGTCTCCTCATCTAAAAGTTTGGTGAGAGGATTAGAGGAGGCAAGTTTTATGGAGCCTAATATGTCTGTATCGATGCACCGGGGTCGTATGAGGCTAATACCGCTTAGATCGCTTAAAAGCTGCATCATGTAGTTTGACCGGCTCACACCGCCAGTAATTGGTAAAACAGCATACAGAGCGTGCTGTTTTTTTTGCATCCGGTCAATCATGTCTTTGATAGAGAAGGTAAATCCCTCGATCAAAGAGCGGGTCCACTCGCAAATGCCGATGGACGAGCCGAAACCTTTGAATTCCATCAGCTCCGGGTGGTAAAATAACCCCTTTGAATGAAAAGCACCGGCGGCCAGAGATTCTAGATCCGTATAGCACCTTTGGGGGCTAAAATGGTGGACAAGATTTTGTAATATAGGTGCAAGAGTGGTAAGTTCTAATTCTGTGTAGAAAACCTTTCCTGAGCCGGTTTTTACCCCCGAATAGAGCTTGTCAGATCCCTCTTTGGATGGCGTTTCTTCACACTCATTCAACAAAAACGCCCCGGTGCCAAGACTTAGGATTGTAGGGTGGTCCAAGGCATACAAAGAGGCTGCTTGATCGGCGACACTTGCTTTTATAGGAATTCCCCTAAAAGTGCCAAAATGCGAATCGGAGGGGACGACTTCGGCTTTTTCTGCAGCCGTAGTTTCAAATTTTGCGTAGCTTGCATGGGTGGGATCAGTGATAAATTTCTTTTCTTTGGTCAGATGTTGAATGAATAGGGTATCAAGGGTAGCTATTTTTACTTTCGATGAGAGATTGAGATCTTTGGGCTTGGTCGTATCTTCCCAGGAGAAAAGGGGGGAATAGCCGGTATTGTCAAAAAAGGCAAAACTCCCTCTTTGAGAGGAGAGTGCGATGCATGCAATTTTGTTCTCGTTTAGACCACTATTGCAAATACATTGATCGATTGTATCTTGGGCCAGGTGCATGAGATGGAATAAATCCTGCCTTACCTTCCCATCAATCCGTTTTACAGGATTTGGTTTTGAGCAGTAAGAAAGGATAACACCTTCCTCTGAGACGATCATGGCTTTTATGTGTGTTGAGCCAAGGTCTACACCTAAATAATAATCCATTAATCTCCTTCAGGTATTAAGATAGTACCGGCGATATAGCTCACAATAATTGGAAAGATAAAAGGTGTAAAGGCAACAACAATAAAAAGAAGTCTAACGAGAGTGGAATCTACAGAAAAATATTTAGCAAGACCGCCGCAAACACCGGAAATTTTTCGATCATTTAAAGAGCGGTAGAGCTTTTTGCCCCGATTTTCAATCATGATAGGTCCCCCCTCCGGCATGATCAGCGCCAAAATGAGATAGAGAGCAGCCGTAAGGGGAAAAAGCGGGGTGGCGCTAAAGGCTACAAAAAGGAGTCTTAAAAGATTAGAATCGACTTTAAAAACAAGAGCTATACCCCCAAAAACACCGAGGAATTTTTTGTCGAAGCGATTTTTATAAAAGCGTCTCATAAAAAAAGTATAAACAAGTCTAAAGAATTATACCGAGAGGTATTTACTTTTCAGCTCTGATTTTTTTTGACCAAAAAAAGTTGGAGTCGATGAGTTTTAATCCCGATCCTCTAAAGATCTATTTTTTTCTTCTCCGCTTCGGACCTCTTTTTTAATCGGGGCTAAGGTTTCCTTTTTGTTTTTCGCCAACCTTAGAATGAGTAACAAAAAAAACACCATAAGGCTTGAGAGGGGAAGAAACGACAATAAAGTGTTGCAACTCGACTCGCAGAAGAGGGGATTTTGCAATACGGTTAAAAAAAGCGACAACACAAGACCAAAGATTTCTACAAAAAAAGAGAATCTGTCAAAACGGACAGGCAAAAGAATCAAACCAAATAAGGTCCATCTCAAGCAGGAGCATAGGAGGCAAGATTCAAAAAAAAATGAGATCGAGGTGCTGAAAAGTAAAGACATTGTCAGCAGAAGTTTTCTAAGCGTGTACATTTCAGAGTCGGTACGTTTATTAAATTAAGATTAATGGTGAAAATTCAACGATTTTCCATCCCATATGGAATTGTCGATAGGAACTTACTCATAACATAATACAAGATTTCAAGCACGCTTAACTGTAGAAACGAACAGTATTTACACTCTAACAACTGATGCTTATCAATTTGAATTTCAAGGCAAAAACGGGAGAGTTCGATTTTTTTGGGATGTGTATGGAGGTACTCGAGAAATTTTACCTGATGTCGGGGATCGATACCGTAGAGTTTGCCCATAAGGCAGTTCACCTCGATCGACTGATCGACAGCCCAGAATCTGGGGAGTAGCCCGCTTGCTTCCAGCTTGACAATTTTGTAAAAACAGGCCGGGCAATCGGCGCTTACAAAAAGGACGTTTTTAAGCGGGGGCTTATACACTATCGGGAGGATAAAGATCAAAACTATGAACAACCGATACAGCACCTCCCCAGACTAGACCGGGACAAAGAAAATAGGCAAGAAATTTGATGTTGCCCCGTTCAGTGATACGTAACTTAGGAGAGATCGGTTGGGGCTGTTTTAAAGGGGTTCATCGAGGGATCGGTGTAAAGGAATCTATGAAATCGATCGCTTTTTGCTCTATTTCGGAGTCGTTGAGAGGGTAGCTGACTTGGACTTTATAGATCTGCTTGTTTGCCAGTACGATGCGTATCAGTTGGGCTTCCCCATTTTTGATTCCACGAATCACTGTGGATTTGTTACCCTGATGCGTCCCAACCTCTTTGGAGTTCACCTTATCAAGGCGCACATCCTCCAAAATAACATACACGGCCCCCTTCATGACGATAGAGTAGGGGTAACGGGTCCAGTCCGAATGCATGGCGGAGTTCTGGACCATGTAGGTAATCCGCTGGCTCTTGTCGTCGATTTTATACAGGGTATAGGGGAGATTGCCTCCGTTCCGAGGAAGTTTTAAAACCCCTTTAGACAGTTTTCCTTCAGACGGCTGGACAACACTGCAGTGGAGCTCTTCAAGGAGGGTTGTTTGGATATTTTGCGGTGATGAGGTTGCAAAAGTGTCGAGGGGCTCTGCGAGAATAAAGACCAGCAGGGCCGTAATTGGAAGGAGGATTTTTAAAACCCCTCTTCTTCTTTTACTGATAGGAATCTTAATAAAGACTGGGGTTCTTAATAGCGTTTTTGGGGAGGGGTATATAATAAATTTTTTATTTATCAAAAGCTCTGCAAAGGTGCATCCGAGGTATTTACGCTCTAAAAAGAGGCAAAACGGGTAAAAAACTATTGAGAGCAAGGGGAGATAGCCCCAAAGCATGAGGAGGGGAGAGAAGAGTCCCGCATGCAATACTATGTCTACCAAAAGGATAGATATTTTTATTAAATGGTAATAAAGTTTTCTCATCAGGGTATATATTACCATTTTATAGTAAATAGCTCAATCAATGATTGCGCTGCCTAGGCAAACATCCCCGTCATAGAAAACGACATACTGGCCGGGGGTAGCCGCCCTTTGGGGGGTTTCAAAATCAACTTTTAAGCCCTTGTCTGTAAACCTAATCAGACATTTTTGGTCGTTTTGCCTATAGCGGATTTTCGCCGTGTAGCATTTTAGGAAATCGGGGGTCTCGTGGATCCAAAACGGGGAGGAGGCGCTTAAAGAGGAGGTGTAAAGAAGCGGGTGGTCTTTGCCTTTGACTACAAAAACGTCATTTCCCTCTTTTTTTGCCACGAAATAGGGGGCATCGCTTCCTGAGATCCTGGCACGTTCTCCTATGGTGTAAAAACAGGCGCCGTCATGCGAAGAGATCCTTTTTTTTGTCTCCATATCGTAAAAAGAGCCCGTTGTCGCCGGGATATAAGACTCAATAAATTTCTTAAAATTTTTGTTTCCGATAAAACAGATACCCATGCTCTCTTTTTTGGCATGCGTGGCGAGGGATCCGCTTTTTGCAATCTCTCGCACCTGGGGTTTTTTCAGATCACCTATTGGAAACAGTGATTTTCGAATCGCTGTGGAGGGGACCTGGGCTAAAAAATAGCTTTGATCTTTGAGAGGATCGACCCCTTTCAGAAGTCTGCCGTTCTCGTCTCTTCTGCAGTAGTGTCCGGTAGCCAAAAAATCGGCACCTAAATTCTCGGCCGCTTCTAGAAGAACCTTGAATTTGATTTCGCGGTTGCAAAGTAGGTCTGGGTTGGGGGTTAAGCCCTTCTTCAACCCCTCGATGAACTCGTCAAAGACTTTTTCTCTGTAGGCTTTTGAGTAATTTACCGTGTAGTAGGGGATGTCTAATGCCAGAGCGACACGCATCACATCGTCAAAGTCTTCTTTGGCAGGGCAAACCCCCAGGTCGTTATCCTCTTCCCAGTTTTTCATGAAAAGGCCGATCACTTCATGCCCTTCTTCCTTGAGGATTTTTGCAGATACGGAGGAATCGACTCCACCCGAAAGGCCTACTACTATACGTTTTTGGGGCATAACCTCAATATTTTACCTGTTAGAACCTTGTTTTGCAAATTTTGATTGGTGCTTAAAGGGGGATTCCATAATATTTTGTCGTAAAGAATTTACAAAGAACTACTAAAAATAGGAATACTATGTTTGTACAAGGCGCTTGTCTGGATGATGTAAAAAATTTAATTAATGATTATGCGCGTGCTGTTGTTCGTAAATCAGACTATGCGAATGCAGGGGAGGACGCTTTAGGGGCTGTGCAACACTCTATGGTTCCACGGATCCAGCTTTTAGTTCACGGAACGATGAGTTTGACCGCTTCAATTGCCTTGACAATCTTTTCTTTTATCGCAAAATTGGCAAATAGAAACAATGATGAGTATAGACGATGGCATCAAGAGGAAAGAAACAACATACAGGATGCTTATTCCCTTTTGGGCCATTTTGGCATGATGATGATTTCACCCGATCATGCTATTGTAAATCTGAGTGCCTGGTATGAAAGAGCCAAAAAAAACTCTCAAGAACGGCTTCAATCGCGCTGACCTGATCCGCAATTATGATTTGGGTTGCTACGTAAGCGAACGCTCCTGGGGAACTGTCAGGGAAGATAAAAGCCCTGCACAAGACCCCTGGACCGGATTTGATTTTAATAAAGCGAGGGTATCCCCGTTTCGCTACGGGGAAGATGCGATTGCGGGTTTTTCAGATTTTAGACAAACATTTATTTTCTCTTTTGTTTTCTGGAACTCAAAAGATTCCATTCTAAAAGAGCGCCTTTTCGGATTGTCGAACCATGAGGGAAATCATGGAGAAGATGTGAAGGAGCTTTATTACCATTTGACCTGTACCAAGGACCACTCATACGTAGAGTACCTCTACAAATATCCGGTTAAGAGTTACCCTTACCAAGAGCTTATTGACGTATCTCAAAAAAGAACCTCGCTCGAGCGCGAGTATGAAATTTACGATACGCACGCTTTTGACGAGGGTTATTTTGATTTGAAAATCGAATATTTTAAAGTAGACTGCTACGATGTTTTTATCCGTCTTGAGGTAACGAATCGCTCTAAGCTTACCCGTCAATTGCATATTTTGCCCCAATTGCAATTTAGAAATCGGTGGAAAAAAAACGGAGGCAGACCCCCTTCGATAGCGCTCTATTCCCCAAACTGTCTATGTTTGGACACGAAAAATGTTGAGGAGGAGGAGACAAGGCAAGGGGGGTGGAAGCTTCCCGAGATGTTTTTTTTCTCCCCTTTTTCGAAGGCCATTTTTACCGACAATGAGGAGGGGTCGAGGGGGGCTTTTCACGATATTGTGATCCGTAATTCAAAGTCAGATCTTTCCACGGGTACAAAAGCGGCATTTCATGAGGTTGTCGAGCTGGCTCCCTTGATGACGAAAGAGTTTGTTTTCCGTTTATCTGACAGCTATACGGAACTGCCGTTTGAGGGATCAGATGAAAAAATGGAGATGGTGAAAAAAAAGTCTCTTGATTTTTTCGATCTCGTGGCCCTTCCCGGAAAAACAGCCCTGGAAAAAGAGATCATAAAAAGGGCTGCATCAGCCCTTTTGTACTCAAAAACCTACTATGAATACAATGTGCGCAAGTGGTTGGAAGATACGCAGGGGAAGGGGAGGAACCAGGAATTTTCCCATTTTAACAGCTATGATGTCCTTTCGATCCCTGACAAGTGGGAATACCCCTGGTTTGCCGCATGGGATATGGGTTTCCAGGCGATGTCTTTCGGTTATCTTGATATTGATTATGGTAAAAAGATTGCCTGGTATCTTCTTTCGGACCGTATCATGCACCCTAACGGGATGCTCCCCGGTTTTGAATGGGACTTTTCCAGCATCAATCCCCCCGTCCATGCTTTTAGCGTCTTAAGGCTCTTTCGTTACGAAAAAGATTTTAACCAGATTCAAGATATCGATTTTCTTAAAAAGTGTTTTGAGCGTTTGACGATCCATTTCACCTGGTGGGTGAACCGAAAAGATCGGAGTGGCTTAAATGTTTTTGAGGGGGGCTTTTGCGGTTTTGACAACATCAGTGTCGTCGACAGGGAAAGTTTACAGCAAAGTTCACAGAGAATTGAGCAGTCGGATTCCACCTCATGGATGGCCCTTTTTGCTCTGGTTATGATGCGTATGGCCTTGGAGATCGCAAAAGTAGATCCTGTATACGAGGTGATGGCCTCTAAGTATTTTCGCCATTTTACTTTAATTGCTCACGGTTTCAGTAAAGGTTTCGATCGGCAGATAAACAATTGGTCCGAAGAGGATGGGTTTTTTTACGACGTATTGCGGTTTCCTGACGGCCGGCAAGAGCAAATGAAAATCAAAAGTCTTGTCGGTATCGTCCCCCTTTTCGCCTTTGAATGGATTGAAGATGAGGAATTGGAAAAATTCAAAGAGTTTTCCTATTTGTTCAAACGGTTGATGCACCGCCTGGATACACTCACGGCAGACTTTGTTGTGCGTATCGAAAACGAAAAAAAATCGGGTTACCTGCTTGTCCTCGCTCCGATGCCAAAATTAAAAAAAGTTCTCAGCAAGGTGTTTGACCCTAATGAATTTCTAGGGACATTTGGTGTCAGGAGCCTGTCGTATTATCATAAAGACCATCCTGTCGATTTTAATGGAACCGTTTTAAGGTATGAGCCAAACGAATCACAAGAAAAAATTATGGGGGGTAATTCGAATTGGAGGGGGCCGGTATGGATGCCGATGAATTATATGATTTTTGATTTATTGCTTCGGATCGATGAGGTTTTTCAAGATAGCTGGAAATTGGAACTTTTTGACGGCAGCAAACGGAGTGCATTTGAACTTGCAATCGATTTAAAAAATCGCCTAACATCGATGTTCGCTGAAACTGAAAAGGGGAGGCCAATTTACGGAGGGCATCCGCTCTTTAATGAGCCTGAGATGCGTCGTTACTTGCAGTTTTTTGAGTATTTCAATCCGGACACCGGACAAGGTCTTGGAGCCAGTCACCAGACAGGATGGACCGCCTTGATTGCAAATATAATCATAAGAGCCTCAAGAGCGCGCCCGTAAGAAAATAAAAAACCAGGTCGGTTCTAAAACTTATCCGTTTTTTTGTAGATGGACGGAAAGTTTTAAGAGGAATGGGGCAGATTTTTATAAGTAGGACTTGAGATTTGAAAAAGACTATAGAGCAGTGGGTTTTTATAGGGGTTGGGGGGGTTGCCAGGGCCGTTATTGAGATTCTTTTTAAAGAAAAACCCGATTGGATTCAGGGAAAAAAAACCCTGTTCGTGGAGCCGTCGGATATCTCCCAAATACCCCAGATGCGGTTTTTTAGCCCTTTAAAACCGAAAGAAGAGAATCGCTTTGCCTCCGACGACGAAAAATGTGTTTGGCTAAAGACTAAGGTAACTGAGTCGAATTACCAGGAAATTCTCGGTAGGGAAATTGGGCCAGATGCATTTATTGTAAACTTGAGCACAAGGGTCGGTACAATAGACATCATGCTGCTCGCAGAAAAGAAAAAATCGCTATATATAGACACGGCGCTCGATTGGTGGGACGATCCGATCACCGACATCACGCGAGGCTACAACGACAGTTTAACCCGTCTTGAGCTGTCACTTCTGGAAGCTACAAAAACTGTCTCTACAAGCATGGTGTACACCTACGGAATGAACCCGGGTATTGTAAGCAGCTTGGCGCTCATCGGATTGGAGAAGGCGGTACAGACACTCGACCCCTCGTTGGAGTACTTGATCCCGCTGAAGCAGTACCATCTAATAGCTGAAAAGCTTGGTCTAACAACAATACAAATTGTGGAAAGAGATACCCAATATCCAGAAAAAACACTGGATCGGAATGTTTTTTATAACACATGGTCGGGGACAGGTTTTATTGATGAGGCGCTCGACTCCTGTGCCTACACCATGGGTTCGCATGAGACACACATCCCTTCGACTGTCGACTGTGAGCATCGCTTAGAGTCTTTACAGGTTTTCTTTTCATGCCCCAGCATAGACATTATCGCCGAATCCTATGAGCCGAAAGGGGGGGCGGTGCATGGCAGAATTATTCCCCACCAAGAGGCCCATACACTGGCCCGTTTTTTAAAAAATGGGGAGTACTGGCCGTCGGTATACTATTGTTATGAGCCAAGCGATTTAGGAAAAGGGCTTCTGGAAGCGGCTCGAAAGGATAGGGAGATCCCTACCAGATTTTTATCAGCCGCCGAGATTGCAGGGGGCTACGATAGCATAGGTTGCTTGCTGTATTTCAGAACCAAGCAGGGTTTAAGAACCTTTTGGATAGGCTCGATTGTAGAAAATGGGGACTCTATCTCTAAAGACGTGAATGCTACGCTCACGCAGGTCGGTTCGGGTGTGTACGCAGCGATGAGCTATCTGGTTGAAAATCCCCAAATGGGTGTGATTTCCCCTGAGGAAATAGATCCCCATTTTGCCTTCAAGCTGGCAGCCCCTTACCTTGGGAACTGCAGTTTTAAAGAGGTCACGGCTCATTATAAACCAAAAGGGGACACTCTCATGGATCTACTTGTTGTACCAAATAAAGGGCTCCTTTCATGGGAAGAGGTCTCTTCTAAAGAGATGCAGCTTACCTAGGGAAAACACTCTCAAGCTTCAAAATGTGGTCAAGAAAAAAGGATTTTTATCCAAAACCCTTTTTCTAGCGATTGTTCTAAAACGATGTATTTCGAATAGTTCAAGAGAGCACTTGATCAAGCAAAAGATCGTAATCGGGATGGTCGCAAAAATTGTCGTGGCCCCAATCTTTGAAAACCGCAAAATTTTTGTGGCTGGATTGCACTTTTTCATAGAGGCGGTTAGCTTCAACGAGCGGAACCCATTCGTCTTTGTCTCCATGTGCAAAGGTGACGGAAGTTTTTACGTTTGGCATCCACAAATCGCTTCTTAGATGAAACGAGAGGATCGATTCCATAGCCATTTTTGGAATATAGGGTTGATCAATCAATGCCATGTCTAGCATGCTGTGGAAGGGAGCCTCCAGCAAGAGGTGTTTGGGCTGGTGTTGTGAGGCGATAAATGTTGCCAAAGAGGTCCCTAGCGATCTACCGTAAAGGATCACATTTTTTTCCCCGTACCGGTTCACGAGTCCGTCGTAGACAAACATGGCGTCCTCAAGAAGATCTTTTTCTGAGATTTTTCCACCGCTTTTACCGAAACCTCGATAATCGAAGGTATAGAATTCATATCCCTTGCTAAGAATCTTTTCAGGCAGCGACTGGGGGATTTCACTTATGTTCGTACCGCTTCCATGCAAAAAAAGGACGATCCCCTTGCTTTTTTCTGCCGGTTTAAAGTGAACTGCCGACAGCGGTGTTTGACCGTCAGAGGCTCTGATGGTCAATTCTTCGAATGGTAGGGTAAAATCAAAATGGTGATTTTTTTCTAACTTCCGAATTTCGAAGATAAATTTCTCCTGATTTTGGTGTAGGTAACCTACGTAGCACATCGGTGCTGAAAAGAGGATCAGGGCAAGAAAAATTTTTTTCATAGTTCTTTTAAGAATGCGTCTATAGAGGGTTCGTATTCAGGGTGCTGAGCCAAACTATTGTGGTCTGCCCCTTCAAGTTTAACAAAATGGTTTTTTTGTTTGTGCTTGATAATATCGAAAAGACGCACCGATTCGCAATAGGGAACTGTATTATCTTCCGTACCGTGAAAGATAAGAATAGGGCAATCGACTTTTTTTATGTACTGGTTGGTGAACATAGGGTACTTTAGAATTTTTTCAAGCAAGATGCGGGGGATGTAAGGCTTAGTAAGGCAAGCCATGTCCAGCATACTGTAAAAAGGGGCATCCAGGATCAGCGCGTCAGGTTTTTTTATCGAAGCCACGTAGGTCGCAAAATTCGTCCCCATGGATCTTCCTAAAACAATCGTCTTCTTACCTTTATACTCCGATGTGATAATTTCATACATTTTAATCGGATCATTGTAGATGTTCTGCGGATCTATGTGACCGTCGCTTTTTCCAAATCCCCTGTAGTCGTAAACGATGAAGTCGTAGCCGTGATGGATATACAGCGCCGCAAGCTTGCCCCAATCTCTTGAAAGGTTTGTACCCCTGCCGTGAAAGCAAATGACTACCCCTTTTGTTTCTTCGTCGGTAATCTGGGAAAAATAGAGGGCGTTGAGTTGAATTCCGCGGTCTACGGAATAGGTCCTCTCCTCAAACTTTTGAGACATTTGGAAGTTGTAGCTACGGGGGAGGGTTTTGTAGTGGAAGATAAGGGAATCCTGCGCATTGTAGAGATAGACATAATTCCCCGCAAAAAGGAGGGTCAACCCAATCAGGAATGACTTAAATAACCGTTTCATAATAGAGCATTTTACAGGACCACTCTATTTTTTGAAAGAAAATGCGGGATATGGCATGTTTATTTGATGAAGATTCCCCCCTCCAAGTCACACACAATGAGAGCCCTACTTTTCGAACACCTCTCAAAAAAAGAGTGTATTATAGAAAATACTTTACAAGCTCCGGAAGTGGAAGATTTCAAAAAAAATCTACGCATCTGGGGGGATCTGGATGCGGTTGATGTGCGCAATTCGGGACTTGCGCTCCATTTTTACATGGCTCTTGCCTCTTTAAGGGGAAAAAAAACGGTTATCACGGGCGATGCTTCGATCAGAACCCTTAGACCGGTAGCCCCTCTGGTAGAGGCTTTACGTTCCCTTGGAGTTAAAATCACGTATTTGGAAAACGTGGGATTTGCCCCGCTTGAAATAGAGGGCCCATTGCACCCCGGCTCGGTCGAATTGGACGGGACGAATTCCCAACATGTTTCAGCGCTTTTGATTGCATTATCCCAATGTGAGGGAAAGAGTACGATTCACGTAAAAAACCCGTGCGAGAAACCTTACGTGGAAATCACCTTGGGATGGCTGAACCGTTTTCAGGCCAATATTGAAAATTGCAACTATGAAACGTTCCATATACCCAAAAAGGTCATGATAGACCCTTTTCAAAAAACAATCCCCATGGATTTCAGTTCCCTTGCGTTTCTAGTAGCTGTTTCGAAAATTTTGAATACCGAATTAGATCTTGAAAAATGTGATTTTTCTGACGCGCAAGGTGATAAAGCCCTTTTTTCGCTATTGAAACAATCAGAGTGTTCGATTGAGGATACCCCTGATTTACTTCCCATTCTTATGGTTCTTGCCCTTTATGGAAAGGGGCCCACAAAACTCCATAAGATCCACGTGGCAAGACAAAAAGAGTCAGACCGACCATTTTCAATGCGTAATGAATTGGTTAAGATGGGGGCTTGTATTCGCATAAACGAAGCAGCGGATTGGATCGAAATCACCCCGGAACCTCTAAAAGGTGCGCCCCTTTTTTCCCATAACGACCACAGAGTCGCCATGAGCTTGGCAGTTGCGGCAATCGGCGCAACAGGAACAACAACAATCGAGAGTGTACATTGTGTCTCTAAATCCTTCCCCTCCTTTTTTGAAACCTTTTGTCCTGATTGGGCTGCCGAAATCGGGAAAGACGACTTTGGTAAAATTGTTATCAGACCAAAAAAACCTGAATTTTGCAGATCTTGACCACTATCTTGAAACAAAATATCAGACAAAAGTCCGTTCTCTTTTTAACGAATATGGGGAGAGTGTGTTTCGTAAAAAAGAACTGGAGGCCTTTCAGGAGCTTCTTTTACAAAATCCACACCTGATTTCTTTAGGGGGAGGGGCCCCTATAAAAAAAAATCCCCCCTGTTACACTACAATTTGGATACGCATTCCCAAAGAAGTTTTAAAAGAGCGTATCGATTTTACTGCGCCCTACCTTAGAGGGGTCGATTTTGAAATTTGGTTGACCGAAAGAGAAAAAGGGTATGCCTCTAATGCCCAGATCACTGTAGAATTGACAGGTATAGATAGGAAAATGGATACTGATACACTATGGGAAGCAATGCAATCGGCCGGCTGTACACTTTAACGACGGCGGGTGAATCTCATGGGCCTGGATATGTCGGGATCATCGACGGGGTGCCAAGCGGTTTCAAAATTGTTCATGAGGAGATTCAAAGAGATTTGGACCTAAGGGCGCCCGGACGCTCCCTTTTTTCTTCTCAAAGAAAGGAGCTAGACCAAGTGGAAATCCTTGCCGGAATTTACGAAGGTTTCACAACGGGCGCTCCGATTGCTTTTTTTGTACCGAATCGGGATCAAAGATCCAAAGACTACGATTTTTTAAAGGAACAGCTCAGACCGGGTCATGCCGATTTTACCTATTTGGAAAAATATGGGCATGCCGATTTAAGGGGAGGGGGAAGGGCTTCGGCACGAGAAACCCTCTGCAGGGTAGTTGCAGGCTCGATTGCCAAACAGATTTTGCGAAATTATGACATCGATCTTTTAGCAGATGTACGGCAGATCCAGAATGTACGTGCCCCTGAGTATTTGGATCCGCTCCCTAGCGCTAGAGAGCGTGTCCTTAACGATCCTTTCGGTTGTCATGAACCCTCTACAAGTGCCGACTGGCGTATTTTATTGGAGAAGGCGATGGAAAAAAAAGATTCCCTCTCGAGTTCCGTCTGTTTTAGAATCGACCCGATGCTCCAATCGCTGGGCGAGCCTGTGTACAATAAACTTACAAATAAGTTAGCCGATGCGCTGATGAGCATCCCTGCTGCAAAAGGATTTATTTTGGGGGACATCAACACCCTTCAAACGAAAACAGGTTCCGAATTCAACGATCCCTACGTTGAAAAAAACGGATCTATACGTCCGATAAAAAATGATATGGCCGGTATTTTGGGAGGTATCTCCACCGGAGAGCCGATATTTGGGGAGCTCTTTTTTAAACCCCCTTCGTCTGTGGGAAAGCAACAAATTTCACAAGGAAAAACTCTGACTATAAACGGTCGTCATGATCCGTTGCTAGCCCCAAGAGCGCGCATAGTAGTCGAATCCATGTTATGGATCACTTTGATGGACTTTTTTTTGTTGCACAAAACGCAACTGCATTTGAAAAGAGACGTTGCATGCCACGCCAAATAATTATTTATGCCAAATCTGTTCTATCCCATCTCCCAAGGCTCCACTTTTATGGTATAGAAGGGGTGCTATATGAAATGGACGGTGAAGAAAAAGACAAGTCCTGGGACATGTATCTCAAAATCGTCGATTTTTTGATCGACAACGATTTCAAAAAATCGGACCTCCTTGTGGGTGTTGGGGGCGGTGCGCTATTAGATCTCGTAGGATTTGTCGCTTCCACCTACATGAGAGGGGTCGACGTTGTATTCGTTCCTACGACTCTACTTGGGATGGTTGACGCATCGGTCGGGGGTAAAAATGGGATCAACCGCCCTTTTTTAAAAAATAGCATCGGGACCACCTACTTGCCCAAAAAAACGGTTATCGATACCGCTTTTCTAACGACTTTGCCTGAGGAGCAGCTACTGTCGGGGTATGTTGAGGTTATAAAAATAGCAGTGGTTCACAGCTTTAAGAATTGCCATCTCAATAAAGGGGATTTTATCGACCCAAAAATCCACGAGGACTTTTTACGAGGTTTAGAATATCCCCTCTCAGAAAAAAGTATCGAAAAGGCCAGAGATTTGAAGCGGCAAATTGTTGATGAGGATCCCCATGAAAAAGGGATCCGATATCTTTTGAATTTTGGACATACGATCGGGCACGCCCTGGAGGCATCCATGGATTTTTCCATAACGCACGGGGAGGCGGTCCAACACGGCATAAGAGTGGAGATGGCTATTTTGGGGTTTCCGACATGGCTTCAGGAAAAAATTGCCGCTTTTTTGCCATTTAAAAAACCCTTTCCCCGAGTTGATAGTGCGAAATTTGGGAAAATTCTACAAAGAGATAAAAAAAAATCGCCCCTGCGACATTGCATTTTCGAATGTGATCCATCATAGAATGGGAGATTTTCTGGTTTTTTTTCCCTATGAGCATGTGATGGAGATTGTCGAGGAGGTGATGCAGGATGATTGTCTATACTCTTCAAACGGATGAGGAGGAGGTGGAGGGGGCCGATATTATCGAACTCAGGCCGGATCGAACGACACGAACCGAGCATAAAAACCCTTACCTTTTAACAAATCAGCCACCTCACCAAAATGCCCCGTATGTCGATGTCTCCTATCCGAACAAGTTAGGGCCCTATCATCAGAATTTTCCAAACACAAAATGGATTTATTCGTATCATGGCACTTTTGTTTCTAAAGAGCATGTGACAGAGCTTTTAGAGATCATGTCAAAAGAGTGCCCTTATATCATTAAGTGCTGTTTCGATTCCATTCGTATGGGAGATTATCTTGATTTGATCCCCCTATTTTCCATCTATCCCCAAAAGCTGATCCTTTTTGCAAGAGGGGAAAGGTGCCAGGCTACGAGGCTCTTGAGTTATATTTTCGGTGCGCGCTGGATTTACACTTCTAAAGAGGGGTTCCATGGTCAAATACCTTTTGATGAGTTGAAGGATATCTATCAAATTTCAAGGCTGCATAGAGACACAGCTCTTTTTGGATTGCTAAAGGGGGAAGAGAGTCCTAAATCAATTGGCTACAAACTTTACAATCCCCTTTTTGCAAAAAAAGCGATCGACGCCTTGTATCTGAATTTAGTGATTGAGACCTCTGAGCTTAAGAAACTATTGGACTCCCCCTATTTTCAGGGGTTTTCCATTACGATGCCATTTAAAGAGGCGAGTGTAGAGTTTTGTAAAGAATTAGATGCAAGCGCCAAACTCTGCCAAACGGTAAATACCTACTATAAAGGGAAGGGTTTCAATACGGACATAGAGATTCTCAACGACTATGATTTCAAAGGGAAGAGAGTCGCCATTCTAGGGGGAGGGGGCGTTGCTAAAGCGTTTGCCAATTTTTTAAAAAAAGAGTCGTTGGTGCACGTTTTTTTACGTGATCCTCATAAAAAAAAGGCTTTTGAAGAGAGCTGCGGTGTCCCGGTTTTTCTTCTGGAGGAGCTGCTGCCTGAGTTTGATCTTGTCATAGACACTTTGCCTGTGACAGGGCTAAGACTCCCTTTTAAAGAGGGGGCGGCTGTTTTGGATATGAAAGTTTTTCATGACCCCTATTATGAGAAATCGACTTATTTCATAAGCGGAAGAGAAGCTTTTTTAAGGCAGGGGGAGCGGCAGTTAAAGATTTTTTTCGAAACAGAATTTTCTCTTTAAAAAAAATTTATACTCTGTTAAATTTTTATTTAAAATGAACAGAGGGATCTATCGATGCCATTCAAGGTTAGAAGCTCAGCAGGCCGTTTTCCTGTCGAAGAACTGATCAACCAATGCGATTTTGCTGTAAAAGCGATCGATGAGACGGTGATCAGTGTCGGACAAAACTTTGAGTCAAAAGAAACTACGGAAATGGTTGCGGTGATCCAGTCTCCTCTAGCTGTTTTGGAGAGGAACATCCAAAAGCTAAGGGAGGTGCAGACCACAGTTGAGCAATTCCTAAATAAAAAAGACCCCCTTTTTTGTGGGACAAGATTTACAAAGCAGCAAGTTGCGGATTGGACGTTTAGGGGGGTCGATTATTTGGCAGCTTTTGTTGCAGTTGCTCTGATTATTATGGAGACCTCCGATACGGCGAGTAAATTTCTTGGAGAGACCGATGTACCGAAAGGGTTTACGGCGGCTCTTGTGATGGTATCTAAAGTTCTATCGGCAGCTACTGATTATAGAAACAAGCAGAAGCTAGAAAGAGAAAAATTTTTGGGGATGCTAAAAGATGTGGAGATAAAATGTCAAAAGATCGAGGAGGCTGCCGCAATTTACAATGTTTTTCGATCCATCAGCGCCCTCAAAAATCAGGTCCCTTCCGCAATCGATCCAAGATCTAATTGCAAAGATGCGGTAAAACTCCTTAAAGGGATGCCGGATGTAAAAATACAAGGGGATCTTGCTAAAAACTTAAAAAAACAGTTGGCCTCTGCCATCGAGGATGGGGCAAAGGATCTCATTCAGGAGCGATTCCGGGTTATTTTTGACCGTAAAAATCCGATAAATATCAAGAGGAGACTTTACAATAGATGGTACCAAGCGGTCGTCCTTTCAAACAGAATGTCAAAAATCTACAGGCATAATCGCTTCATGCTTTTAGAAAACAAAGAAAAATTGAAGTTTGTCTTCAAGCAGTGGGCCCATATTATTTTGAATCGCAAAAAAATTCTGGAGAGATCGCAAGAGTTGTTGGGAAAAAGAGAATCAGTGCAGGGCCCTAAAGTTGAAACCTCCCAACCGCGATTTTTGACGGCAAATTCAGAAGTTCTTCGAAACGGAAGGTCTATTCAGGGTGCAGGGGTGTTTCCCCAATCTTTTCAGAACGAGGATGCGCGCTCTATAAACTCGCAAAACCTCTCGGGGGAGGCCCTTTCAGAAAGTTTTACATCCGATGAAGATGCGCTCGAATCGGTATCTTTAGCCGGCTCAGTACGTCGACATGCAGAGCATCGGGTGCAAGGAGGATATCGATCGGGATCGAACGGATCTATTCAAAGTATCCAGTCCTCTAAAGGTCGTGATCAGTCAATCGGGGAATACCGCTCACAAACGATCCTACAGCCCTACGGGTCCGGGCGCGGGTTCTTTTCATCGGAGGAGGTCCGAAGTGTAGGGTCCGTTATCTCTTCACAGACATTTACAGTTTTTGGAGGATTGGAATGGGATCCTGGGATCCAACAATACCCCCAAAATAGGGATACGCCGAGGACAAGAGATTCTGCAAGCCGAGATTTGGGGCAAGAAATACTGCCTCCTACTACTTCACGACAAGGGATCGTCAGGCATGTGCGCAGCGAAACAATAGGTTCCTTAAGTCAATCGAGTTCGCGCCGTCCAAGCAACTCCTCTGACACAATTTTGCAACTTGTTCAACATGGAGGGGAATCGTCGCAGGTTTTAGAGGCCGGAAATTTTAGACTTGAGAGCAGTCTAGTATTTGCTCCTGGCCGCAGTGAAACGTCCCAAACCGGCTTGCAAGGTGCGTCTGATCCGGTGCGCCTCAATCTGCCTCCGGTTTCTCAAACTTCTAATTCTCTATCGGGCGAAAATAGCGGATATGTTGTTTTGCAAATGCCAAGCCAAGATAATGAAGCCGCCTTTAAAGGGATGGAGGTCTAATTTATTTCCATTTTCCCCCAATTTTGTTAAACTAATCCAAGAACAACAAATAGATACGCATGTCCACGCTCACAAAGCCCCTTTTTTTACGGCGGCAACATACCACAGATCTTTTGAAACTTATTTTCTGTATACTTATTGGAGGGATATTCTGGCATTTGCCCGAACCTTTAGGCACCGATCCGAGGGGGATGAAAGTGTTTGGTGTATTTTTATTCACAGTTTTAGGAGTGATCCTTAAACCCCTCCCATCAGGTGCCATTTGTATCTTTTCGCTCTTGGTTCTTCCCCTCACAAGTGTGCTCACTTTTGAGGAGACGTTTATCGGTTTTTCGAATCCGGTGGTTTGGTTGATTGCCTCGGCTTTTTTTATAGCCAGAGGTTTTATTAAAACCGGGCTTGGATTAAGGCTGGCGCATATTTTGATTAAAGCGATGGGAAAAAACAGTCTTGGGATCGCCTATGGGATGGCCTTGACAGATTTGTTACTGGCCCCCGCTATACCCAGTGTGACAGCAAGAATAGGGGGGATAGTCTATCCGGTTGTCTTATCGATTGCTAAAGCTTTTGGGAGCGATCCCGACCATAGCCCCAGGCGCATTGGAGCTTTCTTGATTCAGACAATTTTTCAGTCGGGCACCGTCACAAGTGCGATGTTTTTAACTGCGATGGCCGGAAACCCGATGGTGCTGAATTTTGTAAAACCTTATGGGGTTCAAATCTCCTGGACCGAGTGGGCGATAGCTGCCATAGTCCCCGGTCTCTTAAGTCTTTTGGCTATCCCTTACCTTTTACACAAGATTTATCCCCCCGAATTAAAAGAGACGCCCCAAGCTCCCCAAAAGTCAAGCGATGAATTGATTGCTATGGGAGGAATTAAAGGGGACGAACTAGCTATGCTGGGTGTTTTTTTTATTTTAGTTTTTCTTTGGTCAATTGGAAGCGCCTGGCTCTCGGCAACGCTCACAGCGCTTATTGGTTTAGCTCTCCTTTTAGTCTTGCAAGTCCTCACATGGGAGGACGTCCTTAAAGAGAAAGGGGCTTGGGACACGCTGATCTGGTTTGCGACCCTTTTGACGTTGGCCGGCTACATCACGAAATTTGGTCTTGCAGATTGGTTTGGATTGGTAGTTAAGGGGCATTTTATAGGCGTTTCATGGGGTTGGGGACTAATGACCCTGGCGCTCATTTATTTTTACGCACACTATTTTTTTGCAAGCAACCTTGCCCACATAGGAGCGCTTTTACTCCCTTTCTTCGTTGTGGCGGTAAACTTAGGGGCCCCTGCAAAACTGACCGCACTAGTGTTTGGTTTTACAAGCTCTCTTTTTGGTTCTCTTACCCATTTCGGGTCGGGGCCTGCACCTATCCTTTACGGAGCTAATTTTGTAAAAATCGCCGATTGGTGGAAAATTGGATTTGCCATGAGTGTGCTCAATATTTTGATTTGGGGATTAGTAGGGGGGCTATGGTGGAAACTGCTCGGGATTTTTTAATCCCAGACGAGAGCGCCTCTTTGAGCGAATTCTATAAATTCAACTATCTGGATCAACTAGTCTATGATGAAAGTGTTGACCAGATTTGGATCCAAAAAAAGGGGGAGAAGCGATTGTCAGATCCAAATTTCAGGCAATTCAATCGCTGGAACTTGGCCCTATTTAAAAGGGAACTGTCGGGAATTCGACAAAAAATGAGTGTGCGCGAAATCGATGAGCTAAAAGGGGCAGGTCTTTTTGCCAACCAGGTGTTGCCCGAGATGACGTGTGTAGGGGAATATACGGGAATTGTAAAAAAAAGGGACCGTAAAAAAGACCGGGACAATAGTTACATTTTCGAATATGCAATCGATACTTTTGATACCGGCTATGTGATTGATGGAGAAAAACAGGGGAACCACACGAGGTTTATCAATCATAGTGATGATCCTAATTTGATTTCCCGATGGCTTTTGATCGACAACCTGCCCAGAATCATTTTTTTCACAAACCGTAGAATCGAAAAAGATGAGGAACTTACCGTCGACTACGGCCCCTATTATTGGGAGTAAAATCTTTCTTGCAAAGGTTGGCAAGATCTGCTACTGATTGTCTTTATAAGCATTCAAAGGTAAGGAAATGGGAAAGAGTTTACACGTCTATTCAAAAGAGGCTCTAAAAAAAGAACCCTTTCTCCCATTGGATCGCCCCTATCCGCGTAGTTTGAAGGTCATTCTCAACTTAAAAAAGCAGGTGAGAAAATTTAGCGGGAAATGGGATCTAGAAAACCATCTTGCTGCCAAATATAAAAAGTTTCTCGGAAAAAATCCGCCGCACTCTTTAGAAATTCGTTGGGTGAATTCTACCATCGGTAATGGTGTTTTTGCAAAAGAGCCAATCAAAAAAGGGGGCTTTGTTTGCGAATATATCGGCTTGATCACACATGAAAAAGAGATCCATCCCGATAACCGCTACATTTTCAACCTTACTGTTGGGGACGATGAGACCGGTTATGTCCTTGATGCCCGCTACAGTGGTAATGTTGCCCGAACGATCAATCACGCAGACGATCCTAATGTCGAAGCAGTCACGATATTTGTCGAGGGGCTTCCAAGAGTCATTTACATCGCTAGAAAAAATGTAAAAAAGGGTGACGAACTTTGCGTGAACTATGGCGAGGAGTATTGGGAGAACTGGAAAGAGCAGAAGCGCTAATCAAAAAATCATTTAGCGAGCGATCTGTTTTCCTAAATCGGTAAGCTGTAGACACCGTTTTTTCTCGTAAGTTCCCCATTCGATCAGCCCCGACTCAAAAAGGGTTTCGAGATTCTCGTAATTGAGTCTTACCTCATCTTGGATTTCGTAATCAAAACCGTCTCTACCTCGGACAAGATGGGGTTTTCCATAGGAAATATTCTTTATAACTTCGTCTGCTAAAACCCACCCATTTGTAATAATCGACGCAAGCCCTTTTTCCGCCTGCTTGAGATTTGGATTTTTTTGAATCCAAAGCGCTTTGAAGAGCGTGAGAGCCTGCTTTTCAATCGAGTAAAGGAGCCATGGTTCTGCCTGGGGATGTAAAGTAACGAAGCCCTGATCGATTTCGAGCAACTGGAGCTCAATTCCCCTTGATAAGATAGTTTCCAGATAGGCTACCGAAAGTGATAAAGTTTCAACCAGCTTACTGAAAACCGGTGAGGAAAAGTTATACCTGATACCTTCCTTCGTGACCCTCACCGGGTGCATTTTGACAAATCGGATAACTTGGCTCAGATCAAAAGCGAATGCGAGGGGGATGCCCCGATCTGGTACGACTGTGTTTTGGATTACCGATGTAAAGGGTAGGGGGTGAGATTGTTTTTTAAGATAGGCGCTTAGCTCGGCAGGTAACTCTAGATAGGAGCTCCAGCCCTCGCCTGAGCTTTTGTAGGTTAGAATCGCAATGAAGTTGAATTCCAGAAAGAGGCAAAATTTTTGTAATTCTCCCCCTTTAAAACCGCTCAATTCCTCCACTTCCTGAAGGCTCAGACTATGACGAGGGGATGCTAAAAGGCTTTGAACTAGTATTTGTACCGGGTATTCTTCCGATTCAACCTCCTGCAAATGTCTTAGATACTGAGAAGGAGTTTGAAAGATCCTCTCCTTTAGACTCAAGAAAATGGAATCGCAAGTTCTGGGTAAAGGGTACCAGGTGGGGAGGATACTGATGGGTACTTGCCTCAGCAAGGTCTGGAAATACTCGATTCCCGGGATGAATTCTTCAGAAAACTTTTCGAGGTGGCATTCTATTTTCTTTTTGACATCTTTATCGATCACAACCGCCTCTTTGTCGAAAGAAAGGATCTCTAGAGAGGCGATCTTTTCAAAAAAATTTTGTAATTCGTCATCGGTCAGGTCAAGAGCGTTTTTGAGCTTTTGAACGGTAGTTTTTGAGGAAAGGTAGAATAGCTCGAGCAAATGGGTGCTCGTTTGAGAGTCTAACTCCACCAGGCGCGCCCGATAAAAAAGGTCCTGCTCAACAGGGATTTCGGACAAATCGACTTTATGTTTCTTTTGAAATTGTACGTCAAATTGCATTCTGCGTCGAGTTTAGGTGATTGAAGAAAAAAAAACAATCTTAAGATCACGGCTTTGTTTCGGCTTGATCCTTTTTTTCTTTGTTTTTGGACTTATGTCAACAGTTGACAAGAAGGGGTCCAAAGCGTGTATAGTATTTTTCGAAAAAGGGGGTATCTCCCTTGAGGAGAACCTTTGAAAGCGCATTTTTTTAGAGTAGTAATTAGAACTTAAAAAATGCCTTTTGCACACATTTAAAAAATCATTTGCATCGGTTTTTTCTAAAAAACTGCTGCAATCTTGAAGGGTTATATGGCTTACGATCACCACAAAATAGAGAAAAAATGGCAGGCCTTCTGGGAGAAGAACAAAACTTTCAAAACAGACACCTCTTCCGCTAAACCAAAATACTACCTCCTGGACATGTTCCCTTATCCATCCGGTTCCGGGCTTCATGTGGGCCACGCCAGCGGGTACACCGCAACGGACATCGTATCAAGGTTCAAGCGGCTTTTGGGGTACGAGGTGCTGCACCCTATGGGGTGGGATAGCTTTGGTCTGCCGGCTGAACAGTACGCCATCCGGACCGGGATCCATCCTGCACAAACGACAGAGGAAAACATTCAAACCTACAGGACCCAGATCAAGGCTCTTGGGCTTAGTTACGACTGGGACCGCGAGGTGAAAACGAGCGAGCCCGACTACTACCGCTGGACCCAATGGATTTTCAAAAGACTCTACGATAAGGGGCTTGCTTACGAGGCCAACGTTTTGGTGAACTATTGTCCGGCTCTCAGGACGGTCTTGGCAAATGAAGAAGTGGAAAATGGCTTTTCTAAAGAGGGGGGATACCCGGTGGAGAGGAGGCCTCTTCGCCAGTGGGTTCTTAAGATCACCGCGTATGCAGACCGACTGTTGGAAGATCTCGATGAGCTTGATTGGCCCGACGGCTTGAAAGCGCTTCAAAGAAATTGGATCGGTAAAAGCCACGGTCTGGAGATTGTATTTGAAAGCAGCGGACAAAGACTCCCCCTATCCGTTTTTACTACAAGGGCAGATACACTATTCGGCGTGACATTTCTGGTCATATCGCCTGAACATCCTCTTTTGGACCGCCTGATTTCCAAAGGGCAGCACGAGGCTGTCAATAAATATAAAGAAGAGGTGAGCCGCAAAAGCGATTTGGAAAGGACCGACCTGAACAAGGATAAAACGGGTGTTTTTACCGGAAGCATGGCTATTCACCCGATCACAAAAGCGCTGGTTCCGATCTTTGTCGCAGACTATGTAATCATGGGTTATGGCACTGGAATCGTGATGGGCGTCCCTGGACACGATGAGAGAGACAGAGAGTTTCAGGAAAAATTTGGTCTGGCCATTCTGCACGTCATCACAAATCAGGGTGATAAAGAGATTTTGATCAATAGCCGGTTTAACGACGTCGACTTAAATGGCAAAACACCCGAAGAGGCGACAAAGTGGCTTGGCGGGTATTTGGCAGAAAAGAAAATAGGGAAGATCACAACGCAATACAAGTTGCGCGACTGGTTGTTTTCTAGACAACGTTACTGGGGAGAACCGATCCCGGTCCTCCATTTTGAAGATGGGACTAAACGCTCTCTTGATGACGATGAACTCCCTTTATTGCCGCCGCATATCGAAAATTATTTACCCTCTGAAGACGGTCAAAGCCCACTTTCAAGGGTCGATTCCTGGGTGCACATTACCGATCCTAAAACGGGGAAGAGCGCTGTAAGGGAGACAAATACGATGCCTCAATGGGCCGGATCTTGCTGGTATTACTTGCGCTTTTTGGATCCCCACAACAAAAATGCCCCTTGGGATCCTTCATTAGAAAAGCATTGGATGCCTGTAGATCTTTATGTCGGGGGGGTAGAACATGCCGTTTTACATCTTTTGTACGCCCGATTCTGGCACAAAGTTCTGTTTGATTTAGGCCTTGTATCAACAAAAGAGCCTTTCAAGAAACTAAAAAACCAGGGGTTGATCACAGCCTACGCATATAAAATTCCGGGGGGTGGTTTTGTGGCGCCAAGCGACGTTGAGGAGCGAGAGGGGGAGTTCTACGATAAAAGAAACGGTCAGCTGGTCAAAAAGCAACTGGAAAAAATGTCAAAATCCAAACTCAACGGAGTGAATCCTTTGGATGTGGTCGCAGAGTATGGTGCAGATACTTTGCGCCTGTACGTCACATTCATGGGCCCTTTTGATAGAGAAAAAATTTGGAGCGACGAGGCGATTGTCGGATGTCATAGATTTCTATTAAAGGTAGTCGATCTATTTGAACGTAAAGAAATCGTAGCTGATTACCCGGTTGAAATCCGCCGTTTGACGCACAAGCTTATCTATGGGGTTCAAAAAGATATCGAGGAGCTGGCTCTCAATACTGCGATTTCAAAAATGATGGAGTTTGTGAATGCGCTGCAAAAGTACAAACAGCTCCCGAAAGAGGCTATGAGTGACTTTTTGAAGATATTGAGCCCGTTTGCACCCCATCTTGCAGAAGAGCTTTTTGAGCGGCTCGGTTTTCAAAATGGGATAGCGTACCAAAGATATCCCGCATATGACCCGATGCTTCTTGTGGAGGCTACTTGCGAGATCGCTGTCCAAATCAATGGAAAGGTGCGCGCCTCGATCGTGATCGAAAAGGGGATGATCAAAGACGAGGTGCTGTTAAAAGCGATGGAGGTGCCTCAGGTGCAGAAATACGTGGATAAAACGATCGAGAGGGTTATTTTTGTCCCTGATAAAATTTTGAATATTTGCCTTAAAGACTAGTGTCTAATCGTAGAATTTTTGTTTTAAAAACTTTTTATACGTTATTTTTAGGGACGGCGACTGTTCTAGCCGCCCCTATTCTTATTTGGAAATACCTGTTTCAAAAGAAATACCGAGGCGTGTTGCTTGTGCGTCTTGGTCTTTCAGTTCCCCAGGTCCAATTAAAAAGCGGGGAAGATTGTTTTTGGGTGCACGCCGTTTCACTGGGAGAGGTCCGCGCATCGAAAGCATTTATCGCAAGATTGCAAAAAGCCCACCCGAACACGAAAATCATTTTTTCTACTTTAACTAAAACCGGATTCGAGGAACTGAAGAAAGTTGAAAACGTTATCCCCGTCCTCCTCCCTTCGGATTTGTATACCTCAACTCTAGTAAAGCGCCTAAATCCAAAAGTTCTGTTCCTTGTCGAGGGGGATATTTGGCCCAATATGGTTGCTGCTGCAAAAAAGGTTGTTGTGATCAATGGAAAAATCTCTCAACGGACGTTTAGATGGCTCCAGATATTCCCTTTTGTAAAAGATCTGCTTCTAAGGCCAGTCGATTTCTGGTGTGTCCAATCTGAAATTTTTTTAGAGCGCCTTCACAGGCTGGGGGTCGAAAAAGAGAAGATATCCATTACGGGTGATATAAAAACCGCCATGGAACCGGTTGTTATGGAGCCATTTTGCAAAAAGGGTGTTTTACTTGTTTCCTCGCATAGAGGAGAGGAAAAAATTTTTCTTGAGCAACTTTTTGAAAAAGGACTTTTCTTGATGGTTGCCCCAAGGCACCCGGAACGATTTGACGAGGTTGCGCTTCTTTTGGATACGATGGGGGTCTCTTTTCGCCGATCCTCTTCTCTTGAGGCCTACAAAGGCTTAGAACCTTATTCCGTTTTGCTTATCGATGAGATAGGGGTGATGCCTAAATATTACCGATCTGCAATATGCACGGTTGTCGGGGGCAGTCTTGTCGAGGGGATAGGGGGGCATAATTTGATCGAACCGGTTTTATACGGCAGTGTCCCTATTTATGGACCGTTCGTAGAAAAACAGAGGCATCTCAAACGCATCTTAAGTGATAGGGCGATAGGTTTTGAATGCACAAGAGCTACGATTGCCTCTGTGGTTTTAGGTCTGATTGACTCTTTGGACGTTTTAAAAGAGCAGGTAAAGAAGATAGAGAATATTGGGGAAGATTTTCAAAAACCTCTTCAAAATACTTTCTTAGCCGTGGGTCTTGATCACGTAATATCGTAAGATTTTGTAACTATAAACACTTTTTTAATTTTTGGATATTGAGCATTGAAAATAAATCCCTTGCGATTAAATCAAGGTAAGAGGTATGTTGATACACATCAATGACGCGGGGTGGAGCAGTTGGAAGCTCGTCGGGCTCATAACCCGAAGGTCACAGGTTCGAGTCCTGTCCCCGCCATTTTTTCTTTCTGGCGGCATAGCTCAGTAGGTAGAGCAACGGGATCATAATCCGCAGGTCGTTGGTTCAAGTCCGACTGCCGCTACAACTTTCGAAGTTATCTTTGCCGACGTGGTGGAATGGTAGACACAGTAGACTCAGAATCTACCCTAGGTTGCTAGGTGCTGGTTCGACTCCGGTCGTCGGCAACCCTTTCAAGCACAATATATTGTAAAAAAAAATATAATTTTATTTCTTAAATATCGATTCTGTTGTATGGAATAGATAAAAAAGGATAAATTTTATGAAAAAAATATTTGCAGTACTTACCATTGCAGGCTTGGTTATTGGATGCGGGGGAGCTGAGCCGCAGACAACTCCCAAAGGATCCAGCAGCGCCGGATCCACCTGTCCCGGTATGGACGATTCCACGAATTCCAATAGCTCTAGTTCTGCACAATCTACCCCTAAAAGTAGTGGCTCCTCGACCCAAGGTATAGGTCAAAGTACCAATCAAAAGGGGGCAACTAGCCCCTCAAACGGAAGCAACTCCAGTAAAAATAGCGCTGGTTCGATGAGCTCTAAATCGAATTACAAAACTAAGGACAGTCTGGCCTATTCAAGCTCTGGTTCAAAAAACTCCTCAGATTCTTCCAACCAAAAAAAATCGAGTTCGAAATCTGACTCTGGTTCAAAAAACTCCTCAGATTCTTCCAACCAAAAAAAATCGAGTTCGAAATCTGACTCTGGTTCAAAAAACTCCTCAGATTCTTCCAAGCAAAAAAAATCGTCGAAATCTGATAAAAATTCCGATAAAAAGTCTTCTATGAAGAATCAAAACCAATAATTACGAATATTTAACTTATTTTTTAAGCCGGTGAGGGTCAGTTGGATAGCTGACCCTTTCTTTTTAAAGAATATTTTCGGGGTTTCTATCTATAGGGATTTTGGTAAAAATAGATACAAATACTGGAAAATCTATGCTTTTAGCTATTTTCTTTTTCGCTTTTGGCAGGTTACTGACAAAAGAGGATTTAAAGAGGGTCGAAGACCAACCGATTGTCCAAACGCAATTTTTTGCCGATGACGAGGGAGAAGCTCTCACATTGGAGCAGGGGGCGAGGTCCTTTATAATAAAGCACAGTGACTTGGATAGAGGGGTAGCCCCCCCAAAATCCCCGATCCGTCAAAGCGGTTTAAAGGGTTCCGGCGAGTATTTATATAGGTGGGAGCTCAAGCCCGATGAGAAAATCTTCCTTGGGATCGGGGCCGGTTACGAGAATCGGTTGAGAGAGGACTTTCTGGTGGATGGGAAGTACTTTAATCATTCAAAAAGCACAACTCTATTAGGCTCTATCGGTTACGAAAATAAAGACCCAAATCAATCGCCTACAGCCGTTTTAGCGCAGTTTCATGTTCCCATAGCAGGGGAACAAAACAGACTCATTCTTAGAGAGTTAAAAGAGCCAAGAGGCACCTCATCAAAAAAGCCCCCGAAACCGGGTATTGAGGTCTCAATCGAAAGAGGGTTCTAGACAAAACCCGTTCATCATTAATGGATTCTATCTACATACGAAATATAAAATATTTTATATTGAAATTTTATAAAAAAACCTTTAAAATAGTATGTAGGGGCCCTCTGGAAAGGAGAGCTAAAGGAGTTTAAATGTCACAAGTAAATAATAGTTATAGTAACGCACAGTGTTCCACTACCTATGGTAGCAGCGCAAGTGACCTCCCGGACGACCCAACCGCCGATGCTGCAAAAGCTAAGATGGATGCCTATTTGCAGGCGATTCAGGGAGGGATTCCTCAGGATGCCCAAGATGCCATCGCTAACTTTTTACGAATCTTTCAAGATCCGCAGGGAGATATTAAGTATGATTGGCCCGGGCCGGACGGTATAAATAGTTGGGCCGCAGAATCAGGGAATAAAGACGTCGCTAGCCAGATAGAATTTGCGGCGTTTATCAATGAAAACTATCCGGGGAGTACAATGAAATGGAATAACCCGGATGGCGCGAATCCGCTTACCGCGTCGTTCTTCGCTCTATGCGGATTAAAAACTTATGACAACTCAGACGGCAAAAGTGACTACAAAACTGATGTTCCCAGCACCAGCGTTTTCCAGTCCATCAAGGACAAACTCCAGGGCGGGATGTCTCAAGACGATTTAGAATCTACCTTGGGGGATCTGGACAATGCTGTAGATCAGGAAAAATTAGTCTCCGTACATTACAAAGTCCAGCCCCTGTTGGATTTTGCGAACAAAATGGTCAACCTTATCAATACCATGGTAAGCTATTGTCAACAGGTAGGTCTTGGGAGTGGCAATGACCCTTGCTATAATATTTGCCGTCAGTGGGAAGCTACCAACCCCGGGGATCATCATGTAAATCCACCCGGCTATGCGGATGGGTCATGGAGTAGGCAGGATTTGGCGGATCATCGTGCTGCCAATACAATGAATGATTTCGGGATCTCAGGGAGTGATTTTGCTAGTCAGATGGCAGACTTTTTGAACGAGTTTAATTCACTTAAACCTTAAAAAAGAGCCATAGATCTTAAAAAAATAAAGGGCGGGTGTTTCACTCGCTCTTTTTTTCTTCCTCTTGTTCAAAATCAAAATTAGGCTTCTTTAAACGGCTCCCTACGATTGTATCCCCATGGTCATCCAGGGATATTTTTTCTCTATGAGCCTCGTCTTTTGCATCCTCCAGGAGTTTTTTGACGATCTTTTTCTCTTTCTTGATTTCCTCGTCCATGCCGCTCTTTTCCTCTCCCTTTTTAGCTCTTCAGATTTTGACCTATTTATCGAAAGGATAAAAAACCTCCCATTTTTAAGATATTTTTTTTTGCGCTGTTTATGGATATTTTTTTACCAAAAAAAAGATTTAAGGTATCTTTAAGAGAGAAAAAAAATTATGCTTTTTGTTCCTTTCGATACGTTGGGGACAGAAATGGAGAGTGCCTCATGATAACGAGATATATTCAGGAAAATAGCGCTTTAAAATGGTTGTTTCATGGTGTTTTTGTTGCGGTTTTTGTTCTGTTTGCACACGAGGTGAAATTTTACCATTCATCCAAGCAAATAGCCTCCTCGTTTGTTGAGGCAACGCAAGGGCTGGTTTTATTCGAAATGAGCGGAAAGGATTTTTCCCAGGTGCCGCGGACGGTAGGCGGGGGTAGGCTTGAAAGTTTTGTCCTGCAACCCACAAGCGTAGGGGGCGCCCCTTTTTTGAAAGTAGAAACTGACACGATATCCGGCTCTTTTGTCAAGTTGGAGCACGCAAAAAAAATAGAAACGAAGGTTTTGCAGGGCACTGTGGACAAAAAGATTGCGGGTGCGGCAAAGGTCTACTATGCGACTGTTCCCGATCACGCTGTCGGGATGAAAAAAGAGTTTTTAAAGGCGATTTCCAAAAAAGAGGTATCCAGGGCCCTTAGGTTTACCCTCTATGAGGAATCTGCACTCATAAAGAATTTTGGTTGGAAGGGGACAGGGGCTCTTTTAGGTGTTTTTGTTCTTTTGAACACCCTCTTTGCATCGGTTTACCGCCGTACTGTGACGGGAATCCTGAATCTAAGATTTTTCGGGGTCCCCTCATCAACCATAGTTCCGTTGATGCTTGCCAGAAACGGACTGTTGCTCCTTTGTTCTTTCGGGTTTGTCTGGCTCGTATTCCAGATTTTAGGGGCAAAGTATCCTTTTTCCCTCTGGGTTTGGAGTTTCATCAGTGCGTTTTCTTTGAGTGCGTTCTGGTCTTTTTTCGGAACTGTTAAATCTAGGTCCTCTTTTGATCTATAAAATAAATTTTTATACGGTCGAATAAGCCGGGAAAAGCTACAATTGGAAACCATGCAAATATTTGATCCCGTCCATAATTTCATCCCGTTTACCCCCATAGAGGAGGAGCTTCTCAATCACCCTTTTTTAGTGCGCTTGAGCCACATCTACCAATGTGGACCGGCTTTTCATGTCTATCCCGGAGTCACCCACACCCGTTTTTCCCACACTTTAGGGGTCATGCATGTAGCGACGATGCTTTTTGATACGGTAGCTTCCTGGGTTGAAGACCCCTTTGAGAGGCAATTTTTAAGGCAGGCGGTCCGTTTGGGAGCCCTTCTGCACGACGTGGGCCATTACCCCCTTTCGCATACGGTGGAGCTTTTTTTGCCTAAACATGAGGTTCAGGTCCTTAAAACTTTTGACAGCAAAGCATTCGACCCGATTTTCGATAAAACAGCCGAGGAATACAGGAAAAAAGGGGCCGACGTGAAGGAGCTTGTCCGTTCGATTGCGCTTGGCGAGCCAACCGACCTCCCGTTTTTGAGTCAATTGATTGCCGATCCCCATTTTGGAGCCGACCGGATAGACTATCTTTTACGCGACGCGCTCTATTCGGGGTTGAGCTACGGCCGTATAGACCTTCACCAGCTTGTCCGTTCCGTAAAAATTGGAAAAGAGGGGAGGCTGACGATTGCCCCCTCGGGGCTCCCCTCTGTTGAGGCCCTCCTATTGGCACGTCACTGGATGCACGAGCGGTTGTATCAGCACCCCAAAGTGCGCGCTTATGCCTTCCACTATGCGAAAGTTGTTGAAACGGTGCTGGTACAAAAAAAAGCGCTCGACGATATCCATGTTTTTATGGAAATCAATGACCATCATATCTTTTCCCTGCTTCCGGAATTTCCGGCACATCAGAGGGCTATACTCGACCCCGATAGTCGCGTCAGGGCGATCAAACTGCCGATGAAAGAACTTTCCAAAGCAAGAAAAATTCAGGAACAGACACAGGGTGTCTGGATAGACTTGGCTCCCGATTTCAAAACGGTACCCCTCGAAGGGGGAAAGGTGCAATTGGATGCTGAACAGATTTTTTGGGTCTACACAGACCTCAAGGAGCCTTTTCAAGAAATCGGTTCCCCGGATTGAGGTAGGTATATGCTGAAAGCACTTAAAAGAAGAGATCAAGAAATCGGTTCCCCGGATTGAGGTAGGTATATGCTGAAAGCACTCAAAGAAGAGATCAAGAAATATTCGGGCTACGAGGTGCTCTTTCTGGTCCTGGCGATGGTATCGAGCTTTTTGATCACCGCAGAGGCCTCGATTACGAAGCCGGTCGCCCACTCCTTGTTTATGGAAGCTTTCGGAGTCAAGTTTTTCCCGTATGTGTGGATAGCAGTGATTCCTGCCAGTTTCTTTTTTGTGACCCTTTACAATATTTTTGTAGTCAAGATCGGCTGCTTCAGGATGCTTTTTTTGACCGTTGCCACAGGCGCAATTGTCAACATGACCACCGCCTCGTATGTGCATGAATTTCAATCTTGGCCTTTCCTTTTTTACATTTGGAAAGACATCTACATTATGCTGATGTTTCAGCAGCTCTGGTCTGTAATCAATTCGACCGTCCATCTTGCCAAGGCACGCTATTTGTATGGTCTTGTCTTCGGTTTTGGGGGGCTGGGCTCCATGCTTGCCAGCATGGTTCCAGGTTTTTTAGCGCTTAGGATCGGGACCGAAAAATTGCTCTATTTTTCAATCCCATTCTTTCTCTTCCTCCTTGTCGCCTATTTTTTTTTAATGAGGGTCCGTAAACGGATCGATCATGTCGAAAGTATCGTATTCGACGACAAAAGAGCTTCCGATTTTTACGAGGGGATATCCCTTATAAAAAATTCGTCTTTGCTACGCTTTATTTTACTGATAGTTGTTGCGATGCAAGCCACCTCGACCCTGCTGGACTACCAGTTTAACGTCTATGTGGCTAATTTTTTAACTACCACCAATGAAAGGACAGCCTATTTTGGCTGGTTTTTTGGGTTAGTGAACATCATGAATGTCTTGGCTCAACTTTTCGGGACGTTTTTTCTTATCGAGATGATTGGATTGAAGCGTTGCCATCTAAGCATACCGGTTTTTCTTGCGAGCGCCCTTTTAAGCTTTCTGGTGTTTCCCTCTTTTGGCCTGATCGCGTTCACCTATGGGTCCATAAAAGCGCTCGACTATTCCATTTTCGGTGTCGTAAAAGAGATGCTCTATATTCCGCTCGGCATCGATCAAAAATTCAAGGCTAAAGCGGTGATCGATGTATTTATGTATCGAAGCGCAAAAGCCATAGCATCGCTTGCTATATTAGTCCTTCCACTTCTATGGATCGACTATGTGACGCTATCTCTGTTTGTGATCTGGACTACAGCGGTCGCCGCCCGGTTCAGGCACGTTCCGGCCATTGAGCCCAAATCGAGTGTTCTTTGAAGAGAGGGTCTCGACCGACAATTTTTTTAAAGTCTTTCATCGATCGTGATATTCTATCTTTGTTTGTGATCTGGACTACAGCGGTCGCCGCCCGGTTCA
>JBEIFH010000004.1:0-72886 GCA_040382515.1 Chlamydiia bacterium | reverse complement strand
TTTAGGATCTTTCTAATCTTATCTAAACCCTGAACTTGAACCCGGTATCGAACACTAAAAAGCAATTGAACAAGAAAAGAAAGGATCCTGATAAAAATATCTCTTATCATCACTAACCCCAAAGATTAAGAGTAAAAAAAACTGATGCTATTATACCAAAAATTGACTTCTTCTTCCAACCTGAATTTTAGGATTGCCACAAGAATGTATACAAATATTTTACAGAGGAGAAGAATTTCTTCCATAGATCCTTTTTACGAAAGAGGCTCCAAGGTGCCAATTCAAAGACAAAATGAAGGTGCTACTAAAAAAAGTTGACGCAGTTCCCTTTTTATTTTATTTGAAGGTTCTATGACAAAATCAGAACTCCCCGATTCTAAAAAAAGGGGTAATGAACATCAGCTGCTACTCTCTGATGACTTCTTTGAATACCTCGCAGATCAGATCAACCCGTGGGGACCAACCTGCAAAAAAATCAAAGAAATAATGAAAACTTTTTTAATTACTGTTGGCAAAAAAAGGTGAATTGATTAAAAAAATAAAGAGTGCTTTCCCTATCTTTTTGCCATAGAGATTTCAACGTTTAAAACGACAGAGAAATGTGTCGAGAAAGATAAAAGCAAAAGATCAAACAGTAAATACAAAGGGTGTTATGGAAATACATAGTACTTTAAGCGCTAAACAAATTGTTGAAAATCTTTTAGCGCAAAATGTCGGGAGCTTAAATGCTAAAATCTCCTCAATTGCTCTAACCGCTATCTACCGGCCGCTTTTGTAAAAAACCGGGCAGCAGCTGAAAAGAAAATCGACTTAATAAAGTCTCCTGCCAAGAACGGGAAGAAGCCCAGCATAAAACCCTTTGAGATGCCGAAGAAAAGACTTATCCCCAGCGATCCTAGAACATCTATGACGAGGGACATGAAGATAAAACTTCTCGTGATTCCCAGCCCTTTATGTTTTAAAATTTCCGCAAGATACGCCACGACAAAGTATCCGAGTATATACCCTGCTGTGGGTCCAAATACCCCCATCACAAAAGCTTTCGGGGAAACTAGTAGATGCGCATCCAGGCATCCGGAAGTTACAAAAGCAGCAAGAGCGATTGCTGTTCTTTTGTATCCGAAAATCCAGCTAAACAAAATCACAATCTGCGACCTTAGAGCCATCGGGATCGGCGTGTAGGGTAACGGGACCGAGATCTTTCCCAAAAAGGTGATGCAAAAGGCCAAAAGAAAAACAACAAGAAGCTCCTTAAGCCATTTTTTTTCTAAAACAATTGCACGGATCATTTATTTACCCTCATACTTTTTAAAGACCAACGAGACATTGTGCCCACCAAATCCAAAAGAATTTTTCATCACCGCATGCATCTCTTTTTGAGCTGCTAAATTTGCTGTTAGATCAAAATCTTTAGCCTCATCAATAGGGGTATCTAAATTGATTGTCGGTGGGATTCTCCCCGAATTTAGAGCCATAATCGCTAAAATGGACTCAAACGCCCCTGAGGCCCCCAAGCTGTGTCCATGCATCGATTTTGTAGCACTTACATTCAAAGTGTTTTCACACCCCTTAAATACGGTTGCAATGGCAAGCATCTCGCTGATATCGCCCTGAAATGTGGATGTCGCATGGGCATTTATGTAACCGATCTCCTGAGGTTTCATCGAGGCATCCTCTAAAGCCAGCTGCATCGCACGGATCGCACTTGAGGCTTTGAGATCGGGCAGAACAACATCGAAGGCATCACAAGTTGTTGCCCCTCCGGCGAATTCGGCAAGAATTTTCGCCCCCCTTTTCACCGCATGTTCGTAAGACTCCAAGACTAAAACAGCAGCGCCCGAACTCATGACAAATCCTGATCGCTCTTTGTCGAAGGGGCGGGATGCACCTGCAGGATCCCCATTCCAGTGAGATAGAGCTCTGCAGGCAAAAAAACCTAGATAACCAGGAATCCCCATGGCGGCTTCAGTACCTCCAGCCAAAATAAAATCGGCTTTCCCCCACTCAATCTGCTCTTTGGCTGCAAGCAAGGCATTGCTAGACGTTGCACAGGCTGTAGAAATATCGAAGCAGGGCCCTTTTAAACCGTACTCGATGGCAACTCTAGCCCCGGCCATATTTACTATCGAGTGGGCTATAAAGAACGGACTTACTTTATTGTAGCCCTCAAGCGTTGCATACATGTTATTTTCAATCGTCGTAAGCCCCCCCATCCCAGAACCGATCAGAACCCCCCCGCGTGTTTTATCAATCCCCTCCTCAAAAGGGAATAATGAGGCGTTTTCTAAAGCGATTTGCGATGCAATCAGAGCGTACTTTATGAAGGGATCCAGTCTGCGGATCTCTTTTTTTTCAATCTGGGGCAAATACTGCTCAATCGGGACGTCAACAGGCGGAGCGCCGAAAGTACGTTTAAAAGGTTTTTCCGGGGGAAAAATCTGGAGTTCTTGTATCGCACTCACCCCTTGCAATATCTGCTCAAACACCTCTTCGGTGTTACAGCCGTAAGGGGAGACTGTCCCCATCCCGGTAATCACAACCCTTTTTTTGTTCACTTGACCTCGATTTTTAAATCTACGATCTTACCGCCTCTCCAAAGGGATTCAAGATCATAGAACTCTCTTGTGTCTGCCAACAGAAGATGGACAATCAGCCCGACAAAATCCAACACGATCCATCTCCCCTCCTCGTATCCCTCGGAGTAAACCGGTTTTTCTTTGAGTGCACGCATCCGGTCCTCTACATCCCGAGCAATCGCCTTCACATGTTTGTCCACATTTCCGGTCGCTATAATGACATAATCGGAGATCCCCGAAACGGATTTCACGTCGAAACAGAGAATGTCGGTCCCTTTTTTATCGTAGATTGCTTGAGCTACTTGTCGCAGTTTTTCTTGATCCATATGGCCATAGACTATACATACTTTTGGTTAAATCCGTCTATAGAGGCGTATAAAAAAATGCATTTTTTTTAAATGTGCCTATAGAGATTTTTTTTGGAGCTGAATATCTCTCAAGAAAGCGGACCACTTTTGAAGGGACAATCTCTTGGTATGAAACGGCTTTAAGGGGGATTTTTTTAAAGCCCGGATTGAAAAAAACCGGCCGATTGCCCAAATGGATGGGGAGCATTTAGAAATTTTATGAAAAATCAAGCGGGGTGTACTGTCCTGCCCAGGTCAGCAAGGCAGAGGTCGATGAAAGCTTCGGTAGAAATTGTTTCCAGGTCAACATGTGTGAATAGTTCCATCCGCTTGAACCAAGTAAACTGCCTTTTTGCATAGTTGCGGTTTGCCTGCTGCAGTTCCTCTAGCATCCGTTCATAGGAAACTTCACCTTTAAGATATTTAAGAGGTTGTTGGTATGCGATCGCTTTTTTAGCGTTGAAATTCATCTCCAGCCCCATCCCTAATAAAGATTCCACCTCTTTAAGAAGGCCGTTTTCGCACATGAATTTTGCTCTCTCATTTAGGCGCTCGTATAAAACGGGGCGAGGCCTGTAGATAAAATAGGCTTTTGGATTGAGAAGTGCGCAATATTTCGGTTTGAATTTTTTTTTGAAATCGGAAACTTTTTTTTGTGTAGCGATCAGGATCTCGTTTCCCCTGATAATTTTATGACGGTCGTTTATAGTGATCGTTTTGGCATATTCGGGGTCTTTTTTTTCCAATAGAGCGTACAGTTCGGTTGTAGAAAGGACCTCAAGTCTTGTGCGCACCGAAGGATTTGCAGGTGGCGTCGCCGGCACACCCTCTAAAAGCGCCTGGAAATAGAGTCCTGTGCCACCGGCAAAAATGGGAAACACACCCCTTTTTTCCATGTCTTGCAAAATATTTTCTACGTGGGCCAAGAATTCTGCCACATTGAAGGGGGTAGTGACCGGGTGTACATCCAGAAGGTGATGGGTGATCCCTCCCATCTCTTCTTTTGTCGGTTTGGCGGTGCCGATATCCATCCCTTTATAGACTTGTGCAGAGTCGACCGTGATGACCTCTCCGTTCAACCTTTTTGCCAATTCTATGGCAAGAAGGGTTTTTCCGGCCGCAGTGGGCCCCGCAAGGAAAAGGGCGTTAAAGGGGTATGTATTTTCTGAGTTCACTTTTCGAAGGAGATATTTTTAAAACTTTGTCGAGACCTGCATAATGCAATATGTATTTCAGGTCTTCCGATGGAGACAATAGTACCAGTTTTGTTTTTTTTGTGTAACTGATCAAGATTCTTAGACCGGCACTACTTATGTATTCCAGCTGCGAGCAATCCAAAACGACGGCGCTACGGTTTTCACTTAGGCACTTTTTGAGCTCCTCTTCAAGGTAGGCTGCATTCGCAAAGTCCACTCTCCCAATGATTTCGAGAAAGGAAACTCCGTTTTCGTCAAAACGATTGATGCTCATTATTTTCTCCGTTCTATAATCAAAATCTTAAAAAACTCATTATAAAGCAAGGGGAAGACCAAAACTTTTTTTTATCAGTGATTTATAAGAGATTAAAGGGTTGAGCTTGTTGGATTTAGAATGTTCCCTAAAACCTTTCTGCTATTTTTTTCATGATGTTTTGCCTGCCAGAAGGGATACTCAAAAACAGGAAGATCTTTTTTCGCATCGTTTTCAACGGTCTGAAGAAATCCTAGGCCCTCCCGCCTTAAATCTAATTTGACAACCTTGTCCATCCCAACAATAGGCACCGATTTTAAAAAAGCTTGCAGCTCTTTCACTCCGGATTCTAAATGGTCCGGATTAAGCCTCACAAGAAGGATTTTCCCAGATTTTAAAGGGTTTCTTTCCTGTCGAAAGCCTAAATTGATCGTTCTATAGGGGGGGAGAGCACCGGCATGGGAAAAATCGATCCAATCGAGCCTTTCGTAGAAAGTTTTTTTTATGAAAGCCAATTTTTCAAAAATGGATCCTTCAAGTTTCGTTCCAAGTCTTAAAGCCCTTTTCCCCAGAAAAACCTTCGGGACATTTTTTGGTGATTGGAAGGGGTGTAAAATGATCAGTACACCCTCAGGATCCAGCCCCAAGTTGTGGTAATCCTCTATAACAAATGCCACCTCTCTGAGCCCATAGTTTGTATAAATAGATGAAGGTGGATACTGAGATGTGGTCAAATGGCTAAAAATAGGGTGCAGGTCCGTTTCCTTAATTTGGATTTTAAAATAGTTGGCGTAATCCTCCCCTTTTAGATACCGTAAAAACCAGCGTGGATCGGTCAAGTCGGGCTGAGAGGTGGAGAATAGGATGGAATCGACCTCTCTTTCTACAGGCTGTAGTTTCACACCGAGATAAAAGCCGAATGTACAAACAATCAACATCCCCCCCAAAACAAAAAAAAGGGGTTTCATTCCAAACAGTCCCTGCAAATCCGGTCTATATTGCCTGCACCGATAAACAGCAGGCACCCCTCTTCGCCTAAGAGATCTGCTATTTTAAGTTTCAACATCGAGTGAGTTGTTACATTGATTCCCAAAGTTTCTGCCAATCTCTTAGATGCACCCAAAGGATCGTATTCTTCCATCGCAGCATAGGTATCTAAAAGAATCACCTTATCAGGCTTTTTTAATACACGAACGAAATCTTCAAAAAAATTTCTAGTTCTTGAGTATTTATGCGGTTCAAAAACAACAATTAAAGGGGTTTTATACTGCTTACGGATTGCCTCGAATGTCACCTCTAGCTCTCTGGGATGGTGCCCGTAATCGAGAAATACCTCAAGGCGACCGATCTTCTTTACCCTCTCGCATCTACGCATGACACCTTTAAAGGTTTGAAAGGCTTCAACGATCTGTTCTGCAGGGACTTGAAGCCCTTTTGCCAACCCATACACACCCAAGGCGTTTTTCACCTGATGCTCCCCCATCAGCGGGATGTAGACATTTTTCAACAATGTGTTGTCTCTAGTATCGAAAAGATCAAATAAGGATCCCTCCTTAAAGACCCTTAGATTTGATGCTTGAATCTGCCCCTCGCCTATACCATACGACACTCCGCAGCTTGCTAGCCCGAGGTCTTCGCCGTAAGAGTAAAAAAATAGATTCGGATCCTTTACTGTCTTGATAAAATCTTTGTATCCCTGAAGAAGCGATTGGTAGTCCTTCCAATAATCGAGATGATCGGCATCCACATTTGTGAGTATCGCCCCTTTGGGAGAAATACGTAAAAAGGAACCGTCGCTCTCATCCCCCTCTAAAACAAACCCCTTTGAGCCATCCTTGCCGTTTAAGCTATCAGATAAAAGAACGCCGCCGACGCTAAATCCAAACTCGGGGTCATAGGCACTCAAAACATGGGTTAAAAGTGCGGAGGTGGATGTTTTTCCGTGGGCCCCAACAACAGTGTAGATCGGTGTTGCCCCCATGGTTTGAACACAAAGATCGAGGCGATGCACCTTTTGCATAGCTCCCCTCAACTCAGGATGATCGGGAGCGATCCTTGCATGGTAGACCCTCACCGCATCCAAGGGGATCGGATTCTTTTCATGCCCCTCAAAAATTGTCGCGCCCTGCTCTTTAAGATACCGGGTCCTTTCATTCAAAGAGAGGTCGGAGCCGGATACTTCGATCCCCCTCGAAAGGAGAATAGTTGCCAAACCACTCATCCCTATCCCACCTATGCCAATGAAATGATATCGCTCCACAGCACCCCCCTTATCCGGACTTCCTCCCCACTCTTTTGACTTTTTAGTGTAAGCAAGGCATCCAGTATCGTATCAATCTCTTTCTCAGGCTTGATTGTCCCAACGCCCCCCTGATCGATAAAATGCAGAGCATTATTTTTTTGATGCTGATAAGCACCCTCGAAAGGGACAATCAAAGCAGGTACTTGGTAAAATAACAGCTCCTTAAGGGTACTGGCTCCGCCTCTTGTCAAAGCGACATCCGCTATTTGCATCGCATCATGCAAGTTATTGATAAAAGTCTCGACGTACGCTGTGATATTTTTTTCTTTATACCTCTTTTTAAAGAGTTCCGGGTCGTTTTTAGGGCCAACCAGATGAATCACATCAAACTGCTCTAGCCCATCTACATTTTTATAAGCCCACCCATTTAGAAATTCGGAGCCTGAGGATCCCCCTATGATCAACAAAACCGGTTTTTTTTGAGCTAGACCAAAAGAGGAGAATAGCAAAGAACGCTCTTTTATTTCTAACTCGGGTCTCATTAGAAAGCCTCTATTGGGAAATTTTTTGACCAGCGTTTCGTCGTAACAAAGAATTTTATGCGCAAAAAATGAGAAGAAGCGGTTCACTTTCCCCATAGTCGCGTTCGGTTCAAAAACCCAGATCGGTTTTCCTAAAATACGCGCCGCTATTCCAGCAGGAAAACTGTGGTAACTTCCAAAAACAATCACGAATCGGGGATCTTTTTTTTGAAAAGCCATAAACGCCTGCCAACAGCTTTTCAATAATTTTGTAAAATGTCTCCCCCCATCCAAGGAGATAATCTCGCAAATCGTTTGTTTCAAAAATGGGGAGGCATCCAAGCCGATTCCGATGAAGAAAAAATGGCCCTTGGACACTCTCAAAGCTTGTAGAGCAGGGAAAAGATGTCCGTAAGTACCGCCTACGCTAAGTGCAATTTGTTGTCGCCACGACATCTGACCTCTTCAATTTCTATTAAAAGACAAATGAGTATGGCATTGGCTATCAATGAAGATCCCCCCTGGCTCATCATTGGTAGGCTTGTCCCTTTGCTCGGCAGCAGGCCCGATACAATACCCATATTCAAAAAAGCCTGAATTGCGAATACATAACTTAAAGAGGAGGCGAGCAAAAAGCTCCCCTTATCGACAGTTCTCATCGCAACAATAAACCCTAAAATAACGATCCACATGTAGACAAAAATAAGGGCTACGATTCCGATCAGACCGAATTCCTCTGCAAAAATCGCCAATATATAGTCGCTACGAGCCTCAGGCAAATAGTTGTATTTTTGTAAACTTTGTCCGAGCCCTTTTCCATGCAAACCGCCGGAGCCTGCAGCAATTTTTGCCTGATAAGGTTGGTGCCCTTTGCCAAGAATATCGGTTTCTGGATCCAAATAGACCTGTATCCTGTTTTGTACGTGGGGCATCTTTGAGGCTATAATACCCGCAAAAGAAATGAATATCATGATGGGTAACAGCCAGAATTTGAAAGGGACCCTTGATAAAAAAAGCAAAACAATGATTGTTGAGGTCAAAATAAGGGCTGTTCCATTATCGGGCTCTACTAATATACACAACACCGGGAAGGCCAATATTAAAAGGACTTCCATAAATCGCTTAAACGAATCGAAGTCCTTTTTTTGATTCAGGTACCAAATATAGAAAAGGGGTACAAGGATCTTCATGATCTCTGATGGCTGAAACGTCAAACCAAATAGTTTGATCCACCTTTTTGCGCCATTGATCGTACATCCGATTTTCGGGATAAAAACCAAAAGGAGCATCACACAGAATATACCAAAAATAACGGGTGCATATTCGATCCACTTCTTATGGCCTACATGAAAAACAATAAACCCGACAAAGCAGCCCAAAATACCGTAGGCACCCTGTTTTAAAAGAGAATCGATCAAACCAAACTCGTGCATTCGATCGAGGAGCTCTCCGGAAGTGGTATTGTACACCATGACCAGACCCAGGGAGAAAACACTTAAAGATAGTATTAGCAAGAGTCGAGATACAAGGCTCATTGGATTCTCAGCTGATCCCCCGGTTTTAATCTTTTTGCCTTCTCCTCATCTAAGTTATTCAAGCGCAAAAGTTCGTCTACCTTCATGTGATTTTTCATAGCAATCGTCCAAGGATTGTCTCCATGCCGGACGGTGTAGTATTTTTCCTGCCCTTTTTTAGTAGATTTCCCTAGCTTCAAAACCTGTCCTATTTGGAGTCTCGAATCGATCAGATGATTTACACGCATGATCTCTTCAACACTCAAACCATAGCTACGGGCAATTTTATCTAGAGTGTCACCGGCGCGTACGATAATATCTGCGGGGACTGTTTTCTCTATTTCTACCGGGGGCTCTTCTGATTTTAGAGTCTCCTCTTTCGGTTTTTGAGCCTTTTCCTGTGTAGCTTTTTCCTCAAATAGGTGGGTTTGGGTTAGCTTTTTGAGGAGCTGGTCCACCTCATCCACTACCTCTTTTTTAGAAGGATCTGTTTTGGCGGAGGTTTGCGCCAAGACCTCTTCTTTAGGCGCCATTTTCACCGGTTCCGATTGCCGGCCGGTAAAAAAAACAAAAAACAACAGGATGCAATTCATCAAAACTGTGACTAAGATAGCATCTTTTTTTCCCATTCTATCCTCTGTTTAAATGCCTCCCCTCGATATGCATAGGAGAGAAATTGATCATAGCTTGAAAAACCGGGAGACAGCAATAGATTTCCCTCCCCTTTCAAGCCCTCTTCTATAGCCTTCTCCAAAGTTTTACACAGAACAACCTCAAAAGAGCCCCCAAAGACCCGGTGGATCTCATCCATCGTCTCCCCGATCGCTAAAATCCGTTTGAGTGAGGCTCCTGAAAATTGATCCTTATAGATCTGTAAATTTTCCCCTTTTGACCGACCGCCCATGATGAGCTGGATGGGCCCCTCTACCTTATTTAGAGCGTATACTGTTGAACTGATTGTAGTAGACTTGGAATCATTGTAAATTTTTTTTCCAAAAAAGTCTCCAAGATATTCTAATCGGTGCGGTAAACTTTCAAAAGTTGATAAACTGTCGATGAAAGTACTTTTGGGAATAGAAAACTTTTGGGCTAACCAATCCAGAATCCTATCGAATGGAACATCAGGCCCTAAGGATTTTCCGTCCGGTTTCACGAGTGAAAAAATACGCATCTTTGCCTCGCGATACCTCTCCATGGTACCGTAACGATCTAGATGGTTAGGCTGTATGTTCAAAATGACCCCTAAATCCAAGACTTTTTGGTGTGTGGTCTCCAGCTGCTGGGCGCTGAGTTCTATCACAATAGCTTCCCAATCCTTAAAATCTTCGGAGCTCAAAGGGATTTCTATATTTCCAAGCGCCTTCGTTTTGATTCCCGCACTCAAGAGGATATGCTCAATTTGCTTGACACAAGTAGATTTTCCATTAGAACCGGTAACACCGATTAAAACCCCGTTAGCCATTTTTTCTAGCGCAAGGTCCACTTCGGACTGTACCAAGATCCCCCTTTTAAGAGCCTCGGCAATCAATGGATGTTCCATAGTAAAACCGGGGGAGACTACAACGCGGCCAACTTTTGAAAAATCTACCGGCGTCGGGAATCGATCATCATAAGTAAAAGGAACAATCCCCTCCCTTAAAAAAAGGCGAAAAGCCGATTTGCCGCTCCTTTTGAGCCCTAATATCAACGGTCTAAGCATAGGTTCTTGCTAAAAAATAGATCAAAATTCCGAAAAAAGCACACAAAGTCTGCGCTAGAGCAAACCTGTAGACAATCTTGTTTTCGCTCCAGCCTTTAAACTGGTAATGGTGGTGCAAAGGAGCGCAGTGAAAAATACGGGTTTTTGTCCTTTTAAAGTAGTAGACTTGAAGAATGACCGAGAGTACTTCCACAACAAATATCCCGCCATAAAATACCAAAAGTATCTCTTGGTTCAAATAAATTGCAAAAGCTGCAATCAGCCCCCCAAGCGGCAGCGAACCGACATCCCCCATAAAAATTTGAGCCGGCTTTTTGTTAAAAAAAGTGAACCCCAAAATAGAACCAAACAATAAGCAGATCATAAACGTCAGGAAAATCTCACCCCGGATTAAGCCGGCTAACCCCAAAAAAAATAGGGTGATCAGACTCAATGACCCGGCAAGACCATCCATCCCGTCAGCCAAATTTACCGCATTTGAAGTACCTACTAAAATAAAAGCCAAAAACAGAATGAGAACTACCCCGCCTAAACTCAACGCCGGAAACGAAAGGCTGGCAATAAACGGGACCTCAAGGAGATAGGATCCCTTTGCAAGAGATATAAGGGCAATAAAAAGGGCGGATCCGAAAAGCTGTCCCCCGAATTTAGCTCTTGCCGATATCCCCTTTGAGAGGGGAAAAATCTTATAAAGGTCATCTGCTAATCCGACAGCAAAAAATGCACCGGCAAGTGTCAATAGCTGGTAGTATTCATAGGGCAGCGTTTGATAGAACAAAGGGGCTAAAAGGAACGGAATCATGACAAAAGGGACCCCCCCAAAAGCGGGAGTCTTCTCTTTGGTCAATTTCGTCTCTTGGTCGATGATATGGTCCACGTGCCCTCGCGAGCTCAAGGAGAATTTTTTTATAAATCGGATCCAAAAGGGGTAGACTACCATTGAAAGAAAAAAAGAGGATAGCAAACCGGCCAACGGTATCATACATCCATCACTTGGCTTAACCATGGTTCCACCTCCCAAAGACGATTCATATTGGACCCTTTCACGAAAACGGTGTCCGTATTCTTAATTTCTTGAAAAATAAGTGGCATCAATTCCTCAACGGATTGGACCCAAAAGACCTGTTTTCCGAACGTGTGCAAAAGGGCGGCAGCCCCTTTTAGATTTTTCCCGACACAAAAAGCAACATCAAAAAGAGGGTGTAGATCATGAGCGAGCTCTGTGTGCTTTTCCTCGGCATCAGGGCCCAAAGCGGCCATTTGGCCTAGGATAGCAACTTTGCGCCCTTTATGAGGGAAAGTCTGTAACATCCTGAAAAAAAACCTCATTGTGCTGGGGTTAGCGTTGTAACAATCCAACATCACCGTCCCATAAGGGTATTGTTTTTTTTCAAATCTCCATTTGGGGGGGTCAAATGGGACAAAATCGGCAGAAATATTAAGCAACGCTGCTAACTTTTGCACCAAATCCCGAATATCGGAGAATAATTCCTCGTCTACAGAGTCGTAAAGCGTAATTTGTGTTCCGGGATAGTTCTGTTCTTTATAATACTCTTGACAGCTGGCATGCACAAAAAGATAGCGGGTGATTCCGGGGACGACTATTTTCCCTTTTTCATAGGCAATTTTTTCCAATGAAAACAGCGTTTCTAAATGGGCTTGGGCAATCCTTGTGACTACGGCAACATCAGGTTTTGCAATTCTAACCAGTTGTTCCATATCTCCCGGATTTTCAATCCCCATTTCTAAAATAACATAGGGCTCGCCCTGGTAAGAATTCAGAATCGCTAACGGCAATCCAACCTGGGAATTTTGATTCCCGGGGGTTTTAAAAACCGAAACCTTCTCAGAAAATGCTCGGGCTAACCCCTCTTTGGTGGTCGTTTTTGCATACGATCCTGTCACCCCTATAATGAGAGGTTTGTGGGTTGCGATTTTTGTTTGTGCCATTTCTTGCAAAATAGCCAGCGTATCCTCGACATAGATAAGTTCTAGTCCGAAAGAATCTCCCGTGTAGCTTTTTGAAACGTACGCTCTTATTGCCCCTTTGTCAAAAGCCTCTTTCAAGTATAAATGGCCATCTGTTTTTACCCCCTTGAGCGCAAAAAAAACGGACCCCTTTTGTACAAGACGGCTATCTACTGCATATTTGGCTGAGGTCATAGATCTATACAAGGTAAACCCTTTTTTTTTATAAATCAAGCTACCCTCGCTTCCATGTAGCCAAGAGAGGGTCCTACCAGGATTTTACCCCCCCACTTGCAGGAAATAGAAAAAATCCCTAGAAAGAAAAAAATATCAATTTTAAGAGTGTTCGATGGAAAATGGGAAAAAAAAGCTCGTTCTGATTACCGGGGCCGGCGGTAGGATAGGCAGAGCAATTATCAAAAAGATTGCCGACCAGTATAAGGTGATCGGCTTTGATCGCTCGAGCGCTATTTTTTACTCAGAAGACGAGGAGATCATCCCCCTGGACGTTTCCAATCGGGAGTCTATGATCTCAACTCTGCATAACATCAGAATAAAACATGGGCCAAAGATTCATTGCGTGATCCACCTTGCGGCCTACTATAGTTTTGAGGGAGATTCCTCATTCAAAAAGTATCAGAAAATCACCGTCGAAGGGACACGTCTCCTCTTACAGCTTTTGCAAAGTTTTGAAGTGGATCAGTTTATCTTTTCCAGCACCATGCTTGTGCACAAAGAAGTAGCAGTCGGTAAAAAGATCAAGGAGGAGGATCCCCTTTGCCCGTATTGGAACTACCCGAAATCGAAAATCATCACCGAATCGGTGATCCAAGAAGAGCGAGGATCGATCAAACAGGTTACAATTATCCGGATGTCAGGAATCTATAACGATCAATTTCACTCTATTCCACTATCTACACAGTTGCAAAGGACTATGGAAAAACAGTTTCTGGCCTTTTTCTACCCGGGAAAAAGGACCCACGGAAACCCGTTCCTCCATATGGATGATTTGGTCAATCTGTTCGTTTTATGCATGGAAAAAGCGTCCACTCTGCCCAGCTTTGTGACATTGCTTGCTGCCGAAGACAAATCCTTTTCCTTCATAGAGCTGCATGAGAGAATGAGTAAGGCCCTTTTCGGATATAAATTTCCCCTTTTCTGGGTTCCAAAATTTGCCGCCAAGATCGGGACCCTTTTTCTGCGAAATTCTTTCATAAAGCCATTTATGATCGACATTGCCGACCTGCACTATGATTGCGACTGCAGCAAAGCAAAAACCCTTTTAGGCTGGAAGCCTCAAAATGCCCTCGATAAAAAACTCGAACAGATGATTTCTTGGGCAAAAAATAATAAGCGGGATTTTTATCGTGAAAACAACCTGATCGTCCCTAAACATTTAGAAAGAGAATGGAGTAAGGAAGATGCTCAAAAAAAACCTTCTCGCTAAAGAAGAACAAAAACGTCTTTGGTACTTTTTAGTCACCCTTTTCATGGGCTTTTGGCTTTTGTTTACGGTAGACATGCTAGGTATCGACCAACCGGAGATTATTTATAGCGACCAGATTTGTGGCGGACTGGTGATCCTTTTTTCCCTTTTTTCTCTTAGAGGATCCGCTCTTTCCCCCTGGGTCATCGCTTTTGTGGGTGTGTATCTGCAACTGGCTCCGATGCTTTTTTGGGCCAAGGACCCCCAAGCCTATCTGAACGACACCGTTTCGGGAATTATCTGCATCCTATTTGCGCTCATCTTCCCAGGAATAAAAGGGATTCAAGATGAAGACAAAGGGCAAATTCCTAGGGGTTGGAGCTACAACCCCTCCTCATGGGTGCAGAGATTCCCCATCTTGGTTTTTGGAACTATTGGATGGTTTGCAGCACGACTTATGTGCGCCTATCAACTTGGTTACATAGACTCTATTTGGGATCCGTTCTTTGTAGATGGGACAGAAAAAGTGATCACATCCAACGTATCGAAAGCTTTTCCTTTGCCTGATGCTGGACTAGGGGCTTTGGCATACTCTCTAGAGGTTCTTTTAGGCCTCAAAGGGCGCACCGCAAGATGGCGCACCATGCCCTGGCTAGTGGTTGGATTCTCTTTTTTGGTAGTGCCTCTCGGATTAGTGAGCATAGTCCTTGTGATTTTGCAACCTTTAATTGTAGGCGCCTGGTGCAGTCTTTGCCTTTTGGCTGCTTTTTGCATGCTCCTGATGTGTACTTTAACCCTTGACGAAGTGGTTGCCGTGACTCAGCTTTTAATACGCGCGTACAAAGAGGGGCATTTTTTAAGGACGTTCTTCAAAGGGACCTTCCCTGATGGTGCCACCGATGATCCCGATACGGATAAATTTCCCCCACCGTTCAAAGAATTTTGTTTAGGGATGCTGCGCGGGGTGACATTCCAACCCTACCTTATTGGAGCTGCACTCGTGGGTGCTTTCTTCATGTTTGCCCCCTTTCTCTTTCAATTCGAAGGGATGCTAAGCGATTTTTCCCACACGTTTGGAGCGCTTGTCATCGTGGTTTCGATTCTAAGTATGGCGGAAGTAGCGCGTAGCATACGCAAGTGCAACTACGCTTTAGCCTTGATTTTAGCGATAGGCACCCTTTGGTCAGGGATCGATCTTATCACTATGGGGATCCTTTTATTAGGATGTATCGGGCTGGTATTTTTGTCTTTGCCAGTGGGCAAACTTAAAGAGAGCTACGGATTCCAAAATTCGTAAGTCAGGTCCATAAGAGGTCCTCTTTAGTCGTCTTCCCGATTTTTTTCGAGACAAAAAAAGGGGTATGGGATACTATCATTTTCGATTTTATCCCTAAAATCCTCTTATAAACCTATAAGTTAAATTTTCTTAAGGTTTTTCAGGGAGGTGTAGCCAAGTGGTAAGGCAGAGGTCTGCAAAACCTCCACGCGCCGGTTCAAATCCGGCCACCTCCTTTTTAGTAGAGGTTCTAAAGTGATTTTGGATCCTTTCAACAAATACCCCAGGGATGAAATAAGACAAAAGCCACCTATTTCTCACCGCATCCTTTCCACCGTATCTTATTGGCGACAAATCAAAAAGCTCTAGAGGTTTTTTATGCTTTATCTTGTTGCAACCCCCATAGGAAATCTTAAAGACATCACCCTAAGGGCCCTTGAAATATTAAAGTCCGTTGACCTCATTTTATGTGAAGACACGCGCCATTCCGGCCATTTTCTGCGTCACTACGAGATTGAGGCTCCCCTCATTTCCTATGAGCAGTTTTCTGAAAAAACAAAGCTAAACAAAATCATCTCGACACTCAAGGAAGGGAAACATGTAGCACTAATCAGCGATGCAGGCACTCCCGCAGTTTGTGATCCAGGAGCCCTTTTAGTCAAAACCTGTATTGAAGAAAATATTGTCGTCACGTCTTTACCAGGCCCTGCAGCGCCCGTAGTGGCCTATTCTCTCTTGGGAACGATGAAACCCTTCCAATTTTTAGGCTTTTTTCCAAAAAAAGGGGGGGAGCAGGCCCTCTTGTTTGACAAGATTGCATCCTATGATGGGGTTACCCTTTTTTTTGAAAGCCCCCACAGAATTACCGAAACCATTCAAAAAATCCCTTACGATTGCCGTATTACCCTTTTTCGAGAACTTACAAAAAAATTCGAAGAGATCATCCGGGGATCAAAAGAAGAAATTTTAAAGGTTTTGGCTCAAAGAGAGCACTTAGGAGAGCTAGTCGTAGCGATTGAACCTGAAGCTTTAAAAAGTAAAGACCAAGAGGCACTCGCATTTGCAAAAGATTTAATACAAAAACATGCTCTTAGTCTAAGCACCGCTGCAAAAATTGCAGCGGACTTTTTCGAGGTCAAAAAACAGCCGCTTTATGAAAAGCTCCACAAGGCTGTTTAAAGCCTGTGGTCCCGACCCTTATTTTTCATCCCCATAGGTGAACCGTGCATAGGGCGTCTTTCTTGAACCTTGTCGGTGCTATCTTGGGCGCCATGGTGCCTTTTGTCACCCATGTTTTTATGATGGGTATCCATGTGCCCCTCTTTCATCTGCCCCATCCTTTGTGGGTTCAGCTCTTTTTGCCCCTCTTTCATCCACTTTGACATGTTGGATTTGTATTCTTTCATATTTTTACTCTCTGATTTTCAATCTCATAAGCTTTAACGTTCTAGCAAGCTCATTTAATAAATGAATAAACTATTTTAAATTAAAGTAAAATAGTTTATTTAAAAAGTTATAAAAGAGGATATAAAAATGCCCCGCAAAACTCATCGTCAAGAGCACACCCGTCAAAAGGCTATACGCTCCGGTATGAAGGCCGAATCCAAGCTCCCCTTCACAGATGAGGAAGAATTCGTGGTAACCGAGGAGATTTTACCTTTCATTCTTACCCACTTTTTCCCCCAGGATAAGCAAAAACAGATCCGCCGTTTTATCCACGATCTGAAAGCCGACAAAAAAAAGAGGGCTAAAAAACACTCCAAGAGGGCCGATTCCCTCCAAGAGATCGGCTGCTATAGAGATGAGCACCCACTGCATAACACTCATACTAAGATTCTTAATAACCGCCAAGCCAGCAGCATGGCCCGCTCAAAGAAACTGACCAAATCTATGACTGTCCACAAGCAAGAGAATTTTGGGAAAAAAAAGAGATAACTTTTCTTGATTTACCTAAAAGGTATGGGGCAATATAGATGGTATGATCCGTATTGCCCATATCAGCGACCTGCATTTTTTTTCTTTACCCAGAACTCTAAAAGGTTTTCTTGGTAAAAATGGGGTAGGGGTTCTAAACCACCTCCTATTTAGAAAAAAATTTTTTCACTCCACTCTTTTCAAAAATCTAATCGCTGACATTCTCGAAAAAAATGTCCAAGAACTTTGGATTTCGGGCGATCTTAGCGTCTCTGGTCTTGAGGAGGAATTCATTTTGGCCAAAGAGGCCCTTTTTCCCTATCTTCCCCCTTCGCTTAAAATCCGAGTGATACCCGGGAATCATGATGTACGGAGCAACTTGCAGAATCACATAGCAAAACTTTTTTTAGATAAAGATTCTTTTGACCCGGTGGAAACCCATTCTCTCAATGAAGACTGGGATCTGATCACCCTTGACGCCTCCCACAATGGGCATAAAAGGGACTCGGGTCTTTTTAGCGAGTCTCTTGAGGAAATGTTTGAAAAACATATCACAGCATCGATCAAAGAGCGCATCGCTGTTTTATGCCACTACCCACCCCCAATTGCACAAGGAAAAAATAATCGTCTGGTAAGAGGAGAAGCATTGCAGAACCTCCTTTCATCGCACCCAAAGATCGCCTTGTTTGCCCATGGGCACACCCACAATCAAACGCTGTTTCAACTCAAATCAACTTTAGTAACCAATCCTGGGATCTCCCGTGGCAGTTTTGGACGTTATAACTTTTACGAACTGGGGGCCAAGACTCTTAGAGTGGAATTGCGCTCTGTAGAAAAAAAGAACTCTTTGGAAGGCTGGTACAATAAAAAGGCGGTCTTTCAGGAGCTCTCCTCATGAAGCCCTGGTATCTCGAGGGGGTCCATTTCAAATGCACGGGTTGCGGAAATTGCTGTGCTAAGGAGCCCGGGGCGGTATTTATCTCTATGGATGAGATCGAGCAACTCGCTAGCTTTCTTGGTATGGAGAAAAAAGATTTTTTAGAAAAATATACCCGTAAGCTCCATGGTAAAATCTCCTTGAAAGAACATCCAAATTTTGATTGTGTTTTTCTTAAAGAGAATCGCTGTACGGTTTATCATCATAGACCCAAACAATGTAAAACGTACCCATTTTGGCCCGAGTTAATGCGCTCAAAAAAAGGGTGGGATAGCGAAAAAATCCGTTGTGAGGGTTTAGATCACCCGGAAGGGGTCTTCCATAGCTTCGAAGAGATTCGAAAAAAAATGGAAGAGGCTAATTAGATAAATCTTTTATTTAGATTTCTTTAAAAATAATTGCCATGTTGATAAAGGCTAAATATGCAAAGAATCCCTTTAGTCCCTTTTGGAACAGCCGGATTTCGGGGCCCTATGAAAGAGGGTCTAGACGGACTGAATCTTGAAACCGTATTGAAATTCGCCCAGGCGGCGGCTTTGACCCTAAAGGACTCCTCTTCTAAAAAATTTGTGATCTCGTATGACTGTAGACACCATTCTAAAGAATTTGCCCACGCTGTAGCCCAAGTTTTTAGCGGGAACGGATTTGAGGTGCATATCACCGATACCCTGATGCCAACCCCCTACCTTTCTTTTCTTTGCCACCATTTGGAAGCGGCCGGCGGAGTGATGATCACAGCATCTCACAATCCCTCCCATGATAACGGATTTAAAATTTACGAAAATTATGGCGGGCAGTTTTTAGCTCATGAGAAACAATTGCTCGCATCCTTAAAACAATCGGATCCAATCCGAATCTCTTTTGAAAACATCCACTTTGTAGATAAAAAAAACGTGGACGCCTATTTTCAAATTGTCTCAAAAGTTCTCCCAAGCCCTTTTGATCCATCCAGAAAAGAGCTAAAAATTGTCTACTCCCCCTTTAGCGGGTGTGGTTCCACAGTCATCCCGGAGTTTTTACGGCGGACCGGATTCACCTCCTGCCACCTTGTTGACAAACAACTTCCTGTAGATCCCGACTTTGCCGGTTTTAAAAAACCCAATCCCGAAGATCCCCAAAATCTTTTTCTTCTAAAAGAGATGATGGTTGATTTGGATGCTGATTTGGGGATTGCAACAGATCCTGATGCTGACAGAATAGCTTTTGTCGATCGCCATTCGATGTTTACCGGCAATAGAATCGGGGCTATTGTGCTTGAATCTCTTTTGCAAGAGGGAAAACAGGGAGATGTGCACACTTCGTATGTTTCGACAAATCTTGTCGATGCGATCGCAAAAAAATATGGGCGCAAGGTACACCGCTACAAAACCGGGTTTCGCTACATATCCGAGGCTCTTCACAAAAAACCTGAGGAATTTTTGATGGGTTTTGAGGAGTCTATAGGTTATTTGATGGTGAAAGGGGGATCTTTGGATAAAGATTCCCCGCATATGGCTCTTTATGTGAGCCATCTTGCCCATCTGCTCAAAAAAAAGGGGAAATCCCTTACCGACTTCAGCATAGAACTCGATCAGCTCTACGGAATTTTTAGAGAAGATCAGGTGAGCATCGAATTGAAAGAGGGGCAATCGGGGGCCGACTTTGTAGACTCAAAAGTGCTTCAGCACCCGCTTACGGAGCTTGGGGGGAAAAAAGTTCTCAAAAAAGGGGTCCATCCGGATATGGGGATTGTCGTGATAGAGCTTGAGGCGCTCCAGATTCTTGTCAGACCCTCGGGTACAGAGCCGAAAGTCAAATTTTACCTCAAACTAGGTCCATTTAAGGGGACACCGGATGAGGCAGCCTCCCATTTAGCACTCATCGGCGCTTCTATTAAAAAAGCGTTTGGCTAACAAGAACCTCTAATCTTCTGCCCTGGTATTTTTGGAGTGGTATTTGATGCGGCTGTGCCTACTTACATACAGGGTATGAATCACCACTTTTTTTACCATCTCCAATTCTTTAAACGAGATGTCGCAGTCGCTGAATTGATCCATTTTTATCTTTTGTGCCACCAAACGGTTCACAAGGTCTTCCACATTTTTTTCGTTGATCTCCTCTAATGAGCGGGATGCGGCCTCTACGGTGTCGCAAATCATCAAAACAGCCGCCTCTTTGGTTTGAGGTTTGGGACCCGGATAGGTAAAAAGAGCTTTATCGACAAGATCGCTATTTCCGTCGCGCAACTCCACCTCTTTTTGATAAAAATAGGATACCATTGTAGTCCCGTGGTGCTGCTGGATCATATCGATAATCAACTTTGGGAGTTTATGTTTCTTCGCCAGCTCCACACCCTCATGCACGTGGGAAATAATCACCATGGCCGATTCTGTGGGGGAAAGCAGACGGTGGACATTGAAATCCCCAAATTGGTTTTCGGTAAAATAATTTGGATTGAATAGTTTCCCGATGTCGTGAAAAAGGGCCGAAACTCGGCAAAGAAGGCCGTTTGCACCAATAGCAAGACAAGCCGCCTCTGCCAGGATGCCCACCATGATTGAATGCTGGTAGGTACCCGGAGCCTCAAAACACAACCTGCGGATCAGCTCGTTATTCGGATCCATCAACTCCATCAATCTTAAATCGGTCATCACATGAAAAGCGGTCTCAAAAACCGGCAAGAGTAGTGCTATCAAGACAGCTTCGGCCATCACCAAAAGTAATGTCACAACAAGATCATAGACTGTGGACATCTGTAAAAAACTCGACGAGATAAGATTCGATCCCAAAATAATAGGGGTGCAGATGAGCCATAACAGCAAGCAGATTTTAAACACCTCTTTGCGCTTGCTCAAAGACTGGCTAAAAAAAATGGCCGCTAGAGAAGCGGCATAATTGATGAGTAAAAAGCGCCCCTGATCTACCGCAAGGGTCAACCCTATTACGATAGTCAAAAAAAATGAGGAAAAAAGGGCAACCTGCTTATTTAAAAGGATCGAGATAAGGATGGCTGCAAACGGAACTAGTATGGGAAATCGGATATAGTCTGTTAGGAATTGAGCGTTTTCTATAAGGAAGTACTCTATTAACTTAGCTCCTCCAAGTGTCAAAATGACGATTGTCGCATACAAAGACAGACTCAAAGAGGAGTAGTAAATCTTTTTATGGTAGAGCCTGAAGTATCTTGCGATCAGGACGGTCAATAACAAAGCGATGATCGCGCTTCCTAAAAGCGTGTTCCATGAAAAAAGATTTCGACTCTCGCGGATCTGTTTTTTCATCTCCGCTATCTGGCGCACGTGCCTGTCGGTCACCGTCTCGCCCTCCGAAATGATCAACGATCCGGCCTTTACAGAGGTGTTTTTACCCTCTACAAGCGCCTCGATATGGGTTCTGAATTTTCGTAATTCCTCATAGTCTACTTCGATATTCCATTGGCTATAGGATGCGTATCTATCCACCACCAATTTTATCGCCTCTTTTGACTGGACCGAGTTGCTCTTGAGCTCTTCATTCAAAAAAATCGGCCAGAACTCTTTGGGCAAAACAGGGTTTTGCGTATCGATAGGTACCTGCACCATCCCCATGCATATGTATTTAGACTCGCACGCTTTCCGGGAGGTCCTTTCATCGGTTATTTTTATTTTTTGAAGCTCATCGGCAATCCTCTCAATCGTGCCGTAAATTTCCTCAAAAGTTGCCGAATTATTTCCCCGCCAGTTTTTGTTGCGGATAAAGTAGTCCTCTACCTGCAGCCTCGCCTCTTTGATCGATTTAGGGTCGATTTGATAAATGGAACTGATGTCCGAGAGTGCCTCTTGCCGTAAAATTATGGTCGCCTCTTCGTCCGGGAAAGAGAAATCCACCTGTGCGACTATGTAGCTCGAAGCCTTAGCCTCAATCTCGAGTGCCTCAACACGCACTTCTCTAAAGTGTACAAATGCAAAAAGTGCTAAAAAAAACACGATTGCAATAATGAGGCGCAGGCCACGTCGGTTCTCTTTGAGACCCTCGTTGATTGACCGCATCCATCGATTCATTTGCATATCCTCATTCTATCAACCCCCCCTATTTTAAGAGAAGCAAGATACCCCAAACCCCCTTCCATCCCCAGTTTTTTAGAAAATTCATATCCGGTTTTTTCTAAAAATTTTTAAAAAAAGCCTTTTTTAAAAGCGCTTAAGACCCTGCAGACTCCCCTTGGTATAGAATTTTATCAAAAGAGATCTATTTTAAAAAATTCTATCGCATCCACAGCCAAAACGGGTAAAAAAGGGGGATGGCTAAAAATCTAAGTTCTTTAGAATATCGAAATCGGCTAAAATGCGATCTGTATGCAAATGTACCAGCCCATTGCCCGCAAGTATAGGCCCAAACTTTTTAAAGAGGTGTTTGGTCAAAAGATTGTGGTCGATACATTACAAAACGCCATAAAAAACGGTCGTGTTGCGGCCAACTACCTTTTTTCAGGGACGCGAGGTACGGGAAAAACGACCCTGGCGCGCCTTTTTGCACGTGCCATCAATTGCGAAAACCTCTCACCCGATGCAGAGCCTTGCAACACCTGTTCGAGTTGTGTGCAAATGTTGAGCGGTGCGTCGATGGAGTTGATGGAGATCGACGGGGCCTCGAATAGGGGTATTGATGATATCCGACTAATTAGTGAAGGGGTAGCTTTTGCCCCCCCTAAAGGGCGCTTGCGCATCTATTTGATCGACGAAGTGCACATGCTGACAAAAGAGGCTTTTAACGCACTACTGAAAACTTTGGAGGAGCCCCCCTCCTACGTGAAGTTTTTCTTTGCTACTACCGAGCCGCATAAAGTTCCTCTCACGATCCAAAGCCGCTGCCAAAAATTTGATCTGCAGAGAATACGTCTTGAAACTATCGCCTCAAAATTGGAATCGATTGTACAAGATCAAAAACTTGTAGCAGACCCCGTTTCCCTCTCATTGATCGCCGAGGCTGCACAAGGGAGCATGCGCGATGCGGAATCATTACTTGACCAGCTTCTTTGCACATCAAATGGAGCGCTTACCCTTGATGTCGTCCGGGAAAGCTTGGGAAAAGTTTCCAAAGAGGGTTTATTTTCTATAGACATAGCGATCCAGAACCGCTCCATAGAGGATCTAAAAAAAGCCTCCGACGTCCTCCTTTTATCGGGTAAAGAGACCTCCCTTTTAATCGAAGATTTGGCGGAACATTTCCGCAACCATCTTCTAGCTCTACAGAAGAGCCTTGATCCAAAATTCTATCACTTAAGCCCAAAAGAAACGCAATCCTACCAAGAGCTGAGCCAAGGCTACACGCAAGCCTCGCTCCTTGAAATGCTGGAGTTGATCTACCCTTTTTTCCATCAGCCGACCCGCCCTTTTTTATCGCAGCAGCAGTTTGAGACACTTCTGATCCTTTTAATGAAAAAAAACCACCGCCCCTCTCTATCCCTTATTGTGGAGCGGCTTGAAGCTCTGGAGAAAAAACTGGAGAGAAGGATCCTCCCCTCCTCCCCTGCTTCCGTTGAAGCTACTCTCGAACAAGTAGAGGCGTTGGCAAACAAGAGTGCTTCGATTGAAGCTCCTCCTGTCGAGCCTTTAGAAAACGGCATGAAAACTGATGAAAGAGGATCCAAAGAGCATAAGGCAGAGCATCCATCTTCGCATCAGACAGAGCCATCCCTCTCTTTTTCACCGTCGATCTCGGAAATTACAGCTCCCCTAAAAAGCTCTGATGCTTCAGGCGATCCCCCACTAAAGCTTCTCCCCGCCAGTGTGCGCCATCAGAATCTTATCCAGTTTGCCATCGTCGAGTGGAATGCCGTCCTTCAATAAATTTTTGAAACAAATAGATCTTTTTCAAATTTTTAAGAACAAATATACTAGATTGATCTCATCGAAAAATGCATAACCTTCAAGGAACTCTATGGGTAGCGGATTTTTAAAAAAGAAAAAAGACCAACGTCAGATATCCGAGCAATTGTCTCGACTTACCGAGGAGCTCAAGGCTAAAGAATATACCGGCCATGCCCCTTCTGGCCTTGTAGAGATTGTCCTCTCCGGGGAAAAAGAGATGAAGAAAATCAAAATCAATAAACAGTGCGTCAATCCGGATGATGTTGAAGGGTTAGAAGACTTGATCATCGCTGCTTACCAAGATGCAGAAAAACAGATGGAAAATGACAATCCGTTGAGCAAAATGGGGAACCTCCCCTTCGGCTTTTAAAAATCGGCTCCTGAGAGGGGTCTTTTAATTCAGACACTGCCTCTATCCTGACTTCAGCAGATTTTAGAAGGATAAAAAAAGATTCACAGGCGCTTTTAGGGATCCATTTTCAAGAGCGCCTTCACCTCAGCCGGCGTTTCTGCAGCCAAAACTTTTTCAGCGATAGCAACCGCCCGATCCATTCGGGTTTCCATGATTTTTCTCTTAATTTGCGGGATTTCATGAAAAGAGCAGGAAAAATCCGTTGCCCCAAGCCCTAGTAAAAGTTCGGTAAAAACGGGATTCGATACGATTTCACCGCAAACGCTTACCTGCCTTTTAAAAATCTTAGCTTTCTCTAAAATTTTTCGGATCGTTCTAAAAAGAGCCGGCTGGAAGAGGCAAAAATTGGGAGAATCTCTATGAATCTCTATAAGTGCTTGCGTCAGGTCATTTGTACCTATCGCTAGAAAATCCACCCTCTCTAAAATTTGATCCAATTCTTTATCCGCAAGAGGGGTTTCAATCATCGCACCTAAAAGTACCGTTTTGGTATTAGAAAGTTTCTTTTGTAAATCCTTGATCTCAGATCGGACGAGATCCACCTCCTCGGGAGCATTCACATAAGGGATCAAGATGCTCAAGCTATTTGTATTCTTAGCTTTGAGTAGGGAACTGAGTTGCAGATGGAGAATCTCTAAGCGATTTAAAAGATAGCGGATCGATCTTAAATCCCTCCTTTCAGGCTCCAAGTCTTGCAAGAAATTTTTATCTCCACCCAAATCAAACAATCTGAACACAACCTTTTTAGGGCAAATTTGATCCAAGATCGACTGGTATAGCACAAGTTGCCGCTCTTCACAAAATGCAATTTCGCGCTCGTGGAGCAATAGAAACTCGGTTCTGTAAAGACCAATTCCATTTTCTAGTTCTTTGGAATATTCTACACCATCAAATGTAGAGAGAACCTGGATATTCCAACCATCAGCGGTTAGGACATCGCTTTTATCTGTTTTTGTCTCTATAAGGGAGGTGCTGTCGTTTTGGTTGAGTCGGATATCTGTATCAGACGGGTCGATGGTAATAACTCCATTTTTTCCATCCAAAAGAGCTAACCTTCCATGAAAAGATTCCAAATCATAAACATCATTAACAATGATGTGGGGAATAGCCCGACTTTTTAAAACTACAGACGTATGAGAGGCAGTGGATCCTTTTATAGTCACAAACCCTTTAACACCTTTAAGAGCCCCTTGTGCTGCCATCGATGGAGATACCTCTTTGACACATACAATAGCATCTTGGAATGCATCCGGAATTTTTACTTCGATCCCATTCAGGTGAAAAATGATTTTATGGGTAAGATCTTTTAAATCTGCTGCACGCTCCATAAAAAAAGGGTCTTGCGACTCTTCAAGAATCTTCAGAAAACGGGATAGAGCAGATTCTAATGAGGCTTGAGCAGACAAAAAGTTCTCTTTGATCATCTCCTCAACCGCTTCTGAAAAAACGGGGTCTTCCAAAATAAGCAGATGCGTTTCGAATATTGCTGCCGATTCGGTATCCTCTATATTTTTCAAGCAGTTCAAAAGAGCACGAATCTCTTTTTTCGTAATCGCTACAGCTCGGTGGTATTTTAAGAGCTCCTCTTCAGGATTAAACCGGACATTTTCGGTATTTGTGGGGTATTTTTCTTCCCGGTAGAAAAAAAGACAGCCCAGCGCTGCCCCTTTAACAATAGGCTTGCCCTCAAAAGCAATTGAAGTATGCGCTGTCATAAATTCCTCTTAGAGTATATCCAAGGAGGTTTCTTTCGAACAAGCTTTCTTTGCGAGCGTGTCCAAAAGACGCACATTGAATTCTTTGGCGGAATTGTATCCGGTCTCTTTGAGGCGATGATTCAAAACAATCGTTTCCAACAACAAAACAACATCTCTACCCGGTTTTACAGGCATGATGTAGAAAGGGACTTTGATATTCAGCAATTCACAAAACTTCTCTTCCAGCCCAATTCTATCATAAAAGTGTGTGTCATCCCACTGCTCAAGCTTCACGATCAGATCGATCTTTTTGGATTCAGAGATGCACACAGCCCCATAAAGATGGGCAACGTTGATGATACCGATCCCCCGAATTTCCAAAAGATGCCGTGTCAATTCCGGTCCTGTCCCCTCAAGATACCCCCCCTTTTTTTTAGAGACCAAAACCACATCATCTGCAATCAATCTATGGCCCCGTTCAATCAGTCCAAGAGCCGCCTCGCTCTTGCCCACGGAAGAATTTCCCTGGATCAAAAGACCGATCCCAAATACCTCAACAAGGGTCCCGTGGCAGGAGAGGGTGGGGGCAAACTCCTCGACAAGAATCACGGTCAGGCGAGTGATGAGGTTCATAGTCGACAGACTGGATCGGAACAACGGAATCCTCCGATCGTTGCAAATTTCAATCAGCTCCTTCGGAGGGCGGTATCTCCTTGCAACAAGAATGGCCGGGACTTTTTTTCCAAATAGCAGGGCAAGGCGCTCCTTACGCTCTTCGGGGGAGATATCCTTAAGGTATTCGATCTCTATTTTGCCAAAAACAAGGATCCGCCTTTCGGAGCGATGCTTCAAATATCCGCAGAGTGCAAGTCCGGGACGCTCCACCTCAGGAACTATAATTTTCTTTTCTTTCAGCCCTTCTGACCCGGCCGTGAGCTCAAGGCTCAACGACTCTTTGTATTTCAGAAGCAGCTCATGAACGGTCAACATGATTTGGAATCCACCCTTAAAGCTCTATCTTGCCAAAGATCTTTTTAAAGATGCAACAACCCTTGCAAAAACAACGATTTTTACCTAAATAAACCGGGTAGCATCTAAGATTGAGTAGGATAGACAAAAAGCTTAAATTAATTTGTTTTTTTTGTTAAATCATGAAAAAGGTTATGTTGCATCGTATAGTCATCATCGGTGGAGGCTTCGCAGGATTGAATACGATCCGAGGACTAAAGAATTGCGATTGCGAAATTCTTTTGATTGACAAATCCAATTCTCATGTGTTCCAACCGCTCCTGTATCAAGTGGCAACGGCTAGCCTCGGTGAATCCTCTATCTCAAAACCCTTAAGAGAAATCTTTAAAAACCAGAAAAACGTTACTGTACAGATGGATTGTATAGTCAGTGCTGATCGTGGAGCAAAAAAACTTATCACCCAGAAAGGGGATGAGATCCCCTACGACACCCTTATTATAGCGACCGGGGCCAAGCATTCGTATTTCGGCAATCCCCACTTTGAACCTTTTGCTCCGGGCCTTAAAACTTTGGAGGACGCCTTAAAGATCAAAGAGAGACTCCTTTACGCTTTCGAAAAGGCCGAAAAATCGAGAAATCAGGCCCAATCGGTCGAAAATCTGGTCTTTATTGTGATTGGAGGGGGGCCGACCGGCGTAGAATTGGCCGGATCGATTGCCGAATTCAAAAACCTGACACTTAAAAAAGACTTTCACCGCATAGATCCAAAGAAGGCTCGCGTCCTTTTGATTGAGGGGCTGCAAGAGGTTCTCCCCCCCTATCCCGAGTCATTGCGCAAGCAAGCTCATAAAGATCTAGAGGCTTTAGGGGTAGAGATCCTCACCAACACAAAAGTCACAAACGTGCTTGCACATGGTGTAGAGACCGATAAAGGGTTTCTCCACGCAGAGGTGATCATTTGGGCTGCCGGAAATCAGGCTTCGTCGATGCTCAAAACCCTTGGGGTGGAGTTGGATCGTCAAGGGAGAGCAATTGTGGGGCCCTATCTACAAATTCCAGGTGATGAGAATGTGTTTGTAATTGGCGATGCCGCACATTTTAAAGGCATAGACGGCAACCCTTTGCCGGGAATCGCCCCTGTAGCTATACAAATGGGCTCCTATATTGCTAAAAGAATCAAAGAAAAGCTTCTTGGAAGACCATTTAAGAAACCTTTCAAGTACTTTGATAAAGGGATGATGGCAATTATCGGAAGTTTTCGGGCCGTAGCCATCTCGGGTGGATTGAAACTAAAGGGCTTCTTCGCCTGGTTTGCCTGGCTCTTTATACACATATTGTACATCGTGACCTTTAGAAATCGTCTGATAGTCGCCTTGGACTGGATTACCCATTATTTAACAGGCCGGTCCAGAAACTACCGTGTCATCATCAGACCTGCTGAGGAGCTGGACGAGGAGAATTAGCGTCCCGGATACCACCCACTTGCATGTCTTTAAAATTAGGTAACACTTCCTTAAAAATTCTTTTCACTAAAAACCGCATCTTTTAGACTCTTTTGAAGACTATGCCGTTTTTGGTTACCCTCCCCTTTAGGCTTAAAAATCCGGCTCTGGTTGCGGCTCTTGGTGTTTTAAGCGTCCAAATTTTTCCCTATCTGTCATTCACGAACCTGACCCTGTTGCTGTTATTTTCTGTTCCCATCTTTTTTTTGGACGCCCCCCTTTTTTTAGCCTCGCTACTGTTCGGGTATTTCAATCGCGACGTTTCAGTTTTCAACTTTGATTGGAGCGAGATTTCCACTTTTGGACAAACATTCGTGAAAGGAAAAATCTGTGCAAACTACTCCCCCTCCATAGCAAATTTTTTTCAAACTTTTTTCATAGGAGAAGCTCCGGAACCCACCACAGGCGCCTTGTTTCGATCGCTAGGCCTAAGCCATCTTCTGGCCATCTCGGGTTTCCATTTTCAATCCATTTTAAGCACCTTTGATGTTCTAGCGGTCAGATTTGTAAAAGGAAAAACCTACTTCTATCTTTTGATGCTTATAGCAACCGGTTATTTTACCATTGTAGAGGGCTCCCCTTCTGTTCTTAGAAGCTTCATTTCCCTCATTCTTGCGCTGCTTGCCCCAACTTTGGGTAGAGTGTCTTCGCCTATGAACACTTTCTACCTCTCTTTTTTATTGGTTTTCATCTTCAGCCCTAAGAAAATCCTGGAAACAGGGTCCGTTTTGAGTTTTTTAGCTACCTTTGGGATCCTAAACTATACAAATTTGTTTCTCAGAATTCTCGGGTACAGAGAAAAAACCTCATTTTACTGGTTTCCAACCCTCTTAAATCGGTTAAAAAAAACTTTTTTCAACATCCTCAGCCTTCAGCTAAGCGTGATGGTCACCACATTACCCTATATTTTCTTAAAAATTGGCGGTTTTGGGCCGATCGCCCTTTTAACAAATTTTCTTATACCCCCCTTAATGGTCCCCACCTTCTATCTTTTCGTGCTCTCCCTTTTTTTCCCTTTCCTCTCCCCCGTCTGTGAAAGATATACAGAAAAAATACTCTCGTTTTTGGAGCTGGTCCCCAGGCCTTTGACCTTCTCCCTCTCTTTACCGGGCACATTTGACCGATTTTTAGAAACGGCCTTTTTGTTGGTCGTCGCCCTCCCTATTCTTCGCTCTTGCTATAAAACACCCATTCCTGTTTAATATCCGTTAAAGTTTCGTGGCGGACGTAGCTCAGTCGGTAGAGCTCCAGATTGTGGATCTGGCTGTCGCGGGTTCGAGTCCCGTCGTTCGCCCTTCTTGCTACAATTAAGCTTTATTTGTAACCTTGGCTCAGTCAACAGTACTCCGGATTCAAGGATCCGGCTAATGTGGGTTCGAGTTCGGTCGTTCGCCCTTCTTGCTTTAAATAAGCTTTATTCATAACCTTTAGGTAAATGGCTAAAGTTTCGTTTAAATCAGACACTATGGAAGATAAACCGCATAAAACTCACAGTGAGATTTTTGGTTTCATCCTTTGTGCTTCAGCGCTTCTTTTACTGCTAGCTCTTGTCTCATTCCATCACCAAAAACCCGAGGCCAATCTTTTAGGCCTAGTGGGATATTTTACAAGTTTTGCACTCAATTACCTTTTGGGAATCCAATCGTTCATGCTCGCCTTTTTTCTGATTTTTTGGGGTGTCAAGCATCTGCTAAAGGATCCGTTCGAACAACCTGCTGCAAAAATTGTGATCTTTTCTTTTTTTCTTCTCTCCTCTTGCATTTTGCTTTCGCTAATTTCTGGTAGCTCTCTCTTCATAAACCTAAAAAAATTTGTTTTGTTCGATACTTTAGTTGGCGATGGGCCCTATCCAACCAAAATTACCAAGGTCTTTTTGGGAGGAGTTCTTGCCGATTACCTCTACCAGGGTTTACCCTATTTCAACCTTAAGATCCTCCTCACCCCTACAGGAACATTTTTCACATTTCTTCTGGTTCTAATCATCTCATTGATGTCCCTGTTTGAAATCAGCCCTCTAACCCTTGTGGATCACATCAAAGATCGTATCTACCGCCTTAAAAAAGAACCCCCCGTGGATGAAACTTCTTCATTTAGCCTGACTGCCCTGGATGCACCCCGTCGTGTTTGGCCCAAAAAAGTCAAAGTAGCAGAAGAGGACGCTATTGTAGAAGTCAATCTGGAAGAGCCGGAGGTTTTTGAAAAAAAAAAAGCTTTTGCCGAAGATTCGGGCGAGTGAACTGGCTGCTCCCATAAAACTGGAGAACAAAAAAAAGGTCACCACAAACGGGTATGAATTACCTCCGATCTCACTTTTGACAGACGCTAAAAAAATTGACCAACCGCTACTGAAAAAGGATCTGGAACGCCAGGCAAGAATTCTGGAAGAGACCCTTTTGAGTTTTGGTATTGAAGGGAAAGTGGGCGAGATCAATTGCGGACCTACTATTACCTCCTTTGAAGTGCATCCTGCAATCGGTGTCAAAGTCCAAAAAATCAAAGCCCTTGAAAATGACATTGCCCTCAATCTTCAGGCTAAATCTATCCGTATCCTTGCTCCTATCCCCGGTAAAGCTGCGGTAGGCGTGGAAATACCCTCCCCGACTCCGCAAGAGGTGGGATTCAAGCAAATGCTGATCTACTACAAAAACAACCAGAAAAAATTTCACATACCGGTTCTTTTAGGGAAAACCGTGAGCGGCGAAGAGGTGATCTGTGATTTGGCAAAAATGCCACATTGTATCATAGCCGGTGCAACCGGTTCGGGAAAATCGGTCTGTATCAACACGATTATCATGTCGATTTTAATGAACGCCTCCCCCGACGATATCAAACTGATTTTGGTAGATCCGAAAAAAGTGGAATTGACCCCCTTCAGTCACCTTCCCCACTTGATTGCACCGGTAATCACTGAGCCTAACGGAGCGTACGCCGCCTTGAAATGGATTGTGCAGGAGATGCAGCTCCGCTATGAGATTCTAAAACAGCTTGGTGTGCGCAATATCCACGCTTTTAATGGAAGAAAGCAAGATCTGACTCTTGAACAATCGTTGAGTGTTCCGGTACCCGAAAAAATGTTCCACATTGTTGCAGTGATTGATGAATTCGCAGACCTGATGATGTCCACCAACGCCGATCTTGAGACACCTATTGCCCGTATTGCACAAATGGCGCGCGCGGTTGGCATCCATCTAGTGCTGGCAACACAGCGCCCCTCTCGTGAAGTAATCACAGGATTGATCAAAGCGAACTTCCCCACCAGGATCGCCTTCAAAGTTGCCAGCCGTATCAATAGCCAGATCATTTTAGACGAAAATGGCGCCGAGGCGCTGCTTGGCAATGGGGATATGCTTTTTCTACCCCCCGGCACATCGCAAATATTGCGCGCACAAGGTGTCTACATCAGAGATGAGGATATCAATCGGGTCGTCTCTTTTATTCAGGATCAACGCCCCGCTAATTACCTGATCCAATCTTTTGACACTCTTTCGGAGGATCCCCTTTTCTCCGACGAGGCTGAAGATGGAGAGGGGGGCGATTCGATGTATTCTCGAGCTCTGGAAATTGTTGTGCAGCACAACAATGCCTCCACTACCTTCTTACAACGCAAACTGAAGATCGGATATGCCAGAGCTGCAAGCCTAATTGATGAACTGGAAAGTAAAGGGATCATCAGCCCCCCGGACGGAGCAAAAGCCAGGAAAGTGCTCCTAAGGCCCGACTTGATGTAAGGTAAAAAGTTTGTAAATAAATCGAACCGAGAACTAAATTTCTTCTTTCTTTAGTCGAGAGTGCACATTTTAAGAGAGGGTCTCTAGAAGCGACTCTTTTTTAGCCATAGAAAAAAAGCGGCTTGGCCCATCTTGGTGTAAAATCTCCACCGCAACTTCCACCCCTTCCATAGCTTTGAGAGCTGCATCGGGATGGTTGCACTCTTGCGAGAGATGCCCTAAGACAACAATCTCGAGTCGATTATTTTTGACCGCGTCTAAAAGTGCCCTGGATTCCTCATTAGATAAGTGCCCCTGCTTGCTCAAAACCCTTTTCTTGTACACTTGCGGGCGACTGGATGCATGTACCATCCCCACATCGTGGTTGGACTCTAAAATAAGATGGGTGCAATTTTGTAAAGCTCTCACTGCTATAGGGGTCACGAAACCAATGTCGGTACATATCCCGAATTTCTTTTCGCCAAATGAAAATGTGAATGCAACGGGATCGACTGCATCGTGCGGTATCGAAAAGGGGTGCACCGAAAATTCTTCTAATTTAAAAGGGACCCCTGTTTCAAATATCTTGAATTTGGAGCGCACTTGCATCAGAGAATGTAAAGTTTTGGCTGTTTCGCAATTCGCATAAATAGGAATCTCATGGTGCTTTACGATCATTTCGAGCCCTGCGATATGGTCATGGTGGTCGTGCGTCACTAGAATACCTTGAACCTGTTCAAGGGATATTCCGATCCGATTCAGTAGATCCTCCGTCTTTTTTTTTGAAAAGCCGGCATCAATTAAAAATACTGAGTTTGATCCGAAAAGAACTGTGCAGTTCCCTTTTGAGCCGGATCCAAGCGAGCAAAATCCTTGCATTATCCCTTCTTGAGTCGAATTGGGCTTACTGACTTGATTCTCTTGTCGATCGCTTTCTTTTCGAGGATTTTCTTAGGTTCCGTTTCACCCTTTTGTGGCCTTCCCCTTTTCTTGGGAGCCTCTGGAATGGAACCGCCAAAAACTTTTGCCATCCGGTTTTCGTCCGGGACGATGATCGTTGGCGTTAATTTTAAAGTTTCGATTACCTTGCGATCCTGTGGCTGATCGAACCCGGGAATGGTCCCCAGTTTCCCCGAAAGATGGCGTAACGACTCGAGTCGCTGTGAAAGCATTTCAAGGCGGGAATCTACCTTCGGTCTCTCCAACCCACGCAAGCTCTGGTTAAGCTCTTGCGATTGCTGGAATTTTGATGAGAAGTAAATCGCATCCGGATTGTAGTCGGATAGATAGAGGAAAGGGCGAATAGTTGAGGGGCAAGTCTTGAAAATATCTATGGTAAATTGCGGTTCTGTCTCGACCTTGGGGAGCGCTTTTGGCGGGCGCCCTCGTCTAGGCTTCTGGACATAGCTGTCAGCCGACTGGTAGCTGGCGGCCTTGATGTTGATGATCTCTCTGGCTTGAGCAACATCTTTGGGAACCTTCACATCAAAAAGATGCAGCTTTGCCTTCTCAAGCAGGTTCTTTGGAATTTCTAAATCCTCTTCAAAAGTAAAAAGGATCCGGTGTTTGCATAACCACTCAATAATTCTAATCTTAAAACGCTCGAGATAGAACTGTTGCCACTTGTCTAACTCGGTGAGATGATCAAAAACAAATTCAAGAAAATTTTCTCTAGCTTCTGCGGAACCGATGATATCTAAAAGTTTTTCTTTAGTATCGATGTCGTAAACTTTTTCGTTTACAAACCCCTCCATCAGCTTTTTGGATTCGTAATAGGTGAGCTTTGGAACAGGGATGTATCTATTTGGGTGTTCTGAGAGCTCCTTCTCCGCCTCCTTAACCTCCTCTTCAGGCTTGTCTAAGTCAAGGTAGAGTATGGCCCCTTCGATCCGGTCTAGATAAAAATCTCTTTCATCGTCCGATCGGGAGAAAGCCTCAAGCAACCTATGGTAGCGGATAATGATGGGACACTGCGGTTCTGGGTATGCGTTCATGACACTTGATCATACCACTTCTACTGATTTCATCGGTAGACAAATTTCATTTCAATCCCCTATACTTACCCCAACTATGCTAGATATCAAACTCATCCGTAAGGAACCCGAAGTTGTCCAGAAACGACTCCGCATGAAAGATCCCAAAATTGATCTGACACGTCTTATTGAAGCAGATAAAGAATGGCAGTCGATCACACCAAGACTTGAAAACTTGCGTGCTGAAAAAAATCGATTGGCCAAAGAGGTCGGAATCAAAAAGGGGAAAAACGGAGATTGCAGCTCCGAGCTTGAACGGATGGGGGCGATCAAACAGCAAGAGGCCGAGCTAGCCAAGCAACAGACCGAGTTGCATGAAACTGTCGATAAGCTCCTTAGCGAACTCCCCAACCTCCCATTCAGCGAAGTCCCTTTCGGTTCTTCTGCCGCCGATAACGTTGAGATCCACCGATTCCAGGAAAAAAAAGAGTTAGGTTTCCCTTTCAAAAACCATGTTGAACTTTCCGATTCTCTCGGTCTATTTGATTTTGAGCGAGGGGGGAAGATTTCCGGACGGGGCTTTCCGATTTACAACCATGCTGCTTCAAAAATTGAGCTGGCCCTATGGAACCTGATGTTAGAAACGCATCAAAAAAACGGATTTCACCTCCGCATGATGCCTTTGCTTGTAAGGCCGGAAACGATGTATGCGTCCGGTCAGCTTCCCAAGTTTGAGAACCAGCTCTTCAAGCTCAAAGACGAGGATTTCCATCTCTACCTTATTCCAACCTCTGAAGTTCCGATCAACAGTCTCTATAGAGACGAAATTATTGAAGAGAAGGACTTGCCGGTTCTTTTGACATCGCTCACACCCTGCTTTCGGCGTGAGGCGGGTGCTGCAGGATCGAATGAGCGGGGCCTGATCCGCACACACCAATTTTACAAAGTGGAGCTTTTCGCTTTAACGACACACGACACAAGCCCTCAAGTGCATGAAAAAATGATTGCATCCGCGCATGAAGTTTTAGAGACACTCGAACTGCACTATAGAGACATGCTCCTTTGTTCCGACGATATGTCTTTTGCAGCAGCAAAGACGGTCGATATTGAGGTATGGCTCCATGGACAAAATCGTTACTACGAGGTCTCTTCGGCTTCAAACTGTTCTTGTTACCAGGCGCGCCGCTCCAACATCCGTTACCGAAAAAAAGATGGGAGTCTAGACTTCGTGCATACCCTAAATGCCTCCGGTCTTGCAACATCCCGTTTGATGGTTGCCATACTCGAGTCTAACCAAAAAGAGGATGGCTCCATACACCTCCCGCAAAAGCTTGCAAAAAGGGTGGGATTTGAGGTAATAAGGGCTGATGGTACCATTACATAAAAAGCTTGATGCGCTCATCCAGCGCTCCCCCGATCCCTATCATGCTGTGGAAGCAATTCGCGAGTCGCTGGGGTTTACAGAATTCAAACTCTTTTCTCAAAAAGATTTGAAGCCCGGAAAAAAATATTTTCTTAAAAAGGGTGGGTTCTGTTTTGCATTTATCTTGCCCATAAACCCCATAGAAAGTTTCCGCCTTGTTGGCACCCATATTGATAGCCCTGCCTTAAAACTGAATGCAAAACCCTTCATCAAAAAAGGGGATCGGATCTACTTTGATGTCGACCGCTCCGGGGGGATCATGTATACCTCCTGGCTCGACAGAGACCTTTTGCTTTCGGGAAAAATTGTGACCGATAAAGGGGAAAAAAACGTCAGGCTTGACAGCCACCTGTTCTCGATACCCAACTGTCCGATCCATATTGACCGTGAAAAAAACGAAAAACATGCCTTCGATCCGACAAAAGAGCTACTCCCGTTTTTGACAAGCGAAGAGAAAGAGGTGAGCTTGGCAAAACTTTTGAAAGAAAAAAGCGTCCTCGCGTTTGATCTTTACCTCACACCCTCCCAGCCCGGAGCACTCACCGGCCTGGACCACCAAATTTTTTCCTCCTATCGTTTGGACAATATGTGCTCTGCCTTTGCAGCCATGGAGGCGATCGGAGCTGTTAAGCCCCATAAATCGGCTCTGATCGGAGCCTTGTTCTACAACGACGAGGAGACCGGATCGATGTCTATTGAGGGGGCCGAATCCCCGTTTGTGATAGACTTATTGGAGCAAATTTGTTTGATGAGCGGTATCGGACGCCTCGATTTTTTAAAAATCAAGGATAGAAGCGCTTTTTATTCCGTTGATGTTGCCCATGCGTTTGTAGATGGACATGATCAAAAATTTCACGCCAACCACCGATTAGAGCTGGGCAAAGGGATTGTAATCAAGCGCAATCACTCTTTGCATTACGCTTACAATATCGAATTGGAGGCAAACATTCTTAAAATCATGAAGAAAAAATCGATTCCGCACCAATTTTTTGCCCCGTTGACAGGAAAACCGTCCGGTTCGACCATAGGCCCGCATGTTGCTGTGCGCTACGGTATTCCTACCCTCGATGTCGGGATAGCAATCCAATCGATGCACTCTGCAAGGGAATCTCTACACGTCAAAGATCTAGAAGCGCTTGTAAGATTCATCAAGGAGCTTTATGTGCAAATCTCATGACAACTACACCCCTAAATTGGAACCCGATGTTGACCACTTCAAAGGGAAAACGGTACCTGAGCACCTTAAGGAAGCAAGAGAAAAAGGGGCCAGGGCAAGCGAACAAATTCATGGGCTTGAACTTTCCGGATTTTTAAATGCCGCTTGTGACTCGATCAAAGAGACCACGATCTACCTTTCGATCCTTTTTTTAATCGCCCCAAAAGCAATACCCATTTTTGGAATCATCCTCTGCATATGGAAGACCGGCAGAGCCTCCTTTCTAGGTTGGTCACGATTGAATCGTTTGAACCAGCTCATTGTTGAGGAGCGTTTAGAAATCCAAAACTCCAGAGAAACAGAACAAAAAGAGCTGATGGAAATTTACAGGGCAAAAGGATTTGAACCCCCTTTGCTGGATCAAGTGATCCAGGTTCTTATGGCGGATGAGAATCGGCTTTTAACGGTTATGCTTGAAGAGGAGCTGGGTTTGCGCCTTGAGGAGTATGAGCACCCTTTAAAACAGGGTTTAGGGGCCTTTAGCGGCAGTCTAGCCGCTTCGATCCCCCTGTTTATTGCCACTTTTTTTTCCCCTTTTGTTTTTTTTGGAGCCGTCTTTATCCTTTTCCTAATCGCAACGTCCGTCTCCATTTTACCCCAAAAAAGATCGTTTATAGCATTCAACACCTGGTCTCTAAGTTTGGTCTTTTTAGTCTTGTTATGCACCTACGAGTTGCAAAAACTTCTCAACCCTTTTTTTGAGAGATTGATGGGCACATGAGTTTTTCCTATGATGATTTTTTTGCAAAAGATCTTGAAGAGTCAGAAAATCCCTTCTTAAAACCCGACTCCAGAAAAACGGGGAAAGATCTTTCGCTCAAAATTTCTATTTTGTCCGGACTATTCCTGGCCCTATCCTATCTTACTTTATGGCTCGACAACATCTCTATACTGTTCTTAGGATTTGTCTATTTTTTATCGGGTACTCCGGCACTTATACAGACGATAAAAGATATAAAAAATTCCATCATAAACATCGACGTTTTGATGACATTGGCAGCCCTTATGTCGGTTTGCATCGGTGCAGAACATGAGGGTGGGCTTCTGCTTGTCCTGTTTGCCTTGTCCGAAGCGATGGAGGAGATGGTGGACCGAAAAACTAAAAGCGCCCTCAGTCATCTGAACTCCTTGGTCCCTTCAGTGGCTATTGTTGTGCAACCCGACAACACCCGGTTTCAAAAGGCTGTCCAGGAGATTGCTGTCGGGACTAAAATCTTCGTTCCCGTTGGAGAGATTGTTCCCCTCGATGCTAAAATTGTTGAAGGTTCCTCGTTTATTAATATATCTCATATCACAGGTGAAAGTATCCCCGTTTCAAAAACTGTAGGCGATATTGTGGTGGCCGGATCTTTATTGATCGATTCTCCCCTCTATCTTGAGGTATATAAACCCAGCAGCCAATCTACATTAGCTAAAATCATAGAACTGATCACACAGGCGCAGCATGCCAAACCCAAAATTCAGGTTTTTTTGGATCAGTTCAGCGGAATCTACGCCAAATCGATCATCGGTTTATCTCTATTTTTTGCCCTTGCTCTACCCCTTTTTGGGGTCGCCTTTTTAGGAATCGAAGGCTCCATTTATCGGGCGCTCGCATTTTTGATAGCTGCCTCCCCCTGTGCTTTGATTATTGCAACCCCCACAGCGTATTTAAGCTCATTGAGCGCAAGCGCCCGTCATGGAGTTTTGCCAAAAGGGGGGACATCTCTAGACGCCTTGAGCCGCTGCAAGTATTTCCTTTTTGACAAGACAGGGACCCTCACAACAGGGGGACTCTCCTGTACTAGGATCGACAACCACACCAAACACTCCTTGGATACTATTTTATCCATAGCAGCAAGTCTTGAAAAAAATGCGACGCACCCCATCGCCAGGGCCATAGTCCTTTTTGCAGAGCTGAAGCATGCCCCCGATTTGCCCACGAAAGAGGTGCAGGTGATTGCGGGTAAAGGGGTGCAAGGAAGTGTCCAATTAGGGAATGAGTGGCACGAGGTTTTCATCGGAAGATCTGAAAGAGAGCACCTCACTGAGGAAGTCGTCACAATTTTGAAAATCGACAAAGAAGAGGCCGTTTTTCATTTTAAAGATGAGCTCAGACCCGAAGCGCCCAAAATTATCAACGAGCTCAAGGCTATAGGACGGGTTTTCATGCTCACCGGAGATAGAAGAGAGGTAGCTCAGCCCGTAGGCCGTCTTTTAGGATTGGAAATAGAGGAGATCTTTGCGGACCTGAACCCTGAGGAGAAACTCGAAAAAATCGCCGAGCTTTCCCGTTTGGGAAATTGCGCTATGACAGGAGACGGTATCAACGACGGTCCCGCCCTTGTACGCTCCTCTTGCGGTATCGCCGTCGGCACCGGCATCTCCTCCCAAACAGCCGTCGAGGCTGCCGATATTGTGATCATGAAAAACGATCTGAACTTGATCCCCCAAATCGTCCGTCAAGCACGTAAAACCCAAAAAATTGTCCGCCAAAATCTTACGATTGCCCTTTCGGTCATCCTTTTAGCGACAACCCCTTCCCTTTTAGGGCTGATCCCGCTCTGGCTCGCCGTAATTCTTCATGAAGGGGGCACCGTTATAGTCGGGCTTAACAGCTTACGTCTTTTGAGATGGAAATAGCCTCCTGCCGTTTAAAAAATTAATAATTTTTTTGATTTTAATCTATTCTTATACTATATAGGGGATCTAAGGTGCCAAGTGGTTTAGGGGCCGCATTTCATGGACTCAATTGAAGATCATATTCAACTACTTAAGAAAAATTATGATTGGCTGCGAAGCCATATGCCCCCCTCTTTTTTCAAAGACAGCCCCAAAGAAACCCCGATAGAAGTAGCCCACTGTTTGACGGATCTATCTAGGCAGGGAAATTTTATTCTGTCCCATTTTAAAGATTTTTCATTGGCGATAGCAACTGAAGAGCCTCACATTGACCTGAAAATTTTCCAGAAAGCCAATTACCTGGCAATCCAAAGCTACGAATCCTACCTTTCGACAGTTGAGGCCCCAAACCTAAATAAAAAGCTCTATGTCGCTCTTTTAAAGCACGCCCCTAAAATGCATCAGCAAAAGGGGGATCTCACCTTGGAGCGGGATTTTTTATCCCAAATTCTCGTCCACTATCCTGAATTGGCCCCGATGGAACTTTACCATGTGCATGACGCGCTCTCCTCAAAAGTGCTGCAGGGGATGAACAGTTCGGAAACCGAGGAGCTTTTCCACCTCATTGCAAGAGCCCTTTTAAGAGACCATCTCCAATTTTATCTAGATGATCACCTCAAGCTTTTTTTCGCCTGGAAAAACGTCCCGAAAAACCATTTTTTAGAAAATTTAGCAGAACTTTGCAAACGGCACCATCTCACCATTGATAATTTTTCCGCAAATTTTATCCCCCTTAAAGAGAACGACGATCTTCTTGTGATGCATCTTTTCTTAAAGAAAGGTTCTGAAAAATTCGATCGGGAAGATTTCTTAAGAGAGCTTTGCTATCTGAAGTTTGGAAACTACAGGGATTCTTTTGAAACCACCTTTGTAGATTCCTCTTTACTTACCGCAAATCATACGCATCTATTGAGAGCGATGATCGGTTTCACGCACCAGTTTCTAGTCTATGCCGACAGTAATGTCTACTCTATAGAACATATTGAGGAGGCGGCCCATCGTCATCCCGAGTACACCGCCCGCATCATCCATCTATTTCAACACAAATTCGATCCGGAAAATCTCAGGCATGCCCACTACGAAGAAGAAAAAAACCATCTTTTGCAAGAAATTGTAAAAATTGATTCAGGTAACCAGGTTATTGATACGCGCCGTAAAAACGTGCTTAAAACATTCATCCTCTTTACTGAATATTGCCTAAAGACAAATTTCTATAGAGAAAATCGGTGTGCTTTATCTTTTAGAATCGATCCGAATATTTTGAATTTCACCCCCTACGACCGCTCCCAAAAATTTCCTGAACTACCCTTTGGAATTTTCTATTTTACAAATAGAAATTTTATCGGATTTCAGATCCGCTTCAAAGATCTTTCACGAGGTGGGCTGCGCACCGTAGCTTTGCCGAAAGAGCAGACAAGCTGGGAGGTCAATAACGTTTTTTTTGAGTGCTACAACCTTGCCTACACGCAGCAAAAGAAAAATAAAGATATCCCCGAGGGGGGCTCTAAGGCGATTATTTTTTGTAATATCCATCCCCAATTGCAAGAGGAAACGGATTACCAGATCAAATCGGGGAATCTTTCTAAAAAAGAAGATTTACAAAAATTTCAGCAAGATTTTCGATGGAAGATCATTTATGAATCCCAAAGAGCCTGCATCCATAGTTTTCTGACACTCATCAATTGCCATGAAGATGGGGGACTCAAAGCGAAGAATGTGATCGATTATTACAAAAAACCCGAGTACATCTATCTTGGGCCCGACGAAAATATGCACAACAGTATGATTGACTGGATCGCAGAGATGTCCGACAAAGTCGGTTACAAGCCTAGGAAAGCATTCATCTCCTCAAAGCCCCTTTTAGGGATCAATCACAAAGAATTCGGGATTACCTCCTATGGAGTGCATACCGCACTAAAGGTTGTGATGGAAACATTGCAAATGCACCCCCATAAAACTTCTTTTTCTGTAAAAATCTCGGGGGGTCCTGACGGGGATGTGGCCGGAAATGAGCTCCTTTTACTGCATAAAGAATTTCCAAAAACTGCAAAAATCATTGCAATCACAGATGGCACCGGAACCATTCGTGATCTTGAAGGGTTGGATCATAGCGCCCTTGTACGTCTTTTTGAAAAAGGGTTGGGGATCAAATTTTATCCGAAAGAGCTCCTCTCTGAAGGCTCTTTCCTTCTTGATATCACCACCAAAAAAGAGTTGGTAGGGATCAAGGATCACCAACTCTTCATACGTAAAGAAAATGGGAAGATCATCGAAACTTTCATCCCGGCTTCGGAGGCCTCCCACCTTTTTCGGATGAATCTCATGAAAGTCCCTGCTGACATTTTTATTCCGGCAGGTGGAAGACCACGAACGATACAGCAAGCAAACGTGCACGATTTTTGCGATGAGCATGGGGTTCCCACCGCCAGGGCAATTATTGAAGGGGCAAACTTGTACCTCACAGCAGAGGCACGCCATAGCTTGGAACAAAAAGGGGTGATCATCATCAAAGACAGCTCCGCAAATAAAGGGGGGGTGGTCTGCTCAAGTTTTGAGGTCCTTTGCGGGCTTGTGCTCACTGATGAGGAATTTCTTGAATCTAAAAAACAGATCGTGGAACAGATTTTACATTTTATCGAATCGATTGCAAAAAAAGAGACCCGCCTGATCCTTAAAGCCCACCAAGAGTTTCAAGTTGATTACGCCCAAGCCTCAGACCTGATAGCTGCTAAAATCAACTCTTTGTGTTACCAGATTCTTGATTACCTCCTCCCCTTGGAACTCTCCCATTCTCTAGAGGATCCTCTGAATTTGTGCCTTTTACAACATTGTCTGCCCGAACTAAGAAAGCACAGTGACAGAATCCTTAAAAACATCCCTGATGTCCATAAAAAAGCGATCATAGCCTCTTATATAGCGGCTAATACTATCTACAAATACGGACTTGGATGGGAGCCTTCCATCAACCAAGTCCTGCAAGAAACTATAAGAAATATTTTAAAAACAGAGTAGTTTTTCCTAAAACGAAAAAAACTCCTCTCTTTTATCTCCCTCTATCAGAATCTGTTAAAATCTATTTTTAGCATTCAAAGTTTAAGATTGCTAAATTTTGATCTGTAAGATATAATCCTAGATAGATGCAAAAAGAAAAGCGAAACAAAAGAGCTTTTGAGGTCTTGTTTAGCCTGATCGAGCTCTACTTACAAACCGGAAAACCGGTCGCTTCCAATACCTTAAAAGATGAGCGTTTACCCCACTTATCTTCTGCTACAATCCGCAATTATTTTGCTGAACTCGAAGAGAGCGGCCTTTTGGAACAAATGCACACCTCGGGCGGCCGCGTCCCGACTACAGAGGCGCTTCGTCTTTTTGCAAACAATTGCTCCCAGAATAAAAAAATCGATCCTAAAGACGAGGTTTTTTTCCTGAATCACCTGGATTTTAAAACGGTTGCTCTCCAACGTTCTTTAGAGCTGGCCGTAGAGGCCCTATCCGAGGCGACCGGCCTTGCAGCTTTGATCACCAGCCCCAGGTTTGATCAGGATTTTATCAAGGATATCCGCCTCTTTGTTTTAGATTCTACCAGGGTACTTTCGGTAATTATCACCCGCTTTTCGGTCTGCTACACCGATATTTTACATATCCCGAAAAAACTCTCCTCTTTCTCAGCAAAAAGGATCGAGACCTTTTTTAAATCCAAATTACAACCCAAAGAGGTTGTCCTTGAGGAGCTGAGCACCGAGGAGATGCCCATAGCCGTTCAGCTTTACCAGGAAATTTCGCTCCGTTTTATGGTTCGCTATGCGAATTTCACCAGTGATGAGGTGATGAAAGCGGGATTATACCGATTGCTCAATTACACCGAGTTCCATGATCCGGCCCTTTTAGGTTCGACACTTACTTTGATGGAAAGCCCTACAAAAGTCCATGAGATGATCCAAAGAACGATGCGTGCGGACAATGTTAGCTATCAGATCGCAGACCCTGTCAATCATGAGACCACAGTCCTTTCAATCCCCTATCAAGTCCAAGGCAAGCGTGTTGGCGCTATTGCCCTATTCGGGCCAAAACGGATCCCCTATCCCCGGCTATTTGCCCTACTCAACCATTTTAGAAATCTTTTTGAAAAACAGTTAGATCAGGTAATCCAAGCCAACAATATCTCGCTAAGGACCCCTGAGACAACATTAGAACATAATCCCCCACTCTTTTTGGAGAGCTATAGTCATGAGTGAAGAAACGACAACAGAACCTATCGAGCAACCACAGGATACATCCCCCGAGGCAAAGATCGAGGAGATGACCGAAAAATACCGCCTAGCGATTGCCGACATGGAGAACATGCGCAAGCGTCTCATGAACGAACAAAAAGAGGCGATCCAATTTGCAAAAGAGCGATTGATCCTTGAGTTCATAACGCCACTTGACTGTTTGGAAAAAGCTCTTTCTTACGAAGCGCATATGTCCAGTGAAGTGCAGCAGTGGGCTTTTGGGTTTAAAATGATCTTGGAGCAATTCAAGGATATTTTAAGGAACAATCATATTTACAGTTTTGAACCGATTCATGAGCAGTTTGATCCTCGTTCACACGATGCGATTGAAATGGTGGAATCGGATAAAGAACCGGGCACGATTTTAGAGGTGCTTGCTAAAGGCTATAAAAACGGTCCTCGGATTTTGAGAGCGGCACAAGTCAAGGTTGCCAAAGCCAAACCTGAGGAAAAAGACCAAGGAGAAAACTAATTATGACAACAAAAAAATCGAAAATTATCGGTATTGACCTTGGAACCACCAACTCCTGTGTTGCAATCATGGAGGGTTCTCAAGCCAAAGTTATAGCGAATGCCGAAGGGGCGAGAACAACCCCTTCCGTTGTTGCTTTTACTAAATCGGGCGAACGCCTTGTGGGAGCTGCCGCAAAGCGTCAGGCGGTAACAAATCCTACAAACACGATTTTTTCCGCAAAACGTTTTATAGGGCGGAAACACTCGGAGATCATGGATGAGATCAAGATGGTCCCCTACAAAGTTGCTAGCGCACCTAATGGCGATGCAGCCATAGAGGCCGAAGGCAAACTTTTCTCTCCACCTGAAATCAGCGCACAAGTGTTGATCAAAATGAAAGAAACAGCCGAAGCCTATCTTGGAGAAAAAGTCACCGAGGCTGTCATTACGGTTCCCGCCTATTTCAACGACTCGCAACGTCAGGCGACAAAAGACGCAGGACGTATCGCCGGCCTAAATGTGCAAAGGATCATCAACGAGCCTACGGCTGCGGCATTGGCATACGGTCTTGATAAGCAGCACACAGACAAAAAAATCATCGTATTCGACTTAGGTGGCGGAACGTTTGACGTTTCAGTTCTCGAAATTGGTGACGGGGTTTTTGAAGTTCTCTCGACAAACGGGGATACCCATCTTGGTGGAGACGACTTTGACAACGTGATCGTAGCTTACTTGATTGAAGAGTTTAAGAAAGAGGCCGGTATCGATCTGCACCATGATCGGATGGCTTTACAACGTTTGCGCGATGCGGCCGAAAAAGCCAAGTGTGACTTGTCAGGAATGGTCTCGACCGATATCAACCTCCCCTTCATCACTATGGATCAAACAGGGCCGAAACACATGAACCTGACCCTCACAAGATCCAAGTTTGAGTCTTTGGCACATAGCCTTATCCACCGCCTCGAAGCCCCCTGCCGCAACGCAATGAAGGATGCCGGAATCTCCCCTTCAGATATTCACGACGTGATCCTGGTTGGCGGTATGACCAGAATGCCGGCGGTTCAAGAAAAGGTGAAGCAGATCTTCAACAAAGAACCACACAAAGGGGTAAACCCGGACGAAGTTGTGGCGGTCGGAGCTGCTATTCAGGGCGGTGTGTTGACCGGTGATGTCAAAGATGTCCTTCTTTTGGATGTGATCCCACTTTCATTAGGGATCGAAACAATGGGTGGAGTGATGACACGCCTGATCGACAGAAATACCACCATCCCCACAAAAAAAACCCAGGTATTCTCTACAGCAGCCGATAATCAGCCTGCTGTGACCATCAAGGTTTTACAAGGGGAGAGACCGATGGCCAACGATAACAAATCGCTCGGAAACTTTGACCTTGAGGGGATTCCGCCCGCTGCAAGGGGAACCCCACAGATCGAAGTAACGTTTGATATCGATGCAAATGGTATCTTGAATGTCTCTGCAAAAGACAAGGCTACGGGCAAAGAACAAAAAATCCGTATCGAAGCTTCATCCGGTCTTTCAGAAGATGAGATCCAAAAGATGGTTCGCGACGCAGAATCCCATGCAGAAGAGGATAAAAAGCGTAAAGAATTGATCGAGGCTAAAAACCACGCCGATTCTTTAGCAAACCAGGCAGAGCGTCAACTAAACGAGTACAAAGGGAAAATTCCCCAACCGATTGCGGATGAGATCCAATCCTCGATCAACGAGTTGAAAAAGGTGCAAGAAAGCAATGACGCGGCGCATATCCAATCCAAAATCAATGAACTGAACCAAAAGCTTCAAAAAATTGGAGAGGAGTTGCAAAAACAGGGTGCTCAATCCGGTGGCCAACACCAGGATCCTCACCATGGGCAACATCAGGGGCATGGAGATCAAAAGAGCCATTCTAGTGAGCCCGAAGAGGCGGAAGTGGAGATCCTAGACGACAACAAAAAGTCTTAAAACTTCTACCGATTCTAAAAAAAAGCGCCCGTTTTTTGGGCGCTTTTTTTCTCTTTAACGATGACTCTTTCAAATCTCGTCCTTTGTCAAAACGAATACAGGTTGTTAATAAAATCCCACTTCCCTTTTAAAAATATGTCTATTAAATCCGCATTTATCGATGATCTTCCAGCCAGAAATTAATTTAGGAAATCTTCGCTCCCCATAAATTCTATGCGCATTCCAACAAAGGCAATCGGCACCTATAGGTACCGCTAAATAAAAAAGCCCCCATCCTTTAGGCATCCCTTGATCCTTTGCATAAACTGAAGATCGCCATTCAGATTTATCGGATCCCCATATCGCTCCAGACCGTCATGTTCAATAGAAGAGATACTCAAAATAAAATCGTATTAGAACGGATTTTTTAAAAAATCTTCAGCTTTGTAGATCTCCAATCTCGGGTCATCTGTTTCAATATCTCTGTACTCCAACGTTATCGGCTGCCCCCCGTAGGCTTAAACGATCGCCTCATACCAGGGAGTTTCCGAACCTACTATAAGAACCCTTTTTCCCTTTATAGGATATTTTTTTAACATTTTATATAAATAGGCATCTGCTGCATCGTAATAGAAGCGTTGTTTATAAGTCGCTTTGGTAACAAGCTCATCTACCTATTTTTTCGGCCAGTGCAACTTGGTTTCACCACCCGATTGATCGATATAATAATCGATCACAGGTATTTCTCCCCCCATACTATAAGAGTCGTAATGCTGAACAGGAATATCCCTGGGTACGGACGCAAAATCCCCTAAAAAATAAAATAAAATAAATAAATGTAAAGAAACATTTTCATAGGACTCTCCTGGTTTAAGTAACCTGAACCGCAATTTTCTGATTGGACTTATAAAAGGTTGGGTATTTGCGGATAAATTCATCCATGTTGGGCTCGAGTAAAGCTTCAATATCAATCAGAAGATGGGATTTTTTTTCCCAATCATACCCTGAGCTTTTTAAAAGCACTTGGGATAAAACTTCTGCAATCGCCGCGCTCCCTCTTTCAAAAGGCATAGCATGGGCAAACCACCAGTAAAATTTGGCGATGAGATCCAGTTTATTTTCACTCGTTTCTGAAAAAAGGATTGTATCCCATATTTCAAAAAGATAATCGTGGATTTTATCCAAATATTCTGGTTCGGTATGGATCACGAAGTATTGACGATCTATAGAATCACCAAATATACTTTTTTGTATTTTTTTCTTGGGTTTAAACCAGGTCTCGTCTTCACCTGGCAAATTGTTGATGTTCCCCGAATTTATGTGGTGAACATGAAATACGAGAGTCAGCGGGATCTTTTCACCCTCTAACAATCCGAAGATCTCGTACTGGGAAAATAGGTCTCCCTCCTGGAGGTTTCCCCTCAATACACTGGTCTTTGGTGCTTTTTTGAGCAAAATATCTATCTTCTCTACATGAAAGAGCCCGCCCCCCAAGATAAGATTGGAGTATCCACTGCCTTTTCGGTAATTACCGAATTCATAAACTGGATCACTCATTTGCTTAATTGCAAGGTCATTTCTCCATTTAGCGGCAGTGCTTAAAGCATCATGGTAAGTGAGTTCATCTTTAACCATATGAAGCATAGTTTCAATTTGCTCATGCCTCGATTTCATGAATTCGTTGTGCAAATAAGGATCAAAATTACGCAAAATCCCTTTTTCCTCTTCCGCATGTAAGAAACTACAACCAAAAAAAAGGGCAATAGCACCTATTCGTCCACATATCTCTGATAAACTAAACCACTTCACTTTGCACCCATGATAAAAAATCTCTATACTTCGCTGCATATACCTCCTCGTTCGGTTCTATCAAAGCCTCTATGTCTAAACGGTATTTGTCAGATAAACTGGCATTCCACCCTTTTGATTTCAACAACGCTAAAATGAGCACTTCTGCGACTGCAGCAGAGCCCCTGTGGTAAGGCATTGCATGCGCAAACCACCAGTTAAATCTCCCTAAACTAAAAAAAAAGTCCTCATCAGACCTAGCATCCAAAGTCTTTTGGAAAAGGGTGTCTAGATAAACCAAGATCTCGCTTAAGTGTGAGGCGTGCGTATGTACCCAAATAAAAGCCCGGTTTTTACCAAATCCAAAAAATTGGTGTAAATCAGGAGTGCAAGTGCCGGAGTAGTAGGCAATTTTTGTTAACGGGATTTCGGTATTCGGCATCCTCCCGACGACTTGAAAAACCTCAAAAGGGGCATCGTATGCTAATAACCCCATTATATCCCCCGTTGTATAACCGGACCGGACTAGTTTAAACCCAGAGGAGTATAAATGATCGCTTCCATAGGGTGAAAACGGGGTATAAAACTCCACATTCGAATGTTTTCGAAGGCATCCAAATACACTTGCCTTTGGGACATTTGATTTTTTTGCTATCCGAAATCTCCATTTAGCTACTGTATCCATTACTTTTTTTAAAGATTCCTTTTTTTGAAAAAGGGATGCCGCCTCGTCAATGATTTTTTCCCTTTCCTGAAGGTATATCTTCTGTTTTGATTCTTGATCTAAGATTAAGGATCCTGTTTCAGTTGCAGAAAATAAAACACCGGTAAAAAATAGGAGATAGAGCTTATCTCGAAAAGTCATAAAAATTCTCGTAGTTATTTGCGAAATCCTGGCAATCTTCCTGAGACAAAGCCGTTAAATCGGGATAAACACCTTCTTTTAAAACACAATCAAATCCCTTATACGTCAAAAGAGCACCTGATAAAACTTCTCCAATCGCCGCACTTCCCCGCATACAGGGGGTCGCTTTGCAAAACCACCAGTGAAATAATCCAATTCGATAGATACTCCTTTTGGGTTCTTGCTCCCTGATAATCTGTTGAAACAAGGTTTCCAATTCTTGATGTATTTTTTGAAGCTTAAGCCAAGAGGTGTGCATCCAGAGATATCTCCTTTCAATCACATCTCCGAAATATATACTGTAATTCAAATGGACATCCTCGAGCCGGTCTTATAGTTTGATAATTTGAGTTAGTGGTATAGTTTCGATGCCAAGTTTTGATTTCATCTGGTAGCATTTGACCAAAGAACCTTTTAAACCAAGTTCCGGTATCGATCGGCGATACTCTCCCTTTAAAAGATAAAGATCTAAGGACCGTAGGCACTGTATTTCGCCGATAGAATCAAGGGAGCTGTAGAGGGTGGATCCCATTTCAGCTCGATCGGCACCAAACAAATATCCACAACAAATATTTTGACTCAAAGCAAGCGGATGGCTCCAGATGCGGGCCGTTTTATATATTTTTTTATAATAAGCGCCCTCCATAATCTCTGTACCCAAGATTTTTGTCTCCTTGAGTTGGCTTACTCGAAAGGAAAAATGGCGCCCCTTTTTGTAGGTTTTTTGTACGATAAGAGGTAACTCGGCTTGCAAAAAATCCACAAAAAAATAAAAACTGAAAAAAACTGTAATTAATTTATAAAAATTAAACATTATAGTTTTTCTCTTTCCATCCTGGTTTAAGTAAATTTAAATTAAACTAACAGAGTGATTTAAAATCATCTATTTAATTTTTTACAAAAGAAAATCAACAAAGTATTAATCTTAATTTAAAAAAATTGGTAATTTAAATGCATCTTTCTATAGATAAGGGAAACGAGATTTTCTATACCCTTTTTCAAAGTAGACTCAAAAAATAGTACTTGATTCGGATTGAACTTTTCCTTTTTTAAGATTGCGGTAGCCGAAACCTACAGTGCACCCGCTACACCTCCACAAGCTCCCCATTTGACAGAGGGACTGCTTTGTGCAGGCCTCCAACAAAATGAAGAGACGATTTAATCCAGCTTGGTGCCGATTATCTTTTGTGGGTTGTCAGCCAAGATGGACTGGAAACGGCTATTAACAATCTAGCTACGGCACCTCAAAATGGCGATCCTTTTGTTCCCGTGCCAGGTCAAGGAACATCCTATATGCTTAGATTCAAACCCAGAAACGAGTTCAAAGTTCATGGCGATGTTGTATTGAAATGCTGTGAAAACGTAGACCTTTTTTAGAGTACATCTGGCTCGATCAGAGCGCTCCCGATAGTACCAACACAACAAACTCTGCCTTTACATATCCCCAGTTACTCATAACGTCTGTTATTAGCTCCTCTAGTGCCCCAGATGAGAGTGTATACTCTGTTAGCTCAAGCTATAAATTTTAATATGATATACTAGATTTTGATATCGGTCGCTTAAATTCTTTTTGTAGAAAGGTCTTCATATCTCGTCAATTCTGGGGGTTAAGAGGCGCATGGCAAACCGCTTACTGGAATACCAGCTATGAAATGAATACCTACAAACCTAATTTTACCGGGAGATTTCCCAAGTTTGCCAAGGTGAAACAGCAAACCAATAGAGCCGGTGAGCGCGGTGGTTTAGATTTTGGCTTTAATCTATCTCCTAAAAATTCGCTTGTGCAAACTCTTATGATCACAGGAACTATTGCTGCAAACGGAATTTTCGGCGCTACGACTGTCAGATGGCAGTCCGGTCAAAATTTGTCGAATAACGACCAACAGATCTACCAGTCTACTCAGAACCCATTTTATAGAATCACCCCTGTGTTAGATCTTTCCTTGGGGTTAGGTTGGAATTATACTTTCGGCAAAGAATCTACTGACCGGTACAACATAGAAATTCACGCCTCCTGGGATACGCAGTCTTGGATTGGATTCGGGCAATTCACCTCCCCGACTTTTACACAAGGGGGACAGCAAAACATGACCGTGCAGGGTTTGACCCTGGGTGGGAGCCTATTTTTCTAAGGTGATTCCCGGTTATCTCATGGTGCTTAATTTGTTTTTCGTTAGTTATTTGCCATCCATGACGAGGATCGATTCTGCGTCATATAGGCCTCATATTCTCCCGGTTCTAGTGTAAGGTGGAAATTTTCATGCCAAGGTATGTGCTTACAGGTGTAGTCCCCGGCTACCCTTATCGGGTTAGAGGATAAGGTCCGGTCAATCAAGCAAAACGTCGTATCAATATCAGCACTATAAAGTTCCAGATGGGGCATCAGTTTGCTAGAGACTCTATCCTTCCAGAAGCGAGACTCCCATTTTTTAACCGATAAGCCGCAAACCGTAATATTTTCTTTTATGTCCGGTGCAAAAATATCAAGAGCGAATCCGACCCGTTTAGCCGGCAACTCCTCTTGAATCTTATAAAAATGCTGCAAGAAGCTTGCCGGCAACTTAGGATGGAACTTTAGATCGGGGTCGGTCAAAAAAAATCGGCTAATTACTAGTTTTTTGAAGAGAAGTGGAAAAAAGGGATAAAAAAGGGATCTTTAACCCAAGCTTTTAAAACTCCCCTTGTATGTTACAGAGGTATCGAGATCCGGGCGAATTTTGACGATAGTCTCGTAACTAAAAGGGGGCCTATTGCATGTCTTTAAAAAATTGAAAGGACTATCTTACTGTTTCGTAGCCTCCAAGGACCCCATTCTTGACTAGGACTACTTGCCATAGCTGTATCTGGCGAGCCCTAAACGAACCGGCACACGATAAAAGATAAAATTTCCACATTCTGTAGAATTCCGGGGAATAGTTCTCTTTCAAGCTAGGCCAATTGCTATCAAAATTTTTGAACCATGCCATCAAAGTTTTATCGTAATGGGTTCCAAAATTGTGCCAATCTTCCATTACAAAAACCCCCTCTATCGATTTTCCCACTTGGGAAATGGAAGGGAGCTGCCCACCCGGAAATATATACCTATCAATCCAGGGGTCTCTATTTAGGACGCTTACGTTACTACCGATAGTATGTAACATTACCATACCTCCGTCTTGTAGCGATCGGTAACAAATCTCCATGAATTCTCTATAATTTTTGACCCCGACATGCTCAAACATACCGATTTCTACGATACGATCGAATTTCTCGTCTAAATCGCGATAGTCTTGCACCCTAATCTCAACGTCTAACCCTTTGCAAACTTCACGGGCTAGAATAGCTTGGTTTTCAGACAACGTAATTGCAGTAACTTTTGCACCATATTTTGAGGAGATGTATTTAGCAAAGCCGCCCCATCCGCATCCGATATCCAAAACGCGCATACCGCTTTTAATCCCGAGCTTACGGGCAATCAAATCGTATTTGGCTAATTGGGCTTCCTCTAATGTTTTAGCATTTTTCCAATAACCGCAACTATACGTCATAGTCGGATCAAGCATAGCTTTGTAAAGATCATTTCCGAGCTGGTAGTGCTGACGGATCACATCAAGGCTTTTACTTTTATCTTGACGGTTGAGAAGTTTGGCTTTCAGATATGCCCAGTAAAAGGAGGGGGTTTTTTTGAATCGTGATTGAAGATTGGCGCGTGCGATCCGATACATACAATCGTCAAGAGCGTCGGCATCCCACCAACCCTCCATGTAACTCTCCCCGAAACCCAAGGATTGGTCCTTTAAAACCCGATCATAAAATCGATTGTCTTTTAACTGAATATCTGAGGGGTCTGATCCATTAATCTGAATTCCTGCCGAAAAAGTTAATTGATTGATGATCTCTTTCGAGTCGGAATGCTGTAAGGATAAAAGAGTGCAAACTGCACACAAAAAAAGAACCTTTTTCATATAACCGGCTATTAACAGTCGCGAAACAAAAAAATCAATTTTTTTTTAGAATTACCTTTTTAAAAAGCGCACTTTTTTTGAGCGCTTAAGAAAAAAACTGTTTTATTGAGATGTTATTTTTAAAAAATGGGGTCTCTCATGCGTCTATTTTTTGCCTATTTACCAGACGGGACAAGGGATTGAGCGCCTTTTGAAAAGCGCACTGGATTTTAAAAATCTAGGATCTAGGGCGCTTTTCTTTTTAACGGCTTACTCGATGCCTTCAAGACGATCGTTTTAGGCTCAATCAAAGTACCGCTTCTGTAGGAGGGGCGAACTTTTACCTGCTCCGACGCCTCAATATTCCACGAATTCTTCTTGTAAATATCGACATGTATATCGGTCTCTTTATAACTTCTTAGGGAGGGGACAACGGCCGGCATAGACCCAAGTGACTCATTATATCGATTCTTAAAACTCTCCTTGTAGGCCCTTAAATAACGCAACTGATCATTTTTCTTGCTGACAACGAGAGCAAAACTGTCGTCGATCGGCCTTGATAAGGCAACGAATCCATCCGCAAAAGCCAATGCTGTCCCTGCGTTAATCTGTGTCACTGCTATAGAGGAATTTCGATTTGTCGGAAAATCGGGAACTTTAAACGTGAGTGGACCGTTAGCTAAATATTGACTGATTCCGGCAGAAAATCTTTGACCCGTGTAATTCATATAACCTGTTCCGGAAGCCCCTTTCTGTAGAAAAGATCCCCCGATATTGAAATCCAGCTTGGTATCCCCTTTTAGCGGAGTCGAATAATTGGCATTCGCATTAAGAGCATCGAGCTCCTGGTTATAATCTGTCGTCAGCCTGAAATTTGTGTCCTTGGGGACATAATCTATACCAAAAGCTACAAAATAGTCGTTCTTCCAACTAGATACCCCCGCCGGGCGAGTATCTCTTCCCTTTAAAACCAAAAGAAATCTCGCTAAAAAAGAGTCCAAAAAGGTTTTCTCTAATTTAAACTGAGCTACGTAGCGGTCCTTACTGCTCCTCTCAAAATTATACGATCCGGTGAAGCTTGTTTTGATGTTCCAGGGAAGTTTTTTGGAAAGCCTGGCTGCCAGAGAGAGATAGATAGGGTTTCCGATAATTGGTGCCTGCAAATAACTGAAATACTTTTCTTGCGCTTCCAATGATAATTCATAATCAAATGAGAGCTTGGGTGCTCGGCTTAATAGACCTTTTGAAAGAGCAAGACGCATTTTAGCAGCTATCTCCTTATCCTTAGGAGCTGAGAACCCGACGTCCAGTAAAGCTCTCACTGCGCTGTACTCGTAAACTGCCTGACCTCCAAAAAAGGCTCCCGTGAAGTTCCCCTGCAGGTAGGTTCCTAAAGTGAAATTGTCGACAAACCCATAACGGACCGCTGACAATATAGTCGGCCTATCGAACTGGTAATTGTAATTGAATCCCTCTTCGTTATAGTTTGGAAACCCTGCCGTTACAAAATACTCGATCTCTTTGGGGGGGAGTAGATTTGGTTCGTAAAAGGAATTTAAGGAAATCACCTGCTCTAAACCAATCGGATTCGTGATCTTGAGCTTTACGTTGTTTAGACCCTGAATAATGGGAAAATTTTGCAGAACATGGGGCCCGGCAGGCAGCTCTATCGTTTGATACAGAATCCCATCTATATAAACCTCTACCTTGGTAGGAGCATTCAAGAAAAATTCATTTCTCGATGCCGAAGCAATCGTCGGGTTTACAAACACATTCATCCCCTTGCACAACGAAGCACCTAAAAGGGGGATCGAATTTTGCAATCCAAAACTATAGCTCCCCTGATCTCCAACGGCAAGGCGCGCTTTCATATCTTCAAAATCTTTTGTGAAGATTAGGTTTCCCCTGTTAATAATTCCCGGATTGGTTGTTGCGGCATATAAAAACCCCTGAAAAACGTAGTCTTTTATATTCAACGATAGATCAAAATTTGCAAAATCCTGGTTTTGGGGAATATTGAGCTCTTTATAGAATTTATGGAAAATTTTATGCCCATAGGTGATGTTTAAGTAGCCGCTTGTCGTGCCCGATTTGAGCAAAGGGACTTGAACCTCTTGGGCCCGCTTATCTAAAAAACTTTGATTCACATAAGCATCGGGAACCCAAACGTACAGCACCTTCGCAGCGTCATCGTAATCGACAGTGATTTCGCCCTTATCATCCGCAACCGGGGTGCTGAAATTATCCTCTTCCAATGTGGAAAAAATAGAACCCTGGCCATAGAGAAACTCGTTCATTTCGCCTATACCGACCTGATTCAGGTAAGGGTAAATCGCTTTTCTGAATCCGGGGGAATCTAGAGTTAAGGCCCCATTAAGATTGTAGGGGATATCGTAAACTCCAAGTTCGACACCGTTAAGATAGATGTAAAGAGAATAGGTAATCTCCTTTGATGCAGCGGCCAGGGAAAAAAAAGGGAGAAGACAAAAGAACACGAACCTTAGAATGCACATAGAACTAACAGCTTGAATTGTATGAGTCCAACATTCTACTCAAAAAACGTCGTTTGCATCAAGGAAGATGTGAAATTTTGTTTACAAAAAATAGAGTTAAAACTTTATCATCCCAAGTAATTTTGCTATGTCGTGAAATGTTACGAAAACTGCAAATCCAATCAACAAGAATACAAACGGTAAAAAAATCCGCTCCATCGCCTTTCTACTCAACCGTTTTCGAAAAAGAATTTCAAAAAAATTGAGCACTATGTGGCCCCCATCCAAAACAGGAAGAGGCAATAGATTCATGATCCCAAGATTCAAGCTGATCGTCGATAGCCAGAATGCGCCGTCTTTGAAACTCTCTGACCAACCCTTTTGCATAACCCCCACAATCCCGACCGGACCGCTGAGATGTTTTGGATTCAATTCCCCTTGCGTTAAGTGCCCAAAAATTTTAGAAATCTCAAAGAATGTATCTTTTAATTGAATAAACGGATTTGGGTTCACTGAGACCTGTCTGTCGACAAGAGAAATCCCCAAGCGGGAGAATTTTTGCCCCTGGTATTCTATTTCCATCGGAGATACGCTTTTTAGCAACCGTAAATTCCCTAGCTCATACCCTGCACCCTGCACCCCTATCGATGCAATCACCCTATCAAGGTCCTTAAAATGGACCTCTTGAAAATAGTGACTATCAGACCCTTTCTGCTCAATCGGTTGATAGTTCCCGTGCGCAACGATCGCCACTACATGTTTTTTCTGCAAAAGCTGCATCACATCGGCACCAAAAACTGTTTTAATCCCATCGACAGCGAGTATTCTATCGTTTGGTTTTAGTAGGGCGTCCTCCATTTTTTCAAACTTGTTCCCTACTATGCCGTCATGATCGATTAGGTAAGGGATAAATTTAAGATCTTCAACCAGAGAAAACTTGGCGTCAAACCTCAGGTCGTTGATCTCCTCTTTCTCGTAGGGTGTCATTGCAACTTCAGAAAGTGGCACTTTTGGGACCTTCACCTGAAGAACCTTATGATCTCTAAGAATCGTTAAAAAGGCCTTTTCTTCATTTAAAAGGGACTGCAGCTGTTCTCTGGAAAAAACAAGTTCTCCATTCACCCAAAGAAGCCTATCCCCATCCTGGATCCCAGAATCCTTCATAGGAGAATCGCTGAGCATCGATGTCCCACGTACCCTCTTCGAGTCATAGATCATATAGGAGGCAGGAGCACTTAAACCGATCGTATTTAATTCCAAACCTCTAAATTTCTCTTTTTTAGACTGCACCTCGTAGGCAAATGAACTTTTAGTGCCAGCCGAGTAGTTTATGGAAATTCCCTTCACAATGCTTTTTTTTGTATCTAGAATCGCCTGGAAAAACAGTTCTTTACGTCCTCTGACCTCGTTTCCGTTTATAGACTCCAAAATATCGCCGCAACGGACCCCCTTCTCGTAGAGTTGAGAACTGGGCTCCACCATTCCAATAAGCTTTGAGGAATCGACAGAATCCCTTAAAAATCCACCGGAAAAGTAAATGAAGCAAAAACCGAGAAAAGCAAACAGAATATTTATGACAGGACCTGCAAGGACCATCAACAGCCTTTGATAAGGCTTGCTTTTATAGTAACTCCCCTCATCTTCGGAATCCTCGTCCATACCTAAGATCTTCACATACCCCCCAAACGGGATGATCGCAATCCGGTACAATACCCCTTTATACACCTTGGCAAATAGTGTAGGACCGAATCCGATGCTGAATGTCTCCACGCGCATTTTAAAAAATCGTGCAACGAGAAAATGTCCCAACTCGTGAATGAAGACGAGGAAGCTTAAACCTAGGAGGCCGTATAGGATGTTGAGGTAATGCATTTATGTATACTCTTAGTAATCTTTTTAAGTTCTTCGATCGCTTCAATAGAATCAATCGAAAATTGTGGCAAGGACTCAAATCCTTGCTGAAGTTTGTGCTGCAAATCGAGCCAACCAAGACCCCCTTTGAGAAAATCATCCACTAAAAACTCGTTGAGAAACATCAGAAAAAGGGGGCCGCATTCCGTCTTTATTGCCTCATAAGCTAATTGGAAAAGGGGAAATCTCTCAGGGTCGATAGGGAAAAACTCGATCTTGCTCAAATCAAGGTTTTTTCTAAATGGAAATGGTAGAGTCCTTTCCACCCCCAGAGCATGTGCTATCGGCACACGCATGTCAGGTTGATAGGCGACCATTTGGGTCATACCATCTTCATATTCAGCAAAAGCGTGGATGCGGCTCGTGGGCTCTATCACCGCCTTAGGAGCCATTCCAAAGAGAGAGTGGGCCTCCATCACCTCGAGCGCTTTATTGAACATCGTTGAGGAGTTGATCGTGTTGTGCGCCCCCATGGGCCAATTCGGATGGATTAAAGCCTCTTTAAGAGTGATCGTTGGAAACTCTTTGAGGGGCCGGTGCAAAAAAGGGCCTCCGGAGCCGGTTATGGTGGTCTTGACGGGGCGTTGAATTTCGTATAATTTTTTGAGGGAGCTATGCTCAGAGTCTATTGGGCAAAGCACCGGATTGTAAGGTTTTAGCAAATGGTGAGCTGCGATGATCGTCTCTTTATTTGCAATCGCAATCTTAATCCCCCTTTTCGCAGCCTCGATCGTGACTTCAATTCCGACAGTGGATGCCATCGATTGCACCATCAAATCGGCAGAATCCAGAGCCCTTAAAAGCCCTTCTCTGCCAAAATGGACCTGTTTTGATAAGATCCTTTCCGCTTTCAAGGCTTCTGCTTCATCATATAACACCACGATTTGCGGTTTGTACTTTCTTACCTGTTCTACAAGAAGCTCTGAGGATCGATGGGCCACTAGAGCATGAATACTAAAATCGTTAGGGAATTTCTCCAGAACCTCTAGCGTCATTTTTCCGACACTGCCTGTCGATCCGAATAGGGCAACTTTTATCATGAATGCTCAACTTTATCGACTTTTTTTAAATTGGTCAATCCAAGGACTATATAAATCGAGAAAAGAGAAAGTGCGGCGATAGCCGATGTGGATACAGGGGTTGCGTAGTGGGTTAAGATATCTCGAGAGAGAGCAACGGAAAAAAGAGCCGCAAAAAAAGAGGCCAGCACCCCAAAAACACCTATTTTTTTTAAAAATGGTGCATAGATCCTTGCGATAAGAACAGGTAAGGTAAAAAACGCCATGATGATCACCACTCCAACCGACTGAAATCCTCCCACTATTGTCAAGGAGGCGACAAACATCTGTGCAGCCAGTACAGGTACCGCTTTTTGACCGGTCACCTTGGAAAATACAGGATCGAATAAAACAAAACGCATCCTTGTGAAAAAAAGGAGCATCCAAACAAGATTTATCCCCACCACAAAAAAAATCGGACGAAGATCCAGGTGCGTAAGGGCATCTAAATTTCCAAAAACGGCCTCGACCCCAAGGTGAGTGTTGCGAAAATATAAAGTGGAGAACAGCACCCCCAGAGCAAAAAGGGTCGTAAACATGAAGCCAACTGCAGCCTCGGACTGGACGTGGAATATTTTTACTAACACATGGGTGCTGAACATTGTTAATAGGGCTGTCAAAACAGCTGCAACAAAGAATCCAACCGTTGAAAAGGGGCTTAGCCCAAAGGAGACAAAAATGAGTCCTGTAACTACTATTCCAAGCAAAATCGTATGGGAAAGAGAATTGATCAAAAGAGTCATCCTTTTCACCACTAGGAATAGACCCGATAAGACGGAGGCGGTTCCAATCCCGGCCAAAGCGATAAAAGCCACGTCGTCTTCAACTAAACTCTCTGTAGGAATGAGTCCGAAAAGCCATAAAAACGCCCTTTTGAGCAACAAAAAAATCGTGCCGAAAAAGTCCTGGTTCCAATAAGGATTGCTACCCATTACTCGACCCTCTTCGGTATAATAGCGTTGTGCGGATCATGGGTCGGATCCTGCAAAATCTCGGTCAGCTTTTTTTCCATGTCCCTATCAAGAATATGCTCCATCTCCTCAGCGCTTTCATGGATCCGCATACCGGTAATTCCCAATTCTTTTGACAAATATAATTCCCAAAGGCGATGCAAACGGATCAGATTTTGCGCCTTCTGTTCCCCTTTCAAGGTCAAGCGCCCGTTTTTCTGCATCCCTAAAAGGGCTAGTAAACAGGCAATACCTCGTCCGATCTTATTGTTTTTATAAAGAGCCTTGAGTGCATTCTCAATTTCTATTTTTAAAAAAAACCTTATTGTCCGGACTATGCGGACAAGATACCCGTCCCTAGGAGAAAAGAAGAGGGACGCAAAGGTCAATAGGGCAAGATTTACTAGAATGAGCGGACCTGTAGGGAGCGTCAATTCCATCCCCAGGGCTTGGGGAATATAGACCGACAAAAAATTTCCTGAAAGGGCGCACAAGGCACCCATAATTGATGCTAAAAAAAGCATCATTTTAAATTGATGTGTGCAAGCTCTGGCAAATATTGCGGGTGCTATCATCATACCACTCACAAGCATGATCCCACATGCACGCGATCCTATAACAACCCCAAAAGACAAAAGCAAAAACAACAGAGCATCTAAAAAGCGAAAATCAATTTTTTGCGCTTTAAAGAAAATCGGATCGAATGCACTCCAGGCGACCACTCTAAAGCGAACGAAAAGAAACAAAATCGATAAAACGGAAATCAGTGAAAAATACAAAACATGCTTATTGAGCATCGTTGCTGCCTGTCCGTATAGAAAAATAAGGGACTGTTTATAAATAATCGGCCATGTGTTTTGGCTAATTGAGGCAAACAGAGTCCCTAAAGCCAATGAAACAGCCAGCGTTACCGACAAAGCTACATCTTGAGGCAAACGGAATTTTTTCTCTAAATTTGTCAAAAGGAGCACCCCAAAAACAGAGCTGAGGGCACCTGCTATAAAATCCAATCCTAAAAAATCAACCCCAATAAAACTCCAACATAGGCGGCGTGGGAGAGCGTTTCCGCGAGGAGAGCCTTCCTTTTGATAAAAAGGACACAACCCAAAAGAGAGCAAAAAACAGATAAAAAAAGTGTTGCTATCGTAGAGGCCTGCAAAACAGGATGGGTGAAAAAGTCAAGGAAGCTGAATCCCATTAGGATTTTCCCCTTTGCACTTTTTCAAAAAGATGACTTGCTTCTTCCAGAAGAGAGTTTTTCTCTCCATAGGTTTTCCGAATAGACTCAGGATTGAAAACTTGCTTGGTAGGACCCGCCTCCACAAGGCGTGAATTGACCATCACCACGTGGTCGAAGATCTCCTCTACATTCGTGAGGTCATGGTGGACAAGGATGACCCCTTTTTTCAAATCCCGCAACTCTTTAAACAAGGATAAAAGCAATTTTTCGGTGGCAAAATCGATCCCGGTAAACGGCTCGTCGAGTACATAAAAATCGACATCCTGCATGAGCGCCCTCGCCACAATCGCCCGTTGAAGCTGCCCTCCAGAAATCTCTTGGATCTGCCTCTGCTTGATAGCTGAGATACCCAAACGCTCCATAATTTCCAAAGCGCGCGCCTTTTCCCTCTTGTTATACCATTTCAGCCAGCCCAATCGGGAGTAAGCGCCCATGAGAACCAGCTCAAAAACGCTGATGGGAAAATCTAGATCGATCTCTTTTTTTTGTGGAACGTAAGCGACGGTAGAGCCGTGGAGCCGAGCAGAACCGGAGGTGATAGGGATCAACCCCAGCATCCCTTGAACCATGGTGCTCTTACCCGAGCCGTTTGGGCCCAAGATCCCGGTCAAACTATGGGTTTGAAACTCCACATTGATGTCCCAAATAGCGCATCTTTTGCCGTAATAAATACTCAAATTTTCGAGCTCAATTCTCTTTTTCGTCATTTTGAACCCTGCATGCTAAAAATTCTCATCGGGATGAATCGGATAAAGTTCACTTTGGATAACCCTAGCATTGTGTTCCATCATCTTAATATAGGATTCTTCCCCCATCGAATCCGCGTATAGATCGGATCTCGACAACCGGAGCTCCACCCCTTGCGAGCGACAGGCTTCAATGATTTTATTCAACGAGTCTTTCGATATATTTGATTCGGCAAACACAACAGGAACCCTATTTTTCACCACATGGCGGATGATTTTTTGGATGTCTAAAGCCCCTATTTGGCCATCAGGGGAGACCCCTTCCGGAGCTAAGAAATGGTCCAAATGATCCCCTTCAGCCCCGTTTTTAACCAAATAGCGTCGAGCAAAGTACTGGAATGCATCGTGGCTTGTGACCAAATATCTTTTTTCCAACGGGATCTTTGACATAAGAACACGAATTTTATGATCCAAAAGATCCAATTGCAATAACAGCTGCCCTCCGCGGACCGCGTACTCTTGGCTGTGCAGAGGATCTTTTTTTTGTAACGCCTCCACTATATAGGGAACAGATCTGCTGAATAAAGAGACATCCATCCAAAAATGGGGGTCTATCCCATTGTCCATAGGCAAAAAAAGCTCGGGGGACAAAGAGAAAATCTTATCGCCTAAAAACAGCGCCTCTTTTTCCTCTAGAAGATTTTGTAGACTTCTCCCATGTTCTAAATGCAAACCGTTCGCAATTATAAGATCGGCGCGCCTAAATTTTTCTGCATCCCCTTTCACAAGTTGGTAAGAGTGGGGATCTAAATCTTCATCGATCAGTGTCCAGACGTGCACCCGATCACCCCCGACCTCCTCAACAAGACTTGCACACATCCTTGTGGTCACAAGAATATGGAGCTTTTTAGAGTCAGGTTCCATCCACTTTTGCAACGGGGTGTTCTTGTCCGGCAAGCTCCGAAACGATAAAAGAAAAATAAAAGGGGCTATCCACAAAAACTTCAAATATCGCATGGGATCTCCCGCAATTGCCGGTGGGAAAATATCCCCTGTTGACAACCCGTTAAAAAATGGAATTTCAGTCCGTACCTGCCAACGGAGGTGATTTTTGAAACAATTACGTCCCCTTTAAGTAAAGGCTCTTTCCCTTTACAACGGCTGCAAGCGCAATTTTTTTGAACTGTGCTCAAGAAAAGCTTTTTCACAGTACCATCGCTGTAAAAAAGGGCTACCGTTTTTAGATCGAGCTGCTTCATTTCTAAAAAAGTTCCGTTCATAGTTTCCACTCCAAAAGCATCGGGTAGACATCGGGGACAGGGGCGGCATCAAGCAGATCAAAAAGCTCTTTTTCTACTGTTTGGAGATGCGCTGCCATAGGGGTTAGCCTCGATTGCATGTACGGGTTATCCCCTTGGTCAATAAGCGCAGTGAATTTGGGATCAAACGGCAATTTTTTATTCAGCGGCGCTTTGCTTAGTTCTAGCAAAGGCTTAATAGCAACGCTGCCAAAAAGGGGGGCACTACCCTCCCCCTCCTGGCCAGTAAAAGCCATGTTTTCTAAAACGCAGCTCACCGGAACGCCCATATCCAAAAAGGACAAACAGGCCTTTTCGACATCGCTGAGGCTGATCCGATTGGGCAAAGTCACAAGAACAACACCAGAAAATGCCCATTCCTGCAATAAACAGAGGTGAACATCGCCCACGCCGGGAGGGAAGTCGACAAAAAGGACATCTAGTTCACCCCAGTCTACTTGGTGCATGCACTGCTGCAAGAACATGTTGACAACAGGAGCCCTAAAAGCGGTCGCTGTTTCGGCAAATCCGAAATGGGTTACAGAGAGGACCTTGATCCCCGCACTCACTGCCGGAATGATTTTACCTTGCTCCACCTTCGGAGACACATCAGCCGGAAATAAAATGGGGACGGAGGGGCCGTACACGTCGGCATCCAAAACGCCCACTTTGAGCCCCCTAACAGAAGCTGCCCGAGCCAAACCTGCGCAAACTGTGGACTTGCCTACCCCCCCTTTTCCGGCGGCAACGGCAACTAACTTTTTTATTTTTGGGGCCTGTGAAGCACCCTTAATGATAGGCAATGGCATGAAGGGTACCATATTAAATTATCAAATCAAGAAATACAAGATCTCTTTGAAAAAAAGGGCCCTGATACGAATAAATTATTTTAAAATTCCGGAGTTATTTTTTTGTTTGCCTAATCGCTTCCTTTCTGAGTTTATAAAAGGGATTAAAAAAATTTTAGATAACAGAAAAAGTGAAAATTTTTTTACTCACTGAATAAAGTTTAAATTTTAATTTTGCTTGCTTTTGAAAGTTACCTTGTGTTAAATATTACTTTTAAAATGGGTTAAACAAAAATCCATCTGTTTTTTAAGCTGTTTGAAAACTAAAGAAGTAGGACTTAAAGGCATGAGCTACACAAAGGAAACCAAATCCGAGGCTAGAGCGCTTGAGGACTTCGAGGCGGTCATAGCACGGGCTATAAAAAAAGTGGGGGCTCGTAAAGAAAATGAGCTTTGCAAATACATTCCGATGACAACCGGTGGGTACATGCACCACTTTACTTTAAAAAAAATGAAGCGCCGAGACCCAAAAGAACTGGCAACCTTAATTGAAAAATTCATTCTTAATCCCCCCGCCCCATCAAGTATCAGCCCAAAACAAAGGGCGCCCAGGGGTAGTCGCAAAAAGAAGGATTTCCCCCACCTGAACAAGACACAGATTGAACAAATGATCGCTTTGGCGAGAAATGCAAATGCAAGAGAGATTTTGGCCCTTTTAACCCCAAAAAAATCTTTGGCAGCCATCAAAAGGGAATTGATCCAATCCATTCGACAAGAAAGGATCGATGAAACTCTCTGGGCAAATTATACCGAGTCTGTTCCTTCAAAATAACATAATGTAAAAGATTTATTTAATAACCCGGCCCTTTTACCAGAGAGCCGGGTTATTTTTTCCTACTGAGCCCTTGCATTTAATGTAAAAGAGGGTAAAATAGTTGTCTGACAATTACCCCTAGTGAAAGCCGGTTCGACTACCGATTTCTTAAAAGAAATTTTTGAAACTAGGACAAGTTTTAGAACAAAGGAAACATATGTCTCAACAAGCAACGGAAGAGTTCACCGGATGGCGAAAACTGCTCTGGCCTATCCACTCTTTCGAAATTAAAAAGTTTTTACCTATGGGCATCATGATGTTCTGCATCCTGTTTATTTATACAGTGTTGCGGGACACCAAGGACGCGATCCTCGTGAACGCTCCTGGAGCCGGAGCTGAGAGCCTTGCCTTTGCAAAAGGTATCGGAGTGACCATTTCGGCGATTCTTTTCATGGTCCTATATACAAAGGCCGCGAACATCTTCAAGCGTGAAGGGCTTTTCTACGTCACCGCACTCCCCTTCTTGATCTTCTTCGGATTGTTCCCCTACTTCATCTACCCCCACGTAGAAACACTCCACATGAACCTTGAGACTATCCAGTCCCTGCAAGCCTCCTACCCCGTCTTCAAGTGGTTGATCCCGCTCATCGGCAACTGGACCTACACTACCTTCTACATCCTGTCCGAGCTTTGGGGCAGTGCAGTACTATCCCTCCTTTTCTGGGCTTTTGCGAATGCAATCACCCCGGTGAAGCAATCACGCCGTTTTTACGGGATGTTCGGTTTCGTAGGAAACTTTGGACTCTTGATGTCCGGACCCGCTATTATCCTCGTATCCCAGTGGATCCACAGCCTCGGCTTGAGCCGTTTTGAATCTACCGGCTTGATGTTGAAAGTCTTGATGGCTTTCGTCATTGCGGCAGGGGTCCTTCTTATCGGTACTTTTTACTGGATGAACCGCGCTGTTCTAACAGACATCCGCCACTACAATCCGGAAGAAATGGGCGAAGGCAAAAAGAAGAAAGCCAAGCTTTCCATGATGGACAGCTTCAAGCTTATCCTCCAATCCCCATACCTCGGCTTCATCGCGATGCTCGTACTTGCTTACGGTGTCTCCATCAACCTCTTCGAGGGAGTTTGGAAAGGACAAATCAAGATCGCTTACCCGAACGAGGTAGAATACAACCAGGTTATGGGCGGACTCTCTACCCTTACGGGTGGTATTGCGGTGGCATTGATGCTTGTGGGTAGCAACTTGCTACGTCTATTTAGCTGGAGAACCTGTGCTCTTGTAACACCTGTGGTTCTGATTTCAGGAATCCTTGTGTTCTTTGGAGTGATCCAGTACAACAACACGCTCATCCCGAGCGGAATGCAAATTGTCCAGGCGATCAAAGAAGGGATCATCAATAAAGAGTTGATTGTCTTTGCGGTTATCGTAGGATTGTTTGTAAACGCCTTCGGTAAAGCGGTAAAGTACTCTCTTTTCGACCCAACTAAAGAGATGGCCTACATCCCGCTAGATCCTGAGCTTAAAGTGAAAGGAAAAGCGGCTGTAGACGTGATCGGCGGCCGTGGTGGAAAATCCCTTGGCTCCTACACACAAATGGGACTGCTGACTGCATACTCAGGCAGCGCTCTTTACCAGCTAGCTCCTATCATCGCGCCAATAGCGATCGGTGTTGTAGCACTCTGGATCCTCTCCGTGTTCAGATTGAATACGAAATTCAAAGAGTTGACAGAGCAAAAAGCTGAGACTAATGCCAGTAGTCAACCAAGTCCAGCCACTTGATGATACAGGACAATAGTCCTTAAATCTAAAACCCCACTTTAAAAGTGGGGTTTTTTTATAGAATTCCCCCCCTTATAGCGACTCTTATTTCACTCGTAGGATTTAATCCGTTTTTATGCTAAGATCTTTAAACGAGTTTTTTTAAATAACCCCCCTACCTTTCATGAGCGCATACAAATTAGAAAACATCCGAAATTTCTCCATTATTGCCCACATCGACCATGGAAAATCGACCCTTTCGGACCGCTTGTTGGAGATCACTAAAACGGTAGCCAGTCGCGACATGCAGGCGCAGCTATTGGACAAGATGGATCTGGAAAGGGAAAAAGGGATTACGATCAAATGCCATCCGGTGACCATGCGTTACGATGCGCCCGACGGGCAGATTTATACCATCAACTTCATCGATACACCCGGTCATGTCGATTTCAGCTATGAGGTGTCCCGCTCCTTATCCGCGTGTGAAGGGGCTTTGCTTGTTGTCGATGCCGTTCAAGGTGTACAAGCACAAACTTTAGCTAATGTCTATCTAGCGATCGATCGCGACTTGGAAATTGTCACCGTGATCAACAAGATTGACCTGCCGGCAGCGAATCCCGAAGAGGTTAAAAAACAGGTTGAGGAAATTATTGGCCTCGATGCCTCCAAAGCGGTCCACTGTTCTGCCAAAGTAGGTATCGGGATACAAGAGGTTCTTGATGTTATCGTCAATGATATCCCCGCTCCCAAACCCCCGAAAGATGATGTGCTAAGGGCCCTTATTTTCGACTCCCACTATGACACCTATAGGGGCGTGATGGTATACATTCGTGTGATGTCGGGTGAAGTGAAAAAAGGGACAAAGATTCTCTTAATGGCAACCCAAAAGACCTACGAGGTGCTTGAGGTGGGTATATTTGCTCCGAATGACAAGCCGACTGAAACCCTCAGGCCCGGAGAAGTGGGATACATTCTGGCTAACATCAAAAACGTTCATGACGTGAAAATTGGCGATACCATCACAACAGACCGTTTTGGTGCATCGGAGCCACTCCCCGGCTTTCGGCAAATCAAACCTGTGGTCTTTGCAGCGATTTACCCTGTAGATACAGGCGATTACGAGTCTTTAAAAGACGCGTTGAAAAAACTTCAGCTAAACGATGCCGCCCTATTTGTGGAAAATGAAAATTCCCAGGTTTTGGGGCTCGGATTCCGCTGCGGATTTTTGGGTCTATTGCACCTGGAGATCATTTTTGAACGACTCAGACGAGAATTCGATCTTGATATCATTACCACCTCCCCAAGCGTTAAATATAAGATTCATAAAACGGATGGCTCTATCCAAGAAATAGACAACCCGGCCCACTACCCCGATCCAACTCACATTAAAATGGTGGAAGAGCCTTGGGTCGTCTGCCATATTATCACGCCGAAAGAATACCTTGGCGGTATCATGAATCTATCGATGGATAAGCGGGGCGTTTTAGAAAAGACCGAATCGGTTTCGGGTGATCGCCTGTTATTGACCTATAAATTTCCGCTCAACGAGATCGTCACCGACTTCAATGATCGGCTTAAATCGATTACGCAAGGATACGCTTCGTTTGACTACGAATCGGATCACTACGAAAAGGGGGACATCATAAAACTAGAGATCAGGGTCAATGAAGAGACTGTGGATGCCTTTTCCGTCCTAGTGCATCGCTCAAAAGCTGAGCGTCGTGGACGTGGCCTTTGCGCAAAGCTCAAAGAATCGATTCCAAAACACCTCTTCAAGATTCCTATCCAAGCGGCCATCGGCGGCAGCGTGATCGCTCGTGAAACGATCAGTGCCCTTGCCAAAAACGTCACAGCAAAATGCTACGGTGGAGATATCACCCGTAAGCGCAAACTCCTGGAAAAACAAAAAGAGGGTAAAGCCCGCATGAAGGAATTTGGAAGTGTCCAGATACCTCAGGAAACATTCATTGATGTCTTGAAAACCGACGCCGATGGCTGAACAACGGGCATTTTTAAAAAAACCAGCCTGCGCTTTACATAAAAATAGTATTCTATTATCCGTGGGCCTATGGCCAATATACCCCCGGATAAACCAGCTGAACAACTCCCCTTAGACCCAAAGACAAATCCTAACCCAACAGACTCCACAATCTCTGTAGTTGGTCTTACTATATTAACTCTAACTTCAGATGGCACGACATCTACCGCCCCCCCGAATGTCAACCCAAATACAGATTCATCAAAAACAACAGAAAAAACCAGCCAATTTGCAATTTCTTATTTTCTTCCAAGATCATTGACACACCTTCGGATGTCAGCAATCTATGGGCCAAATCCGAGCAATTTGCTCCAAATTCGAGATTTAGAACTTAAAGACCACTTTCTTAAAAAGCTAAAACCACCTTTCCCATCACGTGAAGTTTTTCAAAGAATTATTGACCAAATAAAGAATGTTGATACCCTTCTAGAAATCTGGACTGAGCTAATTCTTAAACCTGAAGATGATTCATTAGAGGATTTATTGGTTGACGTTTTTCAGGCAATTTATCAAAAAAATAGAGATTCATCATGTGAAGCTTATTCTAGGATAAATCTAAAAGACAAACTAAGAAAAAGGATAGCAGACTGCATTGCACGAAAAGATTTCAAATTTTTTTTTCATAAAACGCTAAAACCACCTTATCCATCACGTGAAGTTTTTCAAAGAATTATAGAACAAATAAAGAATGTTAAGACCCTTCTAGAGATTTGGACTGAGCTACTTCATATACCCGAAAATGATTCAATTGAGGATTTATTGGTTGACGTTTTTCAGGCAATTTATCAACTAAATATAGATTCATCATGGACAGCATATACTAAGACAGGTCAAAGAAATGAAATAAAAAAAAGGATAGCAGACTGCATCAAACCAAAAGATTTCGAATTTTTTTTAGAAAAAGTTTATGTGACAGATGACCCTTTTTCTATGGTTCTTTTTCTTAAAAAACGTTTTGGAGGGACTCCAGGTAATCCAGAGGATTTTATTGAAAGGGAAAAAATATGTCATAGAAAAAAAAACGAGCATGCATATTTACATACAGTCACACCAATAATGCACATAAATTGGGTTATACCAGATGACCTCAGATATATTAGCTTGAATGATTTTCAACAGTTATGCGTTTATTTTTGTAAAGCCGGGTGGGGAACAAAAGAGGAATTTGTAACAAAAGCCTTATGCAATTTTTGGAATGAGATTATTTTCTCAGATCGTTTATCCATATATAATCAATTAAAAAACAACCTAGAGAAGCTCGAAAATGGCATCCTTGACATTGGGGAGGGCCAGGACCAAAATCTATTAGAGGGAAACAATCCTCTCTTTGTTTTTCTCTTTTTGATGGGTATACTTTACCCGAAAGTACAAGAAAAGATACAAGCTAGCAAAACTTCTTTTAGTGGATTGAAACCTAAAGACCTTGAAGAGGACTATGCTTCAATAGAACCTGGCTCCAAAAGATTGATCAATAAAATGCGCACGCTACTTCTATCCCCTCTAGAAGCTGTAAAAATCCTTGAAGAAACAGATCTAAATGATGAAAAATCATGGCCATGTGTAACAACGAAATACAGACAATTTTCTGGAAGCTGCGTCGTAAAAAATTTTAATAGCCTTCTAAGTATGAGTTCTGCAGCCCCCTCAATAATCATGCATGGAGGATTTCAGGGTCATTCAGTTTACGCAGAAGTTTTTAAATTAGGTAGACAATATTTTGGATTAGTACATGATTTGGGATCTGGATTAAAGTTGCATATGCAAGATAAGAGCAACAAAATCTTACCCCTTGCCTTATATTTTGAAAACTTTGACTCTTTAAATTATTTTTGTAGAGAGTTTTGCCGGAAAAATTCCACAGAAGAAGATTACCTCGCCCTTGTAAAGCAGTTTGCAGAAGATTACGTCAACCTTGTAGACCAGTTCGCCTTGTCTAATGCGTTAATAGGGTCAGGAGTTGAAGTCAAAAAAGAAGAAAACCTTCAACCCTTTGTTCTTTCTTTAAGCCGTCCCAGTGGACACAAAAGCCCTATGCACAGTGTATACCGGAATTTTAGGAAGTTACAAAGAGAAATCATACGAATGCTCATCGATCCAACTGGCACCCTTAGCCAAGTGAAGGTTAAAGCGTCAACTAGAAGAAAAGAACAAAAAAAACGCTAAACGACTGACGACCAATAAGGCCCCTTTTTAAAAAATTTGACTCTCACGCTTTTTCAAAACAGCCACATAAAGACCGTTCCACCATCCATCGTGAATATGAGCTCTGCTAGATTTAAGTGTTTTATCGTAGATGATATCAAAATTGATCTTGCTTATACCGGCTTTTGTCCCCTCCACTAGATCAGCCCAATCGTAATCATCTATGATTTCACACACCAGCTCATCAAATATATCATCAAAGTAGGGCAGAAACTTTTTTTAGAGATCTTACTATGATTGCCATCAACTAAGAATCTTTTTGGATTAGAAAAACCCTCTAGCCGGTTGTGAATTCTTTACAAAAAATCCCTGAAGGTTTTACCAAGAAGTCGACCGTTTTTTGATATTTGGTCGCCTTCATACTTTCCAAAAGCTTTTTCTTGTCTAGTACCATCAACTTGAGTGCCGCATCACTTTCACCATAAGAAACCACGATCTTCTCCCCCTTTAACGCAATCCCTATAGGAAAAATGCAGTGCATATTTAAAATTTTTTTGACTAATGAATCTGTCGAGTAAAAATCGGGGTGCTGAAAAGGGACAATGGAGTGCTTTTTGACCGCAAAAGGGGGAGTTGGCGAAAGAATATAAGCGCCTATGTAGTAGATATTAGGGCCTCCCTCTGCGGCTTTTTTACTATGAAAAATCCCTAAGAATCCCTCTTCGCAGAGTTGGAGTTGTGAACCTCCCAAAAGAGCGCCCCAATACCATCTTACCCCGGACCTTGTGGCATAGACCTCTTCGCATTTTCCCGTGCCTAAATCTGCTTTCAGCACTCTATGGGGTCTCAGCATATAAGTCAGGTAAAGCTGATCTTCATAACAAAAAGGGATCCAATTTTTCTCAGCAAAATTTGCGTTCTTAAATTGCAGGTGTATTTCCTTCTCCAACAGAAACCTCCCATTTTCATGTCGGCTCAACTTGGCGATATAAATCTTTGCTACGTCAACGAGAGATTCCGCATTGGGGCCCGGGGAGGTATATACTAGATAGAGATCTTCTTTAATTTTAATGAATCTTTGATCATAACCTCTCCAATTCAGCTCTTCAAGTACTTGAGGCTCCCCACAAATATTAAAAAAACTGTCGAGCTTTACTATCCCTGACCTAAATCTCACTTTCTCCCAAACACCCTCATCATCATCTATGAAATAGTGGTCTCTAAATGTGAGCAAATACCCATCTTCGTATGGATAAATTGCACCATTATAGGCCTTCTCAAATCCGGGCACTACTATTTGGTGAATGGAGTCTATAAACGGACTTTGCGCAAAACCGGTGCAAGAGGCAAAAAAAACCAACAAACTAACTAAACTTTTCATAAATTTTCTTTAAATTTGTTTAAAAAGAGGTCCCCATCTAAATCTTTGAGTTTCCACTCCACCTCAAGCTTGGCAAAATCACTTGTCTGATAGCGCAATTTTGGATTTGGTTGTTGCAGGATCTCTCGAATCTTTAGAGCAATCTCTTGAGATGTTTGCCCGTATTGTTGAAAAAAAGGGTTCTTCAGCCTATTTTCTAATTCATATGAAATTTCATCTATCACCTGTTTATAGGGATTTGAATCGGGCTCGGTTTCTCCCAAAAAAAGCTTAAAATCGTTTAGGATCGGGCCGGGCTGCAAAATAGAAACATAAATATTATAGGGCAGTATCTCGATTGACAAGGATTCGGAAAAAGACTCCAAAGCGGCCTTGCTTGCACAGTACATAGCCCCAAAAGGTTGAGAAGAGATCCCATTTACTGAACTTATATTCAAAATACGCCCACTTTTATTTATCCGCATTTTTGGTAAAACGGCCTTTGTAAATCGAATCGGTGCGAAGAAATTCAGCTCCATCTGCTCAATAATTTGTCGTTCTGATAACGTCTCTACAGGACCTATGAGGGCATATCCTGCATTATTGATCAATACATCTATTCTTGCAGTTTTGCTAAAAATATAATCAATTGCACCCTGTATGGATGTCTCATTTTCATAATCGACAGCAATAAATTCGATATTTTCGTCTTTAGATTGCTTCAAACTCGATTCTCTAACAATTCCAAAAACCCTATTACCATCAAAAGCCAATAATTTTGCCGTCTCGTACCCTATACCCCTCGAAGCACCTGTGATAACAATCACCTGTTGTGAGTAAGCAAATAAAGGAAATAAAAGCGTAATAAGTATCCAATAAATCAACATTCTTTCTCGAAAAATTTTTAAACAGAAATTTCGATTAATGTATTTAGAATAAATTATTTTGTATAGATGAAATTGATCTCGCTTCTGATTTATTCCCACTGATTCTCATTTATAAAAGCAGGCAATTTTAACAATTAATCCTTGAATGAACTAATTACATCTCTCATCTAGATCAAAATGCAACTGACAATCCTTTTGCCTATCTCTACCTCTAGTTTTTCGTCGCCTTATTTTTCAAAAATGGAAAACAAAACGGACGAAAAGGCCCCTTGAAACGACCGGTGTTTCCCTATTTAAACTAACTTAACTTTTCTGGTGTTCCGGATAACAAAAGAAAGGTTTAAAAAAAATCTTTCTTACTTTATCTGCAGATTTATGGCGCACATACACGGTAATACTCCATTAAGATCTTTTGAGCTTCCCCGTGCGTCATCCATTTCGAATGAATCCTCTAGGATCTCTAAGATCGCTCAATCTAGATTACAACGAACCTCCGATAATACAGGATCAAATTCCCCTTTAGACTCTCTTTCTATAAATAATAATATTTCAGACAAAACAATAGAAAAAACTTCAAAGGTTACTGAGAATTACTTTCGTCCAAGGAGTTTACCCAATTTGCGTAAGTTGGCGATTTTTGGGGATAACAAATATAGTCAGCAACCCGGTGATTTTGAAAATTTTTTAAGAGCTGGTAAATATAATCAAGCTTTCCGAATGGTTGAACAAAATCCAAGCGCGATTATAGAGGCTTTTATTAAAGCAATAAGCTCTAGTCCCCCAAATCCATCTTTAAAAGATGCTTACTTAGAATTTTTAAAAAAACTAATCGGTAGGGTAAAGGATACCGGTATTCTTAAAGAGATCTTGGATAATCTTATTGATAAAAAATTATTTGAGGATATCTCTTGTTT
>JBEIFH010000003.1:0-91043 GCA_040382515.1 Chlamydiia bacterium | reverse complement strand
CGATTCACAAGCCTGAAGCACTTCTCGAAGGAAAATCTGAAAAAGACGACCCCTCCCTCGATGGAACTGAACCAAGAGACCCTTTTTGAAGATCTATTGAACTTGTAAATAGAGACTGGCCTTTGTCTTAAGTCCTTTTTGAAGATCGCTTCCATTTTGGTTTCAAATATTGAAATTTTACCCTCTTAAGCACTAATCTTTTTTTACAGGAGGTGGGGAATGCGAGCGGCGGTTATTTTTTCGGGTTGCGGCCATAAAGAGGGGACAGAAATCAACGAAGCAGTCTTATGCCTGCTTGCTCTTGAAAAAAGGGGGATCGATTGGGTCGGTTTTGCCCCCGAAGGGACATTTACGGCCCGCTCTTACATCAAAGGCAGAACCGAAAAGGGCGAAGAGCGTGATATTATCGATGAAGCAGCTAGGATAGCCCGTGGGAACGTACAACCGTTGAATGCATTAAATCCGGAACATTTTCATTACCTATGTCTTCCAGGAGGGCTTGGAGCTGCAAAGATTTTATCCAACTATAAGTCCAAAGGATTTGAGGGCGAGGTTATTGAAGAGTTGGCATCAAAGATACAGGCCTTCCACATGCAAAATAAACCGATAGTCGCCATTTGCATATCCCCCGCAGTAGTTGCTATCGCCCTAAAAAATCAGACGGGGATCACAATCACTTTGGGCGAAGATACAACCTACAATAAGAGTTGCAACTGGGTCACATTCAAGAGCTGTACAGCAGACGAATGTGTCGTAGACAAAAAAAATCGGATCATCTCGACACCTGCATATATGATTGAAGAGGCGAATCGATTTCAAATAGCAATAGGGATCGACAAAGCGATTGAGGAGGCCTCTCAATTCCTCTAGCAGTACTTTTTTAGATCAGAGGGAATGCCCCTTTAAAAAGGGGCGTTTGGCTAGCCGATTCTACCGCCTGAAGGTGCAGAGGAGAAGGAAAGCATTTCAAAGACACCCTCTTCCATGACGGAAAGAATCATCCCATGACTCTCTATACCCATCATTTTTCTGGGTTTCAAATTCGCAACGATCGCTACTTTTTTTCCTACTAAAGCTGCCGGATCTTGCACAAACTGCCTGACTCCAGAGAGGATCACCCTTTTTTCTCCGGCTACATCCAAAGTAAACTGCAAAAGCTTTTCACTTTTTGGCACTGCCACGCACTCCAAAACCAAAGCAACACGTAAATCAACTTTTTCAAAATCGGAAAATTCGATCATCGGAGTAAGCTCTTTATGATGATCGGGCACCGGCGCGGTTTTGGCCGTCTGTAGCTGACAGGCTTCGGTTGATTCGCTCATAGTTTCATCCTTAACGGGGGGTTCTAATTTTTGAAAGAGGGGCTGGGGAGGTTCCAATCTTTCAACTTCTATTGACATCGCCTGCGCCCTTAGGGGAACGGTTGCATGCCCTAAAAATCCCCAAGCCTGTTTTGTGGCAAAGGGTACAACAGGGCCCATTTGAGCCAAAAGAGCTTGGACAGCTTTCAAACAAACAGCTAAAATTGTTTCTAGTCTATTTTTCGCTAGAGGATCTTTAACAAGACTCCAGGGCTTTTGGTGGTCAAAGTAGCGGTTGGATAGCTGGGCCATTTCAAGCAGGGTTTCCACAGCTTTTTTTATGGAAAAATTTTCATAATTTGCGGCACCGGTATCTAAAAGAGCCTCTATTTGGTTGAGGAATTCTTGGTCCTCTACTTCTAGAACCCCCACTTTAGGGACCGATCCTATCTTGGATTGGATGAAAGTTAGAGTACGATGGATAAAATTCCCTAATTTTCCAACGAGCTCCGAATTTACCCTGACAATCAGATCCTCAAAGGAAAAATCGCAGTCCTGTTGTTCAGGAGCTATAAGGCTCAAATAAAAACGGAGCTGGTCAGGAGAGATCCAGCGGAGCATCGATTCAAGATCTAAGGAGTTGCCCGAAGATTTGCTAAACTTCTCCCCTTTCAAGTTCAAAAACTCATTGACGACCAAATCATCTACTAATTTATACGGGGTATCTTGTCCCATAATCATTGCAGGAAATAACACTGAATGAAACGTGGTGTTGTCCTTACCGACAAACTGGACATACCGGGTTTTCGGATCGAGCCAATACTCATTGACGTACTCGGCCTGTAAATCATAGGTAGCGCTGATGTAACCGATAGGTGCATCATACCAGACATACAAAACCTTACCCTTCGTCCCTTCGATCGGAAGAGGGACACCCCAGTCCAAATCCCGAGTGATACAGCGTGGTTTGAGGTCTTCAATATATTGACGGCTGAAATTCATCGTCGCCGGCTTAAAATTTTTGGTCTCAAGCCACTTTTTGAGACGTTCTTTGAAAAGATCAAAACGGAAAAAATAGTGCTCGGTCTCTTTAAGCTCTAGAGGTTTCTTCGTCATCTTTGAAACAGGATTGAGAAGATCGGTAGCCTCAAAGCTTGCACCACACTTTGTACACTCATCCCCTCTTGCCTCATGGTATCCGCACTTGGGGCAGGTCCCCACAACGTAACGATCGGCTAAAAAACGCCCCTCGGCAGGGGAAAAGAGTTGGTGAATGGTCTTCTTTTCAATCCAACCATTGTGAAGATGCTCTTTAAAAATCGCCTGTGTCCTTTCAGCATGGTGGGGAAGGCTGGTCCTCGAGTAGTGGCTAAAATCGATTCCCATGCGCGAAAACAACTTCTTATTGATCTCGTGAAAATGGTCCACTTGCTGCTGGGGAGTCCTTTTAGCCTCCTCCGCCTTAATGGTAATGGCGATCCCGTACTCGTCTGAACCGCAAATGAAAAGACTTTTTTCACCCTTGCCAACTAAATAGCGATGGTAAATATCCGCAGGCAGATAAGCGCCAGCCAGATGGCCTACATGGATCTGCCCATTTGCGTACGGCAAAGCGGCCGTGATCAATGTTTTGTTGTGTTGTCTCATAAGTGCATTCAGTGTAGAGTGTTCGGGCTTTTTTTGTGGATCAAAAAAAATTTTAAATAGGACAGCTACTTATGAAAAAGCTGGTTCAGCTTTACCTCTTTGCCGGCCCTGATCTCATGTCGGGCTTTACCGATGAGAGATTGGGCTAATTTGAATAGATCTTTTGTGTCTACCAGAAAAGACTCGGTGGTCAATGGTTTATGATTTTTCATGAGATTGTATAAACTCCTTAACTGTTTTATAACATACTGTGAGATCATCATTGATGACCTGGGCATCGTAAAGATCCTTCTTAGCCATCTCGTAGGTTGCCCTTTCAATTCTCTGGTCGATCTCTTTTTCTGTATTCGAACCGCGCCGCATCAATCTTGATTTTAAAAGATCTAAACTTGGGGGAAGAATAAAAATGCTTATAATAGGGACACGGGCATTTTTTAAAGAGAGCATCCCATCTACATCAACAACAAACAAAAGGGGTTTCTTCGCCTTTTGTATCCGTTCCAACTTTGCACCGTAAAGATGGCCAAAGATCTCCTTGACCTCGACAAATTCCCCTCTCTTCACCATTTGATGAAACTGCTCATCGGATACGAAGTCATAATCGACGCCGTTAATCTCATTCTCTCGCCTTGGACGTGTGGTGCAAGAGACATTCCTCTCGCAAACACCCTGGCGTATCAGTTTCTCTGCCAACGTGGACTTACCAACTCCAGAAGGACCTGAAAGGACAACATGAATCATAGTTTATCACCGATATGCTTAGGGTCTAACATACCCAGCTCCATCTGTTCAAGCAAATATTCCCTTGGAAGCGCCGATTTTTTAAGAAAAAGGCGCACCGGAGAAAAACTTTGACGGTGGACGGGGCTTACACCATGCTCTTGAATCAGCTTTAAGTGCAATTTTGTTCCATACCCGTTGTGCTGAGAAAATTTCCACATAGGGTATTGTTTATCCAGTTCCAGCATCAATTTGTCTCGGGTCACCTTGGCAATAACAGATGCGGCGGCGATGGAAGCCGATTTTTTATCTCCATCAACAATAGCTTTGTAAGGGATGTCTATTTTTGGGCCCCTATTTCCATCTATCAATACAAAATCGGGTTTGGGTTCTAATTGCATAATAGCTTCCTGCATCCCAAGAAGAGTAGCCTGCAAAATATTTAAACGGTCTATCTCGGTGTGATCCAATACAGAAATGGAATAATGAACAAGGGGATTTGTTGAAAGAATATCGAAGATTTGCTCGCGCTTTTCTTTAGTCAATTGCTTGCTATCGTTCAATCCCTCAAGTGAAAAGCGATCTGGCAATATACAAGCTGCTACGACAACGGGGCCGGCAAGCGGGCCACGGCCCACTTCGTCAACACCGGCAATTGTAGAAAAGCCAGCTTTCCTGGCCTCGTTCTCGTAGGTATATAGAGACATCTACTTCGCTTTAGGGGCGATTTTATCCTTAACGCGTGCTTTAGCACCTGTTTTGTGCTCAAGATAGTTCAGCTTGGCGCGACGCACTTTACCAAAACGCTTCACCTCTACAGAGATTTTTGGGCTGTGGACAAACATCGTACGTTGTGTTTTGTACCCGCCTGCGACTCTTAAAACTGTAAAAGTTTCAGAAATTCCGCGTCCTTTACGTCCGATAACGGTACCTTCGTAAACCTGGGTACGCTCTTTGTCGCCTTCTTTGATCTTTAGAAGAACTTTCACGGTGTCGCCAGGAGCGAAGTTAGGCAATGTAGATTTAACATGCCCTTCGTTGATTTTATCAATGAGTTGATTCATAGTATTTTCTCAAAATTCAAGTCGGGTCGAACCCGAAGTGTCTTAGCTTTCCCCTCTTTTGCTCTCCACTCAGAGATCTTTTTATGATCCCCTTGGATAAGAACTTCGGGCACTTTGACCCCACGAAATTCGTAAGGTCTTGTAAATTGGGGACAATCAAATCCCCCGTCGTTTGTATGAAACGAGTCTTGATACGCAGAAAATTCATCTCCAAGAACGCCCGGTATAAATCGGATCAGGGCATCCAAAACGATGAGAGCTGCTGGACAACCCGAGGTTAGCACCACATCACCGATGCTTACCTCCTCAGTTACATTGAGGTCTATGACCCTTTGGTCAATCCCCTCATAGTGGCCGCACAGCAAAACAAGATGCTCTTTCTTTGCCAATTGTTCAGCCATTTTCGCATCAAAGCGTTTCCCTTGAGGCGTCAGGTATACAATATGGGCATCATTCGTGCGTACAAAATCGATTGCACTCTGCACCGGTTCAGGCATCATAACCATTCCCGGTCCACCACCATAGGGCCGATCGTCGACTTTGCGATGTTTATTATCGGCAAAATCTCGGATATCAACCTGCTGGATGGTCACTAACCCTTTTTCTACTGCCCTTTTCAAAATACTTGTATTAAGAGGGCTCGTGAAGAAATCGGGAAAGAGTGAAAGAATGCTAATCTTCACGTTTCTTTTTTAACTGGTTTTCTCTTCTGTTGCGGATAAACTCCATAACTTCAGGGAAGCGGGTTTTAAATATATTTTCCACGCTTTCAGTGAGTTCGGCGCCGACGCTTAGCCAGTACTGAACTCGCTCTTTATCAAATTGCGCTTTTAGGGAATCCTCCACCTGGTGTGGATCATAGCTACCTAAATTTTCGATCAAACGCCCGTCTCTTGGAAAGCGGGTGTCCGCAGCAATCAAGCGAAACTTGGAGCAATTTCTGCGACCGGTTCGCGACAAACGGATTTTCACTGCCATAATTGGTTTATAGTCTCCTTAAAATGTTTAAGATTCTACAGTAAAACGGAAATAACAACCAGAGAAAAGAGGTTAAAAAAGGCCACCTAACCCTCCGAAGGATTTAAATTTCTTTTTTAACTGCGGGATATTTTTTGAAAACAGCTTCGCCTGCTTGAATCCTTTGACCAGTCGGTTGACATCCTCAATCCCGGTCCCCGATCCTTTAGCGATCCGTTGCCGCCTCCCATGATCTATTTCCGTCTCTCCCTGCCTCTCTGTGGAGGTCATGGATAAAATAATTGCTTTGGCTTTTTTGGAATCTTTCTCAAAGTCCAAATCATCGGGCAAATCGGGCATCCCGGGGATCATCTTCAATAACCCCTTCATCGGCCCCAACTTGCTCAATTTTGTCAGCTGCTCAAGAAAATCTTTATACGTGAACGAGCCCTGTAATAATTTTTTTTCTAAATCGGGTTGATCTTGGGGGTCAAAGGTGTTCTCCACTTTTTTGACCAAATTGATCACATCCCCCATCCCCAGAATCCGATCTGCCATGGATGACGGATTGAAAACCTGGATATCCATGATCCCCTCTCCGATCCCCTCGAATTTCAACGGGCATTTTGTCACCTCTAAAATAGAGATCGCAGCTCCGGCCCTTGCAGTTCCGTCAAGCATCGTCAAAATGGAACCGGTGATCGAAACGGCTTTATGGAACTCCACCGCAGTTTGCACCGCATCTTGCCCGGTCGCCGCCGAAGCGACAAATAACACCTCGTCAGGGTCCGTTAGCTCTTTAATCTGCTGTATTTGCTCCATGAGCGGTTGATCAATATGCAGTCGACCTGCTGTGTCGATCAAAACGACATCGTGCTCATTTTTTCTTGCATGCTCCATGCCGGCCTTGACAACGCGTAGCGGATCTTTCTCGGCAAGATCCGTGAAGACTGCGACTTGCGCTTTTTGACCTAGAATTTTCAGTTGTTCGATAGCAGCAGGCCTTTGCAAATCTGCCGCTATGATCAAGGGGCTTTTATGAAATTTTTTTCCTTTCAATAGAACGGCCAACTTTACGGCTTGTGTTGTTTTTCCCACACCTTGCAGCCCTACCAGCATCCAAACGGACGGATTCTTTTTCAAACGCAAAGAGGGCTCATTGGAGCCCATCAACTGCACTAGTTCATCGTGGACAATTTTTACAAAATAATCTTTGGGTTGGATGTGATGCTCGGCCGATGCGCCCAACGCCCGCTCTTTCACTTTTTTCACAAAAGCACTCACGATGGGGTAGCTCACATCTGCATCTAAAAGGGCTAGACGCACATTGCGCACCGCCTCTGAAACATTATCCTCGGTAAGTCTTGTGACCCCGGTGAGTGAGGAAAAAATATTGCGGAATTTATCCGATAAACCTTGAAACATAGCTTAGGATTCTAAAAGAGGTTGAGGGAGAAAAACAAGCGAAAAAAATCGATTGTGTCCGCTGTAATCGTTCTCGACTTTTTTTAAAACATAACAAGGGCGGTCAAAAATTTTCAAAATAGCGTCACCTTGAGAAAATCCGATCTCAAAATAGACATTGGCACGGGGGGTAAGCACCTTCGGCAAGTCCTGTGCCAATCTTCGATAAAAGTCTAAACCATCCTCCCCTCCAAATAGAGCAATCGGGGGTTCTTTAAGGGCACCTGAGTCCAGCAAATCGACCTCGTTAAGAGCCACATAAGGGGGGTTGCAAACCAGTAGATCTACTAAAACATTGTTCACAATCAAGGGCTCTAAAAGATCCCCTTGGAAAAAGGTGGCGTCGAGCCGATTCAATCGGATGTTTTTTTTCAACATTTCTAGAGCGTCAGAAGAGATATCCACAAAAAAGGCTTCGCTTTGTTTGAATACCATTTTTAGAGGGATGCCGATCGTACCGCATCCGCAACAGATATCTGCAAATTTTTTTGGAGGAGTATTTTTATGAAGAAGGGCAATTTTTTCGACTAAAATTTCTGTCTCCTGCCTTGGCTCCAAACATTTTTTTGGATCCACCAACAGTCGGCTATGGTAAAAGTCGATCTCTTTCATCAATTGTTTCCTAAATAGGTTGCTGTCCTTATTTTCGGATCCACCAACAGTCGGCTATGGGTAAAGTCGATCTCTTTCATCGAAAAGGTCCTAGATAGATTGGTTATCTTAGGTAGCTTCGCTCAGGGCTCTGGCCGCCTCATCCGAGAGTAGCGCGTCTGTCACTTCGTTTAGATAGCCGTCCATCACCCGATCTAAGTTGTACGAAGTGAAGTTGACACGGTGATCGGTCAGACGGTTTTGGGGGAAATTGTAGGTGCGCACCCGCTCAGAGCGCTCTGCAGAGCCTACTTGGTCCTGGCGCAACTTTGCCCGTTCACTTTCCCTCTCCTGGCGTTGTTTATCAAGCATACGCGCTTTCAAAAGAGTCATCGCCTTCGCCCTGTTCTTTATCTGGGAGCGCTCCTCTTGGCAATAGACTACCATACCGCTTGGCAAGTGGGTGATCCTTACAGCAGAGTCGGTTGTGTTGACGTGCTGTCCACCGGCACCGGAGGATCTATACGTATCGATTTGCAGATCTTTTTCATTGATCTCAATCTCCTCCTCTTCATCCGGCTCGGGCATGATGGCAACCGTGATCGTCGAAGTATGGATACGACCTTGAGCTTCGGTTTTCGGTACCCGCTGTACGCGATGGGTCCCTGCTTCAAATTTCATATATTTGAAAACATTCTCCCCTTTAACCGAAAAAATAGCCTCTTTAAGCCCGCCCATATCCGCTTCGGAGATCGACATGGTCTGGAAACTCCATCCCTTGGAATCTGCGTACATCCGGTACATCCGAACGCAATCGGCCACAAAAAGGGCCGCTTCTTCGCCACCTGTTCCGGCGCGTAGCTCGAGGATAACATTACGATGGTCATCGGGATCGGGCGGAACCAGGAGTTGCACCAACTCCTTTTCCAGAATAGGGATAGCGAGCTCGAGGCGATCTACCTCTTCTCTCAACATTTGCTTCATCTCAGGATCGGATTCGATCTCAAGAAGTTCTTTACTTTCAAGGATCCCTTTGCGGGATGCAGAAAGAGTATCATGGGTCTGTTTAAGCTGGGAAAGCCGCGCATGTTCCGAGGAGAGTTTTTTGAATTCTCTAACGTTTCTTGCTACCTGTTCGGTTGAAAGGAGCGCTTCCACCTCCTCTAAACGGTCCAAACGCTGTCGTACTTTATCTTCCAGACCCATAAATTCAGGGGTTTACGCCCCTTTTTTGCCGTACTTTTTCAAGAATTGCGCAGCTCTTCCGTACTGCGAACCTTTTTGTCCCTTGTCTCCAAGATAAAAGCTGTGGGAGTGGGAGCTTACAGCCAACTTTACTAAAGGATATTCTTTACCCTCGTAAGTGCCGGTCAAATTCGATTTACGTGTGGAATTGACCACAAATTTATCCCCTGTCGTTTGGTCCTCAAATAGAACCGCACGGTATTCTGGGTGCTTACCTTCTTTCATGAGTGCCCTTTTTTGTTCTAAAAGGCTTTTATATTACTGAATGGATGTGGATAAAAACAAGTATTTTCGGTAAACTAAAGGTCTTAAAATCTTTTTAGGAAACTTTTGATAGGGTAACATGCACAAGTACATCCAAAGAATTCTTATAGCATCCATCGTCGTAAGCCTTTTGCCGACCCTCATGCGGGCATTTCACATCCATGCTCCGGTCCTCGAGTGGCTCTCCTTATCGAGCTACGGAATCCGCGAGTGGAAACTTTTTCAAATTTTTACTTTCCCTCTTTTGTTTTCTTTTGACATCAGGATGGATGCGTTTGCCCTCCTAGGACCGCTCTTCATGATCTTCGTCGCAAGGCTTGCAAATTTCTTTTTAGAGATGAGCGGAGCCAAAAACCTCTTTAAATTCTACTTAGGCTCCTCCCTTTTCACTTTCCTGGTCCTGTTTCAGTTGCACCTCTTCACCAAGGCCGAATTTATCTACTTTGGCCCCCAGCCCCTATTTTATGCTTTGATCGCCTACACTTTGTTTGTTTTACCGGAGATGGAGTTGCTCTTTTTTATTTTTCCGATGAAGGGGCGCACCTTTATCTGGATCGGCCTCATACTTCAGCTCTTATTTTCCATCGAGTCGAGCCAATACACCCCTTTCATAGCAACCATGAGCGGACTCGTCTACGGCTACCTATACGGACTCAAAACCCTCAAGCGCCACTCCCCTTTTCTGTGGGCAGCTAAACTAGAAAAAGGGATTTTTAAAATCTTCGATTTCTTTAGAGCACGCCAGAAATGTGTGATCGTCGATTTCAAGACAGGGCGGCAGATTCTGAAATAGATCTTCTTACGAGAGCTAAGCTAGCCATAAGTCCGTGGTAGACCCCCTCTTCGTAGAGAAACTCGGGATCGTTTGAAAGGGCCGGAAAATCAAAAGGCTGGTAAAGCTCCTCTTCCGTGAACGGGGAGACCTTTTTCGCCCCAATCGCTAAAAGTTTTGTTTTCTGCCCCTCGATTGCGGAAATTAGCTCCTTAAGCAATTTATTCACCATCATATGCATGCCTTTCTACCTTGTGCACTAAAAATTTATCCCATATGGAGGGATCCAAAGCACCCCTCTTTTTCAAGTAAAATATTTTTTCAACCCTGGAGAGGGACAGTAGACCCATCTCTTTTAACGTAGGCTCATAAACTGCGTAAAAAACACACCCTTTTAACCGAAAATTCCGAAGGTGCCGGTTCATGAAAAGGACAGCATCCATGATGGGTTCATCCGAATCGAACGATTTCACAAACCGGTTTTCAAAAAAAGTCCACACGACATTTTTTTCTTGGGAATCGTATTGATTTATAAACTGGGCCCACTCATTCATCTTTGGCGCCTAAGTTTAAAAAATTTTTGAATTATCTCTCGACACTCTTCTTCAAGAACATGGGGAGTCACCTCCACTTTTAAAATTCGGCTTAGATCGACAACCCCTCCCAAGCATCCCCAACGGGGCTCAGAAGCCCCATATACAATTTTTTTGATCCCTTTTTCAACGATCGCACCCATGCACATCGGACAGGGTTCGTGGGTGCAATAAAGGACCGGGTCAAGAAAATTTTTAGATTCCAGTTGAGCAAGGGCAACCATTTCGGCATGATAGAGTTGGGACATATGCTCTTCGCAACTATTGCACCCTTCAGCGATAATTTCCCCCTGGTCGACGATCACCGCCCCCACCGGAACCTCCCCTTTTTCAAAAGCTTTTTTTGCGGCCTCTAGAGCTATTCGCATAAACCCCTTATCAATGGTTGCTTTATTCACTTTGATATGTTAAAATCCTTGAGATTAGTCTTGACGGAGATGATTATACATGTCGCTAGATAAAGGCACAAAGCAAGAAGTCACAAAAAAGTTCCAATTACACGAAAAAGACACCGGATCGGCCGATGTTCAAATTGCGATCTTGACTGAAAAAATTGCTGAGCTCAACGAACACCTCAAAATCTATACAAAAGATCACGCAACACGTTTAGCCTTGATCAAAATGGTAGGGCAACGCAGAAAGCTGCTTGACTACCTGAATACAACGGATACAGCACGTTATACAAGCCTGATCACACGTCTCAAATTGAGAAAGTAGTTCCCTTTTTCGCTCTTTTTTTCTATACGTCGGAAAAAAAGAGCGAGAAGTATTCTTGTCAGAAGATCGGGTCCATGGCGTAAGCCCTGCGGCAGACGCAACGCAAAAAATCAGACTGCAACAAGCGCAGCAGAATGCTGCCCAACTTGCCGGTGAAATTATTCAGGATTCCTCTGAGGAGGAGTTCCAAGAGTGGTGCGACAATGCATTCAATCCGATTGCAGCTAATAAATATGCCCAAGAGCTCTCAAAAAGGCTCCGCCCTCCCGAAAAAGAAAAATCTCAGGGGGCCAAAAATGAGAACGTCGACCATCGAATTGTCGAAGAGATAGCGCAAACAGCCGAAGATTTTTCCCGCAAAAATCCCGAGTTCAATCTGCGCGCACTGATCGCTTTAAGTCAAATTATCACCGCAGAAGATTCGGTCGAAACGATCCTAGAGAAACTTTTTGCAAGTTATCCGGACGCCTATCTGGTGGACGAAGCTATCGAATTCCTCCTTAGAATCACCAAACAATCCAATTCCCTTTTCAACAAGCTCTTAGAGGCCAAAGCCCTATTGCAGCAAAACTTTCAAAGAGAAATTTTAATCGGAAGAAATATTTCCCAGGATGCACGGGAGTTTTCGGAGAAAGGGCTTGGAAAGGCAACTGGTTTAAGGGAACTGTACAAATGGGTCACCGGGACAGAGCAGGAACCCCTAAAAGTCTTTGAGGATCTCGTAAAAAAATTCCCCTACGAGCAAATGAAATCGGTTTTAGCATTTTTACTCCACTCTTTAGGCTCCGACATTAAATCGAAGGGACCTTCGATGGACCCTTTGGAACTACAGAAGCTCTTTGCCGAAACAAGGACCATGCAGGCTATTTTGGGAGTTTACCTTTTTTTTCTGGGGCGGATGACTTTTTTAGAAAGGCAGTTCGGGCGGTACGGACTCCCTAAACCCGAAGATATCAATTTTGAAAAGCTGGCCCAGATTTTCGTCCTCCTCTTGGCCGAAAAATATCCGAGCATAGGTCGAGTTCTGCAAATGGCCAACCAACTCGGCATCAGCGACTCGGTGATTGCACAAGCAATCGTTTTTTCCAACTACCGTGACTCTATACGCTACGTTTCTCCAAGATTATTTAAGAATGAAAAGCAGCGCCAGGACCTTTTACAAGCTTTGGTCGAGTGTGTGAGTGAACTGGATGAAAGGATCGAGGAAATGGAAGAGGAGGATGAAGAATGAATTTCCAGACGCTGGTAGATGGTTTGGCCGAGCATTTCGGGATGGATTTGAAAATCGACCAGCACCGTTCTGTGCTCTTCGTATTGGATGGCTACATTAAAATGCAGCTGGAGTTCCACTCTTTCAAAGAGGCATTTTGTTTAATCATCCCTTTGGAACAGCTTTATCAAGGGATGCGTCGCGAGGAAGTTTTGAAAGCGGCACTAAAATCTAACCACACATTCCGCCCTAACGGGGGGCACTTCGGTTATGTGGAAAAAAAAGGGTATCTGCTCCTTTTTAGTTATATCCCGCTCTCTCTTGCTTCAGTAGAAACGGTTGTCAACGAAATGGTGTTGCTAAGCCGGCAGGCAAGAAGCTGGCTTGAGGCGTTACATTCGGGGCAAAATGCTCCACAGGGTGCTTTTGATGCGCCTCAACAATCGAGAGGTTCCATTTTTAACAGTTTGCCCAAACGATGATCGGTATAGCCCTCCCTCTCTCTTTTTTACGATCAAAGCTAAGTCAAGGAATTGGAGATCTGGAAGATCTTAAAACCCTGATCGACTGGTGTAGCTCTTTAAATATCGGTCTTATCCAATTGCTCCCTGTGATGGATACGGCAGTTGAGAGCTCCCCTTATTCCTCGATATCGTCAGTCGCATTGCATCCTATTTATCTACGTCTGCCCGCAACAACCCCTTTTTTAGAATACCTCAACGGACAAGATCGGGTTTGCTACCGGACGGTTTATGAGGAGAAGATGCGGCTTTTGGAGACATTAGAGCTCAAGCCGGTCCAATCCGATTTTCTACAACAATTTCCCCAGCTTGAGGAATATGCTGTATTTAAGGTCTTAAAAGAAGAGACCGGCTACGCCCCCCACTCCTCTTACCCTTTATCCAAAAAAAACCTAAAGGAAACTCTTCAGGAGGGGAGCCCCGAATTTTTGAAAAAAGTCGATTTCCATCTCAGGTTGCAACAGCTTCTATTTGAAGAGTGGAAATTGCTTACATCGTATGCAAAATCCAAGAACGTTCAATTAATGGGAGATCTTCCTATTCTGGTTTCGATGGAGAGTCACGAGGTCTTTTTTCATCCCGATCTTTTTGATTTGAACTTTGAGGTTGGTGCTCCACCCGATTCTTTTGCCCCCAAAGGACAGAATTGGGGCCAGCCGATTTATGACTGGGAGGCACATGAAAAAGATAACTATCGGTTTTTTTTGAACCGACGGGATCTTTTAGCCCTTTTTTTCGATTATTACCGGATAGATCACACGATCGGATTTTTCAGATTTTGGAAGATTCCTAAAGGACAGAAGGGGATCAAAGGGTTTTTCAGCGACGAGGACCCGAAAAAATATCTGCCAAAGGCTGAAAATCGGTTGCGACTTCTTTTAAAAGATACCCCCATCAAACCGATTGCAGAGGACCTTGGTTCAAAACCTGAAGGTATGGACAAACTTTTGAAGGAGCTCAAAATCCCCGGAATCAAATTATTGCGGTGGGAATCCAATACCGACCAGTATGCAGAAAATAGCCTTTCGACTATCTCTTTGCATGACACCTCCCTTTTAGCCTCCTGGTACCATGAGGAAAACGGAGGACAAATTAACGATGAGGAGCGTTTTACCCTTCTGAAAGCGAGTCTTGAAACACCCTCGAGGCTGAAAGTGAATCTTTTGCAGGAGTATCTTTCTTTAGACCCTAATTACCGCTTTTTGTACGACGAAATGGAACAAATCAATATCCCGTCGACAGTTCTCCCTTCCAACTGGACAATCCGCATGGGACCTTACCTTGAGGATCTGAAAAAAAATACGGCTCTTGCAACAAAGATCCTTTCTTTGATAGAGTCAAATTATGCTCCTTAGGTCTTTGCTATTTTTATTTTTATCCATCACAAATAAAGAGAAAATAGACACTCTCTACCACAAAATAGATCCCTACTCTATTTCCAAGCAGCTTGCATTTTACGAACTATACCCCGATACCGACATCGGAAAAAAAGCCCTCAGAAGGGCCCTTGATCTGGTGAATATCCATCGTCCCCTTTCAGATCAGATCGATTGTAAAGTGAAAATCCCCCCTTTCAATCCCAATTTGATTGTGAGCCTCTCCTCGCAACTTCCGAAAAAAGGGATCGAGAATATCTCTACTGAAGAACTGCTCACAATTCAAAAAATGGCCTCCCACTTACACAATCGCAAACTCAAAGGATTCAGCGTACAAAATCTTCATGAAGCAGAAAAAATCGAAACCGACCAAATTGACCTGACCCGGTTTCTCCTTCTTGAGCTTGTGGAAGATCCTAAACAGCGCCTTTTTTATGAAGCTACTGTCGATTTAATGGCTCTAGAGATCCTTGCCCATTTACCCAAAGGGGCAACTCTTGAAGAAAAAATGGAGAAAATTTCGACCTATGTATTCCACGAGATGGAGTATAGATTCCCTCCCCAGTCCATTTGGGTCGAAGAGATCGATTCGTACACACTTTTGCCGACAATACTCGACAGCAGATTCGGTGTTTGCTTAGGGGTCAGCACTCTTTACCTGGCGCTGGCTCAACGGCTTGATCTCCCCCTAGTACCGATCACACCTCCGGGGCATATATTTGTCCGGTTTGAGCACAAAGATACCGTAATCAATATTGAAACCACTGCCCGCGGCATCCATCTACCCGATTCTCACTATCTTTCGATCCAAACAAAATCTCTTAAAAGACGGGATATCCGCGAGGTTATTGGGCTGAACTTTATGAACCAAGGGGCTTTGTATTGGCAGCAGAATAACCATGAAAAAGCGATCCAGGCCTACACTGTCGCACAAAAATACATGGGGGAAGATCCCCTTTTATTAAGGTTTAAAGGGTTGCAACACCTTTTTCTTGGTCAAAAAGAGATAGCGTTTCAAATCTTTGAAAAAATTCGGAATGTTACCCTAGACGGCTCTACGTATCCGGATACACAAATTGACGACCTCATTTTGAACCATACCGATGCAGAGGGGCTAAAGCTTCTTTACGATAAGGGGGGGACAAAACGGAGCGATGTGGAAAAACAGATAAAAATTTTAGAAAAAAAATTGGAATCTTTTCCCAAATTTCGAGATGGTCTTTTTCATTTAGCCGGCGCATGGCTGACACTCAATAGGACGAAAGAGGCCTATGAAGTGCTTTTAAAATATCACCAGATTGACAAAACAAATCCGGTTGTTGAGTACTATTTGGCAGCACTAGCATTAGAGCGGCTGATGATAAATGAGGGGAAAATTCATCTCAAAAAATCTGAAGAGCTCCTAAAGCAGCAGAACTACTCCCCGCACGTCCTCAAAGATCTTTATCTTGCCTACAAAAAAGAAGACCCGACTTTTGATTTTTAAGACATCAAAATTTTTCGTTTTCTGAAATAGTTTAAGATCCATTTTAGAAAATTTTTTCCAAAAATTATTTGCACTCAATGGGTTAAATCTTTATTTGGAAGAAAAAAGGATGTTTTAAATGCTGAAAAAAATTTTGTTTTTTTCTCTCTTCTCTCTATTTTTACATGCAGAACCTCTAGTTCTTGTTGATGTCAAAGGACAAAAGCTTTTTTTTAAAGATGGTTCCGTCTACCGCTTGACAAGAGAAAGTCAGGGCCGTTTTTCTGAAAAATCTTTAGGAGCCACCTTCGATGTCGTCCGTTTATCCAAAACGGATCGCAAAAGATCTTTCGATACGCAGATTAAAAATTCTGCCGGAACTTTTCAAGCGCAAAGAATCGCTGAAAAGACCGAGTGGAGACAGATCAATCTGATGAAAAAAAGCGGTGTTGTGAAAAATGAAAAACCGATCAACCACTCGAGGCTTGTTGTGATCAGTCAAAATGATCGTCTCATAAAGTTGTCTGATGGAAGCGTATTTGAAGCCCAAACCCTTTTGCCTGAAAGAAAAATTGAAGGGGAAGAAGTTTCGATCGAAGAAGTTGAATTTCATCAAATCAAAACAAAACCCGGTGAAAAAATTCTTTTGAAACAGATAAAGAAAAGCAAATCATGATTCGTCTATCATCGGAAGCTTCATTTTAATAAATGGGTTTTCAATAGATCCGGTGGAGCTTCTCAAGAATTTACCTTTTCAAAAACCGGTTTCACACTCTAGGGGCATAAGTATTTATGCCCCTATATTTATGAATTAGCCCTCGATTAAATATAAAAAGAGCCTTATACTGAAGTTTCTCGATCCTTAGATACCCTCTTGAGGAAATTTATCATGGACTACCCTTTTTCAGAATCTGTAATACGCCTTCTTAATCTCTCTTTTTTAAAGGCAAAGGAGGAGCAATTTACAGAAGTAAAAGACGCTCTTTTCTTCAAATACCTCCTTGAAGAGGGGGCAATTTTCAAAGCCTTGGTAAAAGAATTCGATCAAAAGCTTCCCCCCTACCACGAGGCACTTGACGAAGAGATTAAAAAAACTCCAAGGTTCATCGGCGAAAAAAAAGAACCCAGACCCTCAGCCGATTTGCAAACCCTACTTTACAACGCAGAAAAAATTAAAAATGGCCTCAAAGATTCCTTCATAAGCGAACCCCATTTCCTCCCCCCCTTCCTAGAAAAATTTGGGATCGACGGCTCTCTTGGGATCAAAGTCATTCAAGAATTTACATCAGGTAGATCTATGGACACACCTACAAGCGATCAATCGATCAAAGCTCTCGAAAAATATACAAAAAACCTCTCTGAACTTGCTTTGAAAGGGAAGTTGGATCCGGTCATCGGGAGGGAAGAAGAGATCTTGCGGACGATGCAGGTCCTTTGCAGGCGCACAAAAAATAATCCTGTCCTCATAGGTCAACCCGGAGTTGGAAAAACTGCGATTGCCGAGGGTTTGGCGGTGAAAATTGCCCAGAATGAGGTCCCTGACGCTATTCGGGGGAAAACGGTCATGGCGCTTGATCTTGCGGAACTTGTCGCCGGGACAAAATTCAGGGGTGAATTTGAGGAGAGATTAAAAGCCGTTTTGAAGGAGATCGAGGCCAAAGAGGGCTCCATCATTCTTTTCATAGATGAGGTGCATACGCTTGTGGGGGCAGGCTCTGCGGAAGGGTCTATGGATGCTGCGAACCTTTTAAAACCAGCCCTTGCCCGAGGAGTTCTGCATGCCATCGGTGCAACAACTCTCACCGAATATCAAAAATATATCGAAAAAGATCCCGCTTTAGAGCGTAGATTCCAGCAAATTTTGGTGGAAGAGCCTTCCCAAGACGAAGCGCTCGCAATTTTAAGGGGGCTGAAAGAGCGCTACGAGACTTACCACGGGGTACAAATCACCGAAGAGGCCTTACGCGCTGCAGTCCACTTGTCCTACCGTTACATCAATGAGCGTTTTTTACCCGATAAAGCGATCGATCTTATCGACGAAGCCGCAAGCTTGATCAGAATGCAGGTGGGCTCAACACCTCTCCCTATCGACCACGAACAGCGTAAAATTGCCTCTTTGATGATCAAACTGGAAAATGTCAAAGGGATCAGGGCGGACGAGGAGATGATCGAACAACAGATCGAACAGCACAAACGGCGCCTCAAGGACCTATCCGACCAATGGGCTTTGGAAAAAAAGTTTATCGATGAGATCCAGACCAAAAAAAATGAGATCGAAAAAATTCGATTTCAGGAAGAGGTTGCTGAAAGAAATTCCGACTACACCCAAGTCGCAAAACTGAGATATAAAGATCTCCCTGAATGTATCGAAAAAATGGAGCAGTTGCAAAAAAACCTCCATGCACTTCCCTCCAGGCTCGTAAAAGAGGAGGTCGATGAGGCTTTGATCGGACAAATAGTTGCCAAGATGACCGGGATTCCTCTAGAAAAAATGGTGGAAAAGGATAAAGAGTCTTTGTTGAAACTGGAGACAAGGCTTCATGACCGTGTCGTTGGTCAACCGGATGCGGTCCGATCGATTGCAGAGGCGATCCGTCGCAGCCGAAGTGGCCTTGCAGATCCAAAAAAACCGATCGGTTCTTTCCTTTTTATGGGGCCAACCGGGGTCGGAAAAACCGAACTTGCCAAGGCGCTGACATCTATCCTCTTTAATCAGGAGGAGGCCCTGATCCGATTGGACATGTCCGAGTATATGGAAAAGCATAGCGTATCAAAATTGATAGGCTCTCCCCCTGGGTATGTAGGATATGAAGAGGGGGGGCAGCTGACCGAAGCGATCCGTCGCCATCCCTACTCTGTTGTCTTGCTTGACGAGGTGGAAAAAGCGCACCATGATGTTTTTAATATCCTGTTGCAGGTGCTTGATGACGGCAGGCTTACCGATAGCAAAGGGCGCGTCGTGAACTGTCGGAATACAGTTTTTATTCTAACCTCTAATATCGGTTCGGACAAAATCTTTGAGGAGATCGAAAAAAGGGGTGAGCTGAACAGTAAAGAATTGCATCGCATTCTGGAACCTATCTTGAGAGGCTACTTCAGACCCGAATTTTTAAATCGTCTCGATGTGATTATCCCCTTCCACCCGCTACGTTTGATCGACATGGAAAAAATTGTAATGTTGCAGATGCACCAATTACAAAAACGTTTGGAAGAGAAAAAAATTCAACTCGATTTAACAAAAAATGCGATCGAATACCTTGCCGAAAAGGGCTATGACCCTATTTTTGGGGCAAGGCCTCTTAAAAGACTCATTCAGCAAGAGGTTGCGAATTTACTAGCGAACGAAATCCTTGCCGGGCATATAGGGGCAAAAAGCCATATCCGCCTGGACAGAAAAAATGGGGCCTTTACACTGGAGATAATCTAGTTTTTATGAAAGATCTAAAAAAAAAGCTTCTAGCCCCTTTGTTATCACTTTTTTTAGGGACGATCGGTAACAGTTTTTTTGGTACATTGCTCTCCCTTGATCTTAGGGAGCTCGGATTTTCCAACCTGGCGATTGGAGGAATCGTCTCGACCTACTACCTGGGGATGATGTTAGGTTCCTGGTTTTTGGAAAAAAGGGTCGCCCGTATAGGATTTGCTACCTCATACCTCTTTTTAGTAATGCTCAATATTCTATTCATAGCCCTTTTCCCCTTAAGCCAAGCACTAAGCTATTGGTATCTGATCCGTTTTTTCCTCGGTATCGTTTTAGGTGGAATTTTTGTTATTGTAGAGAGTTGGATCCTCCTTTTGGCCCCTCCCGAAAAGAAAGGGGAAGCGATGTCGTGGTATATGATTGGTCTGTATTCAGGGGCATCTTTAGGGCAGATGATGCTGGGAGAGACCACAAGGATCTACCCCTTTAATTTTCTTATCCCTATCACCGCCTGTTTTATAGGGATGGTGGTGCTGTTTTTTCAAAAAAAAGGGGTGGATTTCAAGCAGACCGAGGATACGCCCGAGCTATCCACTAGGACAGTTTTAAAAGTTGCCCCACTTGGCTTCTTTGGAAACCTTTTGTCGGGCTCGACGTTGAGTGTTTTTTATGGACTTGTCCCTTTGTACGGAAAATCGTTAGCCCTTTCTACCCATCAAATCGGCCTACTCATGGGGATAACAATCGCCGGGGGGTTTATTGGTCAGTGGCCTATTGGAAAAATTTCAGATCTGTTTTCTAAGGATAAAGTGCTCTTTTTCACATCCCTTGCCCTTTCTTTTGTTTCGATCCCGATGTTATTTGGAACGCAGCTTAATTTTTATTTTCTGTGTCTGGTGATGTTTATTTTTGGGATGTTGGCATTCTCAATCTATCCTTTGGCGATTAATAGCCTTTGTGAAAAAATACCGGTAAACCAAACGGTGAGCGGCGTCACAAAAGGGATTATTGCGTACGGAATCGGTTGTGTTTTCGGCCCGATGGTGGCCCCATTCTTCATGGATTTCGCATTTAAAGAGGGTCTTTTTATCTATTTTCTACTCAACACCGGATTTTTTTCCCTCTTTTTTGCAAGAAGGACACTCTTTATCAAAAGGACTTCTCAATAAACCCCCTACCAACCACGGCTAAAACAAAACCTGGTTTTTTATGATGACCATGGGGGTTTCAAAAGGGGCTACCCCCCATTTTCTTTTGTAGAATAGGTTTCTTTCAAAAGCTTCTTCAATTTTATCTTTTAACTCAGGATCTTTTAGTGCCTCTTGGCATAGATAGCGATGAATAGATCTGATTTTATTGAGCTCAAGCGTCGTCAACTTAGATCCAAGTAAAATCTGCCCCCCAAACAACAAAATATCGCTTCCGGCTTTTAAAGCTTCAAGGGCGGCCCTTTCGATCGATAGACCCGATTTTGTAACCGCTTGCATAGTCAAAGAGTCTGTAATAATAAGCCCCTTAAATTTCATTTTGTCTCTGATATATGCGTGCCATTTTTTTGACAAAGAAACAATCTTCTCGCTGTCAAAATCGGGAACTAAGATGTGGGCGGTCATGAGGGCATCAGCCTTTTTGCTCATCGAAAAAAAAGGGGCCAGATCCTCCTCCATGAGCATTTCAAAAGGTTTATGGATCACCGGCATTTCATAGTGCGAATCAAGATCCACTGCACCGTGCCCAGGAAAATGCTTGATAACGCCGAGTATGCCCCCCTTTTCAAAACCTCTTAAAAGAGCTGTTGCAACACGCGCAATCTCCACAGGGTCTTGACTGATCGTGCGCTGAAAAAGGGCCTTGCACCGATTGTTTTCTAAATCGATCACAGGTGAAAAATTCATTCCGATTCCGACCTCTTTAAGCTCCATTGCGACGTTTTTACCTAAATGAAATAGAGTTTCATGACTTAAGACACTCCAATTGGAGGCAGGTGGAATCTTGGTAAAACCGATTGCACACCTTTGCACCCTCCCCCCCTCTTGATCTACAGCGATCCACCTAGGGATCCCTTTGTAAGATTGGATCTTTTTACTCAAAACAGAAACGGAATCTCTATCTAAACGCCCGTTAGCGAAATTGTAGTAGATCACACCCCCTAGAAAGCACTCCTCTACAATTTTTTGGACCTCTCCCTCCCCCTTATCCCCTTGAAAAGAGACCATCATGAGCTGGCCAACTTTTTCTTCCAAAGAAAAGAGGGTATGTCCCTCAAGAACATTCAAAGGGCAATGGGGTCTAAACATAAAAAACTCCTCGAAAAGAAGAGTTTTTATACAGCACTACAATTTAAAACAAAAAGAGATTTTTTGATTTAAACGTTTGGAAAAATATCTCTAAACTGGTCTTTCAAGGACGATGGGACAATTTCATCAACACCGTTTTTGTCATACATCAAAAAATACATGCAAGAAAACATGATCCCCAAAGCCGGGCTGAAAAGGGCCACAACAAGGGCTATGGCGCAAACAAGCGACCTTTTGAACGAGAGGAAAGTCCTGCCGAACGATTCTTTTAACGATTCGATTTTGTGGAATGTGAGCATCATTAAAATCGCTTTGACGATAAGGGCAATCGCCGAGTAGATCCCCCAGATAATATCAGCCAACAGGAGTACGAAGAAAAAAAGCCTTGCCGCCAGAGCGCTAAAAAAGCTCCCCTTTTCCTCTACAACAGCTTTTGGCGCCTGAGGGATAAAGAGTTGCTCCTCCTTTTGCCCCTGAAGTGTGCCGTGATCAAAGATGTTGTAAATCGCCATATCCCTCATCCTAATTTGAACTTGAGATCACAATAGCAAACCGGGCCCATTTTGGTCATTGTTGCAACTTTGTTGATAAGTTTTGAACATCTTAAATCCCTGAATATCAACGTTTAAGCATCCACATCGGGCTTAAGATTTTTTTCATCAACAATGTTTTCCCCTTTTTCCACAATCGCAGAGTCTTTTAGGCAAAAAGCGCCTAAAGTATAAAGAAAAAACGGAACCGCCGCCACGTTGAGTAACTGCCATCCTTTATCTAGAATTGCCGTAGGGTAGCTTATGGACCAGTATAAGTCGGGAAATAGATAAAAAGAGATTAGGGTGATGAGACAAACCAAGAGCAAATGTTTCACCAAGCTTTTGAGCGGATAAGGGGCTTGAAGTTTCCATGCCAAATAGGCCCATTGCGCCCAAAAACTCAAAGAGGTGGTCAAAGCAATTGCCCATGAGCCGGCCGAAAAAACGAAAACCAGCAAGAAATTTAAAAAAGTATTCATCCCCACCGCCATGAAAGTGGCTTTCATCGGGGTTCTAAAGTCCTGCGCCGCATAAAACGAGGGGGCTAAAAGCAAAATAAGGCCCGCGGGTACAAGCCCTATCGTATAGAATGCTAACGCCTGGGCCGTGTGGGTCACATCCGCATCTAAAAAAGCTCCCCTGCCGTAGATCAGACTCACAAAAGGGGGTGCAGCAACAAAGAACAGTAGCGTGAAAGGGGCTAAGAGTTTTAGGGTAATGCGCAGGCTTTTTTCAGTAAGTAAATTGTATTCTGCATAATTTTTTCCCTGGTAGGCGCGTGCAAGTAATGGGGCGATCGCTTGGCTCACCGCAACACCGAATAGGGCCATCGGCACCTGCTCCAATTTAATCGCATAGCTTAAAAACGCAGCCCCTTTCGGATCTGCCCATTTTGCAAACAGCAGATCGATAGCGCCATTGAGTTGTGTTGCTGCCACCCCGACCAAAGTTAGGAGCAATGGCTTCAAAAGCTGCTTCACTTCAGCGGAGAACGGACGGATTTTAAGCCAATCGGACAAACCTATTTTCAGACACTTGGCTGTTTTAGGCAGAAGCACAACCCATTGAAAGAAGAACGCCACCGAAATACAAAGGGCTATCCCTTTTAAAGCATAAGACTGCTCCTCGGATTTGAACAAAAAGCACCCACCCACCCAGATGAGATTAAAAATAGTCGGCGCCACAGAAGGGAGAAAAAAATGGTTGTGACATTGCAAAAAAGCCATAAAAAGGGCGTAAAAGACGATAAAAATCACCCCCGGCATCATAAAGCTCGCTATATGGCCGAAAAATATCAAACTAAAAAGCAACAGAGTTGGGACTAATAGGATCGCCAAAGACCAGAACAGATCCCGAAAAAACAGATCGGCTTTGTAGGGGTCTTCCTGCCTATACCTTTCAAACATCGGAATAAATCCGTTACTTACCCCCCCTTCACCCAAAAGGCGGCGGAAGATATTCGACCAGCGATAAGAGATAAAAAAATCACCAACAAGTGCGCTAGCCCCAAAGCAGGCTGACATGGAGAGTTCCCTTAAAAGCCCACCCAACCGGCTGATAAGTGTCCCCAAAAAAAAATGGACAGCTTGACGAATCATAGTCTCCTTAAAAAATCTCTTCACAGCCCTAAAGCTTTAGAAAAAAACAAAGGGCTATTTTACCCTTTTTAGGATCGTGAATCCATGACTATTTGTGTAGTCTTCGAATTTCTCCCATTCCGGATGCAATAGTAAAAATTCCTCGACCGCTCTGACCAAACCTTTTAGGTCTTTTCGAATCCAGGAGAAAGGGACATACCTTTCCAAATAATAATCGGGCTCATCCTCGTATCCCCATGGAAAACCGGTATGCAAAAGAGCTAGGTATTTCCCTGTTCTAGGGGCAAAATGCTCCAGTTCTGAAACAAGTCTCGCATAAGTGTGAAAAGAATTTATATACACCATGTCCGCATAGTCTATATTTTTACCCAGATATTCCCCCTGCTCAAAAGAAAAATGGATAGCGGGCACTTTGAGCTTGTGGATCTTTTTTTTCATGTCCTGTGGCGTTATCCCCCTGTAGGACACTACAGAAAATTTTTTCTTTTGGTGTAAGTTTTCGCTTAACCCTAAAACGATGCTGATGGAGCCCGCCCCCAGATCACCCCCGACCTCGATAACGCTTTCGCACTCTTTGGCCAGATTCCTCAGTCTCGGCATAAATGGTGCGACCTCATTATAAAGGACATCTTCGCAACACAAGAAGGTGTACTCTTTTTCCAGACAAAAAAGCCTCCTCTCAAGCCCCCCCTGTAAAAAGTTGGTAGAGAAAACTAAAAAGAGAGCTAAGGAAAAATATTTTGTCATAAAACAGCACGCTTAAAAAAAATCATACTTAGTAGCTTTTTCGTGTAAGAACGGTAAAGCCGTGGCAATTTTTGTAATGTTCTTGTAATTGCCACTCCGGATGCCTGTATAAAAAATCTTTCACTGCGATCAATAACCCTTTTTTTGTCGGATCGGCCCATTTCAAATTGGAACTATTTTCGCTCCCGTAGGAGTTTGGCTCATCTTCAAAACCCCAGGGGGCGTCGGTATCATGCATCGCTATGTATTTTCTTACTTTAGGGCTGAATTTTTCGAGCTCAAAAGAGAGCTGTGCGTAGGTGTGGAGCGAATCGATAAAAAGTAGATCTACATCCATCGGGTCAAACAGCGCATCGTCGCAATCTACAAACTTCAGGTCAATCGCCTTGTCTTTACAGGCGGTATAAGCTCGACGCATCAGATTCTGGGGGGGGTAGGACAAATCCACACCTACATAGACCTTTACCGGTTTTTCATTTTCAGAAAGACCTGCAAGGAGAGCAAAAGTGGACACCATATTTCTTACCCCTAATTCCAAAACGGAATCGGAATCTTTAGCCAGCCGCCTCAAATGCTTCAGATGCTGATGAATGTCGCCGGGTTTTCTTTCATAATTTCTATAGATTGCATCCAGCTCCAGTCCCTTGGCATCCAAATTGTTTGATAAAAAAACAAGCACTGAGAGTGCAAATATTTTTAAAAAAACGTGCATTCTTCAACCCCAAATAAAATTTCCTCGAAATAGTATTTCAATCTTAATTAAAAAATCAACTTTAGTATTAAATGCTTTGAGAAAACCGCTAAAGCAACTTCAAAATCTTTCTCTAACGTACAACAGGGCGTTGTTGTTTGATCTCATCAAAAGCGCGCGCAAGCTCTTCTAGAAGCGAATCATTGTGGCTATTTTCCTGCATTTTTTTGATGATCGCTTCCCTTTTTTTCAGCCAGTTGCGCTCCAATATTTTTCGCACCGTCTCCATCATAAGATTTTCGGCCCGTTCGATAGGGATTTTTTTGGAGAGGACGGTATCTACATAAGGCTGGAGTTGTTCCGATTCTTTTGTCGATAAAACGGCCATCAGATCCCCTTTTGATTGGAGCAACAGCTCGTAAAGCTGCTGCATCCCCAGATGGAATAGATCCTCTTTTTTTAAATTTCTCACCGCTATTTCTCTGGTCAATTCATGTGCCACAATCAACCAACGGACCAGATCCCCCTCTAAAATGAGATCAAAGTCTACGGTTTCATCAGATTTTGAGGTGTGTTCCACAAGTTTGAGATCCTCTTTGATCTCTATAAAATCCACCGGTACATCAAATTGCTCTGCGATCCGCCGTTTTCCCTCATGGCGCATCACCGGGTCCGACCAGCCGTTGACATAGTGGGTCATCTCTTTGATCACACCGCTTTTTACAGCCGGGAGCGAAAGATCTTTATTGCGCGTGAAAAGGGCTCTTAAAAAATCGAGGTAAGGGATCGCCTTTTGAATAAGCTCTTCAAAGTGAGCTTTCCCTTTTTTTAGAATCACAGTGTCGGGATCTTCCCCTTTACCCAAGAGGACAACCATCACCTCGATCCCCTCTTTCAAGAAAAGCTGCCCCACTTTCAAAGCTGCCGTCTGCCCTGCTGTGTCTCCGTCAAATGCGATGTAAGCCGTTTCCACCCCTAGATTTTTTGCTTGCTGCACATGCAGTTCACCAAATGCGGTCCCTTGACCTGCAAGGGTGAAATCAAATCCTTCATGAATCAGGCGCATCGCATCGATCTGCCCCTCGACGATGAGTGCTTTCTTTTCTTTGACGATCCTTTTTCTCGATTCATAGATTCCGAATAGGATCTGAGATTTTTTAAAAAGGGGTGTTTCTTTGGTATTGATGTACTTCGGTCCGTTGTCCCCCTCCTGAAACCTCCTTGCCGTAAACCCCAAAATATTTCCGTGCCAGTCTTTAATAGGAATGGTGATGCGATCCATAAAAAAGGGTAGATTTCCTTTCCCTTTCATCGCCCCTGCTTCAGACAAAGCGTGCATATCCACCTTGAAATCGTGGACCCAGGCTTCAAAAAATTGTGGATCTTTTGGGGCGAGCCCGATTTCAAAGAGGCGGATAAAAGAGAGATCGATCCCTCTATCATATAAGTAGGCGAGGGCTTGCTGCCCTTGAGCGGTATGAAGAAGAGAGAAATGGTAAAATCGTCCAAGCTCTTTCATCGCCTGTTTGAGCGGGAGGATACTCGGCCCTTTTTGCACCTCTTCAACAAAGCGGATTTCGACACCAAACCTTTCGGCGAGCATTTCCACAGCTTCCTTGAAGGGGATTTTGAGATATTGCATCAGAAAACTGATAGAGTCTCCATGCGCACCGCAACCGAAACAGTGGTAGTGCATATCTTTTCTTTGCACAACAAAAGAGGGGGTATGCTCAAAGTGGAAGGGGCAAAGAGCTTTCAGCGCCCCTTGCGCTTTTTGAAATTGCATGTAAGGGGAAAGGACGTCGACGATGTCGACCTTTTTTTTCAGCTCATCGAGCATGGCAGGATCAAAAAGAGGCATCAATAATTCTCCCTTTTAGGAAGATACCCCATTTCATAAAAAGATAGATAGTGCTCTTCTTGCACGATGAGATGATCGATCAGTTGTATCCCAAATATTTGACCCGCCTCTCGGACGGCTTGTGTGTGAATAAGATCCTCCTTAGACGGAGCCAAAAGAGAGGAGGGATGGTTATGCACAAGGGCAAACTCTGCAACATCTTCCACAAAACACGATCTAAAAATATCTCTCATTTCACACCGTATCGCATCTTGATTGCCGACACTCACCGACTCTTTAAAAAGGAGCTCTTTTTCCTTTCCACGACCGATCACCATGCAAAGTTCCCTCTTTAACCCGATAAAATCTCCTCTGGTGGATTCAAAAATATCCTTCGGGCTGCAAATCCTCTTATTTTTTGCCTTTACCACTCTTCTTTTGGCCATCTCACGAAAAACATCCCATAAAAAAGCTCTCGATTTGGGGAAACCCAACTCCTCAACAAGTTGTTTGGCAGAAACCATCAAAAAAGGGCCCTGTCCCCCAATTCGCTCAAAATACTCCTTTTCAGATTCTGCCATTTCAGCATCCGATTTCCCCTTCCAAAAAAGACCCCATAGTTGTGTATCGCTAAGTTGGCTTATCTCGCTAAAATCGATCCTTTTTTTCCTGTTGAGCAGTCCCGGATGGGGGGTGTCGTACATTTCATCCCCTTTTGTAAGGGAGCGCTTTGTATTCGAGAGACTGAGGAATTTCTATAGTAAGGAGAATATCGTTTCCCTCGTATGCGGTATCCAAAACCCGCCCCTCCTTCATCAACTCTGCGGCTACGTGATAATGACTTTGGGGAATGCACAGCTCCATAACTTTTCTTAAAGACTGGATCTTCTCTATCATCAACTGAAAAAGCTCATCGTAACCCTGACGTGTCAATGTAGAAATCACCACAGTACACGGGTAAATATAACGTAAATCATCAATGATCTTCGTGTCTTCCACCTTGTCAGCTTTATTGATGACGGTGATGACCGGTTTATTTTTAGCACCGATCTCCTCTAAAACCCGTATCGATTCCGCTGCATGCTCCAAAGCTTCGGGGTGCGAGGCATCCACAACGTGAAGAAGTATATCGGTATACACCGACTCTTCCAGGGTGCTTCTGAATGCATCCACTAACTTATGCGGAAGTTTTCGGATGAATCCAACCGTATCGATCAGAAGAACATTTTGGTGATTGGGGAGCTGAAACCGCCTTGTGGTCGTGTCCAGCGTGGCAAAGAGCTTGTCTTCAGATAAAACTCCCGCATTCGTCAGGCTGTTCAAAAGGCTCGATTTTCCCGCATTCGTATACCCCACAATTGCAAATGCCGGGATATAAGAACGCATCCGTTGCTGCCTTTGCAGAGCGCGGTGGGCACGCACCTCTTTGATCTCCTGCTCCACCATAACAAGGCGACGATCCAAAATACGCCGGTCTATCTCAATCTGCTTCTCCCCCTCCCCTTTGAGGTATCCACCACCTCCACTCCCCCCTCCGCCACCGGTACGCTGGCGTGAAAGGTGTGTCCAAAGGCGCTTCAAACGGGGCAGCTCATAGCGGATCTTAGCCGATTCAACCTGTAGTCTTGCCTCCTTGGAGTGGGCCCTTTGGGCAAAAACCTCAATGATGAGACCTGTCCTGTCGATCACCGGTTTTTTTAAAATCTCCTCCATGTTGCGCTGCTGGTTTGGAGAGATCTCCTCATCAAAAATCATGCAATCAAAGCCCTCAGCCTGCATCCTTTGATGCACCTCCTCCACTTTTCCCTCCCCGATAAAGGTAGCAGCCTCCACTTTTTTGATCGGACAAGGCTCGAATCCAAACTCGGTAAAACCATAGGTTTCACCCAAGGCCTTGAGCTCTTCTAAAGAATCCAGGCAAGCCTGTTTTGCGGATGCACCGCTATAGGGGCCTACAAGTAGGGCTTTTTTTAATGGGGTTGTCATAGGCTACTCTTCGAAAGGGGTCTTAAGGATATATCCATTTTTAAGAAAGATTGATCACTATTTTCAACCCATCATACCCAAGTTGGACATTGGGGGGCAACCGCTTTGAAGCTTCGGGGTAATCGACTGAGTGGTCGAGATGGATAAAAAAGGTTTTTTCTGCCCCTGAGAGCTTACTGAAATGGTGCGCCTCCTCAAAGGTAAAATGGGCAATCGAATCCCCGTCGCGAACAGCACCTAACACTAGGGTCTTTATCCCTTTCAATTCTTGGATCAACCTGGGCTCATAACGCTTGATATCGGTTAAAAAAGCAAAATCTCCGAGCCTGAAACCGGTGACTTGGGTCGGCTTCGTATGCCCCTCATTTTGCTGCGAGTACTCCAGAGTTTGAATTTCTACCCCGTGAAAATCAAGCACCTCCCATGTGCGCATCTGCTTTAAATAAAAAGAGGGGGAATTTCCGGGAAGAGCAGGCTTTAAAAGATAAGCGATCCGTTTCTTTAGGTCTAAATATGTAGGTCTGTTCGCATAAATCGGTAGAGATTGTTTTGGATAACCGGTGATCCATTTCACATCATCGATCCCGGCGATATGATCAAAATGTTCGTGTGTCAAAAAGAGGGCATCAATGTGACAGACTTTTTGCTCCAACAGTTGATTTCTTATATCGGGCCCCGCATCCACGAGGAGTTTTTTATCGCCGATCTCAAGCAAACCGGCGACCCTTTGGCGCCTGTTCTTGGGTTCGATGTCAGTTTTTGTGCAAATGGGACACGAACAACCTAAGCGCGGTACGCCTGATGAGGTGCCGACCCCCAATAGAGTGAATAGAGCTTGCGTCATAACTTTCCATAGTACACCGCTTTGAATTTTTTTGTGAAACTGCTTCCGGTAAATTTTAGAAAAAAAGTTCTTTGAGCTACAGAAAATTAAGCGTACCCACTCACAATCTCCTTAGCATAGAGTGCATGGTACAAAAGACCCTTTGATCCAAGGCCGGCTAAGGCAACTTGATTCCCCCCCAAAGAAATAATCCGGGGAAGCCGGTCTTGTGTTTGAGAATAGACCCTTATCCCCTCGTACACACCCAAAGGACTCAAAAAGGCCACTTCGGGAAAAATTTCCCTATTGCGCTCGATCAACTCCTTCACCGCAACCTGTTTGTCACCTGGAAGATCCAAATTTGTCCTTTCAAAGGTGGAACCCACGTGGTAAATGGTGGGATCGCTATCCAAAGCTATGTAACCTTTATGAACTTTAGGGAGGTTAAAAATGGATTCCCCCGTTTGCACCTGCATAGCTTGCCCCCTAATCAATTGGAATTGGCCGGGAAGCTTTTTATCTATCTCTTTACCGATGGCATAAAAAATCTGTTTGACATTGGAGTCTTGGGGAACCTTTTCAGGGGCAAATTCCACCCCCATGGATAGTACCAAGGAATAGAGCGCCTCAAGATAGTCTCTGGAAAATACATTCACCCCCTCTTTAACCAGAAATTCTCCCCCTTGCGTCCATTCGAAATACTGGGGATTCAGCCCCCTTTTTTTTTCAAACACCGCCCTTTGTTCAGCTGAGATGGGCGCATGGAGCACCCCCCCCTCTTTATAAACTTTTTTGTTCACATGAAAACTTGCCGCATCCAAGAGCTCTTTGGTCGCCTCCAACCCCTCATTCGCTCTTGGCGATCTGGCTGCAAGGCGCCCCCCGATCGGCTCCAAAAGACCACTCGCCGCAGAGGAAGCGGATGTGAAAAGAGGATTGGGATCGAAGAGGAAAATTTTTGAATCGGGAACCTTTTTCTTTAAATGGTAACAGATGGCAAGGCCCCCAAAACCTCTCCCTGCAACAAAATAGCATTCCCTTTTTGTAGATACGTATCTCACTTTCCTTCCGTCCAAAGTGAAAAAAGAATAACACAAATGGGTTTATATAAAAAGTCAGAGCAAAATAAAAAAAGGGCCGTCGACTGACGAATTTTTTGAACAGCATTTTGGAAGTAAAGAATTATATAAATTTATTTTTATTTTTTCCGGGGAACTATTTTTGACAATTAATTGCGGTTCTATTAACAGAAAATTAATTGTTTTTTTGAGATATTTTGTGGAAAAAATAACGCTGATGATTCTACAAAAGAAAACGGGCAAACTCAGCTCGAAAAAAATAAAAACAATTACGACTCACCCCGCTTTAGAAAAGGAAAAGAAGATACATTCATCTCACCCGATGATCTAAATATTTTAATCCGGATTATTCGACCCAAAGAATGGCTAGGCCTCGGTTGTTTAGGAGTCATAGTCCTCTTTTTTTTTATTTGGCTTTTCAAAGGGAAAATCGTTTCCGATGCCGATGGGAAGGGAATTGTTTTAACTTCGGAAGGGTTACACTACATATACTCAAGAAACGAGGGATTGGTCGAATCAATGCCCCTTTTTGAAGGGGAAATTGTAAATGAACATACGATAGTAGCTAAAATTTACGACAAAAACTACCTAAGTTCTTACAATGACCAGTGTTCTAAAATAGCCAAGATCCAATTTTCTTTAGATCGTATGAAGTCTCAAGAAAGCACTCCCGAAGTAGAAGCTCTTAAGCTGGAACTCGAACAACAGACACAAATTTTAAACGAATTAGAGGCAAATCCCCTTCTTATCCCTATTTTTTCCGAGGTGGAAGGCGAGATTGTTGCAAAGTATGTTGGGCCCGGAGACTACATTTCCGCTGGGACTGAAATCTGCCTAGTTGACCCCCCCTTTACGAAAGGGGATGATATCCTTGTCTACGGATTTTTTGATATCACGAGTGGGCGAAAAATCCAAGCGGGGATGACAGCTTACATCTCCATGCAAAAATATGTGGATCCTGTTTATGGGAGCATAGTGGGCAAAGTTGTTTATGTGGATCCGTACCCGGGGACCTCTGAACGTTTTTTGAAATATTTAGCAAAAAATGAAGTTTTCCAAAAATTTATTGGTGAAGAATATCCTAAATACAACTTAAGGATAGAAATACAAAAAGATCCTAATGATCCTTCCGGTTATCTATGGACCTCAAAAAAAGGTCCAAAAAATTTCCGCTTTACACCTGAATTTTGCAATATTCGGGTTCATATTTCGAAAAAGCGTCCTATAGATTTAATTTTTCCGGAATAGGAGTCATGTTTGAGACCCTTTTTCAGTTGGATTAAAGAGTTATGTAGCCTGAAATTCCCCTCCTTCCGGTTTGGGATCAAAAGAGTAAGAACTCCGACTATTATTCAAATGCAAAATGTCGAATGTGGCGCTGCTGCTTTAGCTATTATTCTCGGATATTATAAATTGTTTGTCCCTTTGGCAGAACTAAGAGTTACATGCGGTGTCACAAGGGATGGCACCTCAATAAAAGATATTGCGAATGCAGCCGAAACTTTTGGCCTTAAGACAGAAGGTCGGACTTATGAGATGGAGGATCTCGATAAAATTCCTCTGCCAAGCATAATATACTGGAATTTTAACCATTACCTAGTGTTCGAGGGAATGGACAAGAATTTTATCTACTTAAATGATCCGGAAGGGGGCCCAAGAAGAGTCACGCGCGAGGTATTTGATGAGGGGTTTACCGGTTACGTTCTCACTTTTAAACCAACGGAAAATTTTCAACCAAAGGGTGAACCTGATAGTTTTCGAAACCTGTTGGTAAGACGCTTAAAAGGTTTCTATAAACCGATTGTATTTTTGTCGATTTGCAAAACGTTCCTTTTACTTCCCTGTTTTTTCGTCCCTATTTCAATCCAGTTTTTTTACGACAAAGTGCTTACGGCCTCAAATGCACAAGCGGGTTATTTGCTAATAGGACTATTGCTAGCTGTTTTTATTGTCACACTGTTATTGAATCTATTCGAATATAACATGATACAGAAATTATTCACTAAAATGACTATAACTTCGACGACCTCATTTTTTTGGCATATTTTGAAGCTCCCCTTGCTTTTTTTCTCACAAAGATCTACCGGGGAGATCGCATGGAGATACACCTTAAATGAGATTGTATCTTCAGTGCTGTCGAGCCAATTCATCTACTTGGCTATAAATATTCTTTTACTGGTTTTTTACCTCTGCACCATTTTTTTATTTAGTGGTCCAATAGGTATTTTAGCTTTGATTTTGGCTAGTTTGAATGTTCTTTTATTCATTTTGATTAACCGCTCCCGCAATGATGCATTCACAGCTATGCAACAGGAATACGGTAAAACTGTCGGTTACGCTTATAGCCTTTTACGATCTATTGAGGCGATAAAATCGGCCGGGAATGAAATGACCTCGTTTGGGATTCTCAGCGGTTATTACGCAAAAATGACAAATGCGTCCTTCAATACGCAATTCAAGAGTCTTATCCTCACAATGTTCCCTACTGCATCGTTGCAGCTTGGGATGGCGGCTCTTTTAGCGATTGGCGCGCTACAGATCTTAAACGGGGAACTCACGGTTGGTATGCTGATCTCGTTACAATCGTTTTTTTTATATTTCATGTTTCCAATAAATCAATTGATGAATGTGTCGAGTCAATTACAGACGATGTTAATCAATATCAAAAGATTGAATGACGTGATGGACAATACATCTGAAACGTTATTTGAACGCCCTAAAAGCATCGAAAATGGGGCGTCTTTAGAAAATTTAAAGGGTTACGTTGAATTCATAGACGTTTCGTTCGGTTTCAGTAAAACAGAGGGGCCTAGAATAAAAAACATCAACCTAAAGTTAGAACCCGGTAAAAGAATCGGACTTGTGGGGCCTGTTGGTTCAGGCAAAACAACAATAGCACGCCTAGCTGCAGGTTTGTATCGTCCTTGGACAGGTCAAATCCTTTACGATGGTAAACCTATCGAAGAAATCCCCGATGAAGTTTTTAGATCCTCTATTTCCTTTATAGATTCCTCTCTATTCTTTTTTCAGGAAACCATAAAAAACAATCTCACTTTTTGGGATGAGTTAGTGAGTGAGGAGGATCTGACAAAATCATGTAAAGATGCTTGCATACACGACATCATTATGAAGAGAGCCAAGGGCTACGAGAATGTGATTTGTGAAGGGGGGACAGTTTTTAGCGGAGGCCAACGACAAAGATTAGAAATAGCCCGGGGTTTAGCAAAGAACCCTACTATTCTAATTACAGATGAGGTCTCAAGCGCTTTGGATTATAAAACTGAAGCCACAATAAGCCTCAATTTACGCACCAGGGGTTGCGCCTCGATCATTATAGCCCAAAGGCTTGCTACCGTAAAAGATTGCGATGAAATTATTGTCCTGAATAAGGGTGAGATAGTCCAAAGAGGGACGCATCAGGAGCTTATGCTTCAAGATGGACACTACAAGGACTCTATCTTGGCTGAGGTGATAGAGTAATTATGAGCGATCCAATATTTCTATTTGAAAAATTGAAACATTACGATCTCGAGGAAGTTGCCATCGAGATCAATAAAAAAACTTTCTTTGATGCGGAAGAGTGTTTTTGGCTTATAAAAGAGGGTAACGGCGGTATCTTTTTGACAGAAAATATCCCTAATACTGAGATAAAAGGGATTGAAAAGGGGCAATTGAGATTTTTACGCGCCTTAAATCCCGGCGATCTTTTTTTTATAGCTACCGAGCGTCCTCATGAGCATCAAGGATTGGCCCTTTTCAATTTTACCCCGATGAAGATTTTAAAATTGACCCGCGGTAAAATTGATGAAATCATTCGTAAAGAACCTCATCTTAATTTAGAAATCTTAAAGCTTATAAATAGAACTATTTTAAATTACAGGAGATTATTTACTAAAAACGAGTCTTTCAAAAATAACGACCTTTTAATTGATTTTGAGCAGCCTGTAGAATTGGAGGCAAATCAGAGATTTGGTATCAAAAAAAACCCCCCACGAAAGAATTTGGAACATGAGCACTGGATGGAAATTATTGAGGGGAGATTAGATCTTGACTCCTCTTACACTTTAGACTGGGACAAAAATATTCAAATCTATCCTTACCTAGATACCTGGAGCCTCAAAGCTTTAGAAAAAACAAAACTTAAGCCTTTACCCCCGGAAAAGGTACTGCTGCACCCCGGAGTTTGGCTTGCTTTCAACTGGATCCGTAATCGAGTTCTAGAAAGTGCCATAGATCGTTATTTTCCAGAAAAGAAAAAGCTAGAGATTGAGACCAGAGAAAAAAAAATCGCACTGAAAAAGTACTCAATTACAAAAGGGCTAAAATCGTTCATTCCCCAAAATAAGTTTAAAAAAAGGGAACCTTTAGATAGTAAGGATGCTATCTTCAAAGTTTGCAGCTGGATCGGACAAGAAATGGGTTTCACATTCGAAAAACATACTCTTCCTGAAACTAATCCTTTTCTTGAGATGTGTGAAATTTGTGAGAAAAATGGGGTCCGCTACAGAGAGATCAAACTTGTACATGGTTTTTGGTCCCATGATTGCCTCCCTATATTTGCGTTTACTAAAGAGGGGAAACCGGTAGCCCTTTTAAACAACAAGGGCAAAAAATATTTTTTGCATGACCCCGAAACAGACGAGAAGGAGCCTCTTTCAAATCCTGTGATCGATAGACTACAAGAAAAAGGATACATTTTTTACATTCCGTTCCCGGAACAGAATATGACAATTAAAGATATTCTGAAATTTTCATTCACCGGGAATTTAAAAAGTTTTTGCTACATTTTGTTTTTCGGAACTCTCGGTGGTATTCTTGCGGCAACGGTCCCCTTTTTAAATCAATTCCTTTTTACAAATGTGATCCAATTAGGGCATAAAAGTCAGTACTTAGAGGTCATTCTAGCCCTTTTTTTGATTACTATAAGTGTCATGACATTCAACATAATCAACGGACTCATTCTCATTCGGATGTCGACTCTTTTTTCTTTAAAAGTCGAATCAGCTATTTGGGATCGACTTTTAAAGCTCCCGGTAAACTTTTTTAAGAAATATTCTGTGGGAGATCTGATCCAAAGGGCCTCTTCCATGAAAGCGATACAAGAAAAGTTCAGTCAGTCTACCTCAAACATCCTTTTAACAGGTTTTTTCTCTCTATTCTATTTTTTTGCTATGTATTACATCTATCCCAAATTAGCCTTATTGGGTTTATGTATCGTCTCAGCTGTTGGCGCGGTAAACTCTTTTCTTCTATATAAAAAAGTATTGATCCAGAGAAAATACCTCGAATTGAGTGGGTTCATCAATAGCATAATTTCGCAAGTAATTTCGGGTATTTCCAAGATCAGATCGCATGGGGCAGAAGCCTACGCTTTTGAGTACTGGTGTCCATTTTTTTCTAAACAGCGGCTTCTATTTTCAAAGTCTCTGGTTTTAACAAACTCTGTTGAAATTCTAATAAATCTTGTCCCTATTGTCTCTTATTTAATATTTTTTGGGGTAATTACAAAATATCTCATCTCGACTAATGATCATATTCGAGACTATATATTCACGATTGGAAAGCTTGTAGGTTTTTTTTCAGCCTACATCCCCTTTTCTGTTGGAATCACAAATTTAGTTCAAATTTTCATGGATTTAGCTAAGGTCATACCGTTATGGGAAAGGGCACAGTGTATTTTAAAAGGTGAAATAGAGTCCGAAAAGGATAAAATCAAGGTGGACGATCTGGAGGGTTTGGTGAATGTGGATCACGTCACCTTCAGCTATGGGGAAGGTTTACCAAATGTATTGGATAATATCTCGCTCCAATTTTTGCCCGGAGAATTTGTAGCTTTAGTCGGAGCTTCCGGTTGTGGGAAATCCACTTTAGTTAGGATTCTTCTGGGTTTTGAAACTCCCCAGATAGGCACTGTTTTTTTCGATAATCAGGACATCCGCACTCTCAACAAAAGAGAACTGAGGCGTAAACTCGGGGTGGTGCTCCAAAATGGATCCATTTTTACAGGAACTATCTATCAGAATATAGTTTGTGGTGGCCTCTACTCAAAAGAAGACGTCGAGAGGGCCGTGAAGCTGGCTAACTTAGAGGAAGATCTTAAAAAAATGGGTATGGGCCTGCACACTTTTTTACAAAGTGATGCCCTCACATTAAGCAGCGGCGAAGCGCAGCGGATTTTGATCGCAAGGGCCTTGATCGGTAAGCCTAGAGTATTGATTTTAGACGAAGCCTCAAATTGCCTGGATGCAAATTCTCAAGAAATTTTATCTAAAAACGTAGCCGAACTCAACATAACAAGAATCGTTATCGCCCACAGACTTAGCACAATCGTCAATGCAGACCGGATCTATGTGATGGATCAGGGGAAAGTTGTCGACTCAGGAACATATACAGATTTGATGAGTAAAGAGGGTCTGTTCAAAGATCTGGTTTCACAATCAAAAAAACAAAACTCTTTCTAGCATCTATTTTTATAAAGATCAAACCGATTGATAAGGAATCGGCAGAAAAAACCTACCCCTTCTTGTAGAAGTGTCTATAACTTTCAAGTCCAAAGTGAAAAAAGAACAGCACAAAAGGGGTTAAATAAAAGGTAAAGGGGATCAAGAGAAAAAGTCTTTGCAAGGAAAGGGCTACTATATTTTGAGTGATCCCGAAAAGTTCCATTGTGGCCCAATAGATGCCCCCCAAAAAAAGAATTCCCAAAAGGAGGGGGATGGTCGCGATGACAAAATTTTTCGCTATCGAAAGGGGATTTTCTCTGACTGGATCCAAATCTACTTTCAGATCAAAAGCAAAAAAAGTGGAGCCGTAAAAAAGGATAAAAAAAGCCCCTAGGGGAAGCAGAGACAAAACCATCATAAATGCAAAAGGGAGCATAGAAAAAAGGACCGCTATGATCGGCCCTGCATAGGGAACCCCTTGCAAAAGATAAAACAAACCCATCAGCACCCATAAAATAAGATGGGTCAAAATAAGTGGCAATGCGAGAAAAACGCCGTTCCACATCCGGTTCATCGATGCTTTGAAAATTTCTTTGTAGTCTATCGACTCCCCTTTCAACTCATGGTAGTAGAGGCGGTGGATGAAAACTGACAAAGAACCCAAAAGACCGAGACTCAAATAGACCGGAATCCCTATGGCCCCAAAAATCACCCAGTCATGCGCCTGGTGAAGCAAAGCCAAAACAAAAACTGTGATCAGCGCAGCTAAAAGGAGGACCGGGTAAGCGAGAAAAGTTTTCTCCTTTTTTAAGGAGGCCTCTATTGCCCGTTTTACCATTTCTTCCGTTAGCATAGCCAATTCTACTCTCTTTTTTTATAAAAATAGTAGGGGTGGATCTCCAAGCATTTTCTTTGGCAATCCTCTATAAGCTGGGCCCCTATCCCAACAAGTCTTGCCAAAAAAAGGATCACGCTATAGTAGCGGACCTCCTCAAATCCTCGATAAAAAAGGTATAGACCCGAGAAGGCGTGGCTGTTGGGTACCCTTTTCATCTTTTGTCGCAGCAGCTCGGCTTTTTGAAACAAAGGTTCATCCATAAACCGCTCCTGAAGAGCCCGTTCAAAAAGATCCGCCCTTGTATCAATTTTTACAAAAGGATACAAATCGTATCCGTAAAAAATCTGCCCGTCTCGATCCATCGCAGCGATCTCTTCATCCATCGCATCTAGGTCAATATTTTGCAACTGCTTGAGAGCATTCTCCATCTCCTTGCCTACGCGGGATGCGCCAAAAGCGAGCAGAGAACCCTGTATCGCTTTGTACGCGTCGCACCCGTTCGAGGCCAATGTCTTTGCCACAAAAGCGGGCGGAGAGCCTCCCCCCTCATCCAAATGGAGGGCAAAAAAGAGCGGATCGATCGGAAGCGGGCCAAAAAGGAGTTCGGCGATCTCTTTCATCGACCCCAAGATCACCTGTAGCTGATCAAAAAAGGTCTCTTTGCGCTCCTCAATACCTAAAATTTCTATTGCCTGATGGAGCTGCTCAAGGGGATCCAGTTGACGGTCTATCCTATCGATCAGAACTTTTGTCTCCCCCTTCATGATGTGTACGGGAATCTGACCTAAAAACCTTTCAACCAATTCATCGGTGGGGATATCAATAAAATTCTCGACCGGTTCTCCAAAGTACATCAAGCCGAGATCGGGATCGACGTGGGATGTTGAGCAGTATCCCATCGGTATGGAACGGGGCCCCTCCAAAAGGTGGTCTTCAGTTAGTTCGAAAAGAGTATCGTGCATGCGATCTGGCGCTCCTTTTTCATCTCATCTTCGGTTATCTGCAGCATCTGCTTTTCCTCCTGGGACAAAGGCAATTTTAAAATACCTTTTTTGTTGGAAAATGGAAACGAAAAAACAAGGTCCTCATCGATGCCGTAGGGGTTTTTTTCACTGTAGATCGCTGCGCTATAGGTGCGCTCCTCTTTTGAGATCCAGTCTTCAAGGTGATCGACGATCGCTTTGGCCGCTGATGCCTGCGAGGATACTCCCCTCGCCTTTATCACTTCGGCTCCCCTTTTGCGCACAAATTCGAGAACCTCCGGCGGAGCTTGATGGACCAAAATTGTCGGCGAGTGGTTTCCAAAAACATACATCTCTTTTCTAGGGCCAAAAGAGAGTTCCATCGCACTTTTTGCCCTGTTTTGGTCCAGGCGCATCAAAGCTTGGATCTGATTTTTTAATTTGTAGTTCCCCCCCCGAATCAGCATCAAAGCATTTGTATTCGCCGGGTTTCCCACAACCAGGGCTTTGACATGGGGATTTGCCGTTTCGGCCAGGATCTTCCCCTGACGAAGAAACGTGGCTGCATTCACTGTGATCAGATCATTGCGCTCCATCCCCGGCCCCCTCGGTTTTGCCCCAAGGAATATAGCGACGTCCGCCCCCTTAAAAAGGGTAGCCTCGTCGGAGCCCGATTCTACTTTTTTTAAATGGGGATAACAAAAATCTTCTATCTCCATCTCAAGACCGCGCAACTGGGTCAATTTATCAGGCAGGTCCACAAGGGATAGTTCCATGGGCACTTTAAAACGCTCCAAAAGAAGCGGAATGAGGGCATAGCCGATTTGCCCTGCAGCGCCGGTAATCGCAATTTTCATGGACTCTAGAATGTAAGAAGCGGATACAGACTGTCAATACTATCTTTTAGTACGAATTCAAACAAAAGGGTTGCCATCGGTTCTAATGAACACCTTACGCCTAAAGCCCCTTATCACCCTCAAAAGAGTTTTTGAGCATCGTTTTCGAAGTCCAAAACGAGCTGCCACATGTTCTGGGCAAAAAGGGGGATTTTTGGTATAGTTTTGGCTTTGTGTATGAATGAAATTATTTTTACATTACATTTAGGGGTCCTGGTGTTTTTTGGGCTGGCTGCCCTAAGAATCGGCAAAGAGGCGTTGATTGCTTTCTCCGCTCTGCAGGCGATCCTTGCCAACCTTTTTATTCAAAAACAGACACACCTTTTCGGCCTTGAGGTGACGTGTACGGACGCGTACGCGATTTTGAGCCTTTTTTCCCTCAACCTTGTACAAGAATATTTTGGCAAAGATGCGGCAAATAAAGTAATCAAAATCAATTTTTTCCTCCTTTTAACGTTCGCCGTCATGGCCAAAATCCATCTTTTATATCCCCCTTCGCTGCATGACGAGTCCCACAGCGCCTTCTTCACCATTCTCAACAATTCCCCTAGAACTCTTCTTGCCTCCTTCACAGTCTTTTTTTTAGTGCAAAAACTGGATGTACGGTTTTTTACAAAACTGCGCCAACATTTTTTTCCCCGCTCCCTCCCCTTTTCCATCCTTGCCTCGCTCTTTATCTCCCAGACAATCGACACGATCCTGTTCTCCTATTTAGCTTTATGGGGGATCGCCGGCTCTATTTGGGAGATCATTGCGATGAGCCTAGGTGTAAAATTTGTTGTGATTGTATTTTTGACCCCTTTTTCCAAACTAGCTAAGCGGATGGTGCCCGTATGAGTGTGTTCACAAATACGTTTTCTTTTGAAATCTTGCACCGCTCGAAGAAATCTAACGCCAGAGTGGGCAGGATCACTACACCGCACGGCTCTTTTATGACACCCGCCTTTGTAGGAGTGGGGACAAACGGAGCCCTAAAAGCGCTAGGGCATGATGAGGCGATCGAATCGGGTCTGGATCTGATGTTTGCCAACACCTACCATCTTATGGTGCAGCCGGGAGAGGATCTGATTCGGCAAATGGGGGGGATCCACCGCTTTAGCGGGAGGGACCGGCCGATCATCACCGACTCGGGTGGGTTCCAGGTTTTTAGTTTAGCTTATGGCTCGGTCGCATCGGAGCTGAAAAGCCAGGGGACGAAAAAACACTCCAACAGCGTGTTAAAAATCACTGAAGAAGGGGTGAAATTCCGCTCCTATAGGGATGGCAGGACCATTTTTTTAACTCCCGAAACTTCGATCGGCGCCCAAAAGAAAATAGGGGCCGATATCATGATCTCTTTTGATGAGCTCCCCCCCTACCACATCTCCAAGGAGGCGCTGCGCTCCTCTTTCGAGAGAACCCACCGATGGGAAAAACGCTCTTTGGAACACCACAAACAAGACCCCTCAGACCAGGCCCTTTACTCGGTAGTACACGGAGGGATCGACCCCGACTTGCGTAAAAAAAGCTGCAAAATCCTTTCGTCGATGGATTTTGACGGGCATGCGGTTGGCGGAAGCTTGGGAAAGAATCGGGATGAGATGATTGAAATGCTTAGCTATACCATCCCGTGCCTGCCACCTGAAAAACCTGTACACCTTTTAGGGATAGCCGACCTCCCTTCGCTCTACTCGTCGATCCCACTCGGAATCGATAGTTTCGACAGCTCCTACCCGACAAAAGCCGCCCGTCACGGCACCCTTTTGACCGACCAGGGGACCTTGCGGATTGTTTCAGGGGCCTATAAGGAGGACTTGCGACCGATTGAGGAGGGGTGCCCCTGCAGAGCTTGCCGAACCGTCAGCCGTTCATTTTTGCACCATCTCTTCAAGGCGAATGAACTATTAGGGCTCTCCCTAGCCAGCGCGCACAACCTTTCCTACATGATCCGCTTTATGGATCGGGTGAGACAAAAGATTATTTTAGACGCCGTTTAGAGGGCGGTTTTTGTAACTTGATTTAGATTTTTTCAAGGAATGACTACCCTTTTAACCCCCCTTAAGGTAACCTGATTTCATGATGATTTGGATAATCCCTTTTCTGTACAGCATCTGGTCTTTGGCTTTTCCGATCGGTAAAGCTCTGGTGGCCTATGCGGAGCCGGTTTTCACCGTAGCAGTCCGAATGCTATTAGCGTCTATTCTTCTTTTAGGGTGGCTGTACATAAAAAATTCTGAATCTATAAAAATCTCTTTAAAAGAGGCCCTTTCCACCTTTGTCCTCTCCCTATTCAGCATCTATTTTTGCAATATTTTTGAATATTGGGGGCTGAAGTACCTCTCCTCGGCAAAAACCTGTTTTATCTACAGCATGTCCCCCTTTTTCACCGCCCTCCTCTCCTATATCCATTTTAAGGAAAAAATGACGTGGACCAAATGGCTCGGAATGTGCGTCGGATTTTTAGGATTTCTGCCGGTTTTGGCCCTGCAAGAGGGTTCGGAAGATCTACTTAAAATTAACACCTTTTTTTCCTGGCCCTCCTTAGCTGTTATTTTTGCCTCTTTTTGTGGTGTTTATGGATGGATTCTTTTACGTTTGATGGTCAAAGACCAACAGATGAACCCGGTCAAGGTGAACGCTTTCAGCATGCTTTTCGGTGGTCTTTTGGCTCTAATCACCTCTTTTCTTCTAGAGTCCAGCCCCCTCACACAAATGGCGAATCTCCACCTTCCACCCTATTTAGGCTGGTTGGCTCTGATTATTTTTATCTCGAACATCGTTTGCTTCAATCTCTATGGCTACTTGCTGAAAAAGTTTTCGGCGACTCTTTTGTCGTTTTTCGGCCTTTTGAGCCCCCTTTTCACTTCTATAAACGCTTACCTTTTTTTCAATGAGCCTTTCCATCCGATTATCCTTTTGAGTACAGCCCTTGTCTCTTTTGGACTGTTTATCGTGTATCGCATAGAGCTCCAACAAGGGTACGTGCTTGCATCTCGTGATAACAATTAGTCTTGTTTTAGTCGATGGGACGCTATCTAGGGCAACATTTCCTTAAAAATAAAAGCGTAATCGAGCACGCCGTTCGGGCAATTTTACCCCAAGCGCACGGAATTTTGGAGGTAGGTCCGGGGGCTATGGCACTCACCGATCTATTAATAGAGTCCTCTACCCCTTTGATTTTGGTCGAAAGAGACGCTCAACTCGTTCAGCCCATCCGGGCAAAAATTGCCCCCCTAGCTCATGTTTCTTTAGTGCATGAAGATGTACTGAAGTACGATTTTTTGAATGCATACAACCAATTTAAAGGCCCCTTTGGCCTGATTAGCAATCTCCCCTATCTTATTACTACCCCTTTCTTAGAAAAACTTTTGCCCCTAAGCGGTCTGTTTACAAAAGTCTATTTGATGCTCCAAAAAGAGGTTGTGGAGAAGATATTAGCCCAATCCGGCCCAAAAAGCACAAAACTTTCTCACCTTTTACGCCTCTTTTACAATGTCGAAAGCGGCCCGACTGTCCCCCCAAAAGCCTTCGATGTCCCCCCTCGTGTCGATTCTCAATTTCTTCAACTCACCCCTATTATCCCCCAAATCTCTTTTGAAGAACTTGCCGATTTTAAAAAATTATTGAGTAGCGGGTACAATCACCGCAACCACACCCTTCACTGGTTTTTAAAAAAACTTTCGATAGACCCGAATCCTTTTAAGAACAGTAGGTTGGAGGATATCCCTACTTCCAATTGGCTAGAAATCTTTAGAAAAACACTTAATAAATAAACGAAAAATTGTTCTTTCTATCACACTACAACTTAAAGATATCTTCTTAAGGAGATTTTTTTATGCAACCGTTAGCCCCTACTTCTAATCCAATCCCTTTTCATTTCTCAAGAAACAGCCACTCTTTTTTTTCAAACAAAAGCAAAAGTGCAGCAGGTTACCATGTAAATTTTAAAATCTGTGCAGAAAATTTTTCAGTTTATTCACCTTTACACGTTTGACCCTATTAAGAAAACTTAACAAAAATTTATGTTTTATAGACATGTGAAATCTTAAATTAAAATAAGTAGATGATGATCCACTACAAAAAACTATAAATGACATCATTCATCTACTTTGTGAAAATTTAAAAAGAGAAACCCGATGGATCCGTATGCTTCAAGAACGCTTAGAGGGTTCATGAACAGATCTGCGATCTTTTTGAAAAACTCAACTTGAAAGCGTTTAAAGATAGAACGCATGCAAATACCGGTAAGACCTATAAGGATCAAGCAAATAGAAAGCTAAGTGTTTATTTAAACTGGGTTGAAGAATATTTCCCCCCAAAGTGAGATCATTTATAGTTAGCCCGGTCAATCGAGATAACCTTCTTAGGCCCACCCCCCTTTCTTCTTGAGAATACCGAAGGTCGCAGAGCTCGAACTCTTGCAAATAAATTGGCCCTTTTCCTCTTTTTTAAAGGGAGAAAAAAATGAAGACCCCTCAAGCAAAAAAAGCCCTGTTCAGAACAGGGGCTTTTTTATGGGATTGTCTAACCTTTAGATAAAAAAACTTAAAGCTCAGAGAACCAATGGATCTTGATCTTAAATTAGCGAGCTTTGCCCATCATAAAGGCTAAGATAGCTCCAGCAACCAAAGTTATACCGACCAAGCTACCTGCCAATAAGTCTCTTTGGAATTTCAAAAGAGCACAACGATCCTGTAAGCTTTTTCGATTAGAAAGTCCAGAAATTTGAGTTCGAAGCTGCTCTATTGTAGCTTTGCTTAATCCATCTTTAACTTCATATGTTGTTAATCTTTGTTTTGAACCTTTAAGTTCCGCTAAAAGACGTCTGTTACTTGAACTCAATTCTTCATTTTTGCCTTGAAGTTCTGAAAAAAATTTTACAGCTTCCGTTTGGGCTGTTTCAAATTCGTCGTTTAAAGTTTCTAACTGTGCTTGAGTATTTAATAGTTCCTTACCAAGATTAGCGACTTTTTTCTCAAGATCTGAGTCTGGATGTTGAGCTTTGTTAGCCTGCCCAGAATATTCGATTGCCCCCCCGCAAGCACATGTATTTACAACCGTATCAAATGGCATATGTATTTCCCCCCAATGTATTTATTATAACACATATATATTTTTTTGTAAATAAAATTATTTATTTATATACATCTAAAGGAAAGGATGTTAGCGCGACGGTGCGCTTATAGCTATAAACCGCAAGTTGAAGGATCAGATTTATAGGGCCTAATTTATGCAACCCTTTCAATGAGACATATATCTGAGCCGGTTTCGAGGGTATAAAATCCAAAACTCGTCTAAAAGAAAGGCTGGAGGCCCTATTGAGCCTAGGGTTCCTCTTCTTTTGATCTCAAAATAGGGTTTGCTGCTTTCTCTTTTTTGAAGAGAGAAAAAAATGAGAAATCCTCAAAAAGAGAAAAAGCCCTGTTCTGAACAGGGCTTTTTTTGACGATAGCCTCTTTACGACCTAAGCCAACCACTATCTACTTCCTGCGCCTTAAAGAAGGCGATCTCTTTGAAAAGCACCAAAAAAACAACTGTAGCACCTCCTCCAAGAAAGCGAGTTTAATCGGACAACTGTTATTTAGGGTTTTGTTATCTGGCTTTAAGCTTGCCTTAAGGGTCTAATTTAGGGAATTTCCCCCATCTAGATGCGCTACTTTTAGTCTTAATGCTCTCAAAACCACTGTTTGTCCAATAATTCATTTTATCGTGTTTATTTCTACGTAGAGCTTTTAAAGATTGTAAAATATATTATACCTATTTTATCCCTCTTTTTGCCTCTTTTCTGCCGTAACCTCCAAAGATGAGGATCCATAAAGAAGAATTTCCGGCCTCTGGTAAAACCCCGGTAACTAAAAAGAATAAAGGGGCCTTTCAGGATAACCCATAAAAAAACCCGAAAAAGGCTCCAAAACCAAACAATCCTTACCTAGGTTAGAGTCCGGTAGCAATTTGCAAACGAGCACAAAAGGGTTGCAACTTCCCTTGCATTGTATTGCTCCTGGACAAAACGCTAAACTGCTGAGGTTACAAGTCCTAAGCCTAACTCCCTTAGCGGCTATTTTCCCCCTAAAAGGGAACCCTGGAACCTAGTTTAAATAGGCATCTGCCCCTTTATCCCTTTTTTAGCCGTTGAATCCGTAATTGGCCAAAAAAAGATTATTATTTTTATCCCCCACAAATCCAACTAATTAGAACATTTGCGTAAAAATTTATATAAAAAAAAACACAATAATAGTTTAAAATTTACATCTTACAAGGAGAACAAAGATGGCAAATTCAATCGAAAATATTAATCCAAACAATTCAGCAACATTCTATAATAGAATTGGGATTTCAATAGCCGATTCTAAAATCTATAAGCTAGCAAAATAATTTTTTACAAAAATTGGTCAATTCTTCTCAACCTGTATGAGATTTTGTGGAGAAAAATTCAACGCATTCAAAGAGAAAGTTTCACCCCCTCCTCAAGAGCAGGCAAAAAGGGTTCGCCATAAACCTTTAGAGGAAGACGATGTTACTGAGTTACAAGGTTACTTATCTTCAGGTGGCTCATTAGCCTCTTCAGCTCCCCAATCTCAAGCTTTGATCCCTCATATAGATCTGAAAAAACACACAATAGCGTTATTCCTAGACAAACTTAGGGAAAATAGGCCTTTTTCTCATGACCTAGTTTACCAAGCGTCCGTAGGTAACAAGTTCTATCTAGCCGCGAAACAGACTTGTCTTAAGGGCATTGTAGCTTGTCAATTCCGAAGTGATGCAGCGATTGATGAAGGATAAAACCACCACCGGTTGCTGAATACTTGAGATGGGTACCCTGACCAATAATTTTCTCCCCATTTTATATTCCAAAAGCCCTCCTTACACAGGAGGGCCTTTTCATTACTTTAGAGAATAGGTACACAATTTAGCGAGGCAATTCAGGCAAATTCAAGTCCCTATAAATGAACTAGCTAGATAATATCCTTCCTCTTAAGATAGTTCATTTTTTTAGGTAAGAACTCTTACAAGATGGATCCATTTAACACCGCAGCAAATTCAGGAGAGTCCATACCTGAATAAAAAGAACCCTCTACTGGGGAGATTTCGGGCATTCATAAAGTTTTCTATCCCACCCCTCCCAACACCCTGCTTTTTTCAAATTCTTACCCATTCTAAATAAGCAAGATACGGTCACATTAAATGCAAACCACTACCACTCACAGATTTAAAAAAAAACTTTAAATATAAATTAAATTTATTATATAATTGTTTTATAAAAACTAATAAGGAGTTACCCATGAGTTCTCAAATAAGCATTGTGGAAAGGCAAATGGCTATGATCAGTGATTTGCAAAAAGCTAATACGGCATACGATTCAGAAAACAAAGAACTACATGCAAAGATCGCAAAATTAGAGGTTCATTCTATCTGTGCATCTGTTGAAACACAAACCGAAGCTCCTGCAAAAGGAACAGAGGTTCATTCTATCTGTGCATCTGTTGAAACACAAACCGAAGCTCCTGCAAAAGGAACTAAGCGGGCGGTCTTTGCCGCCGGGACAGTCGCTGTCATCGGAGCCCTAGTGGTGGCGAAAAACCCTGCGGCCTTCAAGGATGCTGCCGTTAAGGGAGTTGCATTTGTTGCTGAAAAGGCATCATCGGTTGCAAGGTGGTCTGTATCTGCTTTTTTTAATAATGGTATAGAAATCGATTTAACAAAAAATGCTTAATCAATAAATTAGCCACGGTGTATTTCGTTTCTAATTTTTTAATTCTTCCCCACGTCCCGCCTAAGCGGGACGTGGCCATTTCACTTCCAGCCAAAGCGGGACGTCCTTTTTACATCTTGCAATCAAATCCTTAAAAGCCCCATTTTAAATGGATGAGTTCTATTGTTTGGTTTCGGCAGGATCTACGACTTGAAGATCACTACCCTCTTCTATTAGCCATCGAGGCAGGACGCCCCCTGGTGCTTGTGTATATACTTGAAAAGACCAAGCACTGGTCGATTGGTCGCGCATCCCAATGGTGGCTGGAGCAATCTTTAGTGGCTTTTAAGGAGTCTATTGAGGCTAAGGGGGGATTCTTAAACCTATTTCATGGGGAAACCGAAGAGATTCTGGAAACACTGATACGAAAACATAAGGCCGAAGCCCTCTACTACGGTGCGAACTACGAGCCGGAGGAGAGAAAGATTGAAAGCAGGGTGGAAGCCCTTTGCAAACGATACGGTATTGCGTCCCACAAATTTCACCATAACCTCCTCTACAACCCTGAAACCGTACTTACCAAAGAGGGGAAGCCCTACCAGGTTTACACTCCATTCTGGAATCGCACCCAACAATTTCAAGCCCCCGAAGAGCCGATGCCGGCGCCAAGATCTCTCTTTTCTTGCCTCAAAGGGGCTAGTGAGCCGATTTCCAAGCTCCATTTGACGCAAACCTGGGATCTCCACCAAATACCCCTACTCTGGGAACCAGGAGAAAAAGGGGCGAAAAAGCGCCTTAAGACCTTTATCGACAAAGGTCGAGTGGAAGATTATGAGCATGACCGTAATTTTCCCGCGATCGAAGGGAGTTCGAAATTATCTCCCCACCTGCACCACGGGGAAATCAGCCCAAGGGCAGCCTGGCATAGTGCAAAGGCCTCTTTAACATACCGCAAAGAACTCGTCTGGAGAGAGTTTGCTAAGCACCTGCTCTACCATTTTCCCCATACCACTGACCATCCTCTAAAACCCGAATTTGACGCTTTTCCCTGGCAAAAAAATGCCAAGCTCCTCAAAGCCTGGCAAAATGGCGAGACCGGCTTTCCCATCGTAGATGCTGGTATGAAAGAACTTAAGTATACCGGTTGGATGCATAACCGCGTTCGGATGATTGTCGGCTCGTTTTTGATCAAGGATCTAAGGATTCACTGGCTCGAGGGGGCGAAATGGTTCTGGGACTGCCTTGTGGACGCTGATCTAGCCTCCAATACACTTGGATGGCAGTGGGTCGGAGGGTGCGGTGCGGACGCGGCCCCCTTCTTTAGAATTTTCCACCCCGATCTTCAAGAGGCTAAATTTGATCCTACCCACGAGTACATCAAGAAATGGGTAAAAGAGCCTTCTAGGAGAATTGTGGATCACGCCGAAGCCCGCGATGAGGCGCTAAAAGCCTACCATTCAATTGTAGCCCACAGGAAAAAATAGTTTTTCCTGTTGGATCTAATGGAACCTAAGGTAAAAATAATATCCATTTGCCACTGAAGGGACATAATCGAAACCCAGAAGCATTTCTGTTGGGGTGATCGTTTTCGGGAAATAGAGCTCTTTGAGGGCTGTCAGAACGAATTCTTCAGGAAGCGCTGAAAAAAAAGGGGTACCTATCTCCACTAGATTTCGGTGATAATCGAGAAATTTCTGGAACCAGATTACTTTAGTATCGATTCCGAAGACCGGCATCCTCAAATGTCTGCATTTCATCACATCGATCCCCGTCAGTAAAAAAATATCCCTCCTAGTTTCCTCGAAAATGAACTGTGGCAACGGGGCGGCATCTTTATAAACCACACCTTTTTGACGAATCAAGTCAAAAAGGGGCTGTGGATTTTTAAGGGGAAAAACCGACGCATCAAGCCACAATAAATAGCGAAAACCGAGATTTCTTGCCTCTTCGAGCATGAACATCTTGAACGCATACGGTACACCCGCATACAGGATCTCTTTTTTCGTAGGATTGGGATACCCTCCCAACCGGTAGTAAACGTTCCCCTTGAACCCGACCTCCTCGAGCGCTTTGATGAGGCTTTTAACATATTTTGGATAGACACGATCGTAAGATGAAAACAGTACAATGCAATCTTCCCCCCCACCATTCAAAGTGACGACATTTTTTTCAGGGTAAAGCCCCTTTTTTTTTGAGACCATCGTCTGCCAAAGCCCCCTCTGCAGTCTATTAAAAAAATCGTCCCTAGAAACCGGTTTCTGAAAATACCGGGCAAGTTTTTGTTCCTTTCTCCATCGGCTATCCAATGCATCAGCTATGTTGTGCTGGCGCAACTCGTTTTGATATTGTTCCAGCTCCTCGTTTGTAGGATCCTCAGAAATTTCAAAATCTACCAAGAAGGGATTTTTCAGACTCCTTGAAAAGAAGGAGTTCTGTGCAAAAATATCCGAATGGACGCATATCAATAGAAGTAAGATCTTTAGAAGATCCCTTTTGAATAGCGCCCGGCATAAAAAAAAGGGATAGCCGCTTGAGGATGTTTCGAAAAAACTTTCGGCACGCACGGGCAAATACAATCGAAAATTTTTATAAAATTGGCTCTCAAGACCGCTTTGCGTGGATTGAACATATTTTCGAAACAGGGTGAATACTCTAATCATCGGATCAATGCGCTCTTATAATGAATTTGCAGCCCATTTTTTTTGCATCGACGTACCCTTTATAGTCTTTTTTACAGGATACCATCAAATTCTTCCTATCTTTGAGAGCGACACCGTTTTTCAATAAAACTGCTGTCAGGACGTACTCCTCGGGGTTGACAGATAAAAACGGAATTCCCATCCGCACAAGGCTTTTATAATCCTCCAATATTTTTTTGGTCCGTGGATCTTGTTTCGAGACTCCCATAATCCAACCGGCCACCTTCCTTTCTGAGGCGATACTACGCCCAAGATACGCATCCAATTCTTTTTTCGCTAATGGGAGTAGCCCCAAAGGATTTGGTTTGCCCGAATCGAAATAAAAACCCTCAGTGGCAATCTCCTGGAAAATGTCCTCCACCCCTCCTAAAGGCCAAGCTGATGTATCCAACCATAAAACATTCTCGTAACCCATCATTAGCGCTTCCTGGATAGCGAAAACCTTAAACGCATACGGAACTCCGGCGTAGCGCAGTTCATCTCCGGTCGGATTAGGGTACCCCCCGATCCGGTAGTAGATCCCCCCGTCAAAGCCCACTTCCCTTAAAGCACCGACAAGTTCCGGTAAAATGTGGGGGTAAGGCCCGTCGTAAGAACAAAAAAATACGATGCAATCTCTTTTCTGCTCCCCTTTTTGATGGACGATTTTCGGATAGCAACTATACTCATCAACAAAAAAATGCTGCATCAGCCCCTTTGAGCAACGTAAGATAAAATCTTGGACGCTGTAGGGTTCCCTCTTTGTGAACCAGTTTCCAATATCCCAATTCATCGGATAATTTTGAAGGATCAAAGGTGCTACGGATATCTCCTTCAACGCTCTTTCTAAAGCCTCGTAATCCTCCTGTAATGGCTCTTTTTTGGTCTCTATCTCTATTTCGAAAGGATTGGCAAAGGCCCCCAGTAAAAACAAAAGTGTGTAGAACATCTAAATTTTTCCGTATCAATGTGTCCGTGTCAATGCGTGCGTATCAAAAAGCGAAACCCCTTTTGCCTCCCTTCGACAAGCCTTGTATCACTCTCTTTTGACGCAAGCATCAGATTTGGATGAAATTTCAACGGGGGGGCATGCTTCGCAAAAAGGGCGGTCAAAACTGTTTCCTCAGGGGTCATTGATAGAAAAGGCGTCCCTTTACGCACCATAGAATAGAAATCCCTAAATATCTCTTTAACACAAGGGAGGTCCATTTTGAAACCTAACAACCACCCGGCAACGTGGGGAGCCGTTGAGAAATCCATACCAAACGTTTTTTCCAGAATAGCCCTTGTTTGAGGAATCAATAATTCTGTGTTCGGCCGCCCCCACTCGACAAGGATCCCCTCTTTATCTATAGCTTCAAAGCAATAGTCCAAGTTTTTAAGTGGCCAGGCAGAACAATCCAACCATAATACCTTATTGTAACCTAACTGATGCGCCTCTAAGATCATGAACATTTTAAGAGCATAAGGGACCGCTGCGTAACGGACCTCTTCGCCCGTGGGATTGGGATATCCCCCTATGCGATAGTAGATAGCCCCCTCATACCCGATCTCTTTCAAACCTGCAACAAGGCTCCTGAGCATCTCCGGATACGTACGATCAAATGAACACCCTAGAACAATACAGTCCTGACTCCCCTCTTTACCTCGGATATGCACCACCTCAGGGAATAAATTTTTTTCTCTAGAAATCAAAGTTTGTCTCGTAAAACAGGAGACGCGCCGATACAGATCGTTTTTCGAATAGGGGCATTTCGTGGGATAGATGGCATCTATGAGCTCTTTAAGCTCTTTTTTTTGAATCAAGCTCTGCACCCTCTCATAGTCTTCAAATGACAAAAAACTTTGCATCGGAAACTCTATTTCAAAAGGATTCGGCACCTCAGCAAAAGCGGACAGAGTAAATAAAAGTAAAAAAACCAATCGCATATGAATCTGATTAAGCACTGTTTTCAAAATGAGACAATGAAGCACAATCTTACTGAGTTTTAGTGTTTCCTTAAGAAGAAATAATAACCGTTTTTTTTCGCGTCCACATAGTGGGAATTGTCGTCGGTACTCGGGAGGATAATTTTTTGTAATCTCGCAGGCAGGTGGCTTTTATACTTGTGGGCCAAAGCAGAAATCACATGCTCTTCAGGATAGCACGATAGAAACGGAGTACCCAGTCGAACCATTTTATAATAATCCTCAATAAAATCTTGCACCCAGGGCAAATCCATCCTTAAACCGAAAACCTGCATGCTCACATGGTCAAAATTTCCGGGTTGGTAGCCGGTTAAGCTGTGCAGTATCTCTTGAGTTTTTGGTAAAAGGCCATTCTTTCTGAATTTCTTCCAGCTGATCAAAGCCCCCTCGTTCTCAATTTTTCTAAAAAGGAGATCTAAATTTTGCAAAGGATACACTGAGGCGTCCAACCACAAAACATTCTTATAGCCCCTTTGATAAGCTTCGATCATGGTAAAAATTTTAAAGGAATAGGGAACGGCGACATACCTCACCTCCTCACCGGTCGGATTTGGAAAGCCCCCTACGCGGTAATAGATCGCCCCTTTGAAACCAATCTCCTTCAATGATTCCACAAGGCTGTACAGTAAATGTTCGTATTTGGGATGGATTGGACAACTTAAAACCACACAATCACGGCTCCCCCCATTCACCTCCAACAACTCTTTTTTTGGAAAATAGCCCGAATTCCTGTCGATCAAAGTCTGTACAGCCCCTCGCATCGACCTGCGATAAAAATCCTCTTGAGTGTTGTATTTTACCCCAAACAGCGAGGGTTTGGGATACATTTTAGAGACCTCTTTTTTTACATCTATTCTTGCAATCAGCGATTGGATATGCTCCAAATATTCGTACCCTTCCTCTTTTGAGGGTTGAATGTCCAGCAAAAAAGGGTTTGCTGTTAATAAAATAGATACAAAACACAAGACAATTTTTTTCATTCAAGAAGCTCTTTCAATGATCCCTCACAACAAACATATAGCCCTCTTTTTTGGCTCTCCAATAATTTTCCCAGTCGTGGTCTTGGGTTTTGACAACCTTGCCATACCCATATTTTGGGGTATAAACCGGATCGTGGAGAATGGGTATGTGCGCCTCAAATTTTTTCACAAGGGCAGAGATCACAAACTCCTCTGGGTAACAGGAAATGAAAGGGATCCCCACTTTGCACATATCGGTGTAGTCCTTTAGAAAAGAAGACACCCAGGGGCGGTCCATATCTAAACCAAAAACCCACATCCGCACATGAGGTGCTTGGGATACATCTACACGGGTCATAGCTTCGATTAGATGCATGGTGGCAGGCAAAATAGCGCTTTTCGGATGGCTCCGGTGGAGGACAAACGCCCCTTGAGTTTCTAAAATTTGAAATAAGCTTTTTGGATTTTTAAAAGGGAAAAGGGCACTGTCGAGCCAAATCACCTTGCTAAGACCCAACTTGTGGGCCTCCATCATCATAAAAATTTTAAAGGAGTAGGGGACGCCGGCCCATTTTGCCTCCGTTCCGGTTGGGTTGGGCACACCCCCTATCCTATAGTAGACGTGGCCGTCAAAACCAATCTCCTTTAGACCCTGGATCAGACTTTTAAGCAGATCCGGATATTGCCTGTTGAAAGGGCAACCTACAACAAAACAGTTCCCCCCACCCCTATTAATTTTAACCAGCCCTACCTCGGGAACCAGCCCCTTTTCAGGGTCCGCGAGCACCTGCTTGAGGCACCTACTGATCCGATTCTCATACTCGGCTATCGGTTGGTAGCTCTCAAAAATCCCCCTTTCCTCAGGATCAAGGTAGAGATTTTTCAAAGTTTTTTGTGTATCCACCTCTCTCAGAAGGTGTTGTATCTGTACAATGTCGGCAATTTCCAAATCTTTTTTGTCTTCAAAAAGAATTTCGAAGGGGTTGATAGAAGCAGATAAAAAAGTATAAAAAGTTAAAAATTTAATTGCCATACCCTGATCGAAAAACGCATCTAGAGAAGTACAATACCTTTATAAAAGGTTGAAAATCAATCAGAAAAGTTTTTAGTATCATTTTTTATAATGTTTAATTATAATTCTTTCTCAAAGGAGAAAACTTTATGATAAACCCCACATCTGGAGTGCACCCTTTTTTAAATGCTGCAAACAACTTGCCGCAGCTCCCGTTTGGACCTCTTATAACGCCAATTTTAAAAACCTTCGCCTTCATTCCGTATGGAAATAGGTTCACCGGTCGTTCTCTTCTCACCCCCCTAAAATACGGCCCTTTAGCCAATTACAGACAGCAAAATACTAAACCGGCGGGATTTTTTAGCGATATTCTCTATAGCTACATCGAACCCAGTAAGATCCCCAGACAGTTTGCGTTTAAAGTCAAAGCCTCTTTGGCTGTTCTAGACTTTTTGCACAAAAAGTGCAAAGATTAGCCGGATTTTGACCCCTTTGGGGCCCTAGAAACGACAAAAGGACTTATTGCTCAATTCCCTTTTGTCGTTTTGAACAAATGAAATCCTGCAAGAGTTAAAAAAGATCCTAAGACCGCCATGAGTGCCATGGCCAAGATCGGCAGCAACAAATTGATCGAAGCGGTGTAGCCCATCAAAACTGACGAGGCAAAAACAGCTATAGCTATCAAACTGCCCAAAACGCCCATCACAGCACCCGAATTATTCTTTTCAACAACAGCTAGAGCCAACTCGTTTCCCTTAGACCATGCAATCAAACCGAAAATTGCAAACAGGGTAAACGGAACAAAGACCTCTTCAGGGGTCGAGGCCAGCAGGAAAGCCAAATTTGCAATAGTCAGCCCAATAAAACTGAAAAAGTAGGCCAACCTTAATGAAAAAAACCGGCCTACCCAGGGAATGATAAAGGCACCCGTTAAAACCGCTACAAGCCCTCCATAGGCAAAAAACAAAGCAATCCAACTGCTTGTCACCTGAAAAGCCATCACCATCAAAATCGGGATCGCAACAAATAGACTCTCTATATTTAAAATCATGAGAAAAAATGTCGCTGCCAAAAAAAGAATCTTTGGGTTTGATAGTATGGTTCTCAAATTGTCAACATGTGCCTTCGCTTCTATAGACTTTTTTGGCCATGTTTTTTCAAGAAACAAAAGGGAAGCGCCCCCCAAAAAGGCTAATAAATAAAAAGGCAGCCCAAGAAAGAACCCCTGATCGCCTACAAAAAAAGAGCCGAAAACGGGACCTACGACGGTCGCAAACGAGGAGACGGCCACCAAATAACCCATAGCCCTCCCCTTGCTTTTCTGGTCCGATTCCAAGTCGTCAATCGCATTGTACAAAAGCTGGGCTCCGCTTGATCCCAAACCTGTAACAAAGCGGAAGAATACAAGCATCCAGACATTCTTTAGAGAAAAGAAATAGCCGACACCGAGATTACCTAAGATAAATACGATCATGGAGAGTTTCAAAGCCCATTTTCTCCCAAACAGGTCGCTCCACCTTCCGATTGTCAAAGAGCCCGAAAAAAGCCCTAAACCGTATATCCCCAAAACGACCCCTAAGAGAGTCGTGGGGTCGACAATGAAATTCAAAGGATCGCGATACGGGGAACTAGGGTCCAATATCTCCGGTGTAAAAAGGGGGATGACAACAAAAAAGGCCAGGTAATTCACCAAAGAATAAAACAAGCAGGCAAGTAAAGTCGATTTTTTCATAAAAATAGATTTAACTAGGAAAAGGAATTAACCTCAAGCCTCCGGTTTAAAGGGCGGATCAAGGGTAATCGTAAAGATCGTCCAAGTTCAGCGATCTCAAGTAGAGCATCTCGCGCTTTAGCTCCTCGATTTCGGCATCAAGCTTGGTAAGTTTTTCTACAAATTCTATTTTGCTCACCTTGCCAAATCGGCTATTGAGCTTCTCTTTATCGAATTTTAAACGCATCATGGCAGTCTCCGCCTTGAGGATCCTCTCCTTGAGGCTCTGGACGTAGCACACCTTCTCCTCTTTGGACGGCCCCGCGATCTCGGCCCTTGAAGCGCACCCGATAAAAAAAATTAAAGGGAAAACAACCCCAAAAACACCGTTTTTTGTTAAGCTTTGAAACATGCTGCGATGGATACTCCTAGTTCTATTCATTCCCCTTTTCGGATTTTCTTTTAAAGAAAAATATTCCAAGGGTGTCAAAGGGGATTTTGTCGTCTACAGACAAGGGCATCAAATCGTCTATATTTCAATTTACGATAAAACGGAAAAAACACTGATCATAGAAGAGATCCACTCTTTGGACTCCAATCCCAAATTGTCGTTAGACGCCGTTAGCGGCTGGGTGGAAAAAGGGGCTCTTAACGCAACACAGTGGATTTTATATGAAATGCATGCCGATACCGGTGAAATCCTGGAAGCCTATTGCCCCCCAAAAAAAGCCTTTATAAACTTTGACCAAGAGCCCCCGACACTGGCAAAACTTTACTTGATTGAGTGGGATTTGATGCCGGACAATAGACGCAAGGTATCCCCTAAAACAAAAAAGGTCTGGTCGCCCCCCAAATCGGTCTCAAATAAACCCGTATTGGTTGAAAAATCGAGCTTATTTAGAAAATATTGGGATGATGACAACTCCCCTTTAAGCGGACTGAGGATCGACTTGCATTTCGACCCGACGGCAACCGAGACATTCCCCTATATGATCGACATCCAGAACAAAACCCACCCCCTCGCAAGATTTTTTCAACTGGACCAGGGGAATCATAGCAAAGGTGCGGCAAGATACTTTCCCCGCCGTTTTCCCGAATTTCAACAGGGGATCCTACAAAAAGGGTCCAGCCTGGTCGCCACGATCTGTTGCCCTAAGGGGTTTGCCCCGTTCACCCTATCTTTGGAACAAGTGGGGACCCAGACCTCGCTGCCTATCGAATTTACAGATGAGCAGAAGGGAGAAACCCACCATTTGAAGGGAAAAATTCCGAAAAACCTCCCTACCAAAGGGAAAAAATTCAGGCTTAGCATCAAAACTTCAGGGATCCATCAAGGTAAATTTGACTCAATAGAGGTATTTGAGCTAAATTAAACCCTAATATGGGTTCGTCAATTAAAAAATTTCGATCAAAGTTTCTTGTTATCTATCACAATTTTCAGAAAAAAAAGAGTGGTGTTTCCCTAGACGATAGACTTTTGATGGAGGGGCTGCTGAAAAGACTCCAGTCCTCTATCGTAGAAAAAGATATCCCCTCGTCAAAAACGACTCTGGATGATCTTTTGCGAGCCGAAGAGCGCATCTTCCCCCGTTCAAAGTTCTATCGACATTGCAAAAGCCTTTTTTCAAATCTTTTTTTCATCGCCGTGATTATCGTATTACGTCAAGTTTGGTTTGAACCCTACCAGATCCCGACGGGGTCTATGCGTCCGACATTGAAGGAGCTGGACCGGTTGGTTGTATCTAAAAACCAGTTTGGGATCAATGTACCTCTTACTCCGGCCCACTTCTTTTTTGATCCCAATGAGGTCAAAAGGGGGGGCATTATCACCTTTACCGGTGAAAATGTGGACATTGATGGGGTCAAGATGAAGTATTTTTATCTGTTTGACGGCTACAAGCAATATGTCAAACGGATGATTGGTAAACCGGGCGATACCCTCTATTTTTACGGGGGGCGGATCTACGGGATTGATAAGGAGGGGAAGGAGATCACCCACGAGTTCCGGTCCTCCCCGTTCGAAAATCTGGAGCACGTCCCTTTCATGCGTCTTGACGGAAAGTTGCGCTGGTTGAAAAACACTCTTTACGTCTACCAGTCCAGCATCCCTGTGGCACGCGTTGATAGAACGGCTTGGGGCTCCTATTTAGGACGGGTCATTTACACCAACCAACCCTCTCAAAAACCGATTGAGCGTTATGCGGATCTTTTCGGGATGGGGAATTACGGGATGTTTAGAATCGAACGGGAGCAGGAGAAAATTTTACTTAAAATTTTTCACCATCCCGGCTTGAACTTCGATAGAAGCCGGCTGACGAACCCGGGGAGTGGACATCTGGAAAACCAGATTTCTTCAATACCTCTAGATGAAAACATGCTCCGTACTCTCTTTTCAAACCTGCAGACAAGCCGCTTTGTTGTGGATAAAGGGATTGCGTCTCCTTGGGTTGCTGAAGGGGATTTATCGCATCTTCTAGAACACCGGCCGGTGCTGAAAGGGGTTCCTGATGGGACCTACGAATTTTTCGACGGGAAGGGATATAAAATAGGGTTTCAGGGTTATGCAGTCGAGCTGGATGCCTCGCACCCGCTCATGCAATTCCAGTTGGATCGAGCGATCACTCTTATCAATCACGGGATAGAATTTGATCTCCGATTTGGACCCAATTCTCCATTTGCGGGCCTTCTCCCTTCAAGGTACATCTACTTTAGAGATGCCGACCTGTTTGTGATGGGCAAGAAGTTTTTAGACCGCAGAGATCCGAGATTGATGCAATTTGTCGATGCAGAAAAAACCCGGATGAAAGAGGACAAGGAATTTCAGGGTTTTATCGATCAGGGAGCCCCCTTACTCAAAGATGGCTCTTTGGACAAAGAGAAAATTTCGACCTATGGGCTGAAAGTCCCCGAAGGGAGCTATTTTTGCCTTGGAGATAATCACGCGGTGAGCGCCGACTCGAGAGATTTTGGGTTTGTCCCCTCAAGCAATTTAAGGGGGGTCCCCTCCTTTTTGGTGACTCCGCTACCGGGTAGCATCAATCAAATTTCCTATGAGTTCATCACCCACTCTCGGGTTGTAGTGTTGGCACTCATTTTCGGGATCTGGGGAATTCGGCATTTTTCTACCCGCTCAAGACGGGTATTTCCGGTGCCGTTCAACTAAACGCCCTCGCCATTGATGAAAATACCGGTGCCATAGAGTTTAAGACCGGTGCCGTTCATCTAAATATCTTTCCCGTAATTTCTACTGGTAAAGCAGATTTCAAAGCCCGGTATTTAAGATCTCTCCCCAAGGGGGGAGATAGATCTATGCCTCTGTGTCAGGGTAAATCCGGTAATAACCGCCTTCGGAAGGATCAAAAGGGGCGAAAACCTCTAAAACAAGGGGTGGAACGACTGCAGGGTCTAAATGATCACTTGTTTTTGTCGAGACCGCATAATATCGGACCTTTTGCACCACTCCCCTCTGTCCCGTCCTAAGCTGAAGCTCTACAGGTTGATTGATATATTGCGTTTCGGGTGGTGTCAGGGCGAACAGGGATTCCACAGGTTTACCTGAAAAAAGAGTCTGGGTGCATATCGCCTCGAGGTAGCGGTTATGTGTAGGGTCCGAAACCAGAACGGGAACATGGGTAGAAAAAAAATCCCTGATCCCATTTAACGCTTGTTCTGAAGGAAGAGTGCCATTACCATCAATCTGAACTCTGATTCTAGGGGCATCTTTTTCTAAGGAAGTCCTATTGTATTCCCCGTGAAAAATCTCTTCGAGATCACATGTTTCAAGTGGTTTTTGGAAGGTTTTTTGGAAAGTCCAAAACCGTTCCAAATCCTCAGCCCCAGAGGTGTGGCGAGGCTCTTTATAAAGCTGTGGCGAATCTTGTGGATAGGTGAGATGCACTACAGGGTCTTTCTGTAGGGAGGCTATTTTTCTAGATATAGTCGAAAATCGTGCGGGATCGGTTAATTTTTTTAAAATTACCCCTGCAGGTTCGGCCCAGCGAGAGTGCACGCCAATTTTTTTTACCAAAATAGGGCGGCCTAAGAAAACGCTTTTTACGTAGTTTAAGAATTTAGGATCTTGGATCTGACCGGTTGAAATCCCTAACAAAAGCATTTCGGTCAACCATTTAGTCCCTCCGCGATCCAGGTCATCTTTGCATGGATCAGTTGTAGCTACAAGGTTGACCCCACTCGATAAAAGTCGATCTTTTATCACCAACTTTTGAAGTTCGTAAAAAATAACCATAAAAGCGAGCCAGTCGTTTTGTCCAAATTGCTCCTGAGAATCAAAGATTTCTTGGTGAATCCAATAGATATGGTCTTTAAAGTCCACATCTCTACAAATCTGTGGTACATGAATTCCCGTCTCGGTAAATGGGTTACCCGATTTCAAGATAGTATCCAGCCTATCCATCAACAAACGGGCCGGTTTCTCCCCCTCTTTAAACTCGGGAACCACATACGATTCTCCGGGTCGTGGGCTCATGCTTTGGATTATAATGTGAAAATTTGGAAATTCCTGGGATAATTCGTGAAGTAAGGCTACACGCTCCGATTCGTCCCCAAATCTTTTTGAAACGGCTGTTTGGTGCACGGTAAAAAGGATATGCTCATTTAGTTCACCCATGCGACGGACCAGCGCCCTAAAATTCGGGGCAATTTGATCATTGGCCGTGGCCGTTTTGTAAACAATTTTTAACAAAGCATTCAAATAGGTGCCCCCAACAGTAGGACAACCGGCTCTATATCTTGTGAGCTCACGGCCACTGCTTAACTGCTCTGTATTTGCCACCATCGGGATATTTTCCATGGTGTAGTATTTAACACCGAGTTCACCCTCTAAACACTGCGCCCAGAGAGCTGCAAGAGGCTTGCCTACCTTTCTAGGATCGGCCTTACCTATCGATATATCCAGATCGGTCACCCTTTTTGAAGCGTCTTGCAAAGAAATCGCCCCCTCCTCACCTGTAAAGAGCTGCACCAACGCCTCCAAATGCCCCCCAAAGCTTGTCCCTAGCCATCTTGCTTTCAAAAGCTTGGTAAAAATTGGTTCCAGAGCAGGGTTCTCAAAAGGCGTCTTCTCTGATAAAAGAGACAAATGATCTAAAATTCGAATAATTTCCTTGTAGTCATCTCTTGGAGAGACAATAAATGGCCGCTCTGAGTCAAGTAATTCATTCAATCTTGAAAAAAGAACCTTGACTTGACTATCGTCTTTCAAACCCCTTAAAGCTCTATTAAATAGCACTAGGGTATTATCTTCCCTGCTGTAGTTTCTGAAAGCCACAACCTCTTTAAGCGATTGGACCGCCATAGCGTATTTTACATCCTTAGAAGGGTGGTTAGACTCGTGAAATACCTTTGAAACCACCTCTACAACTTGCCTTGAAACCGCTACGGGGTCGACAGGACTTTTAGAGGAGATATCCATCAAAACCCCATGAAGGCTAGTTACCGCTTGCGTTACACTCTCTCCTCTTGGAGCATTCTCTTGCAAAATTTGTATAACCTTATGGACAGTAGTTTTAGCACAATCTTTCCAGCCTGAATCTCGCACGACTGAAAACGGGCTAAGACAACGCAAGGCGATATCACATGCAACCTGTTGAAAAGCTCCCAAACGTCCCCGAATAGAACCTTGCCATTTTTGCGCCAGCTGCAGCGCCTGCAAATTCAAAAAATTATTTTGCACTTCTCCACCATCGACCAGCACAAAGCCGTCGTCGATATCATCTTGAAGGAACTCAAGTGGATCTGCAAAATCACTTAGGTCTGGCGGGTTTTGCTCTTCGAACGGATTTTGTCCGACTAGCGAATTAAGGCTGCTGCCTGGTAGGGAATTTACAGGAGAGGTCATAAATAATGCTCCGCTAATCTTTAACCAATAGGGTTCAAACTGACCCAATTTTACCAGAGGGTGCAGAAACCGACAATAAATATAAAAATTTTTATATTTATTTGGTGAATATTTTTGGAAAGAAGGGGGGGATTTCTTTTGTGTATTTAAAAAAATTTTTATTACTGCTCATGTGTTTTTCCAACAAAGAAACGCCGGAAACTTTTAAAAGCAGGATGCTCATCAATACCGGACTTAGCCAGCTCAAAAACCAGAAGGTAGGGAGAGAGAGAAAAAACATCCCCCACCAAAAAAGAAACTCCCCGAAGTAATTTGGATGTCTAGAAAGACCCCAGAGCCCCTTATCAAGTATCTGCCCCTGATTTTTTGGATCCATCTTGAACTCTATAAGCTGCATATCGGCAACAGTCTCATAGACAAAGCCTATCACAGCGACGGCACAAGGTACCAATTTGAGCCAGTAGAATTCTAAGGGAAAGGCCATCATAAAATTCAAGGGGAGAGCTACAATCAGCATCAAAAACCCTTGAAACCAGAAAATTTTAAAAAGGCTGTTTATGCGGAATCGGGGGTCATTTGCACGCATTTCTGCGTATCTTTTGTCCTCTACTTTTCCCCAATTTCTATAAATGAGGTAACCGCAGAGACGAATGGCCCAAAAAAGGGCCAATAAAATAACAGACAACTGAAAAAGTGTTTTGTCTGGACTTCGTATGAATAGAACGCACGGTTGAAAAACGATCCCAAGACTCCACACGGCATCAACAATGGACACATCCCCCTTTTTCAAGCTCACTATCCAAAGTAGCGTGAGGAAAAAAAAGAGCAGGCCGATAGCCAACACCCAGCTTTCAATCATACAAGAACCTGTTTTTCGATCTCCATTTCACACTCTTCGACATCTTTCAACACGAGGTCTACTTTTACGGCAAGCACCTCCTGCTTGAAAAATTCAATATGCAAAGAGACGGCGTCTATCACATCTTGCGATCCAAGGACGGTCAGATGGATCCTGTCTTGAACCTCCAGCCCCTCCTCTTTACGCCGAGTATTCACCTTGTTGACAAGCTCGCGGACAATCCCCTCTTGAACCAGCTCCTGGGTAAGGGCCGTGTCGATCAGAGCAACAACTTTTCCAAATGAGGCCGCAACAAGCCCCTCAATCGGATTGAGAACAACCTCGACATCGGTTTCACTCAACGAAAAACTCTCCCCTTCCAAAGGTAAAACCACCTCTGAGCCCTCCAAAAGGGCTAAAATATCCTGCTGATCCAACTGCTGTATTTTTTTTGCAGCCTCTTGTACCTTGCTACCAAGGCGGGCTCCAAGACCCCTCCAGTTTGGTTTTAAAGTCAATTTGATCTTATTCCCCGCCTCTGAAGCGATCACCATCTCTTTGATGTTCAGCTCTTCAAGGATCTGGTCTTGTCCACTCTCCAGCGCGTCGATAATGCCGGGCTCTTTTGTGATCAAAGTGATGCGGCTGAGGGGCTGGCGAACTTTTAATTTATGCGATTTTCTCAACTGGTGCCCCAAATTGACAACTCGCTGTATGGTGGCGGTGCTCTCCTCCAGTTTCCTGTCGATCAAGGAGAGATCGGGCACAGGGATCAGATTTCCATGCACACTTTGAGGATCGTTCGATAGCCTTAATTCCTGATATAGCGCTTCCGTTAAAAACGGTGCGAACGGAGCCAAAAGGATAATCACATCCTTCAATACCGAGTAGAGAGTCTCAAAAGCCTCAACGCTTTCATCCCAAAAACGGTGCCGGGAGCGGCGGATATACCAATTTGTCAACTCATCCACAAACTGATAGATCGGATCGATAGCCTTGTCCAACGCGTATCCATCCATGGCGACGGTCACCTGTTGAATCAACCCCTCTTTTTTGGATACGATCCAACGGTCAAGAGGATGGTTAGATTGTCGCTTCTTTGGTTCAAATCCGGCAAGACCTGCATACGTGGCGAGGAATTGGTACGCATTTTTGAGAGGGATGAAAAGCTTGCGGACAATCTCCTCTACCCCCTTTTCGCTAAATCGCAGATCTTCGGCGCGCACGGCCTGGCTGTGCAAAAGATAACATCGGATGCTGTCTGCTCCAAATTTTTGGATCACATCGTTCGGATCGGGATAGTTTTTCAATTTTTTCGACATTTTCTGACCGTCTTCGGCCAAAATAATCCCATTTACAATGATGTTTTTTGCAGCCGGTAAATCGAATAGGGCGACCGACAAGACATTCAAGGTGTAGAACCAGCCTCTGGTCTGATCCAACCCCTCCCCGATGAAATCGGCCGGAAATCCGTTCTCAAAAGCCGATTTATTTTCAAACGGGTAATGCAGCTCTGCATAGGGCATAGAACCCGATTCAAACCAGCAATCAAAAATATCTTTGATCCTGTGGTACTCTTTGCCGTTTTTATGGATTACAAGCTGGTCAATAAAATGGCGGTGGATATCATCGCCCTTAAATCCAGTGTGCTCACTAAGCTCTTTGAGGCTCGAAATAACGATCACATCCCCATCTTTGGCACGCCAAATCGGGATAGGAGTCCCCCAGTAACGGCTTCGGCTTATGGACCAATCTCTAGCCTGCTCCAGCCATTTCCCAAACCTTCCGGTCTGGATGTGCTCGGGCACCCAGTGGACCTTTTTGTTGTTTTCGATCAAGCGCTCTTTGATCGCTTCCACTTTCACAAACCAGGAAGAGACGGCACGATAGATCAATGGTGTATCGGATCTCCAGCAGAAGGGGTAGCTGTGTTGGAAGGTTGTGTGGGAAAACACCTTCCCCTCCTCCTTCAAGCGTCTCAAAATCACCTTGTCAGCATCTTTGATGTACATTCCACTAAAGTCTGTAACGGCCTCGGTGAATGTCCCCTCTTCCGTAACGGGGCAGACCAGGGCGATATTCGCCTGTTTGCAAGCCTCGAAATCCTCTTCTCCAAAGGCGGGCGCCATATGGACAATTCCGGTCCCGGTCTCAGAAGTCACGAATGTTTGCGCCAATACTTTGAAAGCATTGGGCTGATTTTTGAAGTAGGGAAAGAGCGGCTCATAGGTAAGTCCGGCAAGCTCTGCCCCTTTTCTTGTACGGATGATCTCTGCCTCTTGTGGGAAATGGTCGGCAACTTTGGCCTCTAAAAGGGTGAACTGCTTTCCCTCGTGCAACACGGTAGCGTAGTCAAATTCAGGGTGGACGGCAAGGGCCAAATTGGAAGGCAGAGTCCAGGGTGTTGTTGTCCATGCTAGAAAGACCCCCTCCTCCTCCTTGATAGAGAATTGGATCACAACTGAGGGGTCCTGCACCTCTTTATAATTCAGATTTGCCTCGAAATTTGAGAGCGGAGTTCCCAATTTTGTAGAAAAGGGCATCACCTTGAACCCTTCGTAGATCAGCCCTTTTTGGTAGAGCTGCCCGAAAACCCACCAGACCGACTCCATGAAGGTCGTATCCATGGTTTTGTAGCCCCCTTCAAAGTCGACCCATCGGCCCATCCTGAAGACGGTGTCCTTCCATTCATTGGTGTATTTTAGAACAATACCTCGGCAAGCTTCATTGAACCGATCGATCCCGTACTCTTCGATCGAAGAGGGGCCGCCCAGATTGAGCTCTTTTTCCATCGCAAATTCGATCGGCACTCCATGACAGTCCCAGCCGAACCGGCTTGGAGCATAACGCCCTTTCATCGTCTGGTAGCGTAAAACCGTATCTTTGATTGTTCCTGCAAGAAGGTGCCCATAGTGTGGCAAACCGGTAGCAAATGGGGGCCCGTCGTAAAATCCGAACAGCTCGGAATCCTTGCGAGTTTCAAGGATTTTCTTATAGGTTTGCTGTTGTTGCCAGGCATCTAAAACATCCAATTCACTTAGCAATTTCTTCCCAAACATAGGCCTTCTTCAAGTAATATTAGGGTATTATGCCCAAAAGCAAGATATTAGCTCAATCCAAGATTTCTCCCTGAATCCCCCCCGTCCAATCACCCCCCTTTCCTCTTAAGCCCGCCCTTGCTGCAAAAAATGACCCCCTAAGGCTCCTGAATTTGCCACCCCTAAAGTTTTTAGCTAGGGAAGGGCTCAAAAGCTACCTCGACATTTAAGGTCTTTTTTGTTATAGTAATGAGTGGGGGCGTACTGGTTTCGACTTGGTAGTCGAGGTTCAGGTGGCATGCAGAGGACGTCGGTTGGCCTCTTTAATCATTCCGGCACAGCAGATAACTGCAAAACGTGAAGATGCAGAAATGCTTCTCGCCGCTTAATACCTAACAGTAGTAAGTAGCCGATCTCCTTAGGTTGGACCAAGGATTTAAGATGAGATCGTTATAATCTTGGTACGGACACCACAGTTTCATCCTGTGGGTGGTGTTCAAGATGCACAGGGTCGCTTTTTTTTGTTTTAGGTTGCTCAGGTTCCGCCGGCAAAAATAAAGCGTAAAATTACAACTTGAGCTAAGCATGTAGTCATTTGGGGTGAAGCTATTGAGCACGAGAGTTCGATTCTCTCCGCCTCCAAACCACAAAGCCTTTCAGAATTACTCTGAAAGGCTTTTTTATTACCCATAACAAATTGCAGGCAGGACCCTCATTATTCAAAAAGGAACAAATACTTGCCAAATTGGAAGTGTAAGGCCTGACCCTATCACTATAAGAGGCGCATTCCTATTTTCTGGGTAGTGACTATTTCTTTGAAATACATTCAACTTTATGTCTTGGCCAATCCTGTCTCTGATGTTCTTTTGAACAATACATGGCTTCCTGGCATCTAGCACATTTAAAAGCTGCGTTTGTGACCATGCATGTATCCAGTGAGCATGGGCTTTTTTTGTAGGAGGTCTCTAGAACTTCTGGATCCATGTAAATCATAAAAACATTTCCCGAACCAAGGGGCTTACCCTCAACTTTATAGGGTCCATATTGTCTTGTAAGATGACCCATCAAAACAGTCTTTAATTCATCGAACTTTGCTAGAGGAAGTTTGTCAGATTTTATTCCCCATATCGCTTCTGCTGCCATGAAAATCTGATTATTCTTATCTGAATTAGCATGGGCAACAGTAACCGCTCCCGCTTTTAATGGCATACTCATAAATCAAATCTCCCTGAACCATCCCCATTTTTCAGGAATAGCTGCTTAGTTAAAAAATTATCTTTAAAAAAGTGCTTAAGACACTGAAAAAATGGTTTTTTCAGCAAGAATGATACCATTTGCCTTTGATTCCATACTAGAATAAGAAATTACTTGATAGATTGGGGTTGCCATGTTGTGAAATGCCTTAACTAGGAGACCAAATAGATAAGAGGCTGAAACTTCTCCTGCATTTTAAACCAATCAAAAGTTCTGAATGCATCTCTCCAACTCCATCTTTTTTCATCCCCCTCATAGCATACAGACTTAAGGCGTTTGGCTTTTGACTGCCTGAAAATAGAACTCCAACACCTTTTTTCAATCAACTTTTTGAAACAAATTGGAAATGAAGTATTTGGGGAGAAGATTTCATGAGTAATAATTGCAACTGAAGTGATAATGAGGATGTAAAAAAGAAGCAACAAAATGGCTGCAGTTTTAAATTATCCTGCCGTTAGTATAACAGATATGCTAATTCGCTTTGAGGACGAGGTAACCAAAACTCCTTATAGAAGAGGCCCTTTCAAGTAATAATATCGATTTATTGGAGTACCTTCTCCAAGATCTAGTATCCAAAATCCACCTTGACGATACTGATACTAACTTAAAAGCCCTCTATACCACTAAGTTAGCTTTTTTAGAAGAACTCCCTCCAAACAAAAAAATTAACCCGGTCAAACTCTTCATAAAAATTCACAAAGATCTTACGCCACCCCCCGCTAAGAGTTAATTGGGCAACAATCGATTAGATCTTTTTCCAAAAAATCCAGGTTTGAGGGGAGATTTCTGCTTCAATCCAGCCATTACGCTAACTTTTTCACCAGAATATGCGACAATTTATATCGCAGGCTCCAGGAGGAGATCTATTTAGGTTTATCGCATTGCGAGGAGAGTCTAGAGGCCTACTTTCTAAAAACAAGCAGAGCGACCATTACGAACCGCACAGCCCCTTATATCCCAGGATCTTCTGTTGAAGGGGAAGCTTTTCTAAAGCCGAAAGCCTGCAAAGAGCGCATTTTAATAGAAAAACCCAGACGGAAATAAATCAGGCAAACACATGGATAAGACCATACAAAAACCAAATCATGAACAATTTATTTCCTTTTGCGGTAAGGAAAATATGATCCATTATCTGCTCTTGAGTGGAAAAAAGGAGCCTTTTTTTGCAATCGCTTATCATGCACGCCAAGGATCATCCATAATTGACGCCCTGCTCTCTCTCGATTTCTATCAATTTTTCTAAAAAGGACACTACTCAATAGATTGATTACCTAATCCTGTCTCAGTAAAAATTGCGCTGACAATCTCTATCCAACGTCTATTATCTGAAAAGGATTCTAAAAAATTGCTTTTCGAGAAGCGTACGGAGCTCTCTAGATTTGATCTCCAACGTTTATCATACAGTGCACCCAAAAGAGATTTAAAAATTTATAGTTGACACCCCCCTTTTGATCGCCTTTTTCTATTATTTTCTTGTAGTCAAACATTTGACCAGTCAATACGTCAAGTGCAGCCCCCACCATGTATTTTAGAGTTGCTATTATATCGATTATGTCGGACTCCTCGATGGGTGTTGTTAGGCGTGCGTTAAGTCTTTTTAGAATTTCACTCGGTTGATTTTTTAAAAACTCTAAGACTGTACTCACCGTTTTTCTTAAACTATTTTTATAAGGTCGATAACATTCAGGGGCTTGAAAAATACCTATCAATGTCGGAATAGTGTGATAAGTACAATCATGAATCCATTCTTGACCTTTAGATAGGATCAAATCTGACTCTAGAACAGACGAAACAAATTCAGCCGGTTCTAATACTCCACCCGCCATTTTAAATACAAGTTTTGGGAAATGTGGATTTTTCTCTTGATACCTATTATAGTTGATTACAAACTGTTCTCTTGTTGGGGTCATGAATTCACCAGAATCTAAGGAAAATCCGATCTCATTTAGAAAACGTGTCCTGTTTTCTATGAATCCTTCCATCGATCCTGTAATATGGTAGCCAAATAGATCCTTTATTTTTTTTATAGAAGAAGGTTGTAATACTGGAAATTGTTCTTCATTTGCCCATTCAATAATATAAGAAGCTACTTTTCTATCCCATTTTAGATAATCACCCTGCTTTATATAATTCCAATGCCATTGAAAAGGTTTTGAAACAGCTAACTCTACCTTCTCGGGGTCAAGAGGAAGAGAAAGTTGAGGGGGGGGGATCCCAGAACGCCCAGAGCAACTTCGGCAACTTTTGTCGATTGCCCATCCTCTTTTGTCGAGTGGGGATTCGGTGCACTACTGAAGTCGCCAGGTTTGTATTGGATAGGTTCGCTCATATCCCCCCCATTATCCAAAACCAGCTTTTTCTTCAATCAAATCATATGTTACGGCCTTATTTGTAAAATTATTTACAGAATATTCAAAAAAACCTACTAAAGAAGAACGGGGATCACCTACATGTGGTGTTGTATCGATCTAGAAGCACCAAAAAAATCGACCTTTTAAACTCACCCTGAATATTTCATTGAAATTTACCCTTTTTTATGAGAATTCAGGATTAGTATGTTAATTGGCCCAGATCCCCCACTCTTCCCCGGAGATTCTCGTCAGGAAAGTCCGAAGACAACATCTAAGTTAGGCAAAGTGGCAGCGACTGTTCTTGCAGATATTGTTTCAGTTTCGCCCGCCCTAGATCCAAACAGGGTCAAGGTAGAAGAGACCTTTCAATCGGCCTGGAATTTTGAGGATCTTGGAGATTCCTATAGGTGCACCCAGACGATGACCGATGATCAGCTTAATGAACTTAACGATAGGCAGTTTCCGGCTCTTCAACGAAATTTCAAAGAAATCAGTAAACTTTTGGGAGTACCTGGTAGTCAAAAAGCCAAGTTTTTGAAAAATTTTGGCATTTTTATTGATCCCAAAACCAGTACTCTTCATTTTCCTAAAAAAAATACGCTTGAAACAAAATTGAACGAATACAGGAAACAATCTCCCTCTTTTCCCCAGTTGAGCTTGTTACAGGTCACTGAAATAGTAGCACCTGCTGAGTTCTTGAAAATTTTGCTCGAGAATGACGTAATTTTTTCGGATCCTCCTGAATTAATTCATGATGTAGGCTTCCATATAATTCCTCTGCTTCTGACCATTTTTGAGAATCTAGAAGCTTATACGCCCTTTAGGGAAAAGATCATTTCCAGCATAAGTCGTGTTGAGGCCGAATTAGAAAAAGCAAAAAAAAAACTTTAGAAGTTTTATAGAACCTATCAATCAAATTTTAACAAAAAGGGGCGAAAAGCCGATAGACAGAGAGGAATGGAGTAGCATACAGGATCTTTTGGCATATAGCTTGAGTGGTTGTTTGGATGTTTTAACAGCTGGGATTGATAAATTAATTCTTAAAAAAGACCATAATTGGGTTTTGTTTGACCTTCAGCTTTCAGTAATCAAGGGATCTGGAAACCCAGCCTGGAAACAAGCTTGGAAAAAAGCTTTGAACCTCTCCTCTCAAAAATTTAATCAGCTTGAAAAGATTGCAGACTCTAAGCGGGCTGAGACCCTTCTTTTAGCCCTTTGGGCACCTCACATATTTGACCTAGCTGAGCAATTAAGAACAAAACTCCAAAGACAAACTGACTCCAGTCCCCAATTGGATTCAAATTTTTTTGAGCGAACTTTAGTGCTCGCTCTAGACCGTTTACCTGCTTTACTTTACTTAGGTGAAAAACTTGATCTGAATGATGAAGTGGGGGAATTACTCCTTCATCTTTTGATGGATGAGGCATCCAAGCTTAAAATCCCTGTCGATTATCCCAAACTACGACAAACCCTTTGTGGAATTTTTGAAAAAGCTGAAATCCCTGTTAAGTCTGAAGCTGATCCTATTTTTCAAAAAGTTGCCGATTATGAGACTAAACTCCTTCAGCAATTTCAAGAAGCTGAACAAAACTCCGACGATTTTCTTGAAAATTTAAATAATACTCTTTCGGATTTTGATACTCAAATCCAACTTTCCCCAGATTCTTGGAAAAATATGGAACCCTACTTTAAATCTTCGATTAAAAATGCAGCGTCGCAGCTCACAGACCAACTTATTCAGGATTTTACAAATCCTGATTATAAACCTGACAATGATAAAAATCTGAGTCAAAGGTTGATAGAGTTGGTATACGATGGCGCTGAACAATCCGGATTAGAGGAAGAGCGCGATATCGTAATTGATACTCTTTGTGCAATTTTTTCGAGAGCTAAGATTCCGGTAGAATTCCAAGGTGGCATGTAGCATTTTAGATTTTAAAAGAAAGCGATATCTCGATCTTTATAAAAAGACCTTCCTAAATGGTTGAGATTCTTGTCTAGCAAACTATCTTTTTTAATTGTAGCCCATGCGAAGGGTCTGCAAAATCCCCCCTACCAAAAACAAGCTTTTCACCTCAATTTTACTTGAAAATAAACCCCCTTTTTGAAAATAGGGGGTTTATATGATTCCAGGCACAGGCCCAGATAAACTGCGCGAGCAACTGGGACAAGGTCCAGCAGAAACGGATGACAGAACCCAGCAAGTAGACCAAATCGCAAGTGCGGTAATTCGGCAGGATCCAGGGGCTACACCAATAGATCCAAAAAGGGTCAGTAAAGAAAAGCCTTTTATATCGGCCTATAGACTTGAGGACAAGGGGGATCACTTTGTTTTCTGCCAACGTTTGGATGATAAAGAGATCTTACACCTGAATTTAGAGCAATTTCCAGTTGGACAACGCAATTTTGCCTCTTTGAAAGGGCTGATAGAGGAAAAAGGTCCTGAAGCAGTCTCTTTTTTAGAAAGCCTGGGGATCCGAATAGATACAGACTCAAAAACCCTGTACTTCCCCAAAACGGAGGTTTTAAGAGCTAGACTTGACGAATACAGTAAAATAAACCCCCTTTTTCCTCAACTTAGCCTGATTGAGGTCTCTGAAATTCTTCCACCTGAAGATTTTTTAAACCTTATGCTTACTAAAGATATAATTATCTCTCAACCCCCAGATATAATTCACGATATCTGCTTTCATGTTATACCTAAAATCATAAGAGTTTTCATGTTTTCTGAGGGTTACAAACCTTATAAGGAGCAGATCACCTCCACATTTACAGAATTACAAGACGGATTTCAGAGAGCGAACGAAAACTTTCAAGAGTTTATAAGTTCCGCTAATCAAATTTTGGAACAGGATGGAAAACCAATAATCACAAAGGAAGAATGGGATCTTATGCAGGGCCTTTTAAAGTTTAGCATGAGCGCTTGTTTAGATGTTGAATCTAGTAACGATGAGTCGTTTGAACAAGGCAAAGAGCTAAAAAAACTTCTGTTTAAGACGCAAAAGTATGTCATAAATGATTTAGATCCGAAAGGGTGGGAACCAGTCTGGAGAAAAGAGTTAAATCTAACGGCTCCTACATGTTTACAGGTGGGAAAAATTACAACTACACAGAGTCGGACAAAGCACTTTCTATTTGCCCTTTATGCCCAACCTTTTTTTAAAGAGGTAGAGGGTTTAAAGGCTGCTTTGAAGACACAACTTACCCTTGCTAAACAAGATTCTACGCCCTTTTTAGTTTCCTTAAACCAGAAACTCAAAAAAAATAACAAAGACGCTATCAGTCAGGATGTTTGGATCCAAATTCAAGCTCATTTTGTGGAAGCTATGGGGGGAGCTTTTAACCAGTTGTCTATAGAATTTTTCAAGAGTCTCGATTTTATCTCGGATAAAGAGATTCTAGAAAAAGCACTCCCCTATATCTACGAAAAATTACCCCATAGTCCAGATTTGGATTTTGATCTTTTTAAAGAGATCATTTTAATAATTCTCCAAAAACAACCCTAAATATCACCGAAAAATTTTTCCCTTAACTATGTAGGGACTGTTGAGCTGCTAGAAAACCTTCAACGTGAAGTAAATAACTGGCGACTCAATCCTGTTTACTCATGCAAAGTTATTTGTTTAGAGCAACACATTATTTACAAAGAGACCGTTGAACACGCGGTCCAGCCTGCCCCTTCTCTATAAAACCAGGTATTTTTGAAGCCACTTTAGACCAATCAAAAGTTCTGAATGCGTCTCTCCAACTCCATCCTTTTTCATCCCCCTCATAGCATACAGACTTAAGGCGTTTGGCTTTTGACTGCCTGAAAATAGAACTCCAACACTTTTTTTCAATCAACTTTTTGAAACAAATTGAAAATGAAGTATTTGGGGAGAAGATTTCATGAGTAATAATTTCAACTGAAGAGAAAATGAGGATGTAAAAAAGAAGCAACAAAATGGCTGCAGTTTTAAATTATCCTGCCGTTAGTATAACAGATATGCTAATTCGCTTTGAGGAAGAGGTAACCAAAACTCCTTCAAGGGATGCCCTTGTTGAATTATTCTGCTCTCAAATCATTCCATTCGTCTCAAATCACCCCATCCTAGAACCTTTACGGTCAGGTTGGATTGCAAAACAGCAAGCCTTGGCTTATGATGTCGATAACAGCAAGCAAGATACAATAGAAGAAATCCAAAACACCTTTGCAAAAATCAGCAATGACCTGCTATCGAGATCCGATAACTCTATCCAATCACAAAAATAGAGAACATTTTGAGAGGACAGGATATATACTATAGTCAACCAATCTACGTTGTTCTCTTTAAGGAACTGAAATAACTCCTGGGATTAGCCTATGTGGAATTGATGTTGAAAGAACTAAGAAAAAACCATCGAAAGGGAAAAATATAAATCACTAACCCTTTCATTAGAGATCAGGAGCGCAAAATTGATCAGAGCAATTTTAATTCACGGGAATGGAGGAGCTAAGCCGACAGACAACTGGCTTCCTTATCTCAAAAGAGAGCTAGAAAAAATTGGGATTCAAACTGAGGCACCCCAATTTCCAGATGCAGATTTAGCTCGAGCTTCTTATTGGATTCCATTCCTAAAAGACACTCTCAAAGCTGATGAAAAAACTATCATAATAGGCCATTCTTCAGGTGCAATTGCTGCAATGAAATTTGCTGAAGAAAACCGAATTTTAGGTTCTGTCTTGGTAGGTGCTTATCATAGTGATTTGGGGATTGAAAATGAAAAATTAAGTGGCTATTTCGATGCTCCTTGGGACTGGGAATCGATTCGAAAAAATCAGGAATGGATTATTCAATTCGCCTCTACCGACGACCCATGGATTCCAATCGCAGAAGCAAGATATGTCTCTGAACACTTGAAAACAGAATACTATGAATTCTCAGATAGGGGACATTTTGGAGGAGATCGGGAAGCCAAAGAATTTAAGGAATGTGTAACTGTTCTTAAGAAGAAGTTGGACGTAAATTGAGTTCGTAAACTTCCTAATCCTGGTGAATAACCTCAAGATGCCCACCTTTTGCTGCCAGGATTACAGCCTGCCCGCGAGCATCTTCAGAAATGCGACCATTTGCAAGAAGCGCCTGAACCTCCTTGAGTTCCCCATGTCGTGCTGCCCAACATAGCTCGTCCGCTCTAATATCTTCATTTAACTGCGGTATGTGACTATTTGTAGGAAGCCCTTGAATGACCTATCATAGCGGGGAATAAAGATATATTTGACAAGACGGATTGAGCAACCGCCTGTACCTGACCGATCAGGGGGTCTAGCGCCGATCCTCCTGCTGGGTATAGTCCTTGAATATGGCTAACTGAGCCTTTAGGGGGGGGATGTTTGACATATTTTGAAAAAAAAGAGGGAGAAAAAATTGCAATTTAAATGATTAAGATCCCTACAGATTGACTAGGATGAAACTAAAATCTAGAGCTAAAGACGGGGCTAGCAAAGGGGGGCTTTCTTCTAGGAACTCAAGCGATTTGCCCTTCTATTTTTCTAAAAAATGGTTGGCTACGTCCGCGTGTATGCGATCGAATGGGCATACTCTTAAAAACCCCTCCAGTAACGGGACCATTCGTCGTGGTATTTGATCAAGGTGGCGCTCAAGAATTTTTTTATATTCCTCCTCAATCAATACCGAATACCTCATGGGATTTCGCTTCCATTCCATGGGGATGTGCTTCTGCTCATCCTCCCACATTTTTTTGGTAAAAAGGCTGAAAAGGAGCACGCCCAGAGAAAATAGATCCTTCAGTTTCGGGTGAACCACATGAGAGATTCTATCGTACATCGGAAGATAGTTTTCAGACCCGCAAAGTACCGTGGTGGTTTCATTTTTGGTCGCAAAAGTAAAATTATGAAGATAAAACACTAGCCCGCCCTCGTTACCCTGATCGACCAAAATATTTTCAAGTTTGATGTCTTGATGGGCTATGTTCAAACGGTGCAATCGGTCGACCAGATCGATGATTTTTTTGGCAAAAAAAAGCTTAGATTCCTCATGAAGCTCCTCTGCATTACCCAATAGCTGAAGAAGATCTCCATAAAAGGCAAAGTGCGAATAATAACCTTTTTCTAGTGGGGTGCTGAATTTTTGGATTTTCAATGCTATCCCCTCTCTTGCGGCCTCTTTGTGGAGCGCTAAAGCCTCTTCGCTGAATAACTCACTAGCTGATGAGTGAGCGCTTAGTAAAGCGTATTTTTTCCAATGCGATTCTTTAGACTCTTTACAGCATGCATAGAGTTTAAATCGTGAGGATTCCAAAAGAGACCCGCTGTAACGGATAAAGACTCTAACCCCCTTTTCGGTATGAACCTCCTGCCTTTCTATTTTCTCTAAAGTCTCAAGAGAAGTTTCCCCTCTATAAACTGTTAACATATGGTCAAAAGAGCTCATGATCGAGGTGGCAGAGGTCGTAGTCATAAGTATTCCCTGTAAAACAGCATTGGAATATGCTAGCCGATCTTAATAAAGAAATCAACAGAGAGAAAGGCTTTACCCCCCAGTTTTTTAATGACAAACTAGCTAGCTAGGACAGCGTTAAATCAAAGCCACAGCCATCGTCGGCTGACTAATTCTCTGCTGAGGCGTATTTTGTACCATTGCAAAAGGCTCTAAAGCTGGGATTGGATTTTTTGCAATCGCAACGCGACAATTTATATCGCAAGCTCGAAAAGGAGATCTATTTAGGTTTATCGCTTAGCGAGGTGAGTCTAGAGGCCTACTTTCTAAAAACAAGCAGAGCAACCACTTGGTCGAACCATACTTTTGTTGGCGGTTGTTAACGCCCTTAAAGCGCCCTTACCGGCTATTTGCCGGACTACCTAGGAATCCTTTTTTATCTGCTCTAAACCCTCTTTCCAAAGGGCAATTGCCTGCTCGAGAGGAATACGGTCCTTAGGCATCTCTTGGATCAGCCCCCTGATCACCTTTGCAAATTGGGGTACTTGAATCAGCGACCCTGCAACTGCTCTAAGGATATATTGATCCAAAAAGGAATCTATTTTCTTTTGTCGAAATACTTGAAAATCCCTTTCTGTGTAGACAGAGGTCTCTTCTGCCATCGTTTTATTAGCCTCGTACCATTGTGTAATCGCAGTCGCAAGCGATCCTTTTGTCAATAATTCGAACAAACTGACACCGACTGCATACCGATCCAGACTTTTGGGATCGTAATTTTGTGGGGTATAGACACTTTGATTTTTAAATTCCTTATCAAAAAATTTAAAGAATTCGCTTGCCTCAGGTCCACGATAACCACTTGTTCCACACCGACCAGATTTTAATTTCTCTCTAGTGTACATTCCAAAATCCCCGATGAAGAGCTCCGGCACTCCGTCTCTTTTATCAACAAGAAGGTTTGCAGGTTTAATATCGCAATGTGCCCCTCCGTCTTGATGCAGAATTAAAGTCTTTTCTAAGAGCTGTAGACCTAAATTGGGGATTGCGTTATTTTCCCGTTCAGAAAGATCTTTTCGTCTTAAAAAATTTCTTAAGTCCCCCTCACTTGCATGTTCTACCAATTGATATTTAAAAATAGCTTCAGATTTCATTCCAGGCGAAACTTCTTGAGGCGCAAAAGCGCACGAGGAGGCAATTTTACCCACTTTTTGGGCTATTTGAGGAACTGAAGTAGAATTAAACGCATGGATTGACCTACCTAAAAGGTATTTTTCAACCTCCTTTGAGACTACAGGAAAAAATTCGCTTTCTGCCCCTTTAGCAATAAGTTTTCCTGATATATATCCACTAATCCTTTGATCGGCTAAAGTGCCACTTTTGCGTACCAGTAAATCTACTGGTTTTAAATGTTCCAATTTTACGATTTGGGGTTTGTGATAGGTCGCTTTATTATACATATTTTGGAATACCGGCAACGCATCCTCAGGGAGAATAGGCTTGGCAATTTTACAAATTTTACTGTCAGTGGGCGATGAAGATCGGGGCCTTTTTACCTGTAAACCGGTAGAATCGCAACCCAGATCCTGTCCTATACTAGGTGTCATGGTTTTACCCCCCTAAACCTTTTAATTATTATATCATTTTATAAATAATTTTTCAATAAAATAGAGGTGAAAAAAACCTGCTCTTAACCGCTGAGGCATAGGCATTTATAAATCATTCGTGGTGTTTTTAGGCCTTCGAGGCTGCCTATTAAAGAGAAAAACGGCCCCCCAGCAATCGTCTAGGTAAAAAGTTCCATCCGAGGGATTGTTAGAGATAGACAGGTGAGAAGGGGTGTTTGATACACCCTTTTTATTTTGATAGGGCCCTAATTACCCCTCATCAATAGAAATCGATCTTATTTGTAAAAATAGCACGGCTAGCGCATTCATGAAATGGTCAGGGTTTTCAACACCTAATCGACGTGATGCAAAAAACCGGTTAGAGATAAAATAGATATTAAATCGAAAAGCGGTGTGGGTTGATTCCACACTTTTTTAGCTTAAGTCTATGGTCATCCGTTTTTTATTTCCCCCTTTTTCGGTGATTGCATTTCTTAGCTCAGTGATTTGAATGACGATTTTCCCTCTATTTTCATCCAATTGCCTGAGCTCCTCTTGGTTTAATGGGGGCACTCGTTGGTCCTTATCTTCTTGGGATAAAAAAGGGATCTTAGTAAAAGGGTTTTCATCTAACCGATCTCGGGTCTTTTTTGAAATCCAACCCTTCCCCTCCAATGCGTAGATCTCCCCCTCCAAAATCTCCCCATTCACGATATCGCTGATCGATTCCAAATCGATCGTGTCCATCTTTTCATACCAAGGGGTTATCACCCCCTTGATCTGCCCCAATTCCTCTAAAAGAGCTGACAGTTTTTCAGATCCGGGTTTTCCCCTTAGCTTTTGATGCAGCGATTGCAGTGTAGAAAACCGCTGAAAAAAAATGCAAAACAGGTTTTTCGTCTCCTCCAAAAGATCCAGCTTTGCTTTCAGATTTCTTCTTGGCCTCTCCCACAAAAACAGAGTGTATTCGATCACATCCCTTCGTACCAAAAACCACTGTTCTAAATTCTCAAGAAGCCAAGCAAGTACCCCAACAGAAAATTTATCAATATTTTTGGTGTAGATAGCCTCAAAACGTGAGTCTAAAAGCCACTCTTGGTGCTCAGGCAGCACGAATTGGACCATAAATGGGACCAGATCCATCGGCAAAAGTTCGAAAATTTTTTCAATCGCCCCTTGTGAAAACAAAATTGGTACATGACGGGCCAGATATTGGATCCATCTCCCCTCTCCGCTTACCATCTTTGGATAGCGATTCAAGAATTTGCGTAGATCTTCTTGGGCAAAATCATCTCCCTCAAGAATCATCATAAAAAAACTTATTATGTGATTGGAGATGCTGGTCGTTGTGCCATAAAGCGTGATTTCCGGATGGAGTTCGGGACTTACGATAGGGCATTTTTCAGCAACCTCCAAAAAAGTAGGATAAGGGAGTTTTGTTGCTAAAAAAAACATCTCCTCCGGTAAAACGCAGCCCTGCTTATAAAGGGACAACACCCTGCCCATCACCTCTTTTTCAAAAAAGGAGCTAAAGGATGAATCCTCCATTAAAAGCTCTTTCAAGCCTAAAGGGAGCCTTTGCATCGTCCTGCTCAACGGATCAAAAGTCAGCTCTGCTAAGGGTTGCAACAGCATCTCTAGCAATTGGATCTCTTCTTGATATCTTTCTGGAATGCTTTTAGAAAAACAGGGTTCATTTAAAACGAATTTATCGGTTTTAGTTTCTAAAATCGCGATAGATAGAATAAAGGCAATCCCCTCTTGCGAAACCTCAAAAAACTTCTTACAAGTGCGTGCTACATTTTCATCGAATACGCCGTTAGTTAAGTTCCTTTTCACATATTGTTTAAGACAAACGGCAAGTTTCTCCCTGCACCCAAGGCTCGTAAGAGCTAAAGAGACATGCTCGACGGGACAAATCTCTAAAATTCTATCTACATAGTCCCTTAAAAGGGGGTTCATATCGACACTAGAACCTAATGCATCTCTAATACCGCTAAAAAGAGCTTGGAGGATGAGAAATTTACCGGTTCTTAAAAAATAGCCGGCGCACCCTTTATGCATTAAAAACGTCTCAAGAAACCATATTTTGTCTTGATTTTCCAACTCATGAATCTCATCCAAAAGCTTCCTATCGCACACATCTGAAATCGCCAGGTAGGTCCCTTTTTCCACTTGAGGTAGCTGAAAATCAACACAAAAAAGTGCGAGTTTTAGGAGCGCCGACCATGGACGATCGTTTTTTTCCCTCTCTTCAACCTTTTGGATGAATTCGGCCCTTGATGCCCCTTGCAAGGCCTCAATTTTTCCATGAAAAATGATTTTAAGAATAAATCCCTTTTTATCCTCAACTGACATGGCGTCATATTCTTCCATCAGCCGGGCGGGGTTATGGGCCTTTTTTCCTAAGCCAAGTTGGTTGCAACTATAGATTTTATCTATAGAGGTGAGATGCATATGCACCTCTTTTATTCTCCGTTCTTTCAACCAAAATAGAAGGGTCTCTCCCCTTCTTAAGGGATTTTCGGGCAAAATCAGAGAATAAAGCCCTTTTTGAGACCCCGGTCCGTTGCAATAGTCATTCATCAAATCAAATAAATGACAGATATCCCCATCCGGTATTTCTCCCCCTTTAAAAAGCTCTAATTGATGGCGCACCAAAAGATAGGCCATGAACTCTTTTTTCGGGGCATCGATAAACATGCCTAACGGGTAGCTAGACAATATTTTTTGTAAATTGAACGCCTCTTCTTTACAAAGCTGGGGGACCATCGTTTTGAGTATCTCAAGCGCCTCGATAAGAGCGTCTCCCCCAAAAAGGGCCGCATCATGTAAGAGATCCATCGGGGAATTGTTACCCCATAAAATTTCTACTAAAGAAGAGTTCCCCACCAAATTAGGCAAATCTGTTCTAAAAGGTAAAAGATCGGGCTGTCTTCTTAAGATATATTTTTTTTCCTTGGTCCCAAGGGCGTAAAAAAGTTGACTTTTCTCAGATTCTCCAAAAACAGCTTTCCCTATAAGAGCTAACCTAAAGGCCTGGGCGCTCATGCAAATATCCCCATCCTTAAGAGGGAGAACCTTTAATCTATTATGAAAACCCCCATAGTAGGTGTTGCAAGCTATCTCGGGCGTCACGGCTAACCCAAAACCAAGTTCCGGAGCAGGAAGAAGCTTTTGGGCAACCTCGATCAAGCCGGAGTAAAGACTCTTTGCTGTAGGCGAACTCGAGAACTTCTTTTGCAATTCTTGGACTAGATCGGATACCTGGCTAATGTCTAAAGAGTCTTTTCGTCCGGGAAAGTCTTGTCCCAATTCGATCCAGCGGGCCCAATGGTTGATTTTAGGAATAGTCATAATTTAACCTTCATGAAACAGATTTCGATCGCCGCTTTTTTTCAAGATTTTTGCTTTTTTATGATCTTCTTTCGAAAAATCTCAAGGAACTTGCACCCGGCGTCCATTCTTGAACCCAGCTTTGCACCACAAGATCGCCCGAATCCCTCCATCCCTCAACGGGGTGAAAACACCCGGCTTTTGAAGGATCGCGGATAAGCCAAAAGAAAGTTTTTTGTTTTGGGAAATCTTTTTTTTCCGAAAACTGTTTGACTTTATCTAGGATGTGCACAGAGCAATCGGATAAGAGCACCATCTCAGCCAACGAGGTCTTGTGAACACGCCCGATCAATTGATTGAGATTTTCCAGGTACTGCTCCTCAAGTGTATTAGCGATGTTTACATCTACAAGAGCCTCATCAAGGACAAAACTTTGTTGTACCCTCAAGCTCAAAGTTGCGGTCACAATCAACGGAATACTAATCCTACTTGCCGTCTCTAAAGTCGGTTTTTTCAAATATTCGAGCATCGATTGCTCGTAGAGAAGCACGGGCAAAAAATCTTTCTCTTTATCTCTTAACCACCTTAATGCTTGTGTCCCCTCCTCGTCACTCCATAAAGTTTTCATGAGTGGCATCCAGTCACCATCGTTGAGGCTTTGCTCAAGACTTGAGGTTTGAAATTTAGACCCCTTGGCCTCTTTTTGAACAAATTCGCTATCTAGCCTATTTTGAGCGACGCACACAGCACGTTCTGAAGAGTTTAAACTTCCTGTAGATATCATTAAGTGACCAATAAAGATAAAATTGCGGTTTATCTTAAAGAGGGGGCACAAAAAAATCTATACATTAGTAGAAAACAAACAGAACTTCTAATTGATCAACCGTACATTTGAATCGTTAATCATTCCAATTTAAAAAAATATTGTTGTCAAAACAGTTCAAAAAAAGCAATTATATCAAATTTTATTAAACGAAAAACATAACATACATTATAATATCCCCTTAAAAGGGTTGAATTGTATGCCACAAAGCCATCTATCTTGTTGCTGTCCAACGAGTTCCTTTTTTTACGAGAGGTGGTTTTCACCCTGCTTGTATCCTAAAGATGCCCCTATCGGCGCAGCTTTAGATTTGGATACGCTTCAAGGATCTCTATCAGACCCAAAAACCCTGGAATCCTTCGTTTTAAACGGCCTAGGTCTAGTATCGAATATTTTCTACTTGTCCAGCGGGTTGTATATACCCAGCGAGTTGAAAAAACTTAAAAAGAAGCTCGCCACCAGAGATTTTAAGCAGATAACGTTACAAAGCGTAAAAGTGATGAAATTGGCCTCGGATGTCCTGGTGGGCATAGAGTGTATGAAAGTCCTAAATCCCAGTTCTGATTCCAGATACTCCTTATGTGATTCAAATATGGCCCTTCTAGGGCTTTTAGCCTACCTGCATATTTTAAAAAACCAGCACCTCGGCCTCAACTTAAAAAACTGCTCCAACCTGACCCTCTTGAGCATCCCAACAGCCCAAAAACTCATCGGCCCGGTTGCCTCTACTGTCGCCTGCGCTGTCTCCTCAACCCTTTTGTTCTTAGATAAATGTAAAAAAACCTGTCTAGGATCAACCGATTCTTAAAAACCTATGACCCTGAGTCTATTATAACCCCCTAATTTTTAATGGGTACAAGAGTATTTAACATACTGTAAATTAGGGATATAAATAATCTGCAAAAATATTAAAAAATATGTTATAATAAATGTACTAATAAGGGTGTGTATACACCCGGGCGGTAAAAAATGTCAGTATCTTACGTAACACAAGTCAACCTCCCTCAAGAAACGCCCTGTTCGGTTTCTAAAAAACCGGTCTCTACAAGAGAAAAAATCCATACTTTTATAGGCTCCGCTCTCGAACAAACCTTTCCCCTGGGAGATTTAGTTTCAGCATGTACATTGAGCGAAAGGGTCGTCGCCCAGCTACCGTCCAGCCAACAAACTATTCTCCCCGAGAATCCAGTCAACGCAGATGAAGGAAATTATACCCAGTCTGCTTTAAGCGGTCTGACCAGTGTTTACGGCGTCTTCTTTCACTCCTTGAACTTATCTTCTGCCGTCTCCCGTAAAGACACTGAGGGGAAAAAAATTTATAGCTCGCAAATTGTCCGTTTTTTAGCAAAACAAGCATCTGTCGCGACACAAATTGCCTACTTGATTTTATCTAAAAGCGGCCAAGCCCTAGCCATGACCATGCAAAAAGCCTCTACCTACCTTGGAACCCTCTCTACACTTTCCGGAACAGTGGCCTTCAGTCTTAGAGTCTGGGACATGTCCAACATTAAAAAGTGCAAAGACGCAAACGAGATTTACAACAACTACCTTAAACCTAGTGAAGCCGAATCAGAAGATGTCAAAGCAGGTAAAATCGATCGTCTCACGCGTGCTCTTGGGTCTCGAGATTTGGTCGATAAAATTTATAAAACGTTTTCTGAACCAAATGCCAAAGAAACCGTTCAACTAGATCAAGAAATCAAAGATAGCTTGAAAAGCAATCAAAAAAAATTCGGCGTCTGCCTCGCTGCTTTTATTGTCACCGACATAGTCAATATCGTCTCGATAGCGATACCCATCATCAAAATGGTCGGAATGGGCATTTCGCTTGCGGTCAATGCAATGTGGTTAGGTATTGACGGCAAATTTTTGATAGACGATCTCAATGACAAAAAAGAGATCTCTACAGCGTTAAAAGTCGCTTACGTTGCTCAAATTGCCCTAGCTGTCTCCTCAATCGTTTTATCTAGCGTAGTTACATTCGGTGCAGTCCCTATCGCAATCGGGGTAGCCTCTGTAGCGATGTCGGCAGTCCCCTTCCTCGTCCGCTACTTTCACCAGAAAAAGGGGGTTGAAAAAGGGTCTGTAAACAATATAGGACAAAACTCCAAGGTTTCTCTAACCCAGTCTAAAAATATATCTCCCTCATTTCAAGGCGCTGCTTTTCTATAATCAATCAAAGAACAAGATTTCTCAAGAAGCGCTGAAAAATCCTTCGCCAAAGCCTCATAAGTGACATCACTGTTGTAAATGATCACATTCTCCCCTTTGTAGGTTTCGAGGAGCAGAGGCTTTATTTCTTCATGGTAAGTCTTAAGCCTTTTTAATGTGACCTTGAGAGTATCGTTCATTCTGGGCCCAAGCTTTTGTTTTTTACACTTGGGGCAAATCGCTCCCTCTATAGAGCCAAGCTTTTTTGCAGTGATATATCCGCAATCGGTGCAAACGAGCCGCTCCAGAACTCTCTCTAGGCAAACCTTCTCGGGCGCCTCAAACAGGATCACCCTCCGTTTCAACCCTAGAGTCTCTAAAAAAGCATTGAGACGAACCCAGTCCTCTTTTGTTTTCCCGTATCCGTCGATGATCACAGGACTCTTTCGATCGCAAAAGGCCCGCACCCTCCCCTCTACTAAAAAAAACAGCGTATCGGCATCGATGTACTCCCCCTTATCCACAATCCCTTTAAGCTTAAGCCCCAGAGCGGAACCGCTCAAAATCTCCTCGCGAATCAGATCCCCAGCGCTGATGTGCCCATAGCCTGCCGATTCGAGATAGGAGGAAAAAGTCCCTTTACCGCTTCCCGGGGGGCCCATCAGCAAAATCGCCTCATGAGCTGACACGAAAGGGAAAAAAAAGGGGCAAAGGAAAAAAAAGAGGATACTAAAGCGCATATAAGTCCGTTTTTTTATCGTCCATTTCAAGTTTACAAATCCGCTCTTTTGCGGCCTCTATAAATAGATCTCTCCACTCGGCATAGGGGCTATTTGTGGACGGATTTTCCATCTGCACATGGCACCAGGCCGCCCAAAAAAGATCCGACACGACCCGATACAGATACAAGCATTCCCTATCCTCAGGCGTGTGCTCTTTGGTATAATGGCCTAAAATTTGCCACATCTGTTTGTCGGTCCAGAGCTCGTTGGAGGCCATCGAGGCCAATGTGTGATAGGGGTGGCTCATCGCCGCATACTCCCAATCGATCAGAAAGAGTCTGCCATCTTTTTTTAGAATATTTTTATGGTGCAAATCCAGGTGGCATAAAGTTTTTTTCGGAAATCGTGAGAGCTTTTTAGAAATCTTCTCCACGATTGGAAGTGCAGCTTCACATAACTCTTTCGGCAAAGGGGTTTGAGCCTTTTTCAATAAAGCAGATATGTCTAAATAGGGATCAAAAGTCCTATCGAGACTTATATTTTCCTCTTCAATCGATTTGAGCATTTCACAAACAGCTTTTTGGACATTCTGATCCTGTAAATCGACCAAAATGCCATCATGCTCGATGTACTCGGTGATCAATATCCCCCTCTTCATATCAAAAAAATAGGGGCAAGGGGCAATCTTTTTATTTTCGAGCTGTTTTAACACCCTGTACTCGATGTCTTGTCTCGAGTAGAGCTCCTCCAAAAGATTTCCTGAAAGGCGAAAAAAATAGCTTTTCCCCCCTTTCATCACCTGGTAGTTGGTATTTGTTGCGCCAAAGTCCAAAAGCCTCTTAGGGTATTTGCCACTGTCGTCTAAAACTGCCTCAATAAACTCCTCAACATCGTTGATCTCTTCAGTATGAAGAGCTAAAACGAAAAACGGAAAAAAGATAAACTTCAAAAAATTAGCCATGATAGTAAACCTCTTTTGGCGTTTTTAATAGATATTCCTCAAGGCGTGCTTTTGCGTTTGGATCGTGGTCTGTCAACGTCCCTTCAAAACCCTGAATTTCAGGATCGATGAAACGAAGTTTGCGTAAAATCGGTGGGCGACCATTTTTTAGTAAAGAAGAACCCTTGAGGCTGTTTGGCCCAATTGCTTCGAATTCAGCTTTGTAGGGGCTGTTTTTGATCGCCTCCAAAAGCTCCTCCTCGCTTTTTTCAAACTGCTCCTCTTTTAAAAGTCCCTCAAGGAGCATTTTTTGGAGCAAAGCTGTAAAAGCGACCGATGCTGCCTCCACTTTAGGGTCGAAATAGACCTCTTGATTGACCTCAAGGAATTTATCGAATAAAAGTTTAGCTGTCCCCATGTCGCGGCATTTTATCCTTTTGTCCTCTATCACAAGGTTGTTCAGTATCATCGAATACTCGGGCTGAAAGATCTTGCCCACCGCCTTGAGGTCTCTAATCATATAATCGATCCGATCGATATTGATCCCATTTTTTTGGAAAAACGTCGGGCTCTGCTCTTTTAGATCATCGAGAGAAATTCCGCAGTCTAGCAACTCTTTTTGGACCCATTTTTGGGATAGAAAACGGATCTTATGCTTCTCATGGTAATCTTGTTTTTTGAATCCATACACGTAGTCGATCAGATGCGAAAAAGGGGTATGCGATACATCATGCAAAAGGGCCTGAATCTGCTCAAGCTCGGAAGCTCCTAGCATTTTAGCGAGCGCCATAGTTCCGACCGAGTGATCATAACGGGATGTGGATTGTCTAGGGTCCACAAGGTAAGCAACCCCATTTTGTCTGACCTTTTTAAGCCTTTCCATCAGAGGGGAGGCTAAAATTTTTGCTATTTTAGGCGTTATTTTTACAGTGCCGTAAATCGAATCGATCAACATAAGAGAATCCTTACTAGAGGTGGATAGGGATTTTGGTTGCAAGCGGTGGCTATTGTTTCTGTAAATAGTGACCCCTTTCATATTAGAAGCAGATATCGCCGAAAGAAATACGTTTTTTACCTCCTCAACAGACGATTCTTCACCCATATTGATCGTTTTGGAAATCCCCTCGTCGGTATGGCATTGAAACGCTTTTGTCATGGACAGATGGTCATTAGGGGTCATTTCCAGAGCCGTCCTATAGATCCGCTTGATCGCTAACGGCAGGTCTGACTGCTGCAGGCTGCCTGTTTTTTCGATGCAATCGTACACAGCTCCCAAATCGTTGAAATATCCCTCTTTGAGGGCATGGGTTTCGAGCGTCTTTTTCAATCGAGAATCGGCAACCAGTGAAAATGGGGGCTCTATCGAGGCATTAGACCCGGCCATGAGAGAACTTCTTCCGCTTGGGGGGATGATGGTTGTCGAGAGATTACGGATACCCACCTCTCGGATCTCATTACCTAACTGCTCCCAATCTTTTTCACTCGCACACGTTGTGGGGAATTTTTGGAAAGGTTTGGTGAAAAGCTCTACACGGGTATTCAAATTTCTAAAAGATGGAAAAGGTCCCCGCTGCTTTGCAAGCTCTACAGAGGCCCTTTTACTTTCCAAATTTATGAAACTCATCAGCTCTTTGGCAAAATTTTGAGCCTCCAAAGATCCGTAACAGAGCCCCTTTGCCTGCAATAGCTCGGAAAAGCCGCAGATTCCGATACCGACACGTCTTAAATTGGAAATCACTTCGGCACTCAGTTGAGTCGGCATTCTGTCGATATTCACCTCGACGGCATTATCCAAAATCACCATGATGGTGTGGATGCTCTCTTTCAAGGCTTGCCAATCCATTTTGTCCCCTACAATAAATTGCGGTAGATTCAGGTAGGAAAATTGGCAAACCTCGCCCGAAAAGAGCGACACCTCACCGCAGGGGACCACCGTCTCGTAGCGACCCATTTGCGGTACCCGGTTCAGGCGGTTGATCCGATCCATAAAAATTAGGCCCGGATCCCCTGTAGCATGCGCGTGCTCCGCTATCAGACTCATCAAAAGTTGCGGATCCACTTTTTGACCGTCGCTCAATGTGAAGGGTTCGTTTTTTTCGAGCGCCTCAATAAAGGCGTCGGTGATGTTGACCGAAAGGTTGAATTTCCAGTGCTGAATATCGGGACTCTCTTGCTTCACACGGATAAAAGAGAGTACCTTCGGATGGTGTATCGATAATACCCCCATGTTACCGCAGGAACGTTCAATCATCCCTTTTTGGACTTCAGACATGGCAACTTGGTTTAAGTAACGGACCATCTCCTGGGGCTCTTCCACATCATCGAGGCAAAATCCGGTACCCATCCCCCTGGTATGGTAATCCCCTACCATTTTGGCAATCTCATCTCTTTGCATCCGAGACAACCGGACCGGCGGAATGGAGCAGGCCGAAACACTTTTTTCCCGTCTGCCCGCATTCGTCAGCATCGGGCTCCCCAAAATGACCTTAAATTCCGAAACGGCCTTCAAGAATTTATAGTGCCAGTTCGAAGCCTCGGCAGAGCCATAGTATTTTATTCCGGCAACGGCCAGAAATTTAGTGGAGCGGTCAAACACCTCATAAACCCCCTCACCCTTATCTGCCAGTCGATTTGTGTGTAAAAAATCGGCCAGCTGCTGGCCCGGATTAAGAATACGCGACTTCCTCAAATAATCGGTAACCAAATGCGATTGGGACCGGCAAATCGATCTCAGAACAGTGTTCATAAAAAATTGCCTGCTTAAAAAAAGAGACTATTTTATCTAAGTTTTCATATTATTTGCAAACAGATGATTCCACACCCCAACCGAAGTAATTTCAACATCGAGGTTCATCAGAGCTAAAAGCCTCCTCCTACTTTATCACTTCAATTTCATGATCAGGTAAGGAGGTTTTAAGGTGGTAAATTTAGGGAGTGTATGATGAGCTTTGCTTGATTTAAAACGATAAGAGTCGATGACTGCATAGGGATTTTCAAAGGGCAAGGCTAAAGTTCCTAACTCGAAAAACTTTCGTTAAAGAGCTGTTACCCGAAGAAAAGCTCTATAACTTTTTTTCGACCTATTTTGTTCACCAGCTCAACAAAGGTGACGTAAATAAACAAAAGCATAAGATAATACATTTGCACTGAAAGAAAAATATTCCAATTGACACTTACAAAAAACTGCTGGATGTCTGTTTCAAACCGCCCATCATTAAGCCAGACACTGGGGATAAATTTGATGGCAAGGCGCACTATAAAAAGGATGATCCAGTACAAAAAGGTCTTCCATAAAATGGCTACAGCCAATGGATACTTTTTGTACCGGTCTATCCATCGCCAGTGGTCCAGAACTAAAACAATTTTTGCAATCAAAGCGGCTGCAAGCGCGACTTCCGAAAAACTAAAACCTTTTATTCCTGTATTTTCAAATAGATAGGTTTCTGTCCAATTTATAAGGGTCAAGAAAAAAAGGAAAAAAATAAAAATCGGCAAAACATGTAAAAATTCTCTCTTGATCATTTTTAATGTAACCATTCTCTATCCTTTGTGATGAAACTCCACCCTTTAAAGCTCTTTTTGAACTATAAAACAAAAATTGTCTATTTAAAGGTGTATCGCCTATCCTAGCTAAGCTTTTTTCCCCTCTATTAAAGGAGTTTCCCTCTCCTCCGTTTCATTTTTTCGTCACGTGCAAATTTAATAAAAAGATCGGCAGCAGCCTGCGACCCATAAAGATTTTCATATTTCGCATCTACCCAGCGCTTCAAAAGGCTATTTGTAAGTAATGATTCATGCACCCACCAATCCTCAATTGGAGGCAATCTCTATGCTTATCCCCTTTCAGCCTAACTCTTTTTCTAGAAAAAATATTATTAAATAGGTCCGGTAAACAGCACCTATTTCCAAATAGGTACCTGGCCCCTCTTTATTGCAAATGCCACACAAAACAAGAAAAACAAATTTTATCCTGAGCCACTTGAGACCAAAAGTTTTATCCCTTAAGTATTCTTCAACTTTGGGAAGACTCATCGCAGAAAGCGAAGATAAAATAAAAATATAAGGAAGTATGTGTTAAATAACAGCAACTCATAAAATAAAAAAAACTTACAATGAACATTTGATTAAATTAAACCAACTCTATAAATAAAAGGAATGAAGTACATTTTACCCATTTTATTTGTTTTCTTTGCTCCGATCGTCGGGCTTACCCCAACAGAGAGTTTGCAGATTTTGGTAGAGGGAAATAATCGATACGTCACCGATAAACTCCTTTTTGCCGATCACTCCTCTGACAAGCGCCTTAATTTAAAGGGGGGGCAAAACCCTTTTGCTATCATACTTTCATGTGCCGACTCTAGAGTGATTCCGGAGATCGTATTCGACCAATCCACCGGCAATCTTTTTGTCGTTCGGGTAGCGGGAAATGTTGCAGGTCCGGTGGAACTTGAAAGCATCGAATTTGCAGCCAAAGTTTTTGAGTCTAGTATTATCGTTGTTTTGGGACACGAATCTTGCGGCGCTGTCCAAGCAGTATTAAACAATAACGCAAAAGATATCCCTGCAATAGCCGCCCTCATTAAGCCTGCCCTTCGAAAAGGGGAAAATCTGGAATCTGCAATCAAACAAAATGTCGCCTCAATCGTAGCAAGCTTAAAAAATAATCCTGATCTTAAAAAGCTCCTCGATGAAAAAAAACTTGATGTCGTCGGAGGCTACTATAAAATAAAGACCGGCAAAGTCGAAATTTTGTAGAAAAACTTCCTATCAATAGACCCTACACCCCCCCTATTGCACTGCCCCCCATTCAAAAAGGGCAGTGCTTCCGGGAACTAAGAACAAAAAAAGGGGTGGTAGCTCTTCCACCTCTAAATCAAGAGCTTAAAAAAACTCTAGCGAGAAAATATAAAAATTTTTATATGTAATGTAGAAGAGTCTAAGTTTTTTTAGGGGTTATTTATGTCTATAGTAAAGGTGATTGAAGTCATAAGCGAGGGAAAAACGATCGAGGAGGCGGTACATTCCGCAGTCCACGAGGCAAGTAAAACCGTAAAAGATATCAAACAAATTGATGTCGATCATATCCACGCTAAAGTAGAAAATGGTCATATCACTAAGTACCGTATCGATGCACGCATAAGCTTTGTTATACACCATTGATCTATCGCTTAGCAGTAATGATTGCTTAGATCCTCCCTACTGGATTCTAGTTAGCTCGATTAAAAACGCCGAAATTTAAAAAGTTTTGGCGTTTTCGAGCTCCTATACAAAAAAACAGCCCTGGCAAATTTGCCAGAGCCATAGAATCATAGGGAATGATCTAATCTAAACTAGGAGTAACGGTTTTTTTTAGGGGCTGTAAAAACCTTCTTCCCCCTTTTTGGACCGCTTGGTCTTTTTGATCTTCCATCTTTTGAAGGCATTTCTAGATCATATTTTCCTAAGGAAAAGCTTTTGCTTTTTTTTGCCCTACCGACCATTTTAAAACCGGACTCTTTAAACTTTTCATCTTTAAAAAAGGGTTTTTTACTGCCGAATTCTTTTCTGTCGCCAAAAGGTCTTCTCTCACGGTCGCCAAACTCGGACTTCCTGTCGGCAAAAGGTCTTCTCTCACGATCGCCAAACTCGGACTTCCTGTCGCCAAAAGGT
>JBEIFH010000002.1:0-107952 GCA_040382515.1 Chlamydiia bacterium | reverse complement strand
CGCTACCTTGCGAAGAAAAAGGGTCTAAGGGAAGTTAGGAGGGGAGTCGATACAACTAGTTACGCTACCTTGCGAAGAAAAACGCTACCTTGCGAAGAAAAAGGGTCTAAGGGAAGTTAGGAGGGGAGTCGATACAACTAGTTACGCTACCTTGCGAAGAAAAACGCTACCTTGCGAAGAAAAAGGGCCTTCGGGAAGTTAGGAGGGGAGTCGATACAACTAGTTACGCTACCTTGCGAAGAAAAAGGGCCTAAGGGAAGTTAGGAGGGGAGTCGATTTTTTATAGCCACTTGTTCTTTCTAAAATAGACAAATCCGGCGAGTGTGCCTCCAAATATCATGATCAGGATAAAAAGCCAGGCGTTTGCGAGGTCTTGTCCCGGGAGGTTGATGTTCATACCGTAGATACTTGCAATCATGGTCGGGATATTGAGGATGATCGTCAGGGCTGTAAGGAGTTTGATTGTCTTGTTCAACTGGTTTGTGAAGATGATCTGATAGGAGTTTCTCAAACGTGCCAAGCTGCGCATATTGATCTTACAAAGATCTTCCGACTGGCGTATCGCATGCACAAGGCCCTCAATCAGGTCCTGGTCCTCTTCAATCAAAGCTGAAATCTTTCCGAGGCTGATCTGATCAAAAACGGAGCGTAAAGGAACAAGAGCAGAAAGATACTGATTCAGGTTCTCTTCGTAGATCGTCATCGCATTGATGTCGTCCGAATCGATCTGTCCAAGATCTTTCTCCTGATGGAGGACGTTTGAGCGGATTAGCTTGATATTCACAGTATACTCTTGGGTGATTTTACCCAAAAAAAGGACAAGCAATCGCGTTTTTTGGGTGGTAAGCAGGTCGCTTTTTCTGTTGACCACATTCTTCACCAAAGAACTCTTCTCTGTGCATATGGTGATAAAATAGTCTTTGGACAAAACCATGGCAAATGTGGTGGTGTAGAGGCCTATATCTGTCGAGGTTGTCGTTTTCGAAGGGTAACGGGTGATAACGATTGCAACGTCGTCAAATGTCTCAAGGCGTGGAATCTCAAAACGGTCAATACAGTCAATCAAATCTGCGACATCGATGTTGATGAGATGGGCAATAGTAGTGATATCTTGATTAGTGGCCATGTCCACATGGATCCAGCACCCGGGTCGCGGGTCGTCCAGCACCTGAAACTGATCTTGCTCAGTCTGTTTGACATAGTTTGTAATCATAGGTCTATTTACCCTTTGGCATTTTCTAGGGCATCTACACGTTTAAATAACTGATCCAGCTTTTTAAGTCGTGTATGAAGTCTACCTTGGTCCATAGCGGGCCCTGCAGGCAATCCCACATACATTCCCGGCTCTTTGATAGAGGTCATCACACCCGATTTGGCACCGATTTGCACATCTGAACCGATCCGGATATGCCCGTTGAGCCCTGCTTGACCTCCGATCTGGACCCGATCTCCGACTTTGGTCGAGCCGGCAATACCTACTTGAGCGACAATAAAATTTGCCATACCGATGTCGACATTGTGTCCGATCTGGACGAGATTATCGATTTTTGTCATACGCCCAATTCTGGTCGCTTTAAATCGGGCCCGGTCAATTGTTGTACCAGAACCGATCTCCACGTCATCTTCAAGGATGACTTTTCCATAATGCTCGAGCTTCACTACTCCGCGATGGGGGTCCGATTCGTAGCCAAACCCACAGCCCCCTATGACGCAGTTAGGCTGCAGAATGACCCTGTTTTTCAGAATCACATCTTCACGTATTGTCACGTTAGCATAGATATGGCAGTAGCTTCCGATTTGCACAAGCGGATAGATGACGCTCCCAGCATCGATTTGTGTGTAATCGCCAATCTCTACATCGCGATCGATCACGACATGAGGCCCTACAGTGACCCCTTCCCCAAGCCTTGCGCTGGGGTGGATAACGGCACTCGGATGGATTTTGGAAAAACCCGAGCGGATATTTCTGTCCAGAAACAAAAATGTCAGGATTGTTTGAAAAGCAAGCGAAGGGTTCGGATGAACCAGATACGTTTTCCCCTCGACCCTTTCTGTTTCAGCGGTTACGATCACGATTCCTGCTTGCGACGAGGCAAATTGAGAGTAGTATTTGTCGTTGGAATAAAAGGAGACATCCTCATGGGTTGCCGAAAGGAGCTCATCCGCACCTGTAATAACTGTTTTGGGATCGCCGATAACTTGGGCTTGGATCATCGAAGCAAGTTCTTCAGCCGTGTAGGATCTGGTTTTTTGAGATTTCAGGAGCATTGGTTAGACCTAAAAGAAATAGAAAAAGAAAATTTAACCCCTCCTAGAGAAGAGGGGTCCGTTTTACTTGGATTCTTGAGCGAAATTTTTGTCCATTTCCTTAACGACATGCTCTGTTACGTCAAGGTCATTTGTGGAAAAAAAGGCCGCTTCAGATTGTAAAATAGTGTCAAGATTCCGGTCCTTGGCTACTTTTTCAGAGGCTTTCTTAATTTCCATGTGGATCACATTGTACATTCTTCCTTGCGCCTGCTGGAGCACTTGGTAGTACTGGGATTGGGCTTTTTTGATGTCCTCAATCTGATTTTGGTAGGTTTGATTCAGATCATCGATCGCTTGCGGGGATAGAGCATCAAGATAGTCCTGGTCAGATCTTTTTTTGTGCGTCTCGTTCAGCTGCACCTCAAGATCCTTAAGGATTTTTTCCATTTCTGTTTTTTGTTTTTCTACCATCTCACGCTCTTTTCTGCCCCTTAGGCTGTTAGAGACGCAAGTTTCAAAGTTTACAAAACCATAAGCCGTCTTAGGGGCTTTTTCTTTTGCTCCTAGGGGGATTGACGTGAGCCCCATTAGAGCTAAGTTCATGATCCAGCGATTGAGTGCCATATCTACCTTAGTTTAATTTATCGAGTTCTTCCTAGAAGGCGGTACCCATCGAGAAGAACAATGTTTCCGAAACTTGTTTTATGCTGCCGTCTCCCCTTATAGGGAATCCAACACCCACAGTCACCGGCGCGCCCCGACCTATGTCTAACCGGACTCCAAAGCCTCCGGTTGGGACAAATTGCCCGATTTGCCACCGCTTAAGGGAGATGGAACCCCCGTCAACGAATGCAAATAGGTCTATTGGTTTAGCAACTTTAACGGCTACCTCAGCAGAAAGCAAGAGAGAAGTGATACCTCCGGTCGGATTTTCCCTGTTTCCATCCTGCCAGTTCACAACACTACCATCAGGATTCAAAGGAGCGCCCGGGAGACTAGGGAACAAGGGTCCAAGAGCTCCGGGTCTGATCCCTCTCAAGGAGTCGACACCACCCAAGTAGAAGCGTTCGCTCAAGGGGACATCGCCAGCCGCACCACCACCCAGAGGTAGCAGAACTTTGTATTCTCCTCTAAGTTTTAGAGTCGCCCTTCTACCCAATGGGAAGTAGTAGCTGTTCAAGCTCGCTAAACGAATTATAGGAAAGGAATGGGGGACCTCATGCGGTCTTCTAACCACTCCGTCAAACTCGGTATCAAAAAGAACCCTTGCTCCACTATGGGGACGAAACGCATTGTCGGTCGAGTCGTAGGCAAAGTTGGGTCCTGCACCCCCAACAACACCGTTATTTCCCCTCTGCTCTTGAACAGCTGGCGGTGCGCTCTGTTTTACACGTGTAAAGGAGTCCCTTACGCGGCCTTTAAGCCCAAGGGCTGCATAGCGTGCGATCGGATACCCTGCGAATAGTTGGAAAACTACGCTGTCAATAGTGTATTGATCCGACTGCACTTTACTTGTGCCGTAGGTAACATCAAAACCAACTCTCCAGTTCGAGTCATTAAAATTCGGATCTGTCCAGTTAAGGCTATAGGATTGCTCCTTCAAACCGATCTGGGCCTTTAGGTTGAGCCTTTCTCCTCCACCCCGGATTTTCGAAATCCCCTGGTGCCACCATGTCAGAAGCCCTTTGTGGTTGAAGTTGTTTTCGGAGATATCCAATCCACCGTACGCACTTTCTGTAGAGTTGAAACCGAAAAATAGGCGTGCCGAACCGGTACCCTTTTCTTGTACATCGATGATAACATCTCTGTACTCATCACCAAGGGATTTGCTCGGCTCTTTTACGGCGACGACATCCACGGTCTTAAAGTAATTCAAAGATTGCAGTCGCATTTGCGTATCCTGCAGTTGCGAGGAGCGGTAGACCTGACCCGGAATCAATTCCGTTTGGGAGAGTATGATACGGGTTTCGGTGGTGGTGTTTCCTCTGACAATTATCCTTCCGACTTTAAAAATTTTGGATTCATTGATGATGAAAAGTATATCGATCCGATTGGTTTCAAAATTGTACTCGTAGATATACTGGACGCTTGTTTCTATCATCCCCTCTTCGCCGTAGAACTCCTTAAGCTTTTTCGACATCGCCATCAGTTCGTCCTGTGAGTAGGGCTTATCGCTAATGATATCCTCCTGAATCACCTCCCGAACTCTATCCGGTTCAAAAAAGGTATTCCCCTCAAATCGGATGTTGCCGAAATAGTATTGCTCACCGAGTTTTATGTGGATGATCACCTTTCTCTGGTTTTTCCCCAGATCCTGAACTTCGATTTCGACCTCGGCATCCAGATACCCTTTGTTTTGCAGGTAGTGGAGGATGATGAGTTGATCTTGCTCCAAAAGAGCTCTGTCAACTTTTCCTGAACCTGTTAAGAAGCTGATCACGCTCAGCCTCTTTGTTTGAGTCATCTCTAAAATCCGGTGACGCAAAGGATTATCCTGGATCCCTTCGATCTCCACATCGTGGACAAAACCTTTAGGCCCGGGATAGATGTCTAAATAGAGGATCCCCTGGTTAAGATCGTTCACCGTCTCTTTCGTCATAACACGGATGTCGTAATACCCGAAACAGACGTAGGCATCTTTGATGTTGGCAATAGCGCTTGCGACCATTTCGCTGTCGTAAGGCTGTCCGATTAGCAATTCAGCCTCGCTGCAGGCAGATAGAATCCGTTTGTTCGATAGCTTCAAGTCAGCGCCTGGGGGTCCCAGAACTATTTTCGAAAGGACTGTTTTCGGATAGACGTAAATGGTGATATCCAGTTCGTTTTCCTCTATTCTGACCTGTGGAACTACGGAACGATTGTTTTTTGCGAGCATTTTCAGATCTTCATCAAAAGTCGTGGAGGAGAAAGTATCTCCCGACTTAGTTCTTAATCTGTCCTGGATCGTGCGAGATTCCTCGGGGTTTTGATTTTTTGTATCAAAAATGACCGAAATTTTTCGGATCACTTTCCCGTCATAAACATCAAAGGTTTCCTGGGAAAAAAGTTGAAAAGAGCACAAAAAGAGAAGAAGAGCTAAAAAATTTTTCATGTGTCTATTATATAAGAAAAACTGATTAAGGCAATAGTTCTCTTTTTAAAAGAGACAAAAAAAGGGAGAAAATAAAAAACGATCCTTACACAATGCAAGGATCGTTTGATAAATCTATAAAATACTTAGCCATTTGTTTATAGGCGCACTCGACCGCGGAATGCAAGGTGGAGGGTTTCTTCATCCACATATTCAAGCGAGCCCCCAATAGGCAATCCGTGGGCTAACCTGTAGATTTGGATAGGAAACTCCTTGAGTTGCTGCCGAATGAAAAGTGCTGTGGCATCCCCCTCGAGTGTGGCATCCAGAGCGATAACAACCTCTTTTATCATTTGCGTTTCGATCCGATTTTTTATCTCCTGCAGTTCGCTTTCGTCGACATACCGGTTTTCTATGGGTGACACGAGCTTTGACAAGACGTGGTACACCCCTTCAAATAGGTGAGTCGACTCGATCGCGTAGACATGTTTTGGATTAGAAACAATACATAACGTATGGGTCGAACGGATTTTTGGATCGCAAAAGGGGCAGATAGCCTTGTCGTGCAATCCATTGCAACTGGGGCAGCGGGCAAGCCTTTCTTTGGAATTTGCAATCGCACTAGCCAGAGAGTCGAGTTGATGCTTATCCCAGTCAAGAAGGTGGAAGGCAAATTTTTCCGCTGTCTTGCGGCCGATGCCCGGCAGTTTCTGCAGGTGACCGACAAGGTTTACTATAGGTTCTGGATAGCGCATAATCTCTAGTTTAAATGCCCTTTTTATTCTTGTATAGAAGATCTATTTCAAGGGTGGAGTATTTTATTTTTTTCGCGAACGGGCCACTCTTTTGTTTAGAGTCGCCCTCTTAATTGCTCTATAATTTTACAGAAGATCGGTGAAAAGTTCAAACGAGGATTTTTAAAAAATGGTTTGGATCTGCTTGAGCCTTTAGAGCGGTTTGTCATCTAAAACCTCAACCGGTCGATTTTTAAAAAATGGTTTGGACCTAAATAAGCCCTTAAGGCGATTTTCATCTTATTTACCCCAGGAGTTGAAGATAACGAAAGGGGTATTAGGGCTATTGATACTGGGATACAATTTTCAAGCTTAAAAGTCGGGATGTTCACTCTTTGGAAATTTTCCCGCATTTTTGGATTCAAACTTCCTTTTTAACCTCATTTAGACTACCATAGTCGAGGTAAAGGTTTAAAAAAAATCGATACTATTGTTTTTTGCTCCCTTTAAAAAACAGAGCAGATTTTTTCTAGACCCGGGAAAACAACTGATAATAGATAGCCAAAATTTTGCCTAGGATATGCGCTCCGCATATACTGCAAACATCAAGGAAAGATGAATTCTGAATCTGCAACTATCATCGCAAGCGCAGCATACCTTCCTCCAAAAAGGGTGGAAAATTCCCATTTTGAAACGTATCTCAACACTTCCGACTCCTGGATCTACGAAAGGACGGGCATCAAAGAGAGGCGCTGGGCAGAAAACGATGTCAAGGCCTCGGATATGGGTCTTATCGCTGCAAAAGAGGCATTGGAAAAGGCTCAAATCGATCCCAAAGAAGTAGATCTGATTCTTGTTGCCACAATGACTCCGGACCAACCTCTTCCCTCCACAGCGGCAATCATACAATCTAAGCTGGAGGGGTGTCGAGCACCGGCTATGGATATTTCGGCAGCATGCTCCGGATATTTATATGGTTTAAGTGTGGCCAAAGCGTTCATCGAGTCGGGTATGTATGCAACAATTCTTTTAATCGGCTGCGAAAAAATGACCCAGGTTCTTGACCCTGATGACCGCTCTACAGTGATCTTATTCGGGGACGGGGCGGGGGCTTCTGTGATCAAAAAAGGGGGGAGCGGGCTCCGCATAGACAGGGTGGTTCTAGGACTTGATGGGAATTTGGCAGGCTCTCTTTGCATTCCGATTGGAAAAAAAATGCAAATGTCGGGGCAGGAAATTTTTAAAACCGCGATCCAAAAAGGGGTAGAGATCATCGAGCTTCTTATGGAGCAAGAGATGCTTTCGATGAACGACATCAGGTATGTTCTTTTTCACCAGGCCAATATCAGGATTATGCAAAATATCCAAAAACGGCTCCTAATACCGGAGGAAAAAGTGCCGACAACGATCGGGTATACAGCAAATACGTCGGCTGCTTCCATACCAATTTTACTACAATCGATCCCCCACGAAAAGAACCATCGGTACATGTCGGTGGCCTTCGGGGCCGGGTTTACTTATGCCGGAGCGGTGTTTACAAGTTTATGAAATATGTACTTTTAACTCAGGGTCAAGGTGCCCAGTTTGTCCAGATGGGCAAAGATTTTCATGATAATTTCCCCATTTTTAAACAAACGATGGAGGAAGCTGAGGACACTACCTGTCTGAGTATTCGGAAATGGATTTACGAGGGGTCTCAAGAATCTTTAAGCGATACCGATAAAAGTCAGCTGAGTATTTACGCCACTACTATTGCGATTTATAATGTTTTGAATGAAGTTTGCCCTTTAATAGAATTTTCGACTGGACTTGGCCTAAGCCTTGGGGAGTACAGTGTTTTAACAATTGCTAAATCACTGCCGTTTAAAGAGGGACTAAAACTTGTAAGGCGCCGTGGGGAGCTTATGCAAGAGGCTGCTATTGCCTTCCCTGGGCGGATGGCGGCTGTTTTGGGATTGTCTAGTGACGAAATTGCCAAGCATCTTGTGGGGACAGCTGTACTCGCGAATCTGAACACCCCTTTGCAAACGGTGATATCAGGAAATGCGGAGGATATAGAGCTCACTACACAAAATTTAAAAAATAACGGTGCAAAAAGGGTAGTGCCTTTGGATGTTCGAGGGGCGTTTCACTCCTCACTCATGCAACCGGCGTTCGATAAATTCGATCCATTGGTCCAGGCAACCGATTTTAGAAAGCCCAGTTTTGATGTGATCATGAACGCAAACGCAAAACCTGAAAATGACCCGGCACGGATCAAAAATCTTTTGTCCCGCCAGCTTGTGAGCAGTGTTCTATTATCCGATTCGATTAGAGCTGCAGGTAGCGCCGCCACGTATTTAGAGCTAGGACCGGGAACTGTGGTAAAGGGCTTGGTTCAAAAAAATCTGGATGCCCAGGTTCTTTCGGTAAACACGGTGAAAGATTTGAAGGAGTTTGAGGTATGCGCGCACTCGTAACCGGAGGAACAAAAGGGATCGGTTTAAAAATTGTCGAAAAATTTTTAAACGACTCTGTGGCTGAGATCCATTTTACCGGTCGAGATAAGGAGGCGGGGGAAAAGCTCGCATCTCGGGACGATCGCTTACACTTTCATTGTCTTGACACCTCCGAAAGGGAGTCGATCGACCGCCTTTACAAAGAGACGGGGCCGGTGGACATCTTGATTTTAAATGCGGGGATTTGCAAAGACACCCTATTTTTGAGGATGAAGGACGAGGATTTTGATCAGGTTCTAAAAACAAATCTCTATTCCCCTTTTTGGATCACAAAGGCTTTCCTTTCTGATATGCTTAAAAAGCAGTCTGGTTCTATTATCTATTTAAGTTCCGTCTCAGCCCGTGGAAATGCGGGTCAAGCAAACTACGCGGCAAGTAAAGCGGGTCTGGAAGGGATGGCAAAATCCTTAGCGTTGGAAATAGGTAGACGAAACGTCAGGGTCAATGTTGTACGGCCCGGTTTCACCGACACCAAGATGACCGCAGATTTGCCTGAAAACATGAAAGAGGAAATAATTAAGCATATTCCGTTGTTAAGGATGGCAAAACCAGAGGAGATCGCCGAGGTGGTCTACCATCTAGCAATGAACTGCAGCTACGTCAACGGCCAAGTTGTGACTGTTGATGGAGGTTTAACTTTACACTAATGAAAAAGGAAATAACAACATCATGAGCGAAAAAGTTGAAACAATTTTTGAGGAAGTTAAGAAAATCGTCGTCGAGCAACTGGGTGTTGCAGAGGACAAGGTGCATCTTGACTCTACAATCATGGAAGATCTCGGTGCAGATTCGTTGGACACCGTAGAGCTTTTGATGGCATTCGAGGAAAAATTTAAAAAAGAGATTCCTGACACAGATGCCCAAAACATGAAAACTGTGCGCGATGTTGTGAACTACATCGAAAAGCACATCAGCTAATCCTAGGCCCCTAAAAAAGGCTAAAGAATCTAAAAAAGAGATCCCTAATATTTTACATATTTAGGGATTTTTTTTGAATGGTATGGATTTGTTAGGGCTGATGCCCTTTCAAAGAGACCCAAAGATCTCTCGTGTCTTCTTCTTTTGCGATATAATGAAAAAATTGGGGATCATTTTTTTGATGAATCTCTTTTACCAATTCCGATTCTGTAATCAGCTCTTTGTGCACCGGATAGACCAGAGTATTCTCACTATGAAATTTTTGGGAGTTTTTGGATAAAAAGAAGTTGATAAAGGCGTGTACCTCATCTGTTTTTTGAGTAGAGGAGGTGATTGCTAGATTTTCAATATTGATAAAATGCCAATCTTTTGGGAGAGCATAGTGGATAGGGACACCATCTTGCTCCATAAGTCGGGCAAAACCGGACCGTATAAGAGCCAGATCGCAGTTGCCGGTTTCCATAAGATATTTCGCTCTATGATCCACGTAGGCTTCAATATGCTTTTTTTGCTTTTTGAGGAGCTTGCCTACCTCTTTAAGTTGGGCATCGGATAAATGGTCGATTTTTCCATAGAGGCTGTAGGCGGCATACATAATAGCTTCAATAGGATCGGATGTCATCACAAGCCGGTCCTCACCCAGATCTTTAAAAAGATCTTTGATACCCAGTTTGGCCGCCTCTTTGGTCACAATCACATATGGTTCCCACTCGATCGGCAGGGATACTTCGTTGTTTGGATCAAAATTTTGGTGCATCAAATAGGGATCGATGGTTGCGATATTGGGGATCTTGTCTTTTTGGATGGGGGCGATCAGACCCTCTTCTTTAAGAATTCTTACTGCATAGTCGGAGGCGCAGACGAGATCGTACCCCTTGCCTTGAACCGCCTTCAATTTTACAACCATCTCCTCGTTGGAACTGAAAGGATGGATGTTCACATGAATCCCGTGGCTCGCCTCAAACTCCTCTAATAGTTCTGCCTCAATCGTATCGCCCCAGCAGAAGAAGTCGATCGACTTGTGGGGTTTTTGGAACCAATTGCAACCGCTGTGGCCGATAAATATCGACATGTAGATAGCGACAATCCAGAGGAAAGCGTAAAAAACCCGACACATCAAAATACCTCTGTCCCTTTTTTCGATGAAAAGAAAAGTAGAGCAAGTGGGATCGTGAAAAATAGAAGAATAGTGGAGAGGGCATTTACAACCGGAGAAATTCCAAAACGGATCGAGGAGATCAGATACAATGATAAGGTTTCAACCGATGTGCCGGCACAAAAATAAGAGAATAGGAAATCATCAAAAGAGATTACAAAGATCAACAAACCACTCGCAAGAAGGGCCGGCTTAAGGAGAGGAAGGGTGATTTTAAAAAATGTCCTGGTAGGTCCTGCGCCTAGTATCAAAGACGCCTCGGTTAGGCTTGGCGACAGCTCCTTGTAGCGGACGAAAAGGATAGGAATTGCGAATCCAAGACCCAAAACAGTATGCGCAATCAGCAGCGTTTGAAATCCTAACGGGACCTGGAAAAGGCTAAAGTAGCTCACAAGCCCGATCGCAAGTACCAATTCCGGAATGATCAGGTTGCTATAAAAAAGCGGGACTAGCGATTCCCCTTTTTGCTGCCGACTGATGTAGTAGATAAAACAGATCCCCATAAATAGACTCAAAAGTGTCGATAGGGTCGAAACCGTAAGCGAGGTGGAGAACGCAGACCATAAGTCTTTAGATTGAAACAATTCGTTATACCAATGGAGTGTAAAACCGTCCCAGGGGGAGGGGAAGCTCTTTGAGTTAAACGAAAAGAGGACAAGTACAATGATCGGCACGTATAAAAAGAGATAAACGGCAAAAACAAATAAAGGGATCATCGATTGCCTCCGGTAAGCCAGCGGTTTAATACAAAGGATCCCCTATAAAGGGCTAATGAGGCCAGCATCAGAAGACTTCCTGATAAAACCGTAAATGCGATCCCTATAGGCGCAGTCTTTTCCCCCATGATAAATTGGGAGACAACGGAACCTACATACATAAATTTATCTCCGCCCATCAGCTCAGGGATCACAAACTCCCCAAATGCCGGGATAAAAACTAGAAAAAAGCCTGTTCTCAGTGCGGGCATCAGCACAGGGAGGACAACGCGGCGGAAAGTTTGCAATTTGGTTGCGCCTAAATCCATAGAGGCTTCTATTAAACACGGATCAAACTTTTCAAGGGAGGAGTAGATCGGGAGCGTCATGAAGGGAAGGTAGTAGTAGACCATCATGAGGTGGACTGCAAAGCTTGTGTTGAGAAAGTGGATCGGTTGTTCAATGACCTTCAACCATAAAAGAAGCTGGTTGAGAAAGCCCCCTTTTTCCAGAACGAAAAACCAGGCGTAGATGTGGAGCAGAAAGTTCGTCCAAAACGGCACAATCACGAGAAATAAGAGGAATGTTTTAAATCGCCCCCCTTTCAGAGCGATTGTATAGGCTAGGGGAAAGCCAAGTAGGAGGGTGATGCAGGCGGTAGAAAAACCAAGCTGAAGAGATTTAAAAATAACAAAAAAATAGTCTAGCTTTAAAATTTGAAAGAAGTGGGTCAAAGTAAATCCTTGGAAGGATCCGTCTAGATGAAATCTAGAGACGCTGGAGAAGAGCATCAGGACAAGAGGGGCGTAGAAAAATAGAAATTGCCACACTAAAGCTCCCGATCCAATACCGAAAGGGGCCTCTCGCTTGAGAACTTTTCTAAAGCCCTTTCGTCCGAAGCTGTGCTGCTCGTCTGTTGGAAGTGCGATGGACCCCATTCTAGCGCTCCATTAAAACGACGTTTTCTTTTTGCCAAGAGATGTAAACTTCATCGTCGTAATTGATCTCATCGCGTATAAAATGGTGCTCGTTCTGCTCAAAGACAATAATTTTACGTCCTGTATCCAGCCTTACATAGTACTTCGTTGACATCCCCTCATAAACAATCGAAGTGACAATCCCTTTGAAATTATTTGAAAAATTGGCGAGAGGTATTTTTGAGATGTCGATTTTTTCCGGACGTATGGAAGCCACTGCAGAGTTCCCTTTTTTAAGCCAAGAGGGGCGGTCTGAAATGGAGATGCTGATAAGCTCCTGGCTGGTGCTTTTAAGGATAAGCTCTTTTTCAAATATTTCGTCTATGGTCCCCTCGAAAAGGTTTGTCGAGCCGACAAAATTTGCAACGAAAGCGTTTTTAGGGAATTCGTACACCTCTTTGGGCGTCCCGATCTGTTCGATGGTTCCCCCGGCCCCCATAACAATCACCAGGTCGGCGACTGTCAACGCTTCTAGCTGATCATGTGTGACGTATAAAAACGTCATTTGCAAAAGGTCTTGCAGATCGATCAGCTCGATCAGCATCCGTTCACTTAATTTAAAATCAAGAGCTGCAAGAGGCTCGTCCAGTAAAAGCACATGGGGCTCTGCAATAATTGCCCGCGCAATTGCGACACGCTGCTGCTGGCCGCCGGAAAGTTCTTCCGGATAGCGGTGGTAAAGGGGCTCTATGTCGAAAGATTTCAATAATTTTTTAACACGCTGCTCGATCTCTACCTTGGGGCGGCGCTGTATTTTAAGACTGTAGGCGATATTTTGTTCCACAGTCAGATGGGGAAAGAGGGCATAGTCTTGAAAAACGTAGTTCATAGACCTTTGGTGGACGGGGAGGTGAGAAATATCATTTTCTCCAAGGAAAATACGGCCGCTGTCAATTTTTTCAAACCCGGCTATTGCCCTAAGCAAAGTTGTTTTACCACAACCGCTTGGTCCTAATAAGGCTACAAATTTTGAGGAGGGGAGCTTAAGGGAAACCTCATTTAAAATTTTACTACCACGTTTAGTCATGCAAACGCGATCAAGGGTAATGCTTCTCAATGCCTGGTTGCCTCCATCGTCGAGTCGTTTTAGCGCATAATTGTACCCCAGTTTTTTGAATTTCGTCGATTTTTTTTTCACGGTCGGATATTATTACTTATTTAAAGAAATAGTTTGGTTTTCTACATGGAATGCGATGTTCTCATTATCGGCTCAGGCCCTGCGGCTTGGACAGCCGCGATCTATACCTCCAGGGCGAGACTTTCAACGGTGGTGGCGGCAGGCTCCATTCGATTTATGAAAGGTGGGCAGCTTATGACAACCACAGATGTAGAAAATTTTCCCGGGTTTGAGAATGGGATATTAGGTCATGAGCTGATGCAAAAAATGGAGCAGCAGTCGACAAAATTTGGTACTATTGTCCTCAACGAGGATATCGATAAGCTGGAGTTGGATCACCACGGAAAAGCGCGATTCAAAGCGACCCATGGGGGAGGGGTGGTACAGGCAAGATCGGTAATTTTGGCAACAGGGGCTAAAGCGAACCGTCTTCCGATTCCGGGATCAGGGGATAATGAGCTTTGGAACAAGGGGATATCCGCCTGTGCCGTTTGCGACGGGCCGCTCCCCTTTTTCAGAAACCAGGATCTTGCAGTGATAGGCGGGGGGGATTCGGCATGTGAAGAGGCCCATTTTTTGACCCACTACGCAAAAAAGGTGTATCTTATCCATCGAAGGGACACGCTCAGAGCCTCTAAAATTATGGCCGAGAGGGTGAAAAGAGATCCTAAAATTGAGATTATTTACAACGCTGAAGTGGTCGAGGCTTTAGGAAAAGACTCTTTGGAGGCGATTAAGATCAAGCAAAACGGAGATGTTTTTACAAAAGAGGTAAGGGGTCTTTTTTTTGCGATCGGGCACACCCCGTTGACAGAGCTTGTTGACGCGATGGGGATAGAAAAGCACCCAAACGGGTACATCAAAACCCATTCTGATAGCACTAAAACTTCGGTAGAAGGCTTATTTGCAGCAGGCGATGTGCAGGATTTTCGTTACAGGCAAGCTGTCACGGCGGCCGGTAGCGGTTGTATAGCGGCTCTTGAGGCGGAAAAATTTTTAAGTGAAGTCCATGCCGGGAGCATTGCAGGTTGAAATTTCATTATGAAGCGAGCCTCTTTGTTGCAAAAGTCGGGCTAGGTCTATTGGGATCTTTTTGCTCTTTGAAAGGGGCCATCAAGGACCTGGATCCCCCTATGCCTTACCTGTTTCACCTGGATGCTGCCTATAGTTTTGCCCATATACCCCGAATTCAGGGGGGATTTAACCCCTCCAATTATTCCACCGATGAGAATAAGTTGACGCTCAGTGGATGGATGACCACAATGAGTCATTTGGAGCTGGGTCTATTATTTGAATTCAACCAAACAGATAGACTCCCTTTTAATCTAGAAAGCGGTGGATTTTATGGAAAAAAGAACTTCTTTGATGACTGGAGCGGGGATAAATTCGGCCTGGATGCCGGCGTGCTTGTACAATTTGTCCCCACAAATCGGCTGAGAGACCCTATAACTCCCTACAATGACATAGCAAATTTTACCCTTTTCGGTGAGATTTACAAAAATTTTCTGTTTCGAGGAGATGCTATCACAATAACCCCGGTGCTTGGGGCCGATTTGGGTATGGCTAACCGGGGGTACCCTTGGCTGAATCCATTCCTAGGGGGAAGGCTGTCTATGGATCCTTTTTTGATAGATCTCTCTTTTCTCGGTAGTTTTGGGTTTGGGAATAGAACGACGATCGATGTGAGTCAATTTCGCGGATATGCATTCACCGCCTACAGGTCCATAGACGTAGAAGTCCTTATGAGCTACGCAATTCTTGAGGAGGGATCGCTTTCGGTAGGGTACTTTAATCGCCTTTTTGCGAGGGCGTTTCCACAGGGGCGTCAGGGGTTTTTTGTGCAGCTGGACTTGCCGATTCCGATTCTATGAATGCCTCAGACCACTTCTGCTGCCTAATTTCTCCCAAAAGTATAAGGGCGTCACTGATGCTTAAGCGTGTTCTTTGTTCGGGATTTAGAAGACCGTTGAGAAGGGGATGAAGAATTTTGGGTGTATGGGCCGCAATCGTTTCTTGAATCATTATTTCTAGTTTACGCTTATTTTCAGGCTTTGCTTGCTCAGAGATGAAATCAGGGTAATTGAGGCATTTCCAATCATGGGTCTTTTCCGGGAAGTATTCGCTCATCAGTTCGACCATAAATAGTTTCCGATCCGACGCGATAAAAAATAGTAGACAGCCTAAAGACCATATGTCCTGAGCTTTAGGATTTTCGAGCTGCTTTTTATTTTTTTTGGCCAAAAGTACCTCCGGAGCGGTGTAGGGGATAGTCCCTTCAAACAAAGTAAGATCTTTAGAGGGGCGCAAGGTCTCCAAATCGCCTAAAAGGCAGCGCAAGTCCCCATTTGAGTCGGTTTTTAAAAAGATATTGTCCGGTTTGATGTCCAAATGGACATAATCATTCAAATGGAGAAGATAGAGTTTCATCGCTAGATCTTTCACAATTTGGTAACTTCTTTTCATGAAATCCGGGCTGAGAGATTGAAAAAGAAGATCCATTTTGGGGTAAAATTTGCTGATTACAACAGCGTCCTCCTTAAACAGATGAGTGGGGTAAAGTTTTGGAAAAAAAGAACCTCGATGCATCTTAAATCTTTCCCTAAATAGGCGCTCTTTGTCATAAATAGAACGGAAGATTTTTTTTTGATCTTCGGTTGCTCTGAAGTTTGCAATCGAAATACGGTATTTTAAATGCAGATCAGGGGTAACCTTACGGGGGATTTTGACCCAAACTGAAAAATTTTTATTTTTGTAATCCTCTATGATAATACCCAATTCCACCAGCAAGGCGCCGGGGTTTTTTGCCCCTTTTGGATTTAATTGATAGTAGAATTGCAAATCCTTTGCTTCATAATAACCTTGACATTCTACCCCTTTTTTATCCAAACAGGGGATATTCTTTCGGGTCTCTAATATTTTTTTAGCAAAGTCGTCTAAAAACTCTTTGTTTGCAATAAATGGCGCTTGGCTCAAAAGCTGAAGATCCGTACGGATTTTATTTGCTAAATCTTCTGATGAAATCATCTTCAGGCCTCACCCAAATTTACGTTATTCCTAACCGCTTTAGAGGGGCTGTAGATAAATTATTTTACATCCCTCAGTCTTAATAGTTAGTGTCTAGGGCTAATTTATTAAGGTATAATTGTACCAGATAGGGGAATAATTATAAATTAAATTTAAAAAATTAAATCCAAACCGCGGTGGCAGTTGCAAATAATTTACAGTGGGAGATGGAGATCATAAATTGTTCATTTGGAAGGGGGAACACTTTTGCTACCGGGGCTCCTTGAGGGTTATTGACGATTTCGATGTCCAAAAAACCAATTTTTGTAAAACCGGTACCTAAAGCTTTCACAATCGCTTCTTTAGCGCTAAAACGGCCCGCAAATCGCTCGGCAGGACGCTTAAAAGAGAGGCAGTAGGCTATTTCCACCAAGGTGAAATGGCGCTTCAAAAAATGGTCGCCGAACTCAGCAATCGAGTCTTCGATTCGGGCGATTTCAATGATATCGGTTCCTAACCCCTTCAAGCTTCCTCGTCAGGATAATCATCGTAGGAGTATCCTATTTCCCTACCGGATTTATCGACCGCATTACAAAAGATAATTCTTCCCGAGGGGCTTGGTTTTGAGGACAAAATAGTCGCTCGGATAGTTTGTCCTATCGCTTCACCGGCGTTGTTGATCACAACCATGGTGCCGTCTTCGAGATAACCGACCCCCTGGCCGGGCTCTTTTCCCTGGCGCTGTACTTTAATGTGGATGAATTCGCCCGACTGCATAAGAGGTTTCAGGGCGGCTGCCAAGGAGTTTATATTTAAGATCTCGACCCCTTCCGCTCCACTGAGTTGGTACTGCTTAGATTCGGCCGTTAAGATGTTCGCGTCGACGAGTCGCCCTAAACGGACGATCTTTTGGGCTGCCTCTTTGATTTCGGGAAAGTCGGTCTCGTTGTACCGAAGCCCAAATCCCGGAAGAGTTTCCAATCTTTTGAGCGTCTCGATCGCCTTGCGGGCCTTGGATTTGTTATTTTCGTCCGGATGCTCCAAGAGCGCATACAATTCCTTGACCACAAACCGGGGGAGAATAATCGACTGGTCGAGCAGGTGAGTCGTACAAAAATCGCTAAAGCGAGGGTCGGTCAATGTTGCTACATCAATCATCAGATCCCTGCGCTTTTGGTTCATTTGGCTAAATTTTACAAAAGGGATGCTCACATATAGCTCGTCAGACCAGCGTAAGGTCATGATCGTCCCCAGGTACGTCCCAAATAAGAAAAGGCAAATGGAGATGATTTCTATGCTCGTGATATCGAGAGAGAACGAGAGGGCGCTGATCTTAAGGATGGCTTTTAAAATCAAAACAAGAGCTTCACCCATAAGGTAGCCAAGAAACAGACCGACGATGGCGATATTGAAAGAGCGTAAATTAAATTTTCTAAAAAAAGTATCGAAACCTATTAAAAGGAGGCTAAAGCTGAATCCCCCCAGAAGACCCGCGATGACTCTTGTAGGAAAATCCCCGGTATTCGATTGAATCGAGTAGAGGGTGATAAAGAAGATGGTGAGAATCGTAAAGAAAATACGTGTAAAAGCTAGAGCTACATTCATGACTAGAGCAGTATAAGATACTTTTAAAAAAAAGTGAAGAGATTTTTTGTCGCCCATTAAGCCATTTTCTGCTATGTTGGAACTATGATTTCATTACGTATTCAAAAAATAATTCTTCTAATTTTGTGGCTTTCGGCAGGGTTGATCCTTTTCACAAAAGGGGCCAAAAATTTAGCGTTTATATCGGAAAACCGCGTTCTGCACATTTCCCTTTTGGTAGTCGGTTACCTTTTAGGCGAGCTGAAATCCAGGATGATCCTTTTCCGCAGCGCTGCGAGAGATCCTTTGCCAAAGGATTTTTTGTTTGTGGCGGTGATGATGGGGGTTGGCCTAGTTTTTTCCCATCTTTCGATGCCTATTGAGGCGAGGGGGCTGTTGCAAATTGCGATAGGGTTCGCTTTATTACGCGGAGCTACATTTAGAGTTCGTCGCTTGGTGGATGAGCAAACCGCTCTAGGGTCAAAATGATCCTTGCGATTTTTGTTGATCCCCCCCGGATCGCCTTCCATCTCCCGTTTATCGATTATCCTATTGCCTGGTATGGGGTTTTTTTTGCGTTCGGGTTTTGGCTTGCCCTTCGGCTTTTCAGCCTTTTATGCGACTGGCGCCCCTTCACCACGCTCCCCGGAAGTTACCTCAGCGAAAAAATTGTGAACTACATGATGATAGGGATAGTTTTTGGGGCCCGCCTGTTTCACATTGTTTTTTACGAACCTTTGGATGCTACCATGCAGGATCCTTGGAAGCTTTTTCGCTTTTGGGAAGGGGGGTTGGCAAGCCATGGGGGAATCTTGTGCTCGGTTTTGGCTACACTGGCTTTTGTACGCCACTACAGAGTTCCGTTTTTCAAATTAATGGATCGCATTTTTCCCTGCGGGATGTTGATGGGGGGTTGCATCCGTTTGGGGAATTTTATGAACCAGGAGATACTTGGCTTAAAAACCCTTTTGCCCTGGGGTGTGGTTTTTCAAAACCCACAATCGCATATGGAGTATGGGATTTATCCAAGGCACCCTGTCCAAATCTATGAGTCCCTATTGTATTTTGCACTAGCGTTTTTGGGGCTAGCTCTTTTGAAGAAAAATGCCAGGACAGGTGTGGTCGCCTTCGTGCTTACCGTAGCCATGTCTTTGGGTCGTTTTTTTGTCGAATTTATCAAGGAAGACCAGAGTGTCCACACAGTTGGACTCTATCTCAACATGGGGCAGATCTTATCTCTGCCCATGCTTTTGGTAGGATTGGTGGGATTGGCTTTTGCCTTGAATGACAGGCTTAAAGAGCCTTTCTGGAGCCGAATCTCTTAAAAATATTCAGATGGCTACATTTTGTTGACGATAGGAGGGCATTAGCGGAAGCGTTTTTGTTGTGAGCTCCTCCATTTTTTTAATAAGTTCACGCCCTTTCAGGTCCGGATTTTTTTGTTTAATTAGTTGGTAATGCCACTGATAAAACCTTTCAAGGGGTGTTTTATGTCCCCTTTTCATCTGATTGTACCAGGAAATCTTACTGAAAAAAACAATCTCCTCTGCGAGATATTTGGAGTAAGATGTCAATAGGTGTTGAGAAGAGAAAAATTTTTCTAGAATGGAGCTTAGCTCCTCTTTTGTCAAAGATCCGGCCTCGTCTTTTGCGGCCGACTTGCGCACCAACCTAAAAAGGGGGTGTTCGGCGGAGGGTCTGAATTGATCCATGACAAGCTCGTTTTGCGAGGCAAAGTGGGCTATTTTATCGACAAACGTTTCTTCCCTAAAAAAATTATCCTCTTGAGCCAAGGGGACCTCTAACTTTTTATAGCGGATCACCCGGTCGTAGGTTGTGTGCACCGTCTCACGAAATTCTTTTTGCCCCTTTTCAACAGCCACTCTCGCCAATTGTCTCGACAAAAGATCGGTATGGGAATCCTCCAGATTTTGCATCAATGGATGATGGTCAAAAAAATGGGAAAAAAGGAAGATCTCCAGAAGCTCCTTTTGATGGGGCAAAATAGCAGCCAGTTCATCTACAAATGAAAACATCTGCTGCACCTCTAAAAGGATCTCTTTTAGAGTAGTCAGGGGGCGGCCCGATTTGATTTTACGGATTTCATTGTTGATGAAGGCATACACCTCATGGCCTAACCGGTGCAGCGTGGGCGAATACAGATCTGTAGAAAGTGAAGTTAAATAGTCGCCGGCAGCACGTACAATTTCAGCCTTTTTGTCTTTTTGAGAGCTCAAGTGGTACAGAAAAAGGATCCGATTTACAAGCTCAATCGGATGCATAGAGGCGTGCATCTCTATCTGGGAAGAGACGAATCGCTTCAGGGCATCCAGATTCTTTTTTCCCCATTTTTTTTCAAAATCGAGATTTGAGGCGAGGTTTCGGGCATGGACACCAGCGATCAACACTGGGAGATGATCCATGTGTGCGATAGACTCCATGCTTTTAAGCCGTGTGAGCATTTTTTCTTTCAACTCCTCGTAGGAAAGCACCTCATAGGAGGACAACAGATCAAATTGCTGCTCTAAAATTAGATAATCTATGAGCTCCATTCTTTCAAAAGGTGTTTTAGGCCCTTTGGATGTGCAGGCATGCTGTCCTATTGAAAAAATTGCTTTTGCTACCCTTTTTTCGACCTTTTCTTTCGGCTCAATAAATAGGCCCGAAAGGGTTTTTGCCTCTAAAAGCGCTTGGTTGTAAACCTCGAATGTAGATTGGTCTTTATTGGTTTCGATGCAATTTTGGATCATCATCGGCAAATTGATCGTTCCGTTGGAAGCAATAGCACCTTTTTCCCGATACAGTAGACGAACATGTTTGATAGCTCGCTCTACGCTTTTTTTAATGTACCCTTCTGCAGGGCTTAAGCTGGAGAATTTTTCTACAAGGTCGGGCAAAAGTTTTTTTAGAACCATAGATTCTATTTTATGGTTCCAACGCTTTACCTCGGTCTTTTGTACCGTTTCAAGGAGTCGTTTACTGACTAAAGCATCTAAGGAACTCTCTAGAGAGTCGGATTGGATAACAGCAGGATCTTCGTTTTCAAGCGCTTGCATAAAAACTTTTTTAATCTATTTTTTCTTTTAAGTCCACCGAAGGTTTTAGCGAATGCTCTGAAAACAACTTCAGCGTTTAAAAATCGGTTTTGTTCGAATTTGGGGAGCAAATTTTTGGTGCAAAGATAGATTTTGTTGTGCTAATGTTTGGATGTAAAATTTACAGGAATTACCAGATGAATTTTGTTTTTATTGCAGGCCGTTTGGGCTCTGATCCGGAGACCCGTTTTACCCCATCCGGGCAAAAGGTCACAAATTTCCGCTTTGCTTGCAGCTCCAAAAAAGGGGGCAAGGAAGACACGATTTGGTGGCGTGTCACTGTTTGGGGGGATCAATATGATAAAATGCTCCCGTACATGAAGAAGGGTACCGCGTTGATGATTCAAGGGGAATTGAGCAAACCGCAAATTTACAATGACCGTGAAGGGAAACCTCAGACCTCTTTAGAGATCACCGCTACGAACATCTCTTTTAGCCCATTTGGGAAATCGGAGAGTTCTAACGGTTCAAATTCTGGAAATAAAACGTCGCAGGCAAACCCGGCAGGTTTTGAGCCAAGCGATTTTGATTTTGAACCGGTACTGCAAGGAAGCCAGCATTCCGCATTGCAAGACGACGAGATCCCGTTTTAAGTAGTAGGAGGCCTCTATGACAAAGCCAAGACATCTTCCCATCGAATTTCTTGCAAATAAACCCGCAGATTGTGTAGAGATCCGCTACTCAACGAAAGAGAGTTTTGAAGTCTATTTACATAAAAATGTGGTTGAGGTCGGTCTGAAAGCAGACATGACTCCGGAGGCTTTTCGTGAGGCCCATAAGAAAGTGGGCGCCTTTTTAAGAGATAAAAAGGTTGCACATGCCCATCTGCCCGAGATCAAAGGGGCACTGCAGGAGCAACTATTTGCTCTATTTGAAGGAAACTATTGTTTTGATCGCTACATATCTAAAAAGCCTGTTTTTATTTCAAAGATCTATCTGGATGCTTTGCCCTCAAATATCAAAGAAATTGAGACGATCCTGGATGCTCAGTTTATGATGAAAGAGCTTTTGAGCACACCCTACAAAGACCGGAATGTCGCCGATTTTGTCGCCTATGCTAAAGAGCTATTGGCCCCCCTGAAAGGGGTTCAATTTGAGGTGCACGACCATAAGTGGCTTCTTAAAGAGGGGATGGAGCTCCACTACGCGGTCGGTAAAGGTTCTCTAGAAATTGATCCACCGCAGCTTGTGGTGATCGAGTACCGTGGGGGAGCTCAAGATGAGCCGTTTATCGGGTTAGTAGGTAAAGGGATGGTTTTTGATACCGGAGGTTATAGTCTGAAACCGAGCGATTCCATGATCGAGATGCATGGGGATTGCGCGGGGGCAGTGCTGTATCTGCATTTGGTCTATATGATCGCTAAACTTGGGGTCAAAAAAAATGTGGCCGTCGCTTTGCCCATTGCCGATAATTCTATCTCTAGTCGCGCCTTACGTTTGAGCGATATAGTGATTGGTAGATCAAAAAAGAGCGTTGAGATAACGAATACAGATGCAGAGGGGCGTTTAATATTAGCCGATTCGGTCGCTTATCTTGCAGATACAATGAAGTTGAATTGCATTATAACTGCAGCTACGCTGACCGGTGCCGTCATCGTAGCTTTGGGTAAACGGATGGCCGGTCTTTTTTCCGAAAATCCTAAACTTAGGATGGCTTTACTCGAGTCTTCGGAGAGGGCCCATGAACCGTTGTGGACCCTGCCTTTTGATAAGAATTCCTTTATGGATCTTTTGAAATCTGAAGTTGCCGACATGAAAAACGCCGGAAAAAAAGAGGCTTCCGCCACTCAAGGAGCTGTGTTCATCTACCAGCACTTAAATAAGGATATCCCTTTTGCACATTTGGACATCGCAGGGACAACCATGGAAAAATCTCAAGGAACCTCCTACGGGCTGAAACTTATGTTGGATTTCATCAGAACGTGGAAAAATTTGTAGACCGACTATTTGCTGCTGCGGATGGGGCATACACAAAAACAAAGATACGTTCTTTTATTGATTTAGGATACGCATTTTTGAACGGAAAAATGCATAGGGTTGCAACGACACCTTGTCGCCGCCAGGACATGGTCGAGCTACGACTTGCACCTCTAACGGAACAGAAAAAATCTAAGATCCGGTTCACCGTCATTTACGACGACTCCCATATCGAGGTTATAGACAAACCGGTAGGGGTCGAGAGTGACCCCAAACGGTTCAAGGGATTGGTACACCGATTAGATAAAGAGACTTCCGGTTTGCTCATAAGGGCAAAAACAGAAGAGGCACAAAGGGCCTTTGAGGAGCTCTTTAAGGAGAGAAAAATCCATAAGGGTTACTTGGCAATCGTGGTGGGCCATTTTAAAAACGGGGTCACCATCGATCTTCCGATAGGAAGAGTTGGTCGTATTGAGGGATTTGAGCACTTTGGTGTTCTTCCGACGGGGCGTAAGGCTATAACCCATATCAAACCAATGAGCGAGACCCCCCATTTTACAATGGTCGCGTGCACCCCTACAACCGGTCGAACCCATCAAATACGTGTCCACCTCAAAGCTGTGGGTCACCCGATAGTGGGGGACCTTCTTTATGGGGAAAAAACCAAAAAATATGAGCGTATGTATCTGCATGCAAACATGTTGCAGTTTTCACACCCCTTCCTAAACAAAGAAATCACAATTTTCTCTAAAACACCTGACGAGTTTGACCGCTTTATGGGGAAAATTAAGGGGTAAAGCTTATCCTCCATAACACTCTAACTGATAATCACTAAAAAATTTTTAAATTTTTTCTTGTCTAAATATACTAAAATTTTTTAAATAAAAGATATAGAGAGGTATATATGAAGAAGTTTTTAAGTTATGCAACATTTGCTTTAGTATCGGCAGGTCTTGTTTCTTGCGGTAATGGTCAGATGAATAAAAAGAATAACACACAAAATAAAAATTGTGATAAGTGCGATAAGTGCACGAAAAAAGGGAATAACAAGTAGTTTCCTGTCTCAAAAGATGTACATCTGCTTTAATGTGATTGGGGCAGATGTATCTCTTTTAATTCGGTAGAAGCTGGTCTGCTAAAACTCTTTTAAATAACTCCTTATCGAGCATCCATTCCCTTAGGTGGATAAAACCTAATTGGAATGCATCGATAAGAATCTGTTCCATAAATTTCATCTTCCCTTTTGCTGGCGGACGATCCTGTTTTAGCTGTGCGATTTCTATTTTGAATTGTCCTATTTTTTCAGACGGATCTTGTTGGCTTTCTACCAGCTCGTTGATTTCATTGAGATACTGGGTGATTGTTTTTAAATTCAGACCGGAAAGAGGTGAGTTCTGCTGCTGGATTAAATTGGTAACCTCTCTTTTAAGCTTTTCAAAATAGGGGACAAATTCGGAAAGTTCTGTCTGCACGGGAAGGGATAAAATTTGTTTTTTGATATATTCAAGCCCTGCGTCCCACTCGTCGGGAACCTCTATTGAGGTAAGATCCCTGACCAGGTATACGCAGATAGCATGTTCCAGGTCGACTAAGGACAAATCAATCGGTTTTTGTAAATCCAAACTTTCAAATGAAGTGTCTGTGTGGGCGGTTTTTATGATTTGGATAAGACTTTTCTGTAAATCCAAGAAAAATTCCGGTGTTACAACGTTCCCCCACAACAAAGCAACCCCTTGACCCCCTTTTTCATAAATGAGAGCCCTCAAAAGTGAGGGGATCTGCATAAAAGGGTTGTTCTTAAGACCCTCCGAATCCATCCCACTATTCCTCGGGAAGATTTCCAGGATAGATTTCACCAGTTCTTTAGAGGCGCTAGGATCGACATTTGCACCTAAAAGTTTGTTGAAATGGCTTTTTGCCCCTTTTCTATAATCATCCAAAAGAGACTCTAAACAGGACCTGTATATTTTTATAAGATTTTTGGATGACAAAAATTTGTCCGTCAGAGCCTCCATCACCCGTTGGTAGGGCAATACCATTAAAAAAATACGCAAGAGAAGCTCTAGGCATTTTTTTGTTACTACGTCGGCAACGTAAAAGAGTTCTTTGGGCCCGGTTGTAGAATATAGTCTTTTAAGGGTGTTCCTTTTGTCTCGAACAATCAAACGAAAGAGTTTAAGATAACTAAAATCATCGATCATTTCCCGACTTAAAATCCCGCTGATGCGCCAATGAGCCTTTAAGGTGTTTTTCCAAGAGCTTTGCACTTCTAAGCGCTTATGTTTTAAATACTCATCTCTAGAGGTAACCGTCAAAAGGGTGCTGTACTGCTGTATATCTATTGATAGCTGTCTAATGGTAAGATTCAATTTTTTTAAGGGAGCTACCGATATCTCGGAGGATGTATCAAGGAACGTTTGCAAATTGGTGTAGATTCTAGGGATCCATTTGGTAAATAACAAATTACAGATGGCATCAAACCAGGGCTCGAATCTTTCTGCCAGCACCTCCTTGAGTGGCACTAAAAGGTGCAGATCGCCCCTAACAAAATTCTGACAAACCTCCCCCTTTATTTGCGAAAAAGATTTCCTTCGTTTAGAAAATAGGCTAAGAGAGGTGCTCGTGCTCCCTGTCAGGCTGCAAAAGAGATCTGTTTTCAAGGTGTCGGCCCAAGGCCTAAGAGCCTCGATCAACAGATCACAATTCAGCTCTTCTCTTGGGTGTATTTGGCAACTTTCCCCAATAGGGAGCAAAAGACGGGTTTTAGGATCTCCTCTTGGGCTTTCAAAAGGCGAACTCGGTAATTCAATCAGATTTGCATGGGACCTGTTGTAGGGTAAGTGGGTTGTGGAGATAATCTGTTCATTTTTTTGGGTAAAAAAGGTGGAAAACACTGTTTCATAAATTTTTACCGCAATTCCGGCAGATTCAAAAAAGGGGAGAAAATTTTGGAGGCATCTGTAAGCCCTTTGAAGAAAAATTACGGGCTCTTCCGGATTAGATTCTTTTTGACGACATAAAAGCTCCAAAGCATCGACATTTGCTTGAAATTGCCTGTCGTCGATAAAAATAGCTCGTGCCGTTAGTATCAAGTTTGCGAGATGGTTGAAAAGATCTGGGTGATTGAGGTGGGGGTTTTCGGCAAGGGTTGCTCTCCTGATGATATCCATACTGAGTTCAATTTTATTACGCACCGGATCGGCGTTTCTAAATAGACCGTACCCGATCGTGTTGAGACACTCATTAAGAAAAAGTTGTGTTTTCGATCGTATTTGGTCGGAACTTATTAATATCGCACCATGAAGCTCACTCTCTTTACCTGCCAAGATCTCCTGAAGGTTCCTCCAGTCACAGTTTCCCTCTCCCGATTCCAAGCATAAAATAGCCTGGGAAAGGGCCCCTAGTTGACGATCATCCCAAAAATCTTTTTCCCTGCAGGAGTTCAAATGGAGAAGAAGATGATCTCTATCGAAAGGGAGATTAAGGTTTTTACGACTAAGCTGCAGGTGAGCCTTGACCAGACAGTCGGGCGCTGTTTTGAATACCTGGTTCAGCGTTTGCCCTATCTGAGCCGAGATATGTCCAAAGATCGGTTTTTGGACAACAATGGTGTCCTGAATGTCAAGCTGAATCTCCCTGATAGTTGCTATGAGATCCTCATCTGTTACCATCTCAATTTTTTGGATCCAACTCTCAAGTTTTTGTCTTATGGCATGGTTTTCCGGTTCTGACAAAAGTTGTGCGATACGTCCTCTAAGATCTGCAACCCTCTCGGGATTTTGGCTGCTTTCACAAATCTTCAGTAAATCCTCAAGACCAACGGGTGAGGGGCCGGCGACACGATGCATAAGATGACGGTTGAGACTGCCCAGCATATGACCTGTGGCCCTGCCTAGAAAGCCTCTAATACCTTGAAGCATGAAAACCTTTTTTGATAATTTTAAAAGGATGGATGCATTCTAAATCAACAACTTTTTAAGAAAAGATTAAATTGTTGCTTTTGGATCCAGAATAAAACGGCCTTGAAAAAAGGGTTACGTCTTGATCAAAAATATCCTTTTAGGTTTTTTTTTGAAAAATGGGATACACTGTTTTAAAAAAAGACTTTTTGTCTTTTAATAGACCTCATTAGAAAGAGGCCTAATATTGTTTCAGGATGTTTATAGAGGGGTTTTTTTTATGAAGTTTTTTTATTTGGTACCCACGTTATTTTGCATGCACCAAGTCCTATTCTCAGATGTAAAACATCTCGAATTAGAGGCAGGTGCCACCCCTTGGGCCAGACTGCACCTTCCTATGACAACTCTGGCTTATGAAACGATTGGAACAACCACAGCCCCTGTGATCTCGGCTCAAAAAGTCGCGAAAATCAATCAGTGGGTCCCTGGCCTTTTTGCGCGCGCCGCCATTTTGCCAACCGAAAAGTTTGGATTGGAGGCACGCTTTTTAGGTTTGCTAGAATGGAAGAAGGTCTATGCAATTTCTACAACCGAAACATCTCTAACATACAGCCTTCAGATCTCGCCCACCACCCCGATAAGCTTTACGGACGCTTCTCAAGTGATTGAAGATTACCGGATGAAATATGAGTCGGGGGACCTCCTTTTTTTATGGAACATAGCGCCCCTTTATGACAAGTTTTTTGGGGTACGGGCCTTAGTAGGCCCCTCGTACATTTACTTGATGGATGAATTAGACCAAACACTCAGTTCCGCTACATATTTAAAACAATACATAATAGAAGCCACGAACCATTTTATCGGAGCTCGGGGTTATGCAGAGATCATAGGAACTCCTGCCCCATTTATTTGGGGGTTAAGGGGGTCTTTCGGGGTCTACGCAGATGTTTATAGGCAGCGCTCTACCGTAAGTCAAAGCATCCCTTTGAGCTCAGCTTCTAATTATGTATTCTATGCCACAAATTCTTGGCCAAGCACCCTCTTACAAGGGGATGTTTACTTGGGGATCAATCTGTTCGATAGGCTCCGGATTAAAGGGGCTTTTGGCGTAGAAAGTCTAAATTATTTGGGATCGGCTTTGACCCAGCCCGGTCAGGTATTTACAAAAACAGGAATTTACAGGAAAAATCACTATGTATTCTACGGGGCGAATATAAGTATTGAGTTGGATCTTTTTTGAGAAAAGAGGTATTGGCTGCCGCGAACGGTACTCTTATAGCTGCTGCGTTCCCGCCCTGACTCAGTTCGAGCCGCATCGCTCAGCCAATCCTCATATATACTTTAACAGAAGACCCCCTTTTAGGAAAAGGGCTGAAAATTAAAAAAATATTTAACCATTTGGAAATCCCTATTCCCGTCTCACCTGCAAAAGGGCTGATCTATCTCATTAGCCCTTAAACCTTAGAACCAGTCGCTCACAAAATAGAACCCGGCGGGGGTGGGGTTTTAAGCCCCTTTTTTTCTTTACAAAAGGTAAGGGGCGGTGACCCCTTTTTGTTCTTCAACAAACTGCTTGTAGGGGCCGTAGGCGACAATCTTTCCCCCCTCCTTTCCGGCTTTTGGCCCCATTTCGATCAGATAGTCCACCTGTCTAAGAACAGTGAGGTTGTGTTCGATGATCAAAAGGGTGTCCCCCCTGTCGATGAGTCTGTCGAAAATAGGGAGAAGTTTCAGGATGTCCGCATCGTGCAAACCTGTCGTCGGTTCATCGAGAAAAATAAGGGCAGGCCCCTTTGTAGGGGTGACAAGCTCTCTGACGAATCTCAATCTTTGAGATTCCCCATGTGACAAAGTTTGCACCTCTTGCCCTATCTGTAAATTTCCCATCCCTACATCGATCAAAAGCTGCAGGATCGGGGCAACTTTGGGATGGAAAGAAAACATGTCCAAAAGATCGACAGCGCGCATCTGGAAAAGATCTCCGAGACTGAAGCCCCGGTACTTGATTTTTAGAGCAATCAACGAGAGCCGTTTGCCTTGACATAGGGGGCATATTTTTCTTGCCGGGGGTAATAGCTGCAGCTTTACCTCGATATGGCCGAGGCCAAAGCATTCCGTACACATCCCTTGAATATGGTTTGGGCTGAAATGGCGAGGCATCAGACCATAAGCTTGCGACTCTTTTAGCTCTGCATAAAAAGTGCGGAAATTCCCCAATAGATCGGTATAAGAACAGATGTCTGCACGTGAGGTGGTCCCGATCGGATTTTGATCTACGAAAATGAGATGCTTAAACTCTTTCATCGAGCTTACCGTACAACCATCGAGTGAAAAAGAATCAAAACGTTTTCTAGAAACAGTGCTCTTTTTCAAAATAGGGGCAAGAATTTCATGCATAAGCGTCGATTTCCCGGAGCCCGAGACCCCGGTGAGGGCAGTGATCCTATTTTTCGGAATTTCTAAATGCACATCATGGAGTGTGTATTTGGTCGCATTTTTGATCTCAATCCACTCTGTCGAGGCATCGATCTCTTTTTTCTTGCGATTGTAAAAAAGTTCTTTTCTAAGAACAGACCCGGTGATACTTTTGGGGTCTTTTTCAAGGCTTTCAAGAGAGCCTTTGGCAAGAATTTGCCCCCCTTTTTCACCCCCTTCAGGACCAAATTCGAAGATGGTCTTCGCTATCTGGAGCGTCATCGGGTCATGCTCTACCAGAAGGAGAGTATTTCCCTCCTTTTTTAATTGAATCAAAGCATCCAGGAGTTTTTGGTGGTCATGAGGGTGCAGACCGATACTAGGTTCGTCTAAAACGTAAAGGCAGTTGCTAAGATTGACGCCGAGCTGTCGTGCCAAATGAATCCGTTGGATCTCACCGCCTGAAAGTGTAAGGGAGGTCCTGTCCAAGGATAAATACTCGACACCTATTTGGATTAAAAGCTTTAACTTACTCAAGATAGATTCTAAAACATCCTCGAGTGCCAAGGGAACTTCAAGCCGGTTTAGAAAAGCACAAGCCTCGTTTATTGGTTTGTGCAACAATTGGGGCAGAGTGGTGTTTTGAATGTGGACATTTGATGCCAGGGCATTTAGGCGCGAACCCTTGCAACTTGGGCAAGCTTTGTTTTGGCATAATGGGGCTAGGGCCTCTTTTTGCGGGGCTTTGCCGAAACGGAAGAGCCTTTCAAAAAAGGGGTGGAGCCCGATCCATCTATAGACGCTGTTCTTTTCTTTATCCCCCTCAAGAACAAACGACAAGTGCTCCTCGGACATTTTATCCAGCCGCTCCTTGGGATCTATACCGGCATCGGTGAAAAGCTTCAAAAGGGTGCGGATAGGGGAGTACTCGTAGTTCAAAAGGTGGTCTATGATATCTTTCAGCGGCAACTTGAAAAGTTTAGGAACCTCTCTAAGGTCGACTGTACTCAGAGATCCGATCCCTTCACACGTCGTACACATCCCCTCATCCGCATTGAAAGAAAATGTTTTCGGTTCTATTTTAGGATACGTTTTTCCTGTCGAAGGGGCCGAAAAGGCCAGAAAATACTTGGCAGGCTTTATCGAAGCCCCTTTTTTGTTTAAGGAGGTATCTCCGATCAAAAACAAAATCGAAACGGGGTTGATTTGGGTTGCCGTCTCAATTGCGTCCAAAAGTCTTTTTTTTCCTTGTGGCTGGATTTGGATCCGGTCGATCACCAGCTCAACAGATTCTTTCAGTCCGCCGGTCGAGGGGAGTTCATCCTGGAGCTCGTAAATGACACCTTGTATGCGCACACGTAAAAAACCCTCTTTCATGTAAGCGCTCAAAAGATCCTGGTAGGTCTCTTCTTTTTTTAGCGTTAAAGGGGCAAGGACAATGCACTTTTCATCCGGATATTTTTCTAAAAGATCTTGAGCCACATACTCTTTTGTGACGTGGACAAGGGGCTCTTTTGTTTCAGGACAAACGGCGATTCCCTCTTTAGCGTATAAAATGCGAAGATAATCCAGTATTTCGGTGATGGTGCCGACCGTAGATCGGGGATTTCCGGCATGCCTTTTTTGCTCGATCACAATCGAAGCGGACAGACCGTGAATAGATTCCACCTTAGGTTTCGGCATCTGATCGATGAATTGGCGGGCGTACGCATTCAGCGTTTCATAGTAGCGTCTTTGACCTTCGGCAAAAATGGTTTGTATGGCTAGGGACGATTTACCGGAACCGGAGGGGCCTGTGAATGCGGTGATCTCATTCCTTTCGATACGGATGTCGATGTTCTTTAGATGGTTTTGACTCGCATTTTTAACCTCTATATGAGTGATCGGTTTTTCATCGCTTGCAACCTGATGTGTGGTAAATTTCAGAGTGTCATTGAGGGCATCTTTAACAAATTGTCCGGTAGGGGAGGAGGATTTAGCAATCATCTCGGGCGTCCCCTCTGCCATCAGGTATCCCCCCTCTTGCCCCCCTTTCGGGCCTAAATCGATGATCCAGTCTGCAATTTTTATGAGGTCCAGGTTATGCTCGATCACTAAGACGGTGTTTTGTTTTTCAACAAGCTTATTCAGGATTTTGACCATTTTCTGGATGTCTTCAAAATGTAAACCGGTGGAGGGTTCATCTAACAGGTACAAAGTTTTTGATGTACTTGGCCTTGATAATTCTTTTGCAAGCTTGATTCTTTGAGCCTCACCTCCTGAAAGGGTGGTGGAGGACTGGCCGATTTTCATGTACCCTAGACCTACCTCCTGGAGCATATAGAGCTTTTTTGCAATCGAGGGGATCGCCTCAAAAAGCTTTTCTGCCTCGTCAACAGAAAGTTCGAGGACCTCGTAGATATTAAACCCCTTGAATTTTACAGACAATGTTCTGGGATCGAATCTCTCCCCTTCGCAGTGGGGACATTCAATCCAACTGTCCTCTAGAAAATCCATGTCGATACGGATGAGCCCCATCCCTTTGCATGAAAGGCAGGACCCCTCTTTGACATTAAAGCTGAAGCGACCTGCTTTAAATCCCAGCGCAAGGCTCTCGGGCAGAGATGCAAATAGGTCCCGAATGGCATCGAAGACTTTTATGTATGTGGCCGGATTAGACCTGGGGGTTTTGCCTATGGGTTGCTGGTCTATCATGATCACTTTATCAAGCTGCTCCAGACCCTCTATCGATTTATAGGCACCATGCATAAGTTTCGATTGCATCAGCCTGTTGCTTGTCACAGGAAAAAGGATGTCATTGACAAGCGACGATTTTCCAGAACCCGAAACACCGGTCACCGCGCAAAAAACTCCCAGTGGAAACGAGACATCTATCGATTTGAGATTGTGGTGCTCTGCCCCTTTGATTTGCAAAAAACCGGTGGGTTGACGCCTTTTTGCAGGAATGGGGATCTGCTTTTTACGACTCAGGTACATGCCTGTGATCGATTTTTTGGATCTTATGAGATCTTCCACTTTTCCTAGTCCAACGATCTCGCCGCCTGCTTCCCCACCCAAAGGGCCCACATCGACTATTGTATCTGCATGCCTGATGGTCTCTTCGTCGTGCTCTACAACGATCACGGTATTTCCCTGGCGTGTCAGATCCCGAAGGGTCTTTAACAACTTCAAGTTGTCCGAGGGGTGCAATCCGATGCTGGGCTCATCAAGTATATAGGTGGTCCCAACCAGACCTTGGCCGAGTTGTGACGCAAGTCTTACCCGTTGGGCTTCCCCTCCGCTTAGAGTCGATGAGGTCCTTTCAAGGGATAAGTAGCCCACACCCACGTCTATCAAAAAATAGAGCCGTCTTTGGATTTCACGGATCAGCTCTTCTGCTATCACAACATCTGCCGGATCTATTGACAACTGGGAAAAAAATTCTCCCAGTTCTTTTAGAGAGAGGCGTGTCAATTCATGGATCATTTTGCCATGGAAAAGGGTCACTTTTGCAAAACGATCGATTCTGGCCCCGCCACAAAGAGAGCAGGGGATATCGATGATAAATTCCTTAAATTTCTCTTTGTAGAGCTCGCTTTTCGCCTCATTATACCTTTTTTTGAGCTCGTGCTTGATCCCTTTCCAGGGGATATACTGGGTAGTTTTTTCCCTTGTTTTGGGATGGACAAAAACCATAGTCAAGTATTTGTCCTCGGTTCCGTCCAACAAGATTTTTTTTGCTTTATCCGAAAGCTCTTGAAAAGGGGTGTGGAGATTGAATTTGTAGATTCTAGCCAGATTGGTGTAGATATTGCCCCAAATTTGTGTATCAAAAGGGGTGATCGCATCTAAAGCCCCCTCAGGGATGCTTTTATCTTGAACCACCAGAGTCTCTAGTTGAAATGTTTTTTCTGTCCCTAAACCTTCGCAGGTGGGGCACATCCCTTCCGGATGATTGAATGAAAAGTGGAAAGGTTCTAGAGTTGGGTAACTTTTTTTTGTAGAGAATGCGTAACTTTCGGTCGAAAAAAAGGTCTCTTGACCGGTATCGCGGTTGAGTATCGAAAACTTTTTTTGGCCGATACGCAGAGCGTTCTCAATTGCCTCCATGAGCCTTTTTTCCCCTTTCGATTCCACTTTGATCCGATCGATTACGATTTGGAGGTGGATGCTTTGGGTCAGGTCAATTTCCGTTTCGGAGTCAAGTTCTATGAGTTTTCCGTTGAGACGGGCTTGGGTATACCCTTTTTTATAAAAATTTTGTATTAACTCCTTGGCTTCGGCCCGTTTATTTTCTAAAACCGGCGCCAGGACATAAATAGCTTCACCTAAAAAATCTTTGAGAAGCTGACGGTGGATGCTTTCTTTTGACAGTTTAGACAAAGGTTCGAGGGTGTCGGGACATCTTGGAATACCAGCTCTTGCGAAAAGAACCCTTAAGAAATCGTACACTCCCGTCATGGTCCCCACAGTCGACCTCGGATTCCTCCCGATCGTTTTTTGCTCAATCGCTATGCACGGTGTGAGCCCCTCTATCGAGTCGGCCTCAGGTTTTTTCAGACCCCCGATATGCCTTTTTGCAAATGTAGTGAGAGATTCTAAATAACGCCTTTGCCCTTCCATGTAGATAGTATCAAAAGCTAACGAGGATTTCCCGGAGCCTGATACCCCTGCAAAAACGATAAGTTGGTTAGTTTTTAAAGAGAGATTGACCCCTTTCAAATTATGAACGCGTACATTTTTTAAAACGATCTCATTGTGGGGCATAATTTGATCAAACCTTCATTCGTATTGATGACAAGGGTTATAGAATTTTTAAATAATAAAAATTAATATTTTCTCTCTTCCTTTGAGAAGCGGGTTTGTATCGATTCGTGTCCTCTTTTTAAGAAAAAAATCATCTAAACAAACTGATCGAGCCAAAACTTCAAAGTGAGTCCCGGGATTCATTTTACCGTTTATTTGGATTATTTTCCCTAAATTACCATTATTTCTATAAGCCCGGCCCGAATGGAGAAAAAAGGGGGGGCTTGCAGCTAAGATGTTTTGCAAATAATCCGCTTCTAAGCAATATAGCAAAATATATGGGTCAACCACGTACAAAAATTATAGCCACAGTAGGGCCGAGTACCAAAAGCTGCGACATGATAAAAAATCTTATAAAATCAGGGGTGAACGTATTTCGGCTGAATTTCAGTCATGGAAGCCATGAAGAGCATCTAGAGGTGATACAACGGATTCAAAAGATTCGAGAAGAGCTTAAGGAGCCCGTAGCTATTTTATTGGACACAAAAGGGTATGAGGTGAGGGTAGAGCCCCTCAAAGACGGCGAAATCCGGATCGACAAAAATAAAACTTACCGACTTGGGATCAATGGGGATTTAAATTTAAGACCTTATGATGTCGTAAAAAAAATTGAACCCGGAATGGATCTTCTTTTTGATGACGGTTATCTTATGGCAACTTGCTTGGCAAAAGAGCCGGATGGTGTCTTGATCCAATTCAAAAATGAGCGGATTTTAAAACAAAACAAAAATTGCCATATACCCCAAGCCCTGCTTGAAATACCCGATATCACCGACCAAGACCGTAAAGATATCCTTTTCGGAATAAAAAACGGTATAGACCTGATCGCGGCCTCATTTGTGAATACAAAAGAAAACGTTTTGGCGATCAAACAGCTCCTTTTGGAAAACGGATTTGAAGATGTGGGTGTGATAGCCAAAATCGAGACCGTAAATGCTGTCGACCAGTATGAATCGATTCTTCAAGAGGCTGACGGGATCATGGTTGCAAGAGGGGACCTCGGAATCGAATTGAAAATGGAGCTTTTGCCCTCATTGCAAAAAATGCTCCTTTCAAAGGCAAGGGAATGGAATAAATACACAATTGTCGCCACCCAGATGTTGGAATCTATGATAGAAAATCCAAGACCTACCAGGGCGGAAGTGAGCGATGTGGCGAATGCGATTTACGATGGGGCATCTGCGGTGATGTTGTCCGGGGAAACAGCAGTTGGAAAATATCCTATCGAGACGGTAGATCAGATGCGGCGCATCATTGTCGATGCAGAAAAGCATATAGATTATACCGATTCTAACATTTACCGGGGTCCTAATAACCATTTTGATATGAATCTCGCCTTAGCTCATGGGGCGGTTATACTTTCGATGAGCTCTAAAACCAAAGGGATCCTCTCATTTTCTACTACGGGACGTTCTGCCTGTTCTTTAAGTTCATTGAGACCAGATACCCCAATTTTTGCCCTCACGAGCTCTTTGAGGACTTTCCATCGATTAGCGATACAATGGGGAGTCTGCCCTATTATAGCAGAGTATAAGGATCTGCAAGAAGGGATCCAGAAAGCCTCAAAGTTGAGCTTGGAAAAAAACTGGGTGCAGTTCGGCGACCTCCTAGTGATGACTTACGGAATCCCGTTCAATCGACCCGGGACGACAAACACCATCCAGCTTGTAAGTATCGGAGAGGTGTTTTTCCGCGGATTAGGAAAAGGGAATAAAATTGTCGAAGCCCCGATTGTTCATAATTTCCCTCTAGATCCTATATCTCCTCATGCTGCTAAGGGAAATATCGTTGTTTTGATCGATTATAGACCGGAGTATAGCGCTATTTTAAAGTATGTGGCCGGTGCTATTCTTATCAGACACAGTGAAAACAGCGAGGAAGAAAAAAAATTTCTAGAAGATGTAGAAAAAATGGGCATACCCTGTGTTTATAGAGCCCATGGGAATCCTCTTGCAATCAAAAAAGGGCTTTATGTTACCCTCGATCCTTTGAATGGGGTTGTTTTAGCAAAAAAGCGTGGTTGACAAGACCGATCATCAAAACAGCAGCCGTCTCTGCCCTCAAGATAGCATCGCTCAAATAGACCCCTTGGATATTAATTTTATTTTTCAAAAGATCCAACTCTTCTTTGGTGAACCCTTTGGCCGGTCCCACAAGAAGCCGAAACGGCGAGGTGGTGTCAAAAACTTCGAGCAGGGCAGGGGAATTAGAATTGATGTCTCCAAAGTAGATATTCTTTGCGGTGCTCACAAACGCATCCAGCGAAGGGACAAGATCGATCGAGGGAAGCCATACTCGCCCCGACTGTTTCAAAGCAGCTATTAAAACCCTTTGCATCCGCTCCATTTGCCCGTCGGTAAATCCGGATTTACCGACACTTTGGGTCCGAATTAAAAAAATTTTAGTCACCCCAAGCTCGCACCCCTTCTCCAGTATCAAATCGAGGCGCTCTTGCACAAGCATACCGATACCAATTTCGATTTCGAAAGGCTTTATGAAACGTTCAACATGTTCAATTTTTAAACAAACCGCTTTTTTTGAGATCTCTGTGACTTTAGCATGAGCCAAAAGCCCTTTGCCGTTTATCAGCTCTACTGCATCCCCCTCGACATTCCTCATCACTGTCCTTAGGTGGAGCGCTTCATCGCCTTCAAGCTGGATTAAAGGGTCTTTTTCTAAGTCTTGATGGGTAAAATAGCGGTTAGCCGGCATCGGTCTTTAATAGAAGGGTAATTTTTGTGTTTTTAAATTGGATCGAAAAATCGAGAGGGGTTCCATCTTCGAGCGTGAGGACCAGCTGGCTCGCATAATTTCTAAACCTTGATTTATATAATCCCCGTTTGATCGATTCGGGCTGGTCGTTAGAGCGGGTAATCGAGCTTTCTTGGATCATTTTATTGATATAGCGCTCCTCAAGGTCTTTTAAGCCGATAAACTCTACTGACCAGCTGGGGCGTTGCCCAAGCAAAATGGGGGGCACAACAACAATTTGCATCATCGATTGGATCGTATCGAGAAAAGGCTGGCTCACATTTTTAGCATAGAGCTTAGGGGCCAATACCTTTTGATTCATCAACGTTGTCACAACGGAATTTTCTTGTATCGAGATTTGAGAAACATCGATCTCTTTAGGATGTTTTGAGGGAACAAAGAAAGTGACCGGTATTTTGGTATCGAGAGGAAGATTTTGCGTTTTTAAGAAATCAATTTTAACTTTCTCGGAGGTGGGGTCGAAGTAGAATTTTTTATCAGGTGCTAGGGAGGGAATATATACAAAGCACTGATCCAGCGGGACATTATAGGTCAAAACATCATTTTTTGAGGTGTTGGAAGCGATTCCGTCAAGACCCTCTAGAGAGATATCATTTAAGCTGAAAACTTTCACCAAGCCCTGTACTTTCAGTTTTTTTATAATTTCATCAGGTCCGGTCACATCCACAAATACCATATGGGGATGGATATCGACAAATTGGTACCCTTTGGGAGCTTCGCCCGAGGGTTTAAGCAGGTAAACGGGAATCTTGTCGCTCACAAGATTTAATAGTTGGATATACAGCTGTCTGGTGGATACTTTTCGGATATCTCTAGCTATTTTGATTTGAGGATTGAGAGAGAATAGATTTTTTTCTGTGATTTGGGCTGTAAAACTCTCTTTTTTTCCCGAAAGATCTAAAACAACTTCAATGTCTGTAGAGGAAATCTCCTCCAAAGAGGATTTTTTTCCGTTTAAGGTAAGAGTGATTTTTTTTGAGAGATAACCATTCGGCAAAAGCCCCTCAACGGTTTTCTGGGGAGGGATATTTATGAGACGTATCGAAACGTTGTTGACAATTTTCGTTACAGTGAGAGACTGATTTACAAAAAAGAAAATGATGATAGCGGTTAGCATTGCCACTAATTTTCTAGGGATGTTCTCAAAAAAAAGATCGTGCAAAAACTGTTTCATTGTCGGAACCAATCGAGAATTTCTTTATACCAAACGCTCTCTTCCCGCCTCTCCGGCGCAAAAATGCTTCTGAAAATTGCCTTGAAGCGGTCTATCTTTATATTTTTAGTCAAAATACCGTCCCTTGCGATCGAAACATAATGATTCTCCTCAGAAACAACCACTATGATGGCATCGGATACCTCAGAAAGCCCTATCGCGGCACGGTGCCTTGTCCCCATAGACTTCGCCAGCCCGGAACCCTGCGTTAAGGGGAGGATAACAGCAGCTGCTATGATCTCCTTTTCTCTCAAAAGAACCGCCCCGTCGTGCAAAGGGGTCGAGGTGATAAAAATGGTTTCTAGAAGTTCTTGGGAGAAACGGGCATGCATTATGACACCTTTTGGCCCAAATTCCTCCAAACTATCTTCATTCTCAATAGCAATCAATGCGCCTATCCCTTTTTCGGAGAAATTGTAAACGGACTTTGCAAAACCATCCAAAAATTGATCAAATTCTAAGATTTCCTTATAGCGCCGCCCCTTGAATGAAAGGCGTGATAGTGCGACTCTTAACTCGGGTTGGAATATGACAATCACTGCGATCAAAGCTACGTTTGTCAATAAGATTAGAATTTGATGCAGAACCGGGAAATCAAGCCAACTTGAGAGGGCGTAAAGGGTGATGAAGGCCGAAAGTCCTATGAACGTATCCAGAGCCCTCGTATTCCAGAAAAATGCAAGGAGATAGTTCATCATGACCGAGATGATCAGGATTTCAAAAAACGAGCTAACGATATAAGAAAATTGCAGCACGGTAAAAAAAACCCCGTCGATAAATATAGTTTATAGCTTTATCTTTGATGTTACCTAAGAAAAAAAAATAAATCTAGACAAAAACCAAAGGGGCATTCAAAGATCACTTTACAAAATAGAAAAAGGTTTTTTTCGGGATTTTTTTTCTTGAAGCTGGTCTTTAGAATGATGAATCACGAGATAAAAAGGGTACTATGGACGAGTTATCATTGATTTTGGCACGCATTCAGTATGCATTGACTATCTCCTTCCACTATCTATTCCCCCCTATGAGTATTGGTCTCGGTTTGATACTGGTCATTTTTGAGGGGATCTATGTAAAAACAAAAGATCCTGAAATGAAGGAGATCTGCCGTTTTTGGACAAGGATTTTTGCCCTTTTCTTTGCAATGGGCGTTGCTACCGGTTTTGTGCAACTTTTTTCTTTTGGAAATAACTGGGCCAGATTTTCCACCTTTGTAGGGGACATTTTTGGTTCTCTACTTGCTCCTGAAGGGATTTTTGCCTTTTTTCTTGAGGCAAGTTTCATTGGTTTCATGCTTTTCGGTTGGGAGAGGGTAAGCCGCAAAATGCATTATCTTTCAACTTGCATGGTTGTTTTCGGCGCCCACTTCAGCGCTATTTGGATTGTGATGGCAAACTCATGGATGCACACGCCCGATGGCTACAAAATTATCGGCGCCGGTGCCCAAAAAAGGGCCGTGATCGTCGATTTGTGGAAAGTCTACTTCACCCCGTCGACTTTAGACAGGATTTTCCATGTTCTGGTTGGATGTTGGGTTTTGGGCGGGTTTTTGGTTTTGAGCGTGGCAAGCTACTATGTTCTGAAAAATAGGCACCACCTTTTTGCGAAAACCTGTCAAAAGATCTCGATTATTTTTTTAGCGGTTATGCTTCTTGTGCAATTTGTCTCCGCAGATTCTACCGCACGGGGTGTCTATAAAAACCAACCGGTAAAATTTGCAGCTCTAGAAGGGGTTTACGACACCGAGGAGTACACACCGATTTCCCTATTTGGTTGGGTCGACGAAAAAAATGAAAAAGTATATGGATTGAAAGTCCCCGGTCTTCTGAGTTTCCTTGCAACCGGGAATTTTAAAGAGCCCGTGAAAGGGTTGAAAGAGGTGGCACCCGATCCAAAAGATCGTCCGAACATACAACTTGTTTTTCAGACCTATCATATCATGGTCGCGACCTGGGGGATGATGGTCATGATTATCATGTGGGCTATGTGGCGTTATTGGCAGAAAAAACTTGAGGAGTCCAAGTGGCTTTTGAGAGTTTCTGTTGTTTCGGTACTGCTCCCTTATGTGGGTAATCTGACCGGCTGGATGACCGCTGAGCTAGGACGTCAGCCTTGGCTGGTTCAAGGCCTCTTGCGTACTAGAGAGGGTGTGACGAATGCAACTGTATCTAGCGGGCAGATCATGGGTTCGCTCACGATGTTCAGTCTGATGTTCGCCCTTTTGTTTGCCCTTTTTATTTTCCTTTTAGATAAAAAGATCCAACATGGCCCCGATCTTGTTGGTGGAGAACACGAAGAGGATGTAGATCTTTATACAAATTCGGAGAACAGGGTATGACGGAATATTTGGAAATAGGTTGGTATTTAATTATCTGTATCGCTGTTGTCATGTATATTTTGCTCGACGGCTTTGATCTTGGGGTAGGAAGCCTTTTATACTTAGGGAAAACCGATCAGGAAAGAAGACTGATGCTCAACACTATCGGTCCCTTGTGGGATGGAAATGAGGTATGGTTGATTATAATCGGTGGGGGTTTGTTTGCAGGATTTCCTCCTGCGTATGCAGCGATATGTTCGATCTATTACACACTTGTGATGTTTCTCCTTTTTGGGATTATATTAAGAGCTGTTGCGATCGAGTTTCGCTCTAAGGTTGAGAACCACCGTTGGAGATTGACCTGGGATACTATTTTCGGTATAGCTTCTTTGATCATCACTTTCGGAGCCGGTCTTTTACTCGGTTCGATGATCACGGGAGTCCCTTTTACAAATGAGGCGGGGAATGTCCTGTTTGTAGGGAACTTCATGTCCTTTCTTCGCCCTTTTCCAATTAATGTTGCCTTCATGGGAGCTTTTCTGTTTGCCATGCACGGAGGGGTCTTTTTGTTGTTAAAGACTGAAGGGGAATTACACGAGAGGGTGAAAAAGGCGATCCCTTTTTACATGGCTCTGTATTTGTTGGCCTATTTTATATCCTCCATAACTATGGCGATGGATGTTCCTGAAATGTTTGAGAGATACGACGATTACAAAATCTATTATTTGTTTCCGGTTTTGATATATGTGTTTATCTGGATGGTTCACGAAGCGATTCGCAGAAACAGACCAGGTTGGGCGTTTATTTTTTCATGTATGAATATCTCGACACTTTTTGGGCTTGCAAGCATAGGATTTTATCCAAATATTTTGCGTTCCACCATAGATCCTGCCTATACAATTAATTTGCATAACACTGCAGTATCACAAACCTCACTGATCATTCTTTTGACTGTGGCCTGCCTTGGATTGCCGTTAGTCTTTGCCTACGGGGCATGGCTCTATAAAAGCTTTAGTGGAAAAACCTCACTCCATAAAACAAGCTACTAGGGAACATAGACCCACCTCTAAAAGGGGGGGGCTATCCTATTTATGGTAGGGGGTGCATTTAGATATTTGTATTCCGCGGTAGATTTGTTCCAAGAGAATCAGACGGGTGATTTGATGGGTGAAGGTGAGTTTTGAAAAAGAGATAAGGTACTTAGCTTTATTTTTTAATTTGGGTGTAAGCCCCTCGCTGCTACCTATGACCAAACGAAGTTTCCCACCTTCCGATTCCAAATTCTCCATGAGAAACTTACTGAATTCTTCGCTGGTAAACGTTTTACCCATCGGGTCTAGTGCGATCCAATTTTTTTCGGCATCCATGCGTTCTTCAAGTTCGTGATTATTTTTCGCAAGGACCCAATGAAACTTGACAGAGGATTTTAGCCTTTTTTCGTACTCTTCAAGGGCCTCTTTCAACCAACTTTCTTTGTTTTTTCCGACGGAATAAATCGTGATATCAAAAATCAAATTAGAATCCTTAGCCGGGTTGGTCCGCCCGACTTTTGACTTTTAAGCCCAATTTTTGGCTCAGCTTCACCCAGTAAGAGTGGTTCTTCAACTTTACTAATTTTAGTTTCAGAGGTGCTGATTTAACTATAATCCGCTCCATGGTGCTGATCAGGCGGTTGATTTGGCCATCCACAGAGATTTGAATCGGCTTTTGATTGGAAATATACTGGATTTCAAGCTCCATTGTGGAAGGCAGGACGATCGGGCGGTATGCCAGGGATTGGGGGCATATGCTGGCCATAGTAGTTGTTTGGGCCTGAGGGTAGACTATAGGTCCTCCGGCAGAAAGGGAGTAGGCTGTAGAGCCAGTAGGTGTAGATAGAATAAGCCCGTCGCACAAGTAGTCGCAGATGAACTCGTTATTCGAAAACACAGTCAGTTCCACTATCCCGGGGTTAACACCCCTGTGAAGGACTATGTCATTGATGGCAAAAAACTTTTCTTTGTTCGGGAGGGTGCATTCCAGTACTTCACGCTCCTCGACGGCTACGTTATCGTCTAGAAGTTGTTTGAAATCCAAAAGAGCTAAAGATATGGATGTGTCTGCTAAAAAGTTTAGATGCCCTGCGCTCACTCCAATAAAAGGGGCTTGCCATGCCAGATATTTTCTGGCGCTGGCAACAAAGCTGCCGTCGCCACCAATCAACACAAAATAGTCAATTTTTTGAAAGGGGGCAATGGCAGGAACCCCTACCTCTTCAAAACCCTCTTCAACAAAAATTGCAAAATCCAGTTGTGTAAGCATCGTGACAAGTTCGCGAGCGATCTCAACTGTTGAGGCCTTATAGCGTGTTGGGACTAAACAAAGGGATTTCTTCATATGGATCCAAATTTATCTTAGATTACAACGGAACGAATTTCAGAGAAAGAACAACTATGAAACTTAGATTTTTTTATTGTTCTTTTTCTTGAGAGATCCCCCTTTAAAAGACTCTATCTAAAAACTCAACTATTCTGTCGAAAATCTGATTGTCGCTAAGACCGATCTCCTCGATGAGCTCTTTATAGGTACCGTGCGCAAAAAAACGGTCCGGTATTCCGAAAACTTTAACTTTTTTATTGAAAAGTTGATTCTCGTTGATAAAGTTTAAAATGATAGAACCAAGTCCCGATTTTTCTGCATGCTCCTCTAGGATAAACAGGTAATCATGCTCTAAAATCAAACCATGGAGTTGTTTGTGATCCAGAGGTTTTATAAAAATAGGATCAAATATCGTTGCGTCCAGCCCAATTTCCAGTAATTTATTGCGTACAGAAAATGCTACCTCCGCCATGTGTCCAAGGGAAACAAAGAGGATTTTTTTAGATAGAATCGCAGTTTTAGCTAAAAGATCTCCTACCCCAGGTTCCCGGTATGCCAATCCACCTTCCCCAGTGTGGGTATCCAAATTAGGGTATCGAATTGCGATCGGACTTGTATAGGCTAATCCGGAATGGAGCAACTCTTGTAAAACCTTACCGTTTCTTGGTTGGGCAATCATGAGCCCGGGCATCGTTTTTAAAAAAGCGATGTCGTATATTCCATGATGAGTGGAACCATCCTGGGGAGATAGACCCGCCCGATCGATTGCTAGTATGAGGGGGATATTTTGCAAAACAACGTCATGAAACAGGTTGTCTAGGGCGCGGTGTAAAAACGTTGCATAAATAGACGCGATCACCTTGGAATTTTTAAAACGGGCCAGCCCGGCCGCATAGGTGATGGCATGGCCTTCGGCTATACCCACATCATGAAAATTTAAAGGATGAAGCGCTGCAAATTCCTCAAGAGATGCTCCTGTAGCGGTTGCAGGGGTGATAACTTGCAAATCTTGGTGGTTTTTTTGCATCTCTAAAAGAGTTTTTCCAAAAATTTTCGGAAACGGGGTAAGCGCACTTGCTTTTTGTTTAAATGTTCCCGATTCAATACAAAAAGGTTTGGGCCCATGCCAGACCGTCGGGGAATTTTCGGCATACTCGAGACCGTATCCTTTTATCGTCTTTGCATGGACAATAAAAGGGCCTTTACCACTTTTGAGTCGACTAAATAGCATAACAAGTTGATCGGGATCATGCCCGTCTATCGGGCCAAGGTATTTACAGTTAAAAATGGAAAAAATATCTGGAAAATTCTCTTTCAGCGAATTCGGGGCAAAAGTGCCAATTTTTTGAAGATACTCATGAAAATTTCCGCACCCCTTTGAAATGCTCATCCCGTTGTCGTTCAAAAGAACAATTAGACGATCCTGTTTCGGGCTTATATTGTTGAATGCTTCAAGGGTGAGTCCGCAAGAAAGACTGGCGTCTCCTATAACGGCGATTACCCAGGGGCGATCCTCGGAAAAGACACTCGCATCGTGCACGCCAAGTGCTAAAGAGAGGGCAGTGCCTGCGTGGCCGGCAAAAAAATGGTCGTGTGAAGATTCATTAGGGTCTGTGAATCCGCAGAGCCCTCGATGGGTTCTTAAAGTATGGAATCGATCTTTTCTCCCTGTAAGTAGCTTATGCGCATAGGTTTGATGACCGGTATCGAATATCAGTTTGTCTTTTGGAGAATTGAAAACTTGATGCAAAGCTAATATAAGGTCGGTAGCGCCTAAAGAGGCCCCTAAATGACCCCCATTTTTTGAAACGACATCAATGATTTGTTGGCGGAGCAAAAAGGCCTGTTTTTTTAAAGAGAGAGCCACTGCCATTTTATTGTCTTCCACACGCGTTCCTTTTTACAAATGGGATTCAGACTTCAAAATTAGTCAAGACGGGCTGTAGGGCCCCATCCACTTCGATACCGTTATCCCGGTTTTTTATAATCATTTCGATTGTCTTTTCCGCTTTTGCCAAGTTTTTAGACGAAATCTGAATCAGTTTATCCGCCTCAGCGTATAGCTTCAAAGATGCATCTAGGGAGAGGTTTTCGGACTGCATTTTTTCTAAAATTTCTTCAAGTCTCTTGAAGGCTGCTTCGAACTCCATCGACGTGCGCTCCTATTGTACCGTTGTAAAAAATAAGGTCTAAGTTTTCCCCTAATGAGATATCCTCGACGCTGCGAATGATAGCACCCTGTTTATTCTGGGGGATACAGAATCCACGTTTCAATATCGTCTTTGGATTGAGTGATTTTAAATGCTCTGCCATGCGAAGATGGCGCTCTTTAAGCTCCTGAAGTTTTTTTGAAGGGTCGTAGGGGTTTAAACGGGCCTGCATCACTTCAAGATCTTTTTTGCGATAGGTCGAGAGCTGTACGACAAAAGAGCTTATCGCTTGCTCTATTTGGACAAGGGCCACCCTCTGGTCTCTAAGTTTTTTTTGGGGGGCAAATCCCTGCAGGGTGATAGCTAAAAGTTCCAGTCTGTTTTTTTCAGATAAAACTGAGGACTGTACCGCTAAATCTAGGGAGTTGCACATATGATCCATCCTTTGGAGGAAGGGATGCAAAAGGCCGATCCCGCGCAGGGCAGGTTGTTTTTTGAACTGCTCTAAACGGAGGTAGACTTTCTCAGAGATCCCTTTGATGATTTGATCAAGCCTTTTTTCAAATTGTTTGAGGCGGTCTAAAATATCGCTTGTTTTAGCGCATACCATTTCAGCAGCAGCTGAAGGAGTCGGAGCTCTTACATCCGCTACAAAATCGGCAATGGTAAAATCGGTTTCATGTCCGATTGCCGCTACAATCGGGATTTGAGAGTCGAAGATGGATTTTGCTACAATTTTTTCATTGAATGCCCAGAGGTCTTCGATCGATCCACCCCCACGCCCGACGATGAGGACATCGCAGATTTGGTAGCGGTTCATCTCGTTAATAGCTAAGGCGATCTCTTCTTTGGCCCCCTCGCCCTGGACCTTTACCGGGTATAGGATGAGGTGAAAATTTGCCATCCGCCGGCTTAAAACATGGATAATGTCTTGAATTACCGCTCCGGTAGGACTTGTGATCACCCCTATTTTTTTAGGATGGGAGGGGAGGGGCTTTTTCCATTCTTTTTCGAACCAGCCTAGCTCTTTGATCTCCAGTTTGAGTTGGTGCAATTTGAGTAGAAGGTCGCCTACACCCGTAAATACCAACCCCTGAGCCACAAGTTGATAATTCCCTCGTGGAGCATAAATGTTGATATCGCCCGTGATGATGACTTTGTCGCCATCTTTTGGAATCCTGGGAAGCTTGTAGCGGGCGGCGTTAAAGAAGGAGACTGAAAGTTGGGAACCCTCGTCTTTTAGGGTAAAGTAATAATGTCCGGAGGACTGCGCCTTAAAATTAGAAATCTCCCCCTGGACGGTGACACCCTTGAAGGTAGGCTCTAAATGTTTTTTGATTCTGTTTGTTAACTCTGAAACCGAAATGGACATAGCGGCGTCTCCCTAAAGCGCTTCAAAGTTCTGCAGGGCCTCAGAAAGGCGTAATTTTTCTTCAAAATCGGCATCCTGCTCAAAACCATTAGATATTTTACCGAGTAGGTAGTCGGTAAAAAGTATCCCTTGGAGATGGTCGTATTCATGCAAAAAAAGGCGGGCAAACCAATGGGAAAGGACTTTTGTGTGGACTTTTAGTTGGGAATCCAGAAAGGATACCTCAATACTTTTGGGGCGAAAAACAGTGGAATAAAGTTTTGGCAAAGAGAGGCACCCCTCCTCGTAGCCGACAGCCTCTTTAGAAAAACTTAGAACTCTTGGGTTGATGATGACTGTCCAGTCTTTCAAATCTTTTGCGTAAATAGGATCTTTAGTTTTGATGTTTGTTCCTGTAATAGGTGTCACAAAAATACTTAAAGATTCGTTCACTTGGGGAGCTGCAATCCCGAGCCCTTTTTTTTGGGCGCATACCTCTTTCATTTTATCGATAAAACGGAGGATAGACGGAGTTAGATCCGTTATATCTTCCGTTTTTTTTCTTAAAATAGTGTCGGGATAAAAAATAAGCCGATGTTTTTCTTGCATCAAATTTAAATTAACCGTTTTGCTCGATCTGCTCAGGACGGGCATCCATTTTTGGAGGCTGAATTAGAGATGACCATATAGACAAAAGCAGGCAGCTTGCTAGAAAAATTCCGCCGATAACAGCAGTAAATTTCTTGAGCACGTCTGCAGTAGAGGCCCCGAATAATGCGTTTGCAGATTCACCGCCGAATGTTGCTCCCAAACCCATCGACTTGCTTTCTTGGATTAAGACGCAAAAGCAGGTGACAAGACATAAAAGGACAAATAGTATCAAGGAAAAATAATATAAAAAAATCATAGTTTTTCAAGTTGTTGAATGATTTGTGTTAATGTTTCAGGATCTTTTGAGGCGCTGCCTACCAAAAGGCCGTCGCAGAGGGTCGCAAGTCCAGCTGCATTGGAAGGATTTACAGAACCGCCGTAGAGAACCACTGAGCCCGGTAGAGCCTCTTTAATTACAGATACGACCTGCTTAATTTTTGAGGGCTCGGGGATTTGACCGCTACCGATAGACCAGATAGGTTCATAAGCGATCAGGGGTGCAACCGTAGAAAACGAGAAAATTTCAAGGACTTGATTACGTATTTTTTCTAGGTAATGCCCGCTGTTATGCTCCTCTTTTGTTTCTCCGACGCAGAGGACCGGTTGAAGGCCGTACTGAACGCATTTGTCGTATTTATTTTTTAAAATTTCGGTATCTTCATGAAAAAGGGTGCGCCGCTCGGAGTGACCTAGAAGGCAGTAGCGGACCCCTAAGGATTTTAAAAGAGACGCAGGGATTTCTCCGGTAAAAGCCCCCTCAGCACAAAAGCTTACATCTTGAGATGACGTGAGAAATCCTGAACGACAAACCTGATTAAGGTAGGGGTAGGGAGGTGCAAGTATGATTTTTACTTTACACCTCTTCAAAGATTCCAGCTTGCGGATATAAGACTCTATATCGACAGCGTGTGCTTTTAAATTGGCTATAAGATACATATTTGAATAGATTTTAACCCTTTTTTTGTACCTTTGCAATAGACTTCTTTAGTACGGCAATTCTTAAGAAAAAACCGGATTTTTCTCCCTCAAAAAAAGGGTAAAAGGATGTTAAATTTTTTACCTCATTCTACACTAGGTTCATACTGCAAAGCACCTGGGTGTCATTGACCGATTTGATCACCGATAAATTCACCTCGAGCGCTGAACGGAAAATCGTAGATATGCCGGCACGAAATTCCAAATAGGGGGGCTCAACTGTGCGCCAAAAACAGTTGTGGTGCTCAAATCTTACTGTCCAATTAGGTAAAAAATGCCATTCTACCCTGCTGATAAAGGTATTTCTTTTGTCTGACAGGGGAGTCTGGGCTAAAACGTCAATCGGGTAGGCTACATCCAGTTGATAGTTTTCTTTTGAATCTTTTTTCCACTCATAGGGACCTCTATAGAGCCAATCAAGGTGAAATGCGAATTCTTTTTTGAAAGTCCAACCCCACTCTATATTGAACATATCTACCGAGTTTTTTTGAAAGTTGTATCCAAAACTATTTTTAAAGCTGCACCAAGGGGTATCAACATGTAGAAAACTTCTAAGTTTTGGGAACAAGACATCGAACGAGGATTGTCCAAAAAAATTCAGTCCATAGAGGTCCCAGGTACACGTGGACTCTAGATCGCTCAGGTAAAGGGTTTGCAAGATTCCTGTCTTCAGCTCTTGAATTTGGTAAATTCCATCATAAAGGGAAAATATGTAACGGTCGTTGGGGGCGACGGTAGGGGTTGAAAAGGCATGGTAGTCAACGTAAGGCTGTACAACATGGCGTAGTTTATCTGAACAGCTTTCAACAAGTGTAGAAGCTTTGACTCCGTAATTGAAATAGACTAGCGTTTTTCCAATATTTTGGGGGGTGTTGTTGTAGTAGATGGCACTAAATAACCCCTCAGGCTCAATTTTTACTACCCCAAAATCGATGGGCCAATCGAGTTCTTGTATCGTCTGCAAACGTCCTGCATGAAAGGGTTGCACCGCATTGAAAAGATTGTTTGAATAGACGTAATCTTGGTAGCTCAAATCGAACCGGTTTTTGAATTGAAGACCTAGCGGTTTGAGAACAAAAGGGTCTAGGCGAATTTTTAGAGAGGGGAGCTGCTGATTCAAACTTTCATACGTGTTTGCCCTAGGGCGAAAGCTTAGAAAATTTTGGATAAAAGGGCCATTAAACCCAAAAATCCCTTCAGTACGCATCACATCTCGGGCTTCAAATTGAGCGGCGTAGAAATTCAATCTTAAATCGCGGTCGGACTGGATGTCGTATTGAAATTTAAGGTTGATCTCTTCTTCTTTCGGAAAGGCTTGCAGCATCCCTTTGAAACGGTAGCGCAACAGCACTTCCCGGTCATTGTTGTCATTGAAGAAGGTATCGTAGTTTACAAAGTTTTGGGTCCAATAGTGCAAACGATCCTTATTTGCTTTGAGGTCAGTTTCAAGTGCAGATCCGTACCCTTTACCAACTCTGTAGTCAAATCTGAAAAGCGCTTTGTATTTTTCTTCTGAAAGGATCGGATATCTGAAAGAGAAGAGGGGATTTTGCCCTGTGTTGTACATGACGAAGTAGCGGACTCCGGTACTCGGTAGTGCGTCGAGGTTCCATTTAATTTTTGGTAAATAGAAGACCGGGGCGCCTATCAACTGGGCAGAAATCGATTTTGCTTCAAGATTTTTATCTTTATCAATCGATCCATCCAGAACTCTAAAGGAGAAAAAAAGGGGCGGTTGATCGAAGGGGGTGATCTCTACGTTTTCAAACGTGATTGTTTTATTTGCATCTAAACCGGTTTTTTTTGATCTTATGTAGAGCGAGTGGATTTTGTAGGTGAGGTCTTCAAACCAGCCCGTTTCTGTTTTTAGATCGATAAAAAGGGTTTTGGCGACAAAAATTTCCCCGTTAAGGATAAAAAGGAGGTTCTCACTTGCCTCTAGAACCCCTTGATTTCTATCGTAGGTGATATTTTTGGCTTGCAGATCAAGGGTATTTGTGAAAACAAGTCCGCCACTCGACGTCTCGTAGCGCTCCCCTTTGATATGCAAATCGTTTAGGTAAATTCTGACTTCACCCAACAGCGGTAGGAAAGCTAACAGCCAAAAGAGAAACTTCACTGCACCATCTTAATTAACAATCCAGCTTAAGTATAACGGTTATTGGGGTGACCTTTCAAGATACATTCTAAGATAAGATCTATTCCGTCAGTTTCGTGCCGGATCAAAAAGAGCTTGAAATGTCTATGGCAGCAGCTTTGATAGCGGTAAGAAAGCTAACAACCAAAAGAGAAACTTCACTGCACCATCTTAAGTAACAATCCAGCTTAAGTATAACGGTTTTTGGGGTGACCTTTCAAGATACATTCTAAGATAAGATCAATTCCGTCAGTTTCGTGCCGGATCAAAAGAGCTTCGAATGTCTATGGTAACAGCTTTGATAGCGCTAAGAATGCTAACAACCATAAGAGAAACTTCACTGCACCATCTTAAGTAACAATCCTGCTAAGGCATAACGATTATTGGGGTGACCTTTCAAGATACATTCTAAGATAAGGTCGATTCCGTCAGTTTCGTGCCGGATTAAAAGAGCTTCGAATGTCTCCAAAAGAAGCTGCGATCTTTCGGAAGGGGTGAGTTGAAATGGATTGGCCTTGTTTCTGTTCCTAGGATCGAGGTCGACAGGTTGGAAAGAGATCATTTCATTGGATACAGAGTCGCGAACAAAGTCCATCGTTGATTTATCGAATTCTTTGTAGTTGCCTAAACGGTACATAGCCAGGTTCGCATAGGAACGGATAAAGGGGGCTCCGGGCATTTGTGTTGATTTTTTCAATAGCTCCACGGCCTCTTTTGATTGCAAATTTTCGAGCAGGCGGACAAGAATCGGGATCATTTCCGATTTTTTTAAAGAGATGAGGGTGTTCGCAATATTGAGGAAATAGGGCTCTCCCAAATCAAGAGCATCTATAAGCATCGATTGCTTAATGTGGTTAGTATAGGCGGCTATCGAGTTTTTTAACTCCACCTCTTTGATAGGTCCGAAGTAGGATTCAAAGCTAGAGAGGCTTCTTGCAGGACTGAAAAAAGGGACTAGGTTGAGGTCATGCGACGGGGTAATGAGAATTTCTGTGATCGTCGAGAGGCATCGCGGATCCCTTTGTTTTAAGAGAGCGTAAGCGGCTCTGTAGCGAGTGATGTGATGCGGATTTTTTAAATGTTCGAGTAATTCCTGTGTGCCACCCCCCACCTCGCCCAAAGTAGAGATTGCAAAAGGGTGCCCCCCTTTAGCAAGTTTTACAATTTCGTCTTTATGTTCGAAAAAACCGAGCTTCAAGAGAGAAAGGGAGGCGGCTAGCCTCACATCGGGACTAGTAGATTTCAAGAGTCTTTCCAGTTTTGGTTTCGCATCAATATCTTTGAAAAATCCAAGAGCCAAAGCTGCGGCCTCCTGCTCAATGGGGTGGGGATGGGTAACAACAGCTCTTATAACCGGCAAAAGGGCATCTCGGTCGTATTTTACTGCCGATAAAATAGCGCTCACCCTCACGTGGATATTGGGGTCATGGGTCATCTGTTTCAAAATATTGATCGATTCGTCTGTTCCATCCAAAGCATAAAACTCCGGAAAAACAAAATGCAATTGAGGATGTAGGATATTTTTTAATGACTCGACAAGACCCATAGCGTGTCTTGAGTGGCGATGAACCAACTGAAAGAGAGTTTCTAGTCTGATCATTAAATAATCCGATTTTACCCCCTCTTTTAGGATCGATTCGGTGTCGTCCATCTCTTCCATGGAAAGTGTTTGCAAAGCGGCGCTTTGGAGCAGGGGGTTGGAGCTTCTAAATGCGCGGGTCAAAAATTTACGATCAACGGGAAGTCGGGCTATGTTTGCGCCGAAAAGGGATAAAAGGCAGGTGTCGGGTTCTTGTGTTTTAAATCCAAGCTGGATGATTCTTGTCCCGATTTGTTCTAAAATGTCGATCGAGTGTTCTTTCGTTGCTTTAGAATGCAAAAGATAACTTTTTATAGCTTCGTCCACCTCTCCGATTGCCGCTAGATGGAGGATTTGTTTTTGAGCGGCTTCTGATATGGGGTGGATGGGGGAAAATAAAATCAGGGCAATGAGAGGGAAAATTCGGTAAAATCGCACAGGTTACCTCCATGTTTTTCTATAAGATCTTCTAATAAGTGTACAGGAAGTCCCATAACAGATTCTAAAGTTCCCTCTATCTTTTCGATAAATAAAGAACTCAAACCATCAATCATATAGCTTCCAGCCGCATCTAATACATCTATAGTACTATGGTAATATCGAATCCAGTCCGATTTTAAAGGTTTAAAGAAAACTTTGTTGAAATGTGCAATTGAAAACACCCTATTTTTATGATAAAGCGCCATAGCTGAAGAGACAATATGCTCATTGCCTTGGAGCTTAAAGAGCATCTGATGCGCCTCGGCCATCGATTTAGGTTTATTGAGGTGGCAATTTTCAAAATGGACTGACGTATCGGCAGATAAAACCCAGGCATCTGGGAAGGTTTTGGCCACAGATTCCCCCTTTCTAAGGGCAACTTCAAGGGAATACTCTTTTACGCTCAGGCTTAATGGGACCTGGTCTTCGTCAAAATAGGAGGGCTTGATCGTATGTCTTACGTGAACTTTATTTAAAATCTGGTGACGTCTTTTAGAGTTAGACGCGAGTAGGATAGATTTTTGCATAGATTTCATTCTACCAATAAATATTTAATTAAGCTATGGTTTGCAACCTTAAAGATCTTTTAAAGTTCCAGGTTGGTTTTGACATAAATTTTCAAGCTAGGATAGGGATCCCTTGGAGTACCTTGTAGAAATTTAAAAAAAACCTAGAGCATTTTAATCTTCATAAGAAAATATCCTAAATAGTGGATGCAGCAAAAAAGAGGCGAGTATGATTCCGGATAATTCAGGACAGAAATTGAGGGCAGGTGGGGAGGAGTTTACCTTTATAGATATGGAAAAGCACGAAAGTTCTGATGAAGAGTTGGAAGGTACGGTCATTTTGGGCTCAATCACCGATTCTAAGGAGAGACCTTTCAAACAAACATCCAAGGAAACTAATTTAAAAATACAAAAGATTGTCGATCAAGTGGCCCTTGGTCCGGATCAGTCGAAAGATCCGATCTTTGAATTAAGGGAGTTTCCTGTAAAAAAGAATACGATGCTGACGGAGCCAAAATGTGTGGAAAAATCTTCAGTTCCTGAGACGCCTCAGCAAGAAGAAGAGGATTCAAAAAACTGCTGCTGCGATTTTTTTTTAAGCTGTTTCATAAAGAAAAGCACCATCTAAAAAAATAGGGCTGTTATACCCTTACTTGTTTTGAGACCGGCTCATATATGTGCTTGGGTCAATCTTTCAAAAGGGTAGGGAGGAGAAGTTGAGGTTCTAGAATAAAACATCGCCCTAAGAAGAGCGATGTTTTTTTAAAGACCTTACTTTTTGACTGTCGCTTTTTTCTTATTAAGCGTCTCGTCGGTTTCTTGGTGCTCGTTGTCCTCAATAAAGATAGGGGAGGTGATTAGGTACGCCCCATCGTCCTGAACGGCTTTTAGGTAATAGTAGCAAAACCTGATACCATGGGATTCGTGGACCAAAGATTTATTCAAAGGAGATTCATCATACTCTTCAAAGTCGATAAAAGAATCGAGGTTTTTAAGAGTTACGACCGGGGTGTCATTGCGGTAAATAGTCAGCTCTTTAAAGGGGCGGTTGCCTGCTATAAACCCTTTTAAATGGCGGACGTACATTAGACCGGGACGCGTTTTTGTTGTTAATACCGACCCTATCGGTTGTGTTGCAATTGAAAACTGGGCCAGCATTCTCCCTTTGGCCGAGGCGAAAGTTTTTCGGTTTTCGATGGCGGTTATAAGGGTATCACGATTCAGCTGATTTGCTAAAATACAGGTCAAATCCTCGCCGATAAGGGCGAATTTTTTCCCCTCGTCGTAGAGTTTGAAAATTTCTTTGTGCTTATTCGGATGGTAGACGATCCCTTTTTCGAATTCCTCAGCAAACTTGGCCGATGGGTCAAGGCTAATCACGAAAAGATCTTTTGGAACGTGTGCTTTTAAAATTTTCGATAAAGAGGATGTTTTAGTCTCTTTCTTTCTGTAGATCGGTTTTTGATCTTTTGAAAAAAGGATGATTTTAGTCCCTTCGGCTGGATCCTGGGTATTGTAAGTAAAACCTAAGAAGGCGACGAAGCGATCCTCCTCATTGAATTCGGTAGTATACGTTTGGATCTCTTTCCACAACTCATTGCTAGTCTCCGATTCGGCATCCTGAGGAGATAGAGAAAAAAATTGCAGGTGCTCGGTGTCGCGGGCCTCTCGAAGTAGAGACTCTACCTGATCAAGGCTCTCGATGGAGCGCATCCCTTGGAAAACACCATAAAACGCTTGATCCCCTTCCTCCGCCTGGCAAAAAATTGGATGAGACTGGGTCACTTCTCCGGTAAGGGTGTTTTTAAAGCTTAGGCGGTAGACTCCCGGCTCATTGAAGTAGAGGTTAGGCAGGCAGGTAACTCCCGATTCCGAGACAAAAAGGCGCATTCTGAGATTGTCTCGAAGTCTGTCATGAGAAAATTCAATCAGGGTGTTTTCGGGTGCGTTGGAAGTCAAATTTGAGTATTTATCTTCAAAACGGACGACGACATCAAAGCGCTGGTTTCTCGATACTAATGAGGGGGCTAAAATACGGATGTTTTTAAGCTCCGCCCCTTTGATATCAAGATTAAATACATACGGATCGGCAAAATCCCCCTTTCCTTTAGGGTCGATGAAAAGGTGGATGGGACGTTTTCTTTGAGATTTAAGGGGTGCTCTGGTACCAAATTCTTTCGCTTTTTCGGCTATCTGGGACCCAAGAACTATCATGAGTTTTTCGCCTACCTCTACCGATTTGGGGAGGACGAAATCGAACACGGGGCGCCCCTGAAGATCTTTTTTTTGTTTCCCTTCAACGACTTTTCCATCGCTTAGTGTCAGCCAAATACAATTTTGCTGGTCCTTAAGGTTTGTAGAAGGGATCTCAAAATCTTTTTCAGGGTCGATAATCCCTAAATCAAAACGGAGCAGACATTTTTGGGGCAGGGTAATATCGGTAACAAATAAAAAACGGAAGGAAGCTTTAGCTCCGGCCGCTATTTGTTTAGGTTCCACGAATGTTACGGCACGGGCCATGAAGATATCCTAGGGAAAAATAAGCCCTAAGGATAACAAGATTTTTTGTCGGCGTCAACAATTTAGACATCCAAGTTCAGTAGGGAAGTTGATGGGAGTGCTTATGCTCTATTTTGAGCCTTTTTTTTCACAGCCTAAGGAAGTTTGCTTACTTTAATGTTTGTAATACAACCGATGTAGATTTTGCTAAGGCTACTCGAAAAAACTTTCGGGTGAGGGGGCCGGGGTCAACCGTACTTTGTCGATCAGGCGATCGCTTCCCTTGATCACTTCCAGAGAGAAGTTTTCTAAAAATATCTTATATCCTATCTCGGGAATGGTACCAGCTTTGTGGTACACAAAACCCCCTAGGGTATCGTAATCGGGTAATTTTGGAAAAACTATCCCGGTAATCGCTTCGATATCTACCAGATTCATCTTGGCATCCACTAAATAAGAGCCGTCGGTATCTTGGTCGATCTTATGGACAATCTCATCATGGTCGTACTCGTCAAAGATATCGCCTACAATCTCTTCAAGGATGTCCTCTACGGTGACGAGTCCCTCTGTACCGCCGTACTCATCTATGACGATCGCCATGTGCATCTGTTTTTTTTGAAACTCTTTGAGCAAAAGAGAGATCTTTTTTGTCTCAGGAGAAAAAAGTACGGGGCGTACCAGATCTTTGACAATTCCGTCCTGTTTTTCGTGAAGCTTGCCAAAAAGATCCTTAAAATGGACAACGCCGATAATGTCATCCGGAGAATTGTGGTAAATAGGGATGCGGCTATAGTTTTCTTTTAGAAAAACTTCGGCTGCGACTTTAAAAGAGGTAGTTTCATTCAACGAGGTGATATTCACTCTGGGAATCATGACCTCTTTACAGAGCCTTGATCCCAATTTTGAGATGGCAATCATGATCCGTTGCCCCTCGTCGTCCAGACTTTTCTCACTGTCGGTCTCATCCAAAAGTTCGATGAGGCGACGCCTGAAGCGGATCTCGGCTCCCTGTGATCCTGAGGTGTCTTCCCCCTTGGATAGTCTCCTTTGAGCCCTCAGTGTGAGGGAGACTATAGGATACAACACAACCAGGAATATATAGGCAACCCAGGATAAAATTTTTAGGACCGAGTAGGGGACTATTGACGTGAGTATGTGGGTCAAGGTGTCTAAGATTGTCGTAAGGAACAGAAGGGAAAAAACGATGAACAATACAAAAAGGGAGGTGAATTCAAGCCCTTGGGCCCCCTCGGATATAAAATGTCTGAAGTTGGGAAAAGAGACGATGAGGAGTGTGCCGCAAATTCCAAAACAGAGCCGAACGATCTGGTAGGTTTGGGAAATGAAATTTAAGACCTCGTCTATCCGGTCCTCTTTATTCGTTTTTTGGATAATATCCAGGATGAAAAAGGTATAGGGGTGGCGTTTGAGCGCTTCCTTGAATTCAAGATACCCAATTTTCTCTATAGCGGTCATGATCGCTGCAAGTGCTATGGAACCTAGCAAAAAAAGGGAGGAAATTATAAATAAAGCTATCATTTAAGGTGCACGTTCTTGCTCTTTAGATGCTCCAATACTTTTTTTTCTGCAATACGCATTTTATCCGCTTTTTCGGGGGTGGTGTCCTCCAGGCCGCTTAAGTGGAGAATAGTATGAATAATATATAAAGTGAGCTCATCGTAGGGGTCGAGCTTATTGGAGATTGCGTAGGTCTTAGCTACCCAAGGGCAGATGAAAACTTCGCCTAGAAAATGGGGGTTTTTCTTATTTTTTGGGGGGTCGAAAGGCTGGGTGATGCAGTCGGTGATAGAGGGGTCGTTAAAAAGCTGGTTGTGAAGCTCTTTGATTCGCTTTTTCGAAACAAGGTGCACTGCGATACAATCTGTGGATATTTTTAAAAAATCGAGGGTAGTTTCAACAATGTGCACTACCCTTTCTTTTGAAACCAAAAGAGATCTTTGGGTATCGAAAACTTCGACGTTCACCTAGGTCCTGGTTTTTGGCAAGCCGGTAATTTTGCGGCTGTCTTTTTCGAGGCGACCCTCTTTTTTGAGGATAGCGATCCTTTCATATCTCGGGAGAACTGTTTTAGCACCCTGAGCTTGGAAACGTTTTCCGTAACTTGTATGTTTTGACATCTTAAAAGCCTATGAATAAAGCGTTAAAGTTGAGGAATGAAAGCTGCGATGTTTCCGTTTTGGATCGCGTTGACCTTACTCTTCAATTCTTTTTGAGGAAGTGGTCCGGTCGTGATTTTGCGTTTGTAAGCAAGTTTACGTGGAGAAACGGAACGTCTTTCTTGTTGTTTGCTGATTCTTACCATGGTTGATACCAGTCTAAAAGTTTTAAAAAGAGTATACCAACTCGACCGTTATGAATCAACTTGAAAAATCGGTCCGTCCTGCAAAAGGGGAAGATGGGTTAAAATAAAAAATTTAATACCCGATAAAGACTTAGCTTAAAAGGGAGATTTTACAACCGAGCTCTTTATAAAAATGGTATCTGGACTGCGATTTTTCTCTGGAGCCCACAGACGTTTCATCGTCAAAATCGTATAGGTGTACCCATCGCAGCTCTTTGGGAGGAGGGGTGGGGCAAAGCCATAAAACGTGGGTGAAAGGTCTTGTCAACTCTGTTTTTAGGCTGACCAAAATAGGTTCAATCGTATGGGTTTCATCTACAGCGTGGGGTAAAAAAACTTCTCCCGAAAATTTCCATAAAAATTCATCTAAAAAAACCGCCGCTTTTTGATTGGGGCAGCATATCTGGAGGTAAATCTTTTTTTCTGCCGCTTTACGGCATATAGTCAAAATTTTAGCGGTAGTGTCCGCTTTTTTTTTCACATTAAAAAGGGTTACATTCATGAAATCACACCACAGGAAATAATAAACTTTATCATTTCCTCGGAGTTCGTATCAAGTTGTTTGCCCTCTTTTGAAAAAAGGAGGATCCCATGCAGAGGTTGCGGGGAGGTGGGGAGATAGTAGGCTTTAAATCCCGGAATGAGCGATTGGATTTCTACCGGTACTTTCGGGAGCTGGGAGGTGACGATGTAGCTTGTGTCGAGAGTGTAGGGAATGAGTGAGGGTTTTTCCAAAGGAGATTGCGAGCTTGTAGTAAACTGCTTCAAAACCTCTTTGATCACTTTATGCACAGTTTTTACAACAGGCATTCTGGATACAACGGCATCGATCGCCCTATGGAGCCACCCCTCAAAAAGGTGCTCCCCAATAAATCCGATCAAAAGCACCCCCGTAAAAAGGATGAAAATGGAGCAGATCCGGGCAAGAAAATGCAAAATATAGGGGTGGTCCCAGGATTGGTTGATCGCATCGACAAACGGAGAGATCAAAGTCAGAAGCGGATTTGAGAGGAGATCAAAAAACACCTTAACAACCCAAAATGTGATTGCCAATGGGATCAAAAGTAGTAAGCCTGTAATAAACGATTGTCTCATTCGGGCCCTCTCTCTTTTGAAGAATCGGGTAAAAGGATACCGCAGGATATAATATATTTCACCGCATCTTCAATTTTCATGTTTACGGGTATCAGCTCTTCACGCTTGAACAAAAGGAGATATCCTGTAGTTGGATTAGGTGCCGTCATAACAAATACAGTGATCAAGTCTTTGCCAGTTGCGGTTGAGCAATATTTGGGAGCATCTCTCGATATCAACCCAAGGGTATACGTATTTTTATTGGGGTAGGGTGCCAGAACCACCTCTTTAAACGAATTTTTTTCGGAGGAAAAAAGGGTGCGGATGATCTCCTGGGAAGTTTTGTATATTTTGTTGACAAGAGGTATTTTAAGCAAAAGGGCATCGAATGAATCGATGATTGTTTTTATAAAAAACCATTTTGTTACCGTCCCTAAAAATAGGGTGAAGATAAATAACGATAAAAGGATCAGCAATTGGGCAAGAATTAAAATAATCTGTTCCTGGCTCAATAAAAAGATCTTGCCGGTGTGCAAATCGTGCATTTCCAGGAAATTTGTCACCCAGCCTACAAAAGGATTTGTAAGCAGCTTTACTATAAAGGCCACCAATCCTATTGTTACAGCGAGCGGAAGAAGGATGATCATTCCTGTTATGAGGTATTTCTTCATGAGTTCCTATGAGCTCATTTTCCAAAAGATCTCTTGAAATAAGAGATTCACCGATTCTATTTGAACAGTGAATTGATAGCCAATCTCAAATGTTTTCAAAGAGCGCTGTCCGGTGATTTTTTCTTTTTTAGGATGGAATTCAAAATAGTCGTTTCCTAATTTTGATATATGAAGAAAGCCCTCAACCCCGTACTCTTTCACTTCAAAAACAATACCGTAGGGCTTGACACGGGTGATTGTTGCCTTGTAGATGCGCTCAGAATCTTTTTCATGCTTTCTGTGAAGGTAGCGGATTTTTTTCAGCATGAGATAGCTCATTTCGGCTCTAGCGCTGTGACGCTCTCTTTCCGAGGCGTTTTTTGAAATCTCATCGAGCTCCTCTTGGGAGTACGTTTCACCAAACACCAGCCTGTGGATAATAATATCGACATATCTGCGAATCGGGCTAGTGAAATGGGTGTAATTTTCAAGCATAAGGCCATGATGGCCGATTCTGTCCGTTGAGTAGGTGGCAAGGCGCATGCTGCGGATATATCTTGAAGAAAGTTCAGAGATAAAGGCCGATTCCCTATGTGCTTCAAAGACTTTTGCGAGCTCTTTTGGACCAAATTCTTGTGGAATAATGACCCCAAGGCGTACGCAGAAATTTTTGAATTCCATCATTGTTTCAGGGGATGGGGGTTCATGCACTCTGTAAATCAGGGCTACGTCCCGATTTTTGAGCTCTGTTGCGATCACCTCATTGGCTTTGAGCATAAACTCTTCGACAAGTTGGTGGGTGATATCGTAGTGGCTGATTTCAAATCCGCTCGGGACACCGTCCTCCCCAAGCCTCCAAACAATCTCACTCAAAGAGAGGTCGACCGAACCCCTTTGATGCTTTAAAGACTTGAGATGGAGCGCCAGTTCTTTCATCAAAACAAGTTGCTCTTTTAGAAAAGTTTTATCCTCTTGGTGCATGATCTCAAAGGCCTGCTCGTAAGAGAGGCGATGATTGCTCTGGATAATACTGCGGTAAATTTGACTCTTTTCAAGGTGGCCACTGTGGTTCAAGTCCATCTCGATTGTAACAGCCAAACGGGGGACACCCTCTTTTAAGCTGCAAAGATTATCTGATAAAACATGGGGAAGCATAGGGATGCAAGTCCCGACGAGGTAGGTGGAATTTTTTCTTAAAATAGCCTCTTGATCCAGAGCTGATCCTTTTTGCACATAGTAGGAGGCGTCTGCGACATGGACAAATAGCTTATAGCCGTTTTTGGTTTTTTCGATAGAAAGGGCGTCGTCGTAATCTTTTGCCGTTTTTGGATCGATGGTGATGGTGAAAAGATCGGTAAGATCTTTACGGTCCTGATGCTGGCTTTTGTCAACTTTGTCGCCAAAAGAGCGCGCTTCGTTAAGAGCTTCGTCGGGAAATTCTTTTGGAAGGGTGTATTCTTCTTTTATAGCTTCTAAGTCTTTTAACGGGTCATAGATAGAGCCAAGCTTTCTTTCAAAAGTCAAATGGAGTTGATTTCGTAATGAATGGACCTCGAGCAAGACCCGATCTCCTACTTCAACGGGGGTTGTCGGCATAGGCACATGGGCCAGCTCCGATTCCCCTTGCAAGGAGGCGCGTACGTGTAAAGAGCCGGGTTTGATCTCTACAACAGTCCCCAATATTGAGGATTTGTTTCTTTTTACAACCCGTGTTACCCGCCCCTCGGGCCCTTTTTTGTTTCTCCCTTCAATAGAGAGAACTTCGATCTCTACAAGATCTTGGTCCATCGCGTTAAGAACGAGGTGTTTTGGGATGAAAACGTCGAATTGCTTTAGGCTAACAAAACCAAAACCATTCGGATGGATAGAAATTTTACCCACATTTTCCTCGAGCGGGGTCAAAGATTCTCTCGCCTGATTTAGGCTGTAGATATCCAGATCTTTTTTTAGAAAGCCTTCTTTTGTCAACTGTTCCACTAGCAGGACTAGAACCGCTTTGAGCTTGTTTGGAAGTCGAAAAGATTTATTTAAATCATGCAGATTGAAAACGTTACGCCCTTTCTTATCGAGGTACATCTTAATCAATTCCAGACAGTGTTGCATTTCAGCTTTCAAATGGGGCGCCTTGATCGCAAATTCTTTTTCAAGATCAAGGAGATTTGGGCTATTTTTTTTAGTCAAGGGGACCTGGCTTATGTTCTATGTGTTCTCTATTCTTTGTTTATGTGCTTTTAGGGCATTTTGTAGCAATGCATAAACGGTCATTGGCCCCACACCACCGGGAACAGGGGTTATTGCTTTTGCTTTTTGTTTGACGCTAGAAAAGTCGATGTCTCCTACGAGTCTATCCCCCTCCCGATTGATCCCTACATCGATCACCACGGCACCCTCTTTAATGTGCTCTTTTTTTATAAAATGGGGTTTGCCCATCGCAGCCACCAGGATGTCTGCTTTTTTTGTGTGTTCAAAAAGATTTTTTGTCCCCTGATGACAAAGGGTAACTGTAGAATCTAGAGTAGACTTCAAAGAGACCAGGATTGAAAGAGGGCGTCCGACAATCGAGCTTCTTCCTAGGATGCAAATCTCTTTTTGATACGCATCGATCTCGTAAAAATTTAAAAGCTCTAAAATTCCGCACGGAGTGCAGGGGAGTAGGCCTGTCGTGTCACCCATCGTCAGCCGCCCTAGGTTGAAAGGGTGGAGGCAATCGACATCTTTTTTAGGATCTATCGCTTCGATCACCGGCTGCATAGGGATGTGAACCGGGAGCGGAAGTTGCACCAAGATACCGTCCACATCCGGATCGTTGTTGAGCTTTTTAATCTCCTCAATCAGGTGTTTTAGGGTGGTGTGCTCCTCAAGGCGTACTATATGAGAGCGGATCGCCTGCTGTTGGCAGGCTTTTTGTTTAATCGAGATGTAAGACAACGAGGCAGGGTGGTTCCCTACTAAAATAAATACGATCTGCGGGGAGGTTGTTGTAGGGATTTTTTGTCTTGATAAGAGGGTCTGGCTTGCGTATTTTCCGTCGAGGATCAGAGTCATTTCGTACCTTCGAAGTGTTTTGTTTTCAGGTGGAGGTTAGATGCGAAAAACGACTGGGGTTGAAAAAAAATGAGCGGCGTATTTTCAAGAGTGCAAGCGATACCGCCCGCCTCTTGAACCATGAGCGCTCCGGCGGCAAAATCCCATGGGAAAAGTTCATGCGCTTTGTAATACGATAAACGCCCGCAAGAGACCCACGCTAATGAGAGGACAGAGGTCCCGAAATGACGGCTAAAATCATAGGTTTCAGCCGATACGGAGATTTTTTGACCGTTCATCGTCGCGCCACCCCCTTTCGTAGAAACATAAAGCTCGCCGAAAACCGGTGCGTAAATGACGCCGATTTGCGGTACATTATGCTCGACATAGCAAATGGAGACGCAAAAAAGGGGGAGATGGTGGATATAGTTTTGTGTTCCGTCCAACGGATCGATCACCCAAAAATTTTGCGTATTGGTATTATAAGAGCCCCCTTCCTCACCAAGAATTCCATCCTCGGGAAAATATTTACTGATCGATGCAACAATCATCTGTTCGCAGATACGATCTACATCTGTGACCGGATCGGTTTTTAAGATATCTTTGTATAGAACCGAGTGGGTCTCCTTGAAGCGTGCATGAGCCAAGTCTCCGACCTCTACTGCCATTTTTTTTGCTAGTTCCAGTCTACTCAGTTCCATAGGTACCTTTGTTAGCTTTAAGTGTTGCTTTAGATGTCCTGCCACCAAATGAAAGTGGTCCAGTTCGTATCCCCGTTTCGGATCTAATTTTCAAGATACGAAAAAAACCCTTTTTAAGGAAAAAGAAGGTTCCGGTTTTTTCTAAAAGGTCAACTAATAAAAGGGCCGGTTGGAAATACCTATAGGCTAATGCTGATAAGACTAAAAGACCAAAAATTGAACAATCGATCAAAGGGCCCACTACGAAATCGATCAAGGGGTGGTCAAAATAGCCTAGTGGAATAGACTCCAGAAGAGAAAAAAGGGAAAAAAATAGAAAAATTCCCGGTAGGGCGAAGAAGCTCTTAACCGGTGGCAGGTAAGGGGAGGCCGTTGTCCATATAAACGATAACAGCGGACAAAGAAATGTGTAAAAGCCTAATGGCAGCGTAAGCACGAACAAATCTGCTATAAAGCCTAATGCGGCACAAATCCAAAAGGCCCGCATTTTAGAGAAGCGGTTGGATATTGCTAAAACACAAATGGGTACTATAGAAACTACCATGCAACCAGACGCTGGTTTACAAGTTCATACCGCTCTTCCATTTTCATCGCAAATTGACGGTCGTGGGTGACCAAGACTACCGCCTGTGGCAAGGAGGTAAGAATATCCATCATTTCGAGCGCCATTGACGGATCAAGTTGACCGGTAGGTTCGTCGGCAAGGATGAGTTTCGGCTGATTGACCAGAGCTCTCGCAAAAGCTACCCGTTGCTTCTGCCCTCCGCTCAAGATTTTGGCCGGCGCCTCCAATTTTTCCTCTAGGTGAACTTTTTTAAGAAGCTCTAGAGCCTCTTGTCTCGTAAGCCTCTTTCCTTGAATTAGCCTAGGGAGCTCTAAATTCTCAAAAACGGTCAGATCGGGGTTAAGGTAGTGAAACTGAAAAATAAACCCGATTTTTTGATTCCGGACTTTGTTGGAATTTTGATCCACCAAGATCCCCTCAATCTCAAGCTTCCCCTCGTCAGAGGACTCGATCAGCCCCAATATATTTAATAGGGTTGTCTTTCCGCTACCCGATCTTCCGGTAATTGCTATCTTTTTCCCCTCAGGAATGGAGAGAGAAATCTCACCGAAAAGCTCCCGATCATCAAAGCTTTTTTTAAGATTTTGGGCTAGTAGCATCATAAGGACCTTAAGAGTTCGCTAGGTTTATAGCGTGTCGCTTTGTAAGCCGGTATCCAGCCCGCAAACCAGGCAATCATAGGCGTTCCAATCAGAACCACTAACAGGGAAAAAGGGCTAAGGGTGGTCGGGACAGATTGGGAGAAAAGGTTTTCATATCCTTGGAAAATGTGGACTTTTTGCAAAATTACCGGGAGATTTTTCATCGTAATAAAAGCAAGGGCCAGACCTAAAATCGACCCGATGGATCCCAAAGTAAAACCGAGTCCCGAGTAGATCAACTTTAAAGAGCGTTTACTTGCTCCAAGAGCCGTTAAGAGGGCGATTTCTTTGCGTGATTGGTGGACGATGAGCAACAGAACCGATACGATATTGCTTGCAGCAACCACAAGGACAAGGAGTGCGATGATGCTATAGAGGATTTTATCGCTTTTGAAGGAGAGAAGAATCTCTTTGACAAACCCGTACTCGGTGTAGGGAACGATGTCAAAAAAAGGGGAAAGCCCTTCAGCTTCGAAAGCCTCCTTGAGTTTGCTCGCCACGTTTAGGGCGTCATCGCTTGAAAAAAGCTTTAAACGGATTCCGCTGGTAAGTATAGGGTCGATCGATTCCAGTTGCCCCTGGCTTCTAAGCTTTGAGACGAAAGCGTACGGGGCAAACAAGCATTTAGGCCCTATTTGCAACGTACCGGCATCATAAAATCCAACGATTTCAAAAGGGTTGTTTTCCTCAACGGTTGCTGTAGAAAACCCATTGTAGATCGTTAATTGCCCCACATCATGGATTTTTGCCCCCCCGTCTTGAAAGCTTTTCGGTAAAAAGATGGGGGTGTAGTGTGTCTTTTGGGCTACAGGTTCAGGTAATAGGTGGATCGTAGTAGAGTCATAGGACATGATGTAAGAGGCCTGGGAAATCAAATTGTAGCCATAATCCTTTTTGGAAAATATCCTGAGCCGCATCATCGCTCCGGTGATCTCATACTCATCGGCTTTATCGACCAATTTTTGAGTTTTTAAATCTTCGATTATAGAAAAAACTTTTTTCAATAAATCGACGGGTTTCCCCTCGTGATTCATGATAGGGGTAGGGAAATCCTCCGGAAGCTCTTCATCAATCTCGGCATTGATTTCCAAAGGCTCGACAGAAGCTCTTTTTTCTCTAAGGGATTTGGTTCTGTAATCGCTATCGTATTTGTATAGGTCGATTTTATTGTAATAGGAGGAGTGGTAGGCTTCGGTAGGTACGATTTTTAAAGGGCCGTGTATGGATGTGAGCCGATGCACCCAGCCCCTTTCAATGCCGTCAGCGACCGAAAGGAAAACTAAAGAAAGCCATGTGACAAGGGTGATGATAAAAAGAGAAATAAAAGACATTAGGGAAGATGAAATCTCCCCTTTTCTCGGGATGATAAAACGATAAATTGTCTTTAATTCAAACAAAGCAGATTTTTCAAAGAATATTACTTCTTCTCTTTATACATTACATGTTTTTTAACAATAGGATCGAATTTCATGAGCTCTACACGACCGGTGGTATTGTTCTTATTCTTTTGGGTAGAGTACATGTGGGAAGATTCGCTACTTCTCAATTGAATCGTATGACGGGCAGCTTTCTTTTTGGCCATTTTGAATACCTTAGAATTCTTTCCTAGAGATTCTAGCGCTTTTTTGAATTTTACGCTAGTGAAAGGTGCACCGGATCCGGTTCAAAAAAACTCGTCTTATAAAAATCTTTTTATGTACCCCATTTATGGAGTGAGAAACCGACCCGAAACGCCCTAGGTTTTTAGGACTTAAACCCATGTGATTTCAAGTTTTCTAGACAAAGGGCAGGCGGCGCAAATTTTGGGAATGGTATCCTTGTTTTGGGCCCCACATCGATGGGGGAGGTTCTTGTCTTTTTAAATTGCAAAATCCCAAGGGCTCCAATCATGAAAGGACAAGTGGTGCAAATTTTGAAAATGGGATCCCTTGTTTTTGACTCCACATCGATGGGGGAGGGTCCTTGTCTTTTTAAATTGCAAAATCCCAAGGGCTGCAATCATGAAAGGACAAGTGGTGCAAATTTTGGGAATGGTATCCGTGTTTTGGGCTCCACATCGATGGGGGAGGGTCCCGTCTTTTTAAATTGCAAAATCCCAAGGGCTGCAATCATAGCTCCATTGTCTAGAGCGAGCTCTTTGGAGGGGAAAAAAACAGGGAAGGGGAACTCATTAAAATAGGTTCTAAGTGTTTGACTTGATGCGACCCCTCCCCCTATAAACAGGGATTTTGGTTGAAACATTTGGACCGCAAGAAGCGCTTTATCCAAAACATCTTGGAAGGCGACATGTTGAAAAGAGGCTAAAAGATCTTCCTTGAGGATTTCGGGATTTTTTAGCGCATACAGCACTTGGGTCTTGAGTCCGCTGAAGGAAAAGGAGAGGGGAGCTTCCTTGACTTTACAGCTTTTAAGCAAAATTTTTGACCGATTTCCGCTCTTAGCCAACCTTTCCACATGGGGGCCGCCCGGGTAGGGAAGATCGCAAAGTTTGGCGCATTTATCGAAACACTCTCCTATCGCGTCATCAATGGTCGAGCCGATTGTCTGTATTTCGAGCGGGGTTTCCATCCAAAAAATTTGCGTATGGCCACCGGAAAGGACTATCCCCAGCGCTCCAAAAAGATCAAAAGCATGTTTGTTTTCTAAAAGAGGGGCGACAAGGTGGGCGTGTATGTGATTGACTGCAACAAAGGGGATATTTAAAGAGAGGGCCAACGTTTTAGCAAATGTGAGGCCGATCTGTATAGAACCAATCAATCCCGGACCATGCGCTACGGCAATGAGATCGATCTCTTCAGGTCTGACGTTTGCTTTTTCAAGGGCCTCTAAATAACAGGGTGTGATTTTTTCCAGGTGTTCACGTGCAGCCAGCTCGGGGAAAACGCCGCCGAACCGGCTGTGCAGGTCTGCTTGGGAATAGATGACATTAGAAAGGATTTCAAAACGGTCTGTGATCACCGCAATTGAGGTCTCGTCGCATGTGCTTTCAATTCCCAGACAAATCACTTGATATCCAAAAGTTCGATTTCAAAAATGAGATCTTCGCCAGCAAGGAAATGGTTTGCATCGAGAGTTGCGCTATTTTCATCTAAGGCTACTACAACGACGGGTTGACCGCGGATCTCTAGCACAATTCCCACCTCAAGTTCAAGATCTTGAGGGAACAGATCTCTTTTGACCCGTCCTACTAGATCAGGATTTTTAGGCCCATACCCCTCTGAAAATGGAATTTCAAACTCTTTTTTTTGCCCTACCAAAAGGCTCAAAACAGCTTTCTCAAAACCTTCGATCACCTGCTTTTGTCCGATTTGGAAGCTGAATGGCTCTCTGTCAACGGAGGAATCAAACGTTTTGCCGTCCTTTTTTTTACCTGTATAGTGAACAGTTGCAATTTTAGACATGGGTAGCCTCTTTTAGGTTGGTTGTTTGTTGGGTAGCTTTTAGCAATCTCTCGCGAATGGGTGCGTAAAGACCATGGAGGGGGAAATTGAAATCCACAAACGCTTTTTGGACCTGATTTTGATCTAAAAGGCGCAGGGTTTCAAAAAGATTGCTGGCTATCGCGACAGGGTCATGGATCGGGCCAAGTGCGTAGAGAGAAAGATCGTTGGGATACTTGACATCGGAAAAACCGACTACGGCTTCAATTTTGTCCGACCATTCATCTACAAGTACGCATCGGGGAGAATAATGGCGAAACATCTGCCCCGGACAAACGGGTGTTGAAGGGGTGCTCGTGGGGTGCGAAATGGTAAAATAGCGTTCAAGCTCTTCGATCGAGAGGGCACCAAGCCGTCCGACTTCAAACAAGGACCCCTTCTGGATTAAGATGGTAGATTCAAGGCCATGTTTTGGAGGGTCGCCTTCAACAATCGGTACGTTTCCTAAATAATCGTTTTCTATATGCCATGCTCTTGTTGCTGACGGGAGTCCGGAGCGGTTTGCAGAAGGGGCCGCAAGCGGTCCGACAGCTTCGATCAGTTCCAAAAAAACCGGATGAGAGGGGATCCTCGCCGCCAAGGTCGGAAGGCCGGCTGTTATAGACGGATCCAATTTTTTCTTGAGGGGAGCGACAATTGTCAGAGGTCCGGGCCAGAAATGTTTAAGATGGGCTGCTACGTCGTTTTGCAAATCCAGATATTCAAGAACCTGATCTATGGATTTGAAATGGACAATCAACGGATTTTTAGAGGGGCGCCCTTTCATAGAAAAAATTTTAGAAACCGCTTGCGGATGGTCAATTGATGCGGCCAAACCATAGACGGTTTCCGAAGGGACCGCAACAATACCGCCAGTTTTTAAAAGATCTATAGCTTCTTTTTTTGAAAGGATCATAAGGATGGAGGGAGTATAGCAAACTTGGATAAATGCGTAAAAGCATTTAAGGGGCGCTAATTTGGAAAAAAAGGGGGGCGAGCTGAAAAAAAGTATTTACGTGGAAAAGATTCTTAAGATAGGTTTTTCACAAATCACGGAATTTCAATAGGGATACGATGAAAAGGGCCTGTTTTTTATTTGGGGGGAGATCTTATGAGCATGGGGTCTCGATCACCTCTGTGAGATCGGTACTGACGTCCTATACATCAAAAAAATTTGAGGTGACGATAGCTGGTCTGGATTTTGAAAATAGATTACAGTTTTTTTCTAAAGAGGAATTCCTTGAGAGATTTCATCCGTATAGCCGCTTTGATGTGGCAGACAACCCGTCTTACCTAGAGGATTTAAAAAAATTTGATGTCGTTTTCCCACTTATGCATGGTGATTATGCTGAGGATGGGTCGGTTCAGGGTGCTTTTAGGTTGCTGGGTGTCCCTTTTGTAGGCGCTTCAGTCCTCTCCTCCTCTTTGTGCTGGGACAAAGAGGTTGCTAAAAGATTGCTGGTGCAAGCCGGCGTGAAGGTATCCGATTGGGTTTGTATTGGCCCCTACGATACAGTCGACCTTGAGATTTTAGAAAAGAGGATCGGATACCCTTGTTTTGTTAAACCCGCAGCGAGCGGCTCTTCTATTGGTGTTTCAAAAGTAAAAGGGAGAGAAGATCTTATCAAAGCTATAGATATGGCAAAAAAATTCTCAACAAAGGTTCTTGTAGAAAAAGCGATAAGAGGCATTGAGCTGGAGTGTGCTGTCTTAGGTCTGGATAATCCGGTTGTTTCAAAAGTTGGACAGGTGATTCCAAAAAATGAATTTTATGATTATGAAGCCAAGTATATTTTATCCGACGGTGCTGAGGTAGTAGCGCCTGCTTGTATCCCTGAAGAATTGGAATATCAGGTACGCCAGCAGGCTTTAAAGGTCTTTAGAATACTTGAATGTGATATGATGGCCCGAGTAGATTTTTTCTACGACGGAACGCTCTATGTCAACGAGGTCAATACCATCCCTGGGTTCACCCCAATCAGTTTATATCCGAAACTAATGAGCATTACGGGTGTCAGTTACACTGCCCTTATCGACTCGCTCCTTCAGATGGCCCTGCAACACCATCTTCATAAAGAACTGGAAGTTCCGCCTGTTCCCATAGCTCAATATCCCCTTTGACATAATAAACAGAGAGCTGCTCTCTTTCGTAAAGAAATTCGGCTGCCCTTTTAGCTCTGAATCCATGCGCGCAGTGGACAACGATGCAAGGTTGATCTTTGAGGATGGATATTTGTGAGGGGAGTATGTCAAGAGGGATGTTTATTGACCCTTTGATCCGTTTGCTATAGTGCTCTTGAGGCGTGCGGACGTCTAGCAAAAAAATGGGGTTTTGATTATCCAATAGCATGGTTTTGAGTTTTTTTAATGTGATGGCTTCCATAAATGGGACCTCTAATATCTTCACGTCGAAAAAGGTTTTTTATTTTTTTAAGGAGTTCATAGCTCTTTTATCTACATGCGTAGAATCCACTCTTGTAAGGTCTAGAACGGTATTTATTTGAAATTATTAACGACGGGAAAATTGAGAATAGGTTTCTATTAAAATTAGAATTGTTTACCTCTTCCCATTTTTCATCGTTGAAATTTTCTCAATATTAAAGTATATTTGCTTTATTCCCCAACCAAACATAATTGGAGTGATAATATGAAAATCAGATCAGTCTTAGCGGCAGCTCTCGTATCTCTTCTTTCTATCAATGCATTTGCAAATGAAGAAGAAAAACAACAAGAAGAAGTTGTTGTTATTGAACACTCAGCAGACATAGCTCATGCTGATGAAGATAACGAAATCGTTCATGAAGATGAAGAGCAAAAAGATCAAAAATAGTCTTTTGATTCCTTACCGGCGTATTTCTCGCCGGTAAGTTTTATCTGAATATGCAACGCATCAAAAAATATCGCTCCTGGTTTTGGGTCGTATTTCTAGTTTTCACAATCCACTTTGTTGGCAATTCTCTTACACGTCAATTACATGTTGACTCTCAGGCATCTTTTTACAAAATTGAGCAGCTCAATCAATTTATTCATCTTGCAAAACAAAGAAAAGAGGAGTTATCTCGAGATATAGAGGCTTTTCAGGACCCTTTCTGGTTAGATGAGGTCGTTAAAGAAGAGCTAGGCCTTGTTCGTCAGAAGGAGACGAAAATTGTGTTCAGGTCCCATTAAAGTATGTGGTTAGGTTTTTTCATAGCAATACTGATTGCTTTAATCTCCTTTTCGGCATTTCTTTCGGGATCCGAGACCGCTTTTTTCTCACTATCTTCCTTGAAAATTCATCTCTATAAAAGAGATCCCAATCCTAAAAAAAGGCTGATCGCGGAATTGCTCAGTACCCCGCATCAGTTGCTTGTGAGCCTATTGATGCTGAATATAGCGGTCAATATTTTAATCCAGAATGTTGTAGCCAACGTATTTGGCGACGGGGGGTCTTTTCTTCTCTCGGTCGGAGTGCCCCTCGTTTTAGTTCTCCTTTTTGGAGAGATGCTCCCTAAAGCGATCGCAATACGTTACAATAAACAGATCGCCTACCGTTTTGTCCGTGTCATTCACTTTTTTAAAATTTGTCTTTCGCCCATACGATTTGTACTTTCCGGAACAGCCCTCTTTATAAGTAAAATAATTTTTTGTTTTCTCCCTAAAGAAAAAGAGATTTCGGTCAAAGAATTAGAAACCGCAATCAAAAGTTCGAAAGAACTTGGGGTGATCAGTCCCGACGAGATGTACCTCATGCGCGGGTATCTTGATCTGGATGACCACATTGTCAAAGAGCTGATGCGCTCAAGGCATGAGATCATCGCCTATGATATCCAATCGCCTATAGAAAAGCTTTTGGAAACTATGATAACAAAAGAGTGTTCAAAAATCCCGGTATATGACGGCAGCCTCGAAAAAATCTTAGGTTTTATTTTTTCTAGGGATCTCTTCTTGCACAACCGCGGTTTTAGAAAGGGATTTGATGTTGTCCCTTTACTGAGAAAACCTTTTTATGTCCCCGAATCGGTATCGGCAAGACATCTGATGCAGCAGTTTCATTTCCGCAAAGAAGAGATAGCGATAGTCGTAGACGAATATGGTTCGATAGCCGGACTGATCACACTGGAAGATTTGATGGAGGTTGTGGTAGGCCCTATTCAGGACAAGATCGACCCGCCAAACCGGTTGCTGGAGTCCTCGGAAGATATCCTTATTTCAAACGGCCTGTTAGAAATTGTTGAGATAGAAAATCGTTTTGATGTGGAGCTTAAAAGCCCCTCAAACATGGTCACTGTCGGGGGATGGTTGACAGAGCGGCTAGGAGATATCCCCAAAGTTGGAGACCGTCTGATTGTTGAGCCTCTGCTTTTTCACATTTTGGCTGCCGATGAAAAAACGGTGCAAAAGGTGTATATCCGTAAATTGCCGACCAAGGGGGAGGGGGAATGAATTTTTTTTTAGTTTTGACCATCCTTTGCCTTGTATTCCAGGCTTTTTTTGCGATGATGGAGATGGCTATAGTCTCTTTCAATAGAGTGCGACTGCAGTACTATTTGGTGCGCGGCAGTAAAAAAGCCAAGTGGATCAGCCGGATGCTTTTAGATCCGACACGCCTTTTTGCAACAACTCTGGTAGGGGTGAATGCTGCCCTTCAAATAGGATCGGAGTGTTCAAGGAGATTTTACGCATCAAATGGGCTCGATCCCGATTTAGCCCCTGTAACACAAATTTTACTTGTATTGCTTTTTGCAGAGTTGGCCCCCCTATTTGCTGCAAGACGGCATCCAGAATCGGTCGCGATGCTCGGTATAGCCCCTCTCTATCTATTATCTTATCTGATGCGCCCCTTAACCTGGTTTTTAGGCAAGCTCCTTGAGCTTATTGACTTTTTTTTCAAAAAAGAGAGTGGGCATGTCCCGTTCATATCTAAAGAGGAGTTGCAAAAAGCGATTGAGGCGCTGGATGAAAAACACGCTGTGAGTGAAAAGGAGGAATTCAACCACCTGATCAACGCTATATTCAGCTTAAAATCCCGTACACCGCGCGATTTCATGACACCTATTGATGAAGTTGAAATGATTCCCACAGGGACACGAATCAAAGACATCAAAAGATTGATAAGGGATAAAAATATTGAGCATCTTCCGGTTTACTATCACCAAAGGCATACGATTGTAGGAATTATAAGCACAAGAAACCTTCTAAAGGCCTCGGATGACGCCCGATGCGATCTTTACATGCAGGATGGATGGTTTGTTGCCGAAAACGAATCGGTGTTCAAAGTGATCGAGGGTTTTAGAAAAAATGGGCAGCCTATAGCAATCGTTGTCGATGCAACCGGCCTCTCCGTCGGGGTCGTTCACCTGGACCAGATTTTACAGGCGATGTTTTTGTCAGAAAAAGAGTTAGGACCCCATGGGCATATTATGATCGATCGTTCGTTTGACCTCTATGCAGAGATAGATAAAGTCAACGCCCAGTTTGATCTTGATCTGCCAAAAGAGTACGGAGAGACGTTGATCGAATTTATGGAAGAGGTTCTAAAACGGCGCCCCCACTCGAGGGAATCGATCCGTTTCAAGAATTTGGAGCTGATTTACAAAGAGGGGGATTTTTTGGGGGATGCTAGAGTGCACATCCGCACAATTCTTCCCTAATCAATCGGGCCGCAGCTTGCATCTCCACAAGGTTATTTTTACGCGAAACGGAAAAACGTAAGCTGGATCTCGCCTCATCTCTTTTTAACCCCATTTCAAGCAAGACACGGGAGGGTTCGATTGAGCCGCTGGAACAGGCTGACCCCATCGACACAAAAACCCCTTTTTGATCCAGACGGATCATCAAGGTTTCTGCATCGCATGTATCAAATGCCATATTGAAGGTATTCGAAACAATTTCCCCACGCCCATTCAAAGAACCTAAAGAAGAGACTGAATCCAAGAGAACGGTTTTGAGCCCTTTCATGTAGGAAAAATGGGAAGGTTCAATCAAATCTAAAGCTTTTGCTAATCCGACGATCCCTGCGACATTCTCTGTCCCTGCACGGCGCTGCATCTCCTGGTGCCCCCCTATAAGGAGAGGGTGAAAGGGGAAATTCTTTCGGGCAAAAAATAGCCCGACCCCTTGAGGGCCATGAAATTTATGTGCCGATAGAGTGAAGGCCGAAATACCCCTATGTACAATAAAGGGGGCTTTGCCGATATGTGCTGTGGCATCGATAATCAACGGAATATTTCTTTTATAAAGAAGCTCGCTGATCCCCTCTAGATCGATCATCGCCCCCGTTTCCGAGTAGACGCTGGAGAGGACTACAAGTTCAAGATCGGGGGTAAGGGCTTTTTCTATCGACTCTAACGACGGACTTCCCTCAATACCTACTGGAAGGTAGCTGATTTGGATCCCCTCATGGGAGAGTTTCTTCAGCAGGGCATCGACTGCGTTATGTTCAATTTTTGTGGAAAGAATTTTTCGGACGTTTTTAGCGCGTATGTGGCCCAGTATCACTGTAGAGAGAGACTCGGTGCTTGAGGAGGTGAAATAGAGTTCGTTTGGAAAAACGTCAAAAAACCCGGCTATTTGGTCTCTAGAAATTAAAATAATTTCTTTAGCTTTTTTGCCGAGGTGGTGGATAGAAGAGGGGTTTAAAGGCCCCATCATATAAATCCGCCGCATCTCCTCAAATACAAGGGGATCGAGAGGTGTGGTCGCGTTGTTGTCCAAGTAAATCATAGCCTACTTATTTTAATATTTAGGGGAGTTAAAAACCAACAATAACGATCGCTTTGTGAAGGGGATCTTTACTTAATCCGTTATTCCTACCGCCTCAACAAGAGGATCAAAAAATGATTCTCTAATTTTAGCCCAAAAATCAAAAATATCTTTAAGTAAAAGCAACGGATGTTTAAATTATTTTCTATGAAATTGGTCCTTACTCTTTTTTATCCGCTACTTCTTTTTTCAAAAATGGAGGTGGGAGGGGTGGCTCTGGAAAGCATTCTGCAACCTTCATTATTGAAAAAAAACGTGAGGGGATCCGCCTATGTTTTTGAGGAAAAAACATCTCTTTTAGTGTTGAGAAAGCTCCAGGATTTTGAGGAGGGAAAACAGGTTTTACAAAAGCTTGAAAGGATTTTATCCCCCTTGAGATTTACAAAAGTGCGTATGCATACGGGAAAAATTTTGGAGGTGGGAACATATCAAGACCCTTTTTTATTTTCTTGGATTTTTGTAGCTAGAGCAATGGAATCCAAGGGTAAAAAAGTTTTGGCAATGGCTTTATTTCACGAGGAAAAATCCAAGATAGATTTTTTCAATTTTCTAGATCAATTGACTGTTCTTTCTGTTTAGAGACATTTAGGACAATCGTGGTGATATTGTCTCGGCCGCCGCGACTTAAAGCGGCTTCTATCAGAGCATGGGTTGCCTGTTTGGCATCGCTGTTTTTTAAAAGAAGGAGCTCCATTTCTTTGGTGGTTACGTAGTCGGTAAGTCCGTCGGAGCAAACGATAAAACGATCCTGCGGACATAAGTCCTCAAAAATCACTTTTGCCTCGCAGTCTAGAGTTGTCCCAATAGCCTGTGTTAGATAACGGCGTCTGATTTCTCCCAATTGGTCTTCATCGACGCTCACCTCATTCGCATGGTCGCTTGTTATAAGGGACAATTTTCCATCCCTGTAGCGGTAGATCCTGCTATCGCCAACATGAAAAGCGGTGCATCGGTCTTTTTGTATCCAAAGGGATGCAATAGTAGTCCCCATCCCTTTTTGCTCGGGGCTTTTGAGGGCGGTCTCGTAAATATGCCTAGAGGTCTCTTTTACAAGATAGCGGATATGATTTTTCAAAGAGTCTTGACCCTCTATAAGCATGGGTCTTAGGGTTTCGATTTTATCAGCGATCGTTTCTACAGCCATCTTAGAGGCGATTTCCCCGGCATTGTGACCTCCAAGACCGTCTGCAACAATAAATAAATCATCGTAAACAGCAAAATAGTCTTCGTTGTTTTGTCTAAAAAGTCCTTTGTCAGAGTGGCCAAAAGCGCTGAGGCCATAGGTTGGATCCATCATAAAACCCAGCTTAGAGCGACCGTTTTTATTTTGTAAAGATTTATTTTTAAATATTTTTTGTTAAGAGTGGGTCTGTGTTTTTTTAAGCGGTCATGAGCACTTGCAAAAAAGTTGTTGTGTTGATCATCGAATGGTATGCGATCGAGGCGATCAAAGAACGTTGCCGTTCATAGGCAAAGCCCAAATACATAGATGCGGTGAATGTTGTAGCTATTACGATGACTTTTCCGGGGATAGTTTCGATCGTAAAGAAGTGGGAGATAGAAAAAAATAGGGAGGTAAAGAAAATCGCCCAGAAAGGGGAGAGGTAGTTTTTAAGCCAAGTTTGGATATTGGCCCTGTATAGAAACTCCTCATAGGCGGGTACGAGGACACAGACAAGGGAGAAAAAGAAAGCAAGAAGGGGTTTATTTCCTTTGATTTGTTGAATAAAATCGATGAAGTATTGCTTCGGAATTTCCATCTTGAAAAAATAGGTGAGGACCCATTCCAACCCGTTTTGTATAAAAGAGAGGAAGGGGAGAGAGACGATAAAAAGAATGACCCCAATGGCGAGATCCCAAAGAAGCCCCGTTTTTGGCAGCGTCATAGGATCTTTTATCAAGGAAGCGAACTGCTCTTTTCCTTTTAGGCCAAAATAAAACAACAAAAGAATAAGAGGTATGTACCAAGGGATAAAAGGGATGGGAAAAAGGTAGCAAAAAATAGAAAGGAGCGTCAAGAGACCCGCGGTTACAGGGTATAATTTTGATTGGAACGAGGTTTTGAACAAGCTGAAGAGATTTTTTTTGTATCCTAACCAGTGTGTAAAAAAGGAGATGCCAAGCAAAACTAGGGATGAAACCAAGAAATTTTTCACGTCCATAAGACTCTCTACTTATATTTAGCTACCAGAATGTACTCCTCAATTCTTTCTGCCAAAGCGCGGCAGAAGTCATTGTGGGCAACACCTAGGGGGAGTACCGAAAAAGAGGCGGAGCCCCATGTTGTGCTTCTATAATCCACAAGAGATAAGGAGCTTAAGATGTCTGTTTTTTTCTCAAAAACCTCCTGCAGGACAATACGGGGCGCCTTTCCTCTTAAGTCGATGATTCGGACTCTGACCGCCATATCCAGATGCTCGGTAAGCCTAATCCCGTCCGACGATTTGTCCAGATTGTGTCGAATCAATTCCAGAAAAACCACATATTCCGATTGTAGGGGGAGGTTATGGAGCACATTGAGATCTTGAAGAAAGGGTTTGTAGCTCCTTTCTTGAGAAAGGAGGTAATTGACCAAGGGATAATCTTGCAGAAGATAGAGTTGCTTCGACTGCATGATTGTCTGTTGGATTGATAGGGTGAACTCCTCAGAAAGGCTCCAGGGTAGGTCGGACATGGAGGAATCGAATACCCCAAGCAAGCAAACCATCGGTTTTTTTCTCCCATCGTCATGGTAGGCTGTTTGATCCTGAAAATGCATTTGCGAGCATCCAAAAAAAAGAAAACAGACGATGGAGGATTTGAAAAAATTTTGAATAGCGTGTCTAAGAAGCATATTTTTACAATAACTTCTTGTAAGAAATGTTGCCAACAATTTCCTCTATGAAAAAAAAATATTTCAAGATTTCTTTTGAAAAAGGGCCTTGACGGCATTAAGAAAGATTTCTTTTGGCTTTAGAGCCCGACACCCGTTTAGATCCCAAAAAATGGACACCGCCAAATTTCTAGAAAAAGCAGGTCTGTTTGCCCGCTTTTTCATCTTAAGGGATTACGTGAGATCGGTAAAAAAGCTATCAGAATGGGATTACGTAAGATCGCAAAGCGCTATCAGAATGGTGTTTTCCTCTAAAACTAGCGGATTAACCGAGGTGGATAAAACGATTTCCCATTGTCCCTTGCTCAAAACCGGCAACGTGACTTCGATCGGATCTTTCCAACTATTGATTGCGATAAAAACAGAGCTTGTTCGATCTGTTTTGGAGAATGAAAAAAAATGGTCTGAGTGGAGAAGACCAAGCTCGTGGGGTGAGCTGCCGTAAAATTGCACCATCGCAAGAGGATTTGAAAGAGAGCTATTTTTAAAAATATGGATCAGTTTTTGGGTAAAATCTTTGAAATTTGGGTAAATTTGTCGATTCCATTCCAAGTAGCTAATCCGGTTATCTTGATTGTAGGGATTGTTGTTGCCATAATGTGTACTTAAGAATTCATCCCCTGCGTTGATTAGGATAGGCCCGTTGAAGCAAAAAAGTAGAGCAAAGATTGTTTCGGCTCGACGGATTCTTTTGGTCATGATTCTCATGTCTTTTGTTTCCCCCTCGAATCCACAATTCGAGCTATAGTTCCAGGAGTGTCCATCCCGATTTTTGTTTCCGTTGATCAGGTTGTGTTTGTGTTCATAGCTTACAAGATCGTAAAGGGTGAAACCATCGTGGCAGGTGACCATTTTTACAATGTCTGGACTATGAATCTGGGAATAAAGCGCTGGTACCTGCCCCTGATCCATACGGGCAAATCTCCTGATGGTATCGCGGATTTGATCATCCCAAACAAGACCGTTTTTGGAAGGAAAATCATAGAGGCGATATCCCGCGATGTCCCATGGCTCGTAAAATATTTTGATCTTTTTTTTGAACATGTTTTCCAGTGCATGAAGGAAGGGGGGGTCTTCAAGGACCACTCCGTTTTCGTCTCTGCATAGTGCCAGACCCAGATCAAAACGGATCCCGTCAATACGGTACACATCGACAAATCTTTTTACACTTTCTAGGAGCAGATGGCTAATAAAGGGATGATTGACATTCAAAGTATTTCCACAGCCCGTGGCATCGTAGTTTCTAAGATAAAAATTGCTAGAAAAAGGGTAGAGAGTAGTTTCCATGCAATCGGTATGGTTGAATACAAGATCCAAATAGACCTCAATCCCTTTTTGATGGGCAGCATCTATAAGCTTCATCAAGCTGATACTCGGATTTTTGTTTTCTGAAAGATGGGGAGAAAGGGCCATAAAATGGCGGGGCATGTAGCCCCAAAGCTGGGACGGATTAAAAAGGGTGACAGGCAACAGTTCTATAGAGGTGATTCCAAGCCAAGAAAGATAATCTAGTTTCTCAATCAATCCCTCCAAGGTTCCCGGCGATGAGACATTGGATGAGGCATCTTTTGTAAAAGAACGGACACATAGTTCATAAATAACGAGTTTTTCTACTGGGTGTTTTGGGGATTTATGCGCGAAGTGGAAGTGTTCCTCCTCTTTATAAAGGCTTTTCGTCCCTTCGAAATTTGTGAGCGGGCAAAAAGGATCTAAAAGGTCAGGGAAAAAATCTCCCCCTTTGAGAATATTGTACACGTACTCAAATGGGGGGGATATCGTATCGAAAAAAATAGTGTAGGTGTTTGGACGTAAGGGAGCTTTTTCAAGAGGATATTCTAAGTTATTGAGTGTTATGGTGATTTGATCCACATTCTCGGCGTAGACCATAAAACGGTGACCCTTGCCCTCCGGTATAACCCCATAACCTGGGACAGTCTTTAGTTCTTTGTCCATTCTTAACCTTTTTTTAATCAAACTCATCACATTTTTTCTAGATAAAAATACAATTTATATGTTAAATGAAGAATATAGAGGGGAGCCCTATCAAGTTTGTATTTCTTAGATAGAGCGGAGTCAATAAGCTCTTTTTGTAAAAGAACCCTGAATAAAGGTAAAAAGTAAAACCAGGTGCTGTAAGGTAAACGATTTATCCGTAAAATCAAGAATCTGTTTATATAAACAACAATTGTTTGATTTTCATAAATGGTTTGAGCTATAGTCTCTGTATCCCAATCTCTTAAGGAGGACGACAGACATGTCTTTGGAAAACGCTACTGCAAATCTTAAGGAGTTCGGAAAAGAACTTAATCTTGAGGGGCTCGCATTCGATGAAAACCATACTTGCATTCTTGGTATAGACAATGTTTTTTCACTGCACTTGACATATGAACCCAATTCCCAACGACTATATCTTTATGCGCCCATCATCGATGGATTGCCTAAAGACAAAGAGACTTTATGTCGTCTTTACGAGACTCTCTTAGAGGGTTCAATGCTCGGTGGTCAAATGGCCGGCGGGGGAGTAGGAGTTGCGGTAAAAGAAGAACTCATTTTAATGCATGCTGTTATAGAGATGGTTGCAGCTGACACATCATCACTGAGACGTTTTGCTCCTGTTTTTGTTGAAGCCGTTGAGAAATGGCGGGATATCGCAAAAAGGATCTGTGAAGGACGTTACGACGAAAAAGAGCGTGAGTCTTTAAGACCTTACCATCAAGGGCCAGGCGGCTCACACCCCACACCAGGACAAGGACATGGACCAGGCAACCATGGAAAACCTGGGGACGTCTTCAAAAGAGTCTAATTTTTCTAAGTTCTGTTAACAGTAAAAAAGGTTCATTACTTAATGAGCCTTTTTTATTTTTAGGAATAATTTATTTTCTTTAGCCTAAAGAGACGATCTTTCTTTGAATTTGACCCATATGAAACATAAGATCCTGACTCTGCTTTTCGAGCCCTTTTGTGATCTGTCGAATACTGGACATCACTGTTGAGTGATCCTTATCAAAATATTTACCGATTTTTAGGTAGGGCATTTTCAATAAAGATCTCAAAAGATACATCGAAATCTGTCTAGGGAGGACAGATTCTCTCGCTTGGGATTTATTGAGTAAATCATCCGGGTGAATCCCGAACGATTGCGAGACAATATCCAGAATTTTCTCCGCGTTCAAGATCTCTTTTGTTTCTTGCTGGATGAGTTGATCGATGATTTTTTTTATTTCAGATTTTGTTTTCATCTGATTGTGAGCAAAAGTCAGTGACTGGACAACCTTTTCAATAGATTTCGGCGTTTTCATCTCGTGGATGACTTTATCGATCAGCTCTTGTTCCAGCTGTAGCTTGAATCGGTGCATTTTAAGTTTTAGAACCTGAAGCAACTCTTCTTGTGATTGAAGTCGTTCTACCGAGAGGACAATACCCCACTCAAATCTGCTGATAAGCCGCTCTTCAATCTCGTCAAGAAGGGCAGGGGGAGTGCTTGAAGCCAGGATAATTTGCTTTTCATTGATATGCAAGTGGTTGAATGTATGAAAAAGCTCCTCTTGTGTAGCGAATCTTTTGGAAAATAGATGGACGTCGTCGATGATGAGGGTGTCAATTTTCCTATAGCAGTTGCGAAAATCCTCCATTCGGGAAGAGCGTATCGCTCCGACGACGTGCTGTGTAAATGTTTCCGCTGAGATATAGAGAACGGTTCTACCTAACCCCTCAAGAAGTTTTTTTGCACTTTGTAACAAGTGAGTTTTTCCCGAGCCGCTGGGACCATAGAGATAGATAGGGTTTAGGAATTCAAAAGTTTGCAACAACGCATTTTTGAAAAGCTTGACCGTCATTTCAGAAGAGGTATTGGTGGCAAAGGTTTCGAAAGTGTGGTCAGGATCGACAGGATCCGATACAAAAGAGACCGCTTTTTGAGCCCCATCATGGACTTGTGGGGAGGAATCATTTTTGGTTTTTGCAGGGCCGCTTGATCCGATCTTGATGTGTACCTGAATTTTACGGCCATTGTTATTCAGGAGTTTTTTTTCTATTTTGGATTCAATGTGTTCTTTGAACCAATTGATCTGCAGCGCGTCATTAGCCTCCAGATAGAGGTTGCAGGCATTAAAATTTGTGATTTTAAGGGGACGCAACCATCTCTCTACCACCTCTTTGGAAAGGTGGTCTTCTTGCTCCAAAAGGAATTCTTCCCAAATTCTCGGTATCATTTCTTTAGGATTTGTATGTTAGATTTTTGTTTCTTTTTCATCATCAAAAATTGTTGTAAAACACCTAGGAGCGAGGAAAATGCAAAATAGATATTCACCCCGGCAGCAAAATTATAGAAAAAAACCGAGGTCAATATCGCCATAAAGGAGGAGGAGGCCGCCATCTGGCGTTGCTTTTCATCCATTTCTGCTTTTGGTTGTGGACTTGTAAGTTTTGTCTGTAAAAACATGATCAGTCCAGCAATCAGCGGAAGTAAATGAAATTCGTTCCCGATATAAGGCAGAGGGTATCCCCAGCTGAATAGGATATCGGGGGCGGCTAGATTTGGGATCCAGGAGGGGAAAAGGAAAGAAACACCTCTTAAATCAAAGTTTGTTTTAAATAGATCAAACACTCCGATCAAAAAGGGGATCTGGATCAAGATCGGTACGCATCCTAAAAACGGATTGATTTTACGCTCTTGATACAGCTTCATGATCTCCATCTTCATTTTTTTAGGATCTTTTTTATGGCGCGCCTCAATTGCTTTGATTTCGGGTTGTAATTGAGCTTGGGCAAGCATGGATTTGCTAGACCATCGGTTTAAAGGGAACATCAGTAGTCGAAGGGCAATGGTAACACCCAGAATGGAAACGCCCCAGGAATCGGTAAATTTGTAACAAATTTTCATCACAAAAAACATCAGGCGAGCAAAAGGCTCCGAGATAAAGCTGAACCAGCCTTGAACGGTTTGAGCCAGTCCAAACTCGGGATTCTGTGCATAGACCATAGAGGCTTCAATTAGGGTTTTTTCCTCGTACGGCCCTGCATAGAAACGGAATAGGTAGGCCCCGTTTTGGGGAACTAATTGTTTTGCAACTTGGTAGGCAGGATAAGATCTCACCGGATATAGATCATATTTTTGATCGATTAGGTGGAGACGGGTAGGGCAATTCTCCCCCTCGATTTTGCGCACGTTGAACCCGGATTGGGAGGTATTCATTTCAGGACTCAAAATCGTGCCAAAAAACCCGTTGGAACTGGAGATCCACAGGGGGTTGATCGAATTGTATATTCCCAGCTCTTTCGACGGGAGATCGACTTTCTCTGTGAGAAGTTTATCCCCTTTGATCTGGAGTGTTTGTATGGTCGGAGTATAGGCGCCTGAGATGAGCTCTACTTCTGAAACACCGTTTGTAAGAAAGAGAGTCCTATTTTGCGCGTTCCCAAAATTGAGTGTAAGTTTGTAGCCGTAGGGGGCTGCGAGTTCGTAGGTTTTTGTGATCTTTTGTCCGTAAAGGCTCCCGCTAAATTGGATCGAGTCCTTGGTGAGTTTTGTCATTTGGAAGGTGCCGCCCTCGTACTCTCCCTGGTCATTGAGGAGCTGCGCCATATAAAACTTAGGCTGAATAAGGAAAGTGAACCCTCCGTTATTCCCTTTGACCGATCTTCTCAAAAGGGGAGTGTAACCCCCGTTTTTCGATTTATAAGGCTCAATCGTATCGGAGCTTGAATCAAAATAGGTGGCGGCGGTGAGCGGAAAAACGAAGTTTTGAGGAGATTCCTTCTCAATTTGGCGGTCAAATTCGATGGGTCTGACTATGCTTTGGGCTGCAGTAGGCGATTGAAACGGGAGATTGATCTCCTTGATCGCTCCACCTATATTCGAAAAAACGATTTGCTGAGTTTCGTTTTCTAAAACGTAAAGCCTCTCTTGTGGATTTTGTTCAAGTTCTTGCACCTGGACTACAGGAGGTGCACCTACGGGGGGTGCGATCCACGTATTGAACAGAAAGAGGGAGATCGAGAGAATCAATACAAAAACAAATGACCGTTTATCCATAGACCTTGAACCTTTTTTTGGAAAAAATATAGCAAGTATCGATTAAGATGTATAGGGATACAAAAGGGGCTAAAAAAAAATCGAAAAGGAGTTTTAAGAAATTTTAAAATTCGTTGTGAGCACAATAAAAAAAGAGAGGTGTTCTCTATTGAGCAAGGGGATACGGTTTAGTTTTTTTAATTAGACCTTGGGCGGATAGATCACAAATGACAGGCTAGAAAAACTTAAAAAGTGAACTTTTTAAAATATAGCCTGCCATCAAAGCCTAGGATTCAAAACCGTGCTCATTCCATAAAGTCATGAACTGATGGAATTCAACCGTTTCTCTCAAGTTTTCAAGCCACGTATCTTCAAGAAGCTCTTTCACCGGTGGCAAAGCTCCTATCGTTTTCGCCTTTTTCATCCACTCAAGGGCGAGAGTTTTTTGATTCTTAAGAGAATAAAAACAGGCTATTTGATAATAGGCTTGGTTGTTACCTTGTTTGGCGCTGCGCAGTAGTTTTTCCTCAGCCTCTTGCATAATGCCCTCTACCCGACTATCCTCTTCGAGGCTATCCCCGTAGTGGATCAAAGTAAGGGCCCAGTCGAGAAGGATAAAATCGTGATCGGGGTTGCTTCTGTGGGCTAGCCTGAAATGACAGAAAGCACGCATGAAGTGGTTGGGGTCGTTTGTGATCACTGCAAGATGGGCAATTGTGAGGCCTATTCTGTGGTGAATATCCGGAATGGAGGGATCTAAAATAAGCACACGGTTGAACTGGTCGAGCGCTTGGACAAAAATTGTCTCGTCCTCTTTCGCCTCTGCGAGGGTATCGAGAAGAATTGCGTACTCAAAAACCCATTCTGCCGGTGGAAAGGGGGCACTTTTTTCTAAAGAAAAAGCTGTTTCAAATAGAACTTTTGCCTGTTCCAGATGCTCTATTGCCTCATCCTCTTCAAATTGTCTTGAGGTTGCGATCGCAAGTTGTATAAATGTGTCCGCATTTGGATTGTGCGCTACCGATTTTTGGAAAAATTTGACCGACAATCGAAGGTAACGGTCGAGCTCGAGAGCCTCATACATCAAAAAGAAGGAGAGGCCCATGTAGTGCCAGCCAAGAGCAAAGGTCCTGTCTAAAGATGTTGCGCGCTGGAAGTAATAAATAGCATTTTGGATTTCATCTAAATCTGAGGAGTAGATCGCATACGTCAAAAGAGTGATCCCTTTGGCGTAGAGTTCGATCGGAAGATGCTCTGAGAGGAGCTGCCCCTTGTAGACAGCCTCGGAAATACGGTCGGCATTTTCTGTAAAAAGGGCGTGAAAAGCAAGTGCTACAATGCTTTGCGCTTTGGCTTTTTGATTTTTCGGATCAATACAAACAATCTTTTCATATTCTTCGAACGCGAGTTGCAAGAATTTCGGCTGCTTGCTCCGTTTCCCATATTCTTCGTAGAGGTTTGCTCTCAAAAAGAGAAGGTCGGTGTCTTGCGGGTTCAATTGTAGAAAACGGCTCATTTTCTCAAGACACAGGTGGAACGTGTCGTCATCGCGTACACGCATATAAAGTTCTATGAGGGTTTCAGAAATTATGAGGGGATCACCGCTTAGATTGCCCGTATGAACCGCCTTTTCAAGGCTTTCCATAGAACGGGTCTTTTCGTAGATAAGGCGATAAACTCCGGCAAGTTTTAACCAGTCCTCGTTCTTGAGGGGATATTTTCCGCCATAATTTTATCGTAAAACCGTACGCAGGTAAGAGCATCCGAAAGCTCTGAGGAGTACATTGAAGTCAAAGCGTAGGCCGCAGCGAGAAGGGAGGTGTGAGCGAGCTCTTCCTCGGGGTTCGGTTGGTAGTTTTTGAGGACCGTGAGGGCTTTTTCCACTAATTTTCCGGGTTTCCCTCTGGATATAGCTTGAAAAAGTTGACCGGTTTTCCTAAACGGAACCATAGTTTACCTCCGGGGCTTATGAGCTCAGTATAGGGATGAGGTAGGGTCTTGTCAATTTTGTTTATTTGTTTTTTTTTGGTCGTTTTTTTGGTCGAAAAAAATGGGGAATATTTCTACAATTTACTATTCCAGACCCACCCTAAGAAGGGAATAAAAAAAACATAAACAAAAATACAATATAAAACTATATTAATAAAGATCGTATTTTTTACTAAATTTTGTTTGTTTTTGGGGCTGGTCCGGTTCATTTTAAGGTTTAATTATGTGGGTAATCAAACAAAAAAAAGGGATGGTATCTATTCGTGATACCGATGCGACCGGACGGGTTTTTTGCCCCCGGCCTGTGGAGTGGGTCATCCAGGCTTTCGAGGAGAGTTGCTATAAGAATGTCCAAATAAAACAAGACATAGCTATCGTACGTGCCAAGGTCGAATTTTTTGAGCCAAATTCCTGGATGGATCCTTATGATCTCTATTTATCTATAGAAAGGGTCGGGAATCGCTCGTTCGATTTGATGGGAAGTATCTTCAAAGGGGAGAAGAAAACTGTAGAGGTGCTTCTCACGTTTGTAGTTCCAAATAGTAGCGAAGAATTTCTAAAAATGGCTTGGGGAGAGGTTTGAATTTATAAGAAATCTTAGGTAATCTCTTGACGGTTTTGGGGGGTAACTAGCGGGTAATCTTACAAGTGCTTTTGGAACCATATAGGGGGGCAGCAACTTTTTAAATGCATCAAAAAACGTTTCTTTAATAGGCACATCCGGTCCATCGTATGCTACACATAAGGCTTCTCCCCAGTGTAAATCTTCATTCCCGAACGCAAAAAAAAGAAAATCGGGATACAGTTCCTCTGCCTTCGCCTCTATATAATCTAAGAGCACCTTTTCTCCCCCTGTGTTGACTACCCGATCCGCTCTGCCTAAAATCTCCATCCCCCCTTCAAAATAGGAGGCCAGATCAGAGGTTGTATAGTACCCCTCACTATCTTGTAAAGCAGCCTCAGAAACCCCACCCTTTTTTATTCTTAAGCACCCCTTGTCGTCAATAAGCACCCTGGTATTTTTTAGAGGTTTATGATCAAGCAAACAAGCACCCAACTCAGACGAGGAATAAATGATAATAGGGGTTAGACCCCAATCTTTAACAAGTTTTAGTGTTTTTTCGGGACATTTGGCCCCTCCAATAAGCAGTTTTTTTGCAAAATAGGGGGTATTTGACTGCAATTTTTTAAATACTTGAGTGGGAACGGCGCTCTCAAAACAGGCTATAGTTGTTCCATCCAATATTAAGGTACCCTCTGATAAAAGGGGGCGTAAAATAGACATCAGCCCCCCCATGCGGGAAAGGTCTAGTGATGTGCGAAACGAGGCACCTTTAAAATCGGGGTAGGATTCCAGTTGCTCTTTTATGTTCTCTAATAAACTTCCCCAGTTCCAACAGATTTTTTTCGGCAACCCTGTGGTCCCGGATGTCTTTATAAATATTTTTGCAAGTTTAGGGATAGAGGTGGAGTGTTCCCTTTTGAAGCGGGGTATCGTTTCAAAATCTACGTCCTGTCCGTTTCTCAAAAGGGCAAAAAAGAGGATGATACGGTTTAGCAAACTTTGGCCTTCAAAGGTTTTTATTTGTTCAAAATCACAATCAAGAATCCATGAATGCAGCAATCCATAGGTGATCTCTTTTCCATCTGCGATCAAAGCAATTTTATCGGGATTGGCTGCTGCTATGGGACAGGGGAGCACGGGGGTTTTAAAACGATCAATGTCAATGCCTATCGGTTCATCCAAAAGCCCCAGATGGGTGGCCAACTTTAAAATCGGGAGAGAATCTTCAAGTGTGGCGCTTAAGACGACCCTTTTGCCAATTGAAAAGGCCTGCTCTACAATCGGTTTGTAAAAGACTCTGTAGGGTTTTACAACTGCTGCGACCACCTGGCTGTATCCGAGTTTTTTTTCCCATCCCTCTTCAAGAAAGCTCTCATCCAAAGCCAAGGGGATATCTAAGTGGAGAACATCCTCAATTTTTTGTGTCGGCTCTTCAAAATAATCAAGTCTTTCAACCGGTATAAGCGCCTTAAGAATTTGAACCTGTTCTACCGACAATGTTCTATTGGCATCTATCCGGATTTTACATTTAAGAGAGCGGACTGTTTGGGCAACGAGGTCTATACCCTCCTCAAAATCCAGATGGGTGATTTTGATCTTGACCGTAGTCGCAGATTTTGCCCTTTCTATATCCTTGCTGTCTGCGATGAAAAAAGCGAGCGGTATCGATCGGCATGCTTTTAGTGAGGCCATTTCCAAGGGAAATAGAACCCCCGGGGTGTAGGGGAGTTCCACATACTGCCCCTCGACAAACAACCGAATCAAACTCTTTTCCCCCTCAAAAGGGGGTTTGCAACGATAGCGGATTATTTCCATAGCACCAGGGCATCAATGCAATAAAGCAAGGTGTATAAAATATAGGCACCCCCTATTTTCCCTAACAGGTGGGGGATCTCCTCGTCATTCCAAAGCTTTTTTAAAATAGGTAATAAAACCGGAATCAAAACGATATTGCAGGGGGAGGGGGTGATAAGGAAAGGGGCCAAAAGGGCTCCGGTGATTTCTATTTTCCCAAAACGCTCCCCATAGCGGACTACAAGGGTGTTTTTTTGGGTAAGTCGATCCTCCTCTACATCCCTTAAATTATTCAAAGCAAGCAGGGCTACCGAAAAACATCCCGGTCCGAGACCCACAAAAAGGGGGTAATATCTCCATTCAAGAGTTTGTAAATAGGTTGTGAAAAATACGGCGATAGAACCTAAAAAAAAGAGGACGATAGGTTCGCTTAGCCCCTTGTAAGCATAGTGAATAGGCCCTTTTGTGTAAAAAATCCCTAGTATTATGGCGAGGGCATACATGAAAAGGATGATCCAACCGCCCCTTAAGATCAAAAAGATGCTAAAAACAAATCCGATAAAAAATGTACCGGACATCATCCAAAATAGTCTATTTTTCGATACAAGGCCGGATCCCCCTAAACGTCTAGGCCCTTTACGTATAGAGGTGTCTTTTCCCTGCATGCAATCGTAATAATCATTAGCTAAATTTGTCCCCATTTGTATAAAAAGCGCACACATCAGGGTGTAAGTAAAAATGATCCAATCGATCGAGGGGGCCAACAGCGTCCCTATAACGACAGGGCTAATAGAGGCTATCCATGTTTTCGGCCGGGCCCCCTCAATCCACAGACGCATATTTTCCTCTAAAAGGCTGAAAATTTGGCTCTCTTTTTTCTATAAAAGCTTGTTTCCCCTCTTTAGCTTCATCGGTCTTGTAATAAAGCATCGTCGCAAGACCTGCCAATTCCTGAATCCCTGATTGCCCATCAATGTCCGCATTAAATGCAGCTTTCAGACAAGAGAGGGCTGTCGGGGAGCGGGACAAGAGGGTAGCGCACCACTCTTTGGTTGTTGCAAGGAGTTCCTCATAGGGGACTACAACATTTACTAAACCCATCATTAGTGCTTCACGCGCGTTATACTGGCGGCACATATACCAAATTTCCCGGGCTTTTTTCTGCCCTACAATGTGTGCGAGATAGCTTGCTCCAAATCCTCCGTCAAAAGAGCCCACTTTGGGGCCAACCTGACCAAAAATAGCGTTGTCGGCGGCAATCGTTAAATCGCAAAGAACATGCAGAACATGCCCCCCTCCAATTGCATATCCGGAGACCATCGCTATTGTAGGCTTCGGGGACGAGCGGAGGATTTTTTGAAATTTCAAAACGTTTAAACTCTCTTTGCCATCTAGGTCTTTATAACCCTCGTCACCTCTTACACTTTGATCTCCCCCTGAACAAAAGGCCTCTTTACCTTGTCCGCTTAGAACAATCACTCCGATATCCAGATCCTCGATCGCATCCTCAAGAGCAAAAATCATCTCCTTTACTGTTAAAGGTCGAAACGCGTTTCTTTTTTGCGGTCTATTGATTGTGATCCAGGCTATTTGAGATTCTTTTTTATAGAGAATATCTTCAAATTTCATGTTAAAATCCTTTTTAAAAGCTTAGCTAATTGGAAAGGCTGCTCCAGATGAACCAGATGGCCGCAAGCGGGTAAGGTGTGTTGAAAAATAGGTTGGGGTGCATCCTTAAAACAATCTCCCATTTCTTTCTCAAGAGGATCTTTTTGACCGTAAATGAAATGGACGGGTTGGGTAAATTGAGGATCAAATGGGGCCTGCTTGAGTATACTCAACCGTTTAAATTGTTCTAAAAGTTTTGTTGCCCCTAGACGAATTTTAGCTTGCAAGGATTTTTTTGGAGGTGTGTATCCTGCAAATAGAGGTAACGAATACCACCAATTAAAAAAACTTTCCGGATCTAACTCGGTGATTTTTAATAAAACATCTTTTTCAAAAGCCGCCCGTTTTTTTATGCAAAAGGAATCGGTTAACACTCTGGTGGATAGGCAAATCAATTGGTGGAAGTAATCGGGTTTATTCCTATAAATTTCCAGGGCAACCCTGCCGCCCATCGAGTAGCCGATCACCGGGATTTTTTTTAGGCCTAAAGAATCAAGAAAGCAGGTGATTTTTTCTATTACAATCTCCATATCCCCATCGGGTAACAAAATGGATATGGGGCTGCACCAAGATCTAAGTTCGCTAATGAGCGGTTCAAAATCCTCCTCGACTGACGCAAATCCACCGATAATCAAAACCGGGTTCTTTATGTGTAAAGGAGAGATACTTTGTCTTTTAGATTCCATTCCAAGGTGGTTTTTAAACGTTCAACATGTTTTACATCATCTGCATGATAGGTTTTGATTTCCAAAAGAATCGGAACTTTCTTTTTAAGTAGTGTCTCGATACAAACATCCTCATTGAAATAGTGGTATTCAAGTTGAAAGAGATTCGCTACCTGTTTGTAATCGAGTTCATTAGGCATCAAAAATAATTCCTCTTTCTCAACAAGATCTTTAACCCCCTCAAGGTAGTTGAATATCTGTCCTCCCCCATTGTTAAAAACAATCAAAAGAAGGGGAACGGGATTTTTTTTAAGAAAAAATAGAGAGTTAAAATCATGCCAGAAGGTCATATCGCCTAAAAGAGCGACCGTCATCCTCTCCTTTTTAAGGGCTATGCCAATTGCTGTCGCTATGTTTCCATCGATACCCGAGTGTCCTCTATTGGCAAACAAATCTCCCCGGTGTTCTTCGGGATAAAAAACCCGGTCCACATGTCTTATGGGCATGCTATTGCCGATAAACGTATTAAAAAAGATGGAGCTCTTGGATAAAAGACGTATGAAAGCTATTTCCGAAATTATGGGATCTTCAAAAAGGGCTTTATCGATAGAGGCCTTACTGGCTTCTGCAAGTTCACCGCAATTTTTGCTGAAATTTGAGGGGAGCCTTCGGGGTGTATACTGGATAATGTCGTGGATGAATTGGGATGGATCCATCACCAGTCTATAGGTGATCGCATGTTCAGGATCACACCTTTGTGTATGGGGGCTTACAAAAACGACCTCGGCTATCGTATTCAACCAGGCGTCGATTTTTTTTGAGACAAATCGATCCCCAAATTTCAGCACGATATCCGGTTTGAGCTCATCGAGAAGATTTTCGTAATTTTGCAAAATTGAATGGTGCGAAGGGAGCTTTCTACAATTGGAAAGCGGGTCTAGAATCAGGGGCCAATCTAAATGTTTCGATAATTCTAAAACATGTTTTGGATTGATACCATTTGTTTCACCAACAACGATCACCCCTTTCTCATAACAAAGAATATTTCTCTGTATTTCCAACGCCTCGCCTTCAGAAAGGGTCCTCTTTACAGTCTTGAATTGGGTTTTTGGGCTAAAAAAAGGGCGCTCCTTAATAGCAGGATGCACCAGCGGTGTCCGAAATTGGCAATTGAGGTGGATGGGCCCACCATTTTCCGAATTAGCGATGAAAACTCCATGTGCTACCATAGATTTTGTAAAGCTCTCAGGTATCTCAGAGGAAGGGGGGGGAAACTGAAAATGGAAACGGATAAAAGGGTTGAAAAAATCGTACTGCTCGATGGTCTGATTTGCCATAGATTGGTGCAGTTCAGGTGGGCGGTCTGCAGTGAGCACAACCAGCGGTGTGTGAGTTTGGAAGGCCTCTATGACTGCCGGCAATAAATTTGCCAAAGCACTTCCTGAAGTGACAATAATCACAACAGGCTCTTTATGTACTTTGGAAAGACCTAGGGCGATAAACCCAAGACCCCTTTCGTCAAAATGGGTCCAAACTTTTGCGAGCGGATTTCTTTTCGCGGCCAAACTCAACGCACTGGATCTCGATCCGGGTGCGATACAAAAATGACGAATGTTCTGCGCGATAAGTTCTTCGATAACAGTTTCCGAAAAATGCGTGTTCCAGTAAGCGGTATTCATAAATTACCATAGGTAGGGCGAAATTTTGTGATTGAGTTCATTCCATTCTTGGTCAATAGTCGATCCTTCAACCAGGCCACTTCCTGCGAATAGATAAAGATGATCGTTTTTGAGAAGTATAGAACGGATTGCAACAGAGGCCAGCGTGGTTCCGTCCAACATTAATGCAAAAGGAGCGGCGTATAAACCCCGGTCAAAAGGCTCCACGTGATAGAGCTGTTCTAACGCAGATACCTGAGGGTAGCCAGAAACAGCGCTTGTCGGATGTAACAGCTCGATGAGATCCTTATCTTCAACTCCCGGCTTAAGGGTACCCTCCAGTCCTGTTCTCAAATGGTAGAGTTGATGGGAGGTGATGATCTCCGGGTGGGGACTAAGGGTGACCTCGGAGCAAACCTTCAAGAGCTTTTCTTTAAGGTCTTTTACGACAAATTGGTGTTCTAACAGATCCTTTTTAGATTCTAAAAGGGTGTTGGGGTTCTGATCTATGGGCAGGGTTCCGGCGATAGCAGCCGTGTAAATTTTATCTTCCTTCCTCTCATACAATCGCTCTGGCGTTGCCCCCATAAAAGCTACCCCTTTTTCAGGCATGAAAAAAAAGATGTCTTGGGAGCGGAAAATAGAGAGGTGGTTATTGATGAGATGTTTCGCTTCAAGAGGCGATGCAAATCTGAGGGCTGTCTTTCGGGCTAAGACAATTTTTTCGATCCCCTCAAACCCCTTTTGGAAAGTTTTTGTGTAGCTTTCCTTATCCGGAAAATCTTTGCGGTCTAATGCTTTTTCAAGAGGCTCAATGACCGGATAAACCCTCGACTCTATCCGATACGAAGCGGGCTGGATCCACATTTTTGAGGGAAAAAGGCTCCATAAATCACTTTTGCGTTTGAAGGGGAAGAAATCTCTGAAACCAATCAAGGGATATACCCCCTTCAGCGGTTCTTCAAAGCTAGCTTTAATCCCATAGCCTCCGAAAATAAATTGGGGTGTCGCAAAAAGAAATTTAGGATAGGTATCATCCTCAAAGAGCCAATCAATCACGGTTTTCGTCCTGTGTAAATGGTAACAATTCCAAAAAAGAGGGATTTATAGCTCGTATCAATAAAACCTGCCTTACCTAAAATTTCCACAAAACTTTCGCGCTGTGCAAACGTCTCAATCGTCTGGTGCAGGTATTGGTAGGCATGTAAATTTGAGGTGATCCAGGCCCCAATTTTTGGGAGAATGTGACGGATATAAAAGAGGAAAAATCCCTTAAAAAGCCTATTTAAGGGTGTGGAAAATTCCAGAATATGGAGACTTCCCTCTTTTTTCAAAATCCTATGTATTTCTTGTAAACCTTTAAGCGGATCTTTGAAATTACGTATTCCAAAACTCAAGGTCGCAACATCAAAGGATAAATCAGCAAATGAGGTGTTTTGGCCATCTTCAATTTTGAGATCCACCATGGAGCTATAGCCCAGTTTCATCACCTTTTTCAGGCCGGCCTTCAGCATCTCCTTCGAAACGTCTATGCCGGTTGCCTTGGTTATGTTTCCCCTTTTTTTCAAGCAATAAAGGAGTTGGTCGCAAGTTCCTGTTGCAATGTCTACGAGTTCCAGAGGGCGATCTTTAGGAATAGTTTTCACTAGCGCTCTGCGAAATAACGGGTCGATTCCAAACGAAATACAACGATTTGCAACATCGTACAATTTACCAATCGAATCAAACATCTGAGCTACGTGATCGCGAGATGGGACGATTTTTTTTGCTTCCATAAATTCTTTTTTTACCAGAAAGATTTTATATATACAACGAAAAACCCTTCGTGAGCCCCTTTTAAAGCTTAATGAGATAATCGGATCTTTGATTTTTTTCCTAAAAAAATACTTAACAAAATATCCAAAAGTATGTTAATAAAATATTTCATTTACATTTGGGATACAAGATTTTATGATAGCTGCAACACTTTCTTCTGCTGCATTAGATTCAGTCGCAGGGCAGGCGAGCCCCATTTCGATCGCACAATCGGAAGATTTAGAGCAGGCAACCCCTCAGGCAAGATCGGTTTCTACCGATCTAAGACCTCAAAAGCAAGAGTATTTCAAAGACCGGGCAACTATTGTTATATCTGCCTATCAAGGTGTTGCCGGATTCGCGGGTATAGCAGGTACAGTCGCTGTAATAGCCGGGGTACTTCTCAAGGATCCCTACATTCTCACGTTGGGTTTAGGTTGCATTATACTTGGCGGCGGCGGATTTGTCTTGGCGGGGAAATACCGTCAACTAAAGTCGCAAAATCAGATATTCGATGATATGCTTGCAGAAAATGGTCGATTAAAAGGGCAGGTGCATTTTTTTGAAGATCAAAATAAAAGCTTGGAACAGTCTAATAGCCATCTCAAAGGGCAAGTGGGAGAATTGAGTAATAAAGTGGTTGCGTTGCAGCAAACGGTGACAAGATTTGACCAAGAAAATGACGAGCTAAGGCAGTCAAACGAGCAATTAAGCGATCAGATAGGGGAGCTGACTGAGAAAGTCAAGGAGCTTCTTCAAAATGTGCGCAGGTTCGATGAGGAAAATGAGGAGCTGAAAAGCTCGAATTCATTACTCAAAGGGCATGTTACGAATTTAGAATCGATGAGCGGCAGATTTGAGGTGAGCGTTGGGGAAATGGTAAAAAATGAGCAATCATTTAAAATCTTAAGAGACCAATACGAAACTTTGCAAAAGCAGTTCATCCAAGCCCAAGAAAAAGAGATAGCGCACGATATTGAGAGGCAAAGAATCGATGGTGTTCGACAAGAAAAAGAGGAACAGATGCTCGAAAGAGAGGAGGAGGGGATTCGTCAGCTGCAGTTGATTGCTCAAAAAGAGGAGCTATTACTATCCAGAGAAGAGGAGATTATGAAGGGGCTGAGTTTTTTGCACCAAAAAGAGAGCGCTCTCAAAGCTCAGGAGGAAAAGATTGTTCAATCTCTCACAGATTTCGCGCTTGAGAGGGGGGATTTAATGCGGTTAAGAGCCATCATTTCGAAATTGAGAGAGTTAAATCCGCAGCTAGTCTCTAACGTGGAGGAGCAACTTGTGTCGTTTGTAGATGTTCCAGTAAATTTTCTAGCTTAGGGAAGATATTTTCTTTTGGCAGCGACTCCATTAATGTAGAGTTAATTACGGTTTCATAACAGTCATCGTTTAATTCTACAAAAAATAGTTTACCTCCGTCTCTAGCGGTCTCTTCTGCAAACCCTTTCAAAAAGTAGATAGCCGTGCCGTCCATGGTTGCAATCTGATTAAAACGGAGGGCTATGTTTTTTTTATAACGACCTAATTCGTGGAAAGTAAGGTCGAATTTTGCATACGCACCAAAGAATAGGGCCCCTTGGAATTCAAAAACATCCAAATCAGGTGGTATCTTCAACGATTTAACGTCAGCAACTTCCCCTTTTTGTGATTTTGTGCTGGTGACGGTCATAAATTCCCCCTCAAGTTTTTTTACAGAGGCGGCTTTGGACATTCTGTCGACAAAAAGGAATGCTGACATCAACACACCAACTTGGATTGCAGCAATCAAATCGAGGAACACTGTGATTCCGAATGTTGTAAGAAACACAAGAAAATCGGCTTTAGTGGATTGATAGATATGCCTCCAGCTTTTCCACTCAGACATGTTATAGGCTACCAGCATCAAAACGGCAGCCAGGGAGGCCATGGGGATGTAGACCACCGAGTCTTGTAAAAAAAAGACAATAATAAAAAGAAAAACTGCATGGCTCAATCCAGCAAGGGGGGTTTTAGCCCCGGCGCGCACGTTAGCAGCAGTCCTGGCTATAGCACCAGTCACGGGGATTCCACCAAATAACGGTGTAGTGATATTTGCCAACCCTTGTGCTATCAATTCTGTGTTGGAGCGGTGCCTTTCTCCGACCATACCATCAGCAACAAGTGCGCATAAAAGAGATTCTATAGCACCTAAAAGGGCGATTGTAAAAGCAGCGGGAAAAAGAACAGTGATTCGATCGAGGTCGAGCGGAAACAAAGGAATAAATTCTAACGCAAGAGAAAGTTTTCCAAATCTTGACTGAATTGTTTCTACCGGAAATTGGAAAAAATAGCTCAAAGCCGTCACGGCAATAAGCGAAATAAAGGGGGCCGGGAAAGTTTTTTTAAAATAATGGATAGACTGGATTAAGGTCAAAGTGAGCACAACAGTAAAGACGGCATAGGGATTGACACTCTCGATATTTTGCCAAAATGCTAGCATCTTGTCGACAAAGTGGGGCGGGACGGTACCCATATCAAGCCCTAAAGAGTCTTTTATTTGGGAGGTGAAAATAGTAACGGCAATCCCTGCCGTGAAACCAACCACCACGGGGCGGGAAATAAATCGCAGCCACGATCCGACACCGCTAGCTCCCATTGCAATCAAAAGGAAACCGGCAATCAGAGTGGACTGCATAAGTCCTACAAGTCCGTACTGCATGAGTATTTCGTAAACAATGACAATAAAAGCCCCCGTAGGGCCTGCGACTTGGACAGAGCTTCCGCTAAACAAAGAGACAATAAAACCGCCTATGATGGAGGTCATTAATCCAATAGCAGGTGTGACACCACTTGCTATCCCGAATGCTATGGATAAAGGAAGGGCAATGATCGCTACAAGCATTCCTGCTAAAAGATCTTTTACCATCTGAGACCATGTATACCCCGCAAAAGAGGTAAAAATCATCGGATAGAAACGATCTTTTAGCATATGCTCCTCGATTAGAGGGCGCTGCGCCCTCTGCGTTTACGTTCGTTTTCGGTCAGCTCCTGTTTACGCAAACGGATGCTTTTTGGGGTGACCTCAATCAATTCATCCACTTCAATAAAGTCAATCGCTTGTTCAAGGTTTAGGATGCGAGGAGGAGTGAGGATGATATTCTCATCAGAACCTGAAGCGCGGACATTTGTCAATTGTTTTCCGCGCACCGGGTTGACAACAAGATCGTTATCCCTATTGTGTTCGCCAATAACCATCCCTTCATAGATCTCTTGACCCGGTTGAATGAACATGATCCCTCTTTCTTGAAGGGAGAAGATCGAGTACGCGGTTGCTTGGCCCATAGAATTGGAAATCAGCACGCCGTTATGACGTCCCTCAATCTCCCCTTTATGCGGCTCATAGGAGTGGAAAAGAGAGGTAAGAATCCCTTTTCCTTTTGTTTGGGTAAGAAAATCGCTGCGATACCCCATCAACCCACGCATCGGCATGATAAACTCAATAGAGCTGATGCCGTGCTCATTTGTGGATAGATTTTGCATCTCACCTTTTCTCTTGGAAAGGGTCTCGATAATAGAACCGGAAAATTCTTCAGGGACTTCGATAAAGACTCTTTCAAATGGCTCGTGGATTTCCCCCTCAATTTTCTTCAAGACAACTACCGGTTTTGAGATCGAAAATTCGTATCCTTCCCTACGCATGGTCTCTATCAATACCGACAAGTGGAGCTCCCCGCGACCACAAACTTCGATAGCATCATCTCCCGAGTCATTGATACGGTAGGAGATGTTTGCCCTTTTCTCTTTGAGCAGGCGTTCACGAATTTTATTCATGGTGACATGCTTTCCCTCTTTACCTACCAGAGGGCTTGAGTTCACCATAAATTTGACAGAGATTGTGGGCTCATCAAGAGGAATAGGTGGGAGCCTTTCATGGTTATTGGGATCACTTACGGTGTCGCCGATCATGGCGTTGGTAAGGCCGCTGATACAAATAATGTCACCTGTGGAGCCTTCCTGGAATTCCACCTTTTTAATCCCTCGGTACCCCTCAACCTTAGTGACCTTATAGCTTTCCGATTTCCCGTTGCTTCCCGAGAGCAAAACCAGCTGTCCCGGTTTCACGGAGCCACTGAGAACGCGCCCTGTTACTTGGCGTCCTAGGTAGTCTGAATAAGAGAGAGTACTGACCTGCATTAAAAAGAGGCCGTTTTCATCGCCCGATGGGGGCTCTACTGCGTTTACAATCAAATCGAAAAGGGGAGTCATATCCTTTTTTTCGTCGGCTATATCGTTGATCGCATATCCGCCAATTCCGGATGCATAGATATGTTTGAAGTCTAATTGCGCGTCATTCGCCCCGAGCTCAACAAAAAGATCGAAAGTCAGGTTTAGGGCTCGGTCCACATTGGCGTTCGGTTTGTCGATTTTGTTGATCACCAAGATGGGTTTGAGACCCATTTTCAAGGATTTGCTTAAAACGAAACGGGTTTGCGGCATGGGCCCTTCTTGTGCATCCACAAGCAGAAGAACAGACTGCACCATCCCCAAAACACGCTCCACTTCACCGCTGAAATCGGCGTGGCCCGGTGTGTCGATGATGTTGATGATCGTGTCTTTGAAGGGGAGGCTGGTGTGCTTGGCAAAAATGGTGATACCACGTTCCTTTTCCAGGTCGTTCGAATCCATCATTCGCTCATCGGTGGCCTCATTTTCTCTAAAGAGGTTCGCCTGTTTTAGGAGTTGATCGATCAGGGTGGTCTTTCCGTGGTCGATGTGGGCAATAATAGCAATATTGCGGATGTTTTTGCGTTGGGTCATAGCCTTTTCAATAAAAAAATTGTTTAGGCTCAGAATCATAGCACAAATCTTTAATAAAAGGTATAGTTTGCCATTTTTGCCTGCGGAATTTCAGGGAGCGAGTCGTTAAAAATTTTCTCGATATGCTCCACCGCCTCGGCCGTGGGGTTTTTTAAAGCCTTGGCCTCAAGATTTTTTTTATATAAGTGTAAATTTGAAAGGATATAAGGGAATTTATTTTGAAATTCTTCGAAAGAATCCCAGCTTTGCCCAAACCTCTCCTCGAGAACCCAATCAAGGACGCTTATTTCCTGCTTCATCAGATCCAGTCCAGATTTTAAAAAGAGAGGTAGGTGCGTGTGGGCAGCCTCTGTCACAGTCCCGGGGCCCGGCTTGCCGATCAGGACATGACAGGCCTGCATGTACGTATGCATGTTTTCAACAAAGCCTAAAATTCTACAGTTAGGACCCACGTTTTCGGACAAACTTTTATATAGTTTGCTGTTTGAACCGCAAACAAATATCGCCTGCAAATCCTGGTTGAGGTTAAAGTAGCTCAAAAGATCATGCATCTCTTCACTCCCATGCCCACCAAAGGAGACCAGTGCAGTAGGTTTAATAATGCTTAGCTTCAACTCTTGAAAAATTTCATATGATTTTGACTTTTTCGGGGTAAAATCGGAGCGTATGCACATCCCGGAGATGGGGAACAGGTACTTGGGATCTATGTTGTTTTTGAGTTTTGCGTGGGTTCGGATGATATAATTTGTACCGTTTCCGGGGCTTGTCCACATCACCTCTTGCACCTCATCAAAATCGCTCATCACAACAATAAAAGGGGCCGAAATATCAGCATATTCAAGAGCGGTTTTGATAAACTTGTTTGTAAACGATGAGGTCGAGATCACAAGGTCGGGCTTTTCCTTTTTAAAAAAGCGGATAAGGGGATGGTCATCTTTGTGCAGGCTGATTTGTCTTTCGCCCAGAAATTCGAGTGTTTTAGTGATAGGGCCGATGATCCAATCGCCAACGAGCCGATTGAGGCATCTGCCGAAAGGGGAACCCAGGTTTTGGGTATAAATTGTTTCCAACGATTTGAAACGGAGGTTTTCGATGAGATTACCAAGGTTATCGCCTGTGTTGAGCAAAATAATTTCAGACCCTTCAAATTTCTCCTCCAGAGCGGACTGCAATGCTTTGGCGGTCGTTTTGTGCCCTCCACCGGCTTCTGTATAGAAGATCATGATTTTTGCTGGTTGTTCCCCAAACAGGCCAAAAGATAAAATAAAAAAGGATATAATCAAGAAAACTTTCATGGGTCTATTTCATCTCATAAACTAAAAGTTATCAAGCGGATTTTTCAACTTCTCTTCTTAAAGAGGATTTAAAAATAAAAACAGAGGCCTATCTTCATGGTTGCAGTTTTGAGTAGGTTAGACTACAATTGGAAGTTATCAATGAGTCGTGGAATTAAACGAGTTCCTTTTGGGTATGACGGCCCCCTGCCTACGGGTCGCACCTTGAAACGTCTTCTTCCAAAAATCATGGAGCGGATTGACGAGACTCAGGAACAGCGGCCGAATGTTGTTTTGGAAGCGTTCCAGGAAATTCTCGGAAGTGAATTGTCCAAGATTGCGCAAGCGAAAAGTTTTCATGACGGAGTTTTATTTGTGATCGTGAAAAACGGAACTTTTTTAAGCCTTCTACAGTCTAGGGAAAAAGGGAGGATTCTATCTCAATTAAGAGTAAAATGTCCCAAACACAGTTTCAATAATATCGTATTTAGGGTGGGTTAGAACAAGATGACAGAAAAAAAAGCATACGACGAAAGTTCGATCACCGTTTTAGAGGGTCTGCAAGCGGTAAGAGAAAGACCAGGTATGTACATCGGAGACACCAATACGGGTGGTCTTCATCAGCTGATCTACGAGGTTGTCGACAACAGTATTGATGAGGCGCTGGCCGGCCATTGCTCCAAGATTATCGTGTGTCTTAACGAAGACGGAAGCGCTTCGATTGAAGACAACGGCCGAGGCATTCCAGTTGGCAGACACGAAAAGGAATCGATCAAGCAGGGTAGGGATGTTACTGCTGTTGAAGTCGTGATGACAATTCTCCATGCCGGTGGAAAATTCGATAAAGATACCTACAAGGTGTCAGGCGGATTGCACGGAGTGGGTGTCTCTTGTGTCAATGCGGTATCCAATAGGCTCGACGTCGAGGTTTTTCAAAACGGAAAAGTGCATAAGATCTCCTTCTCGCGCGGCAAGGTCGTAGATCCCTTAAAAGTTGTGGGAAATACCTCTAAAAGGGGAACCAAAGTCACATTTATACCCGATGACTCTATTTTTACGACGACAAATTTTGACTACGATATAATTTATAGACGTTTAAGGGAGCTAGCGTTTCTCAACAAAGGGATCGAGATCCAGTTCATCGACAAACGGGATCCGGAAAAAGGGGAAATTGTCTTCTCCTACACGGGCGGGATCGTCTCTTTTGTTCAATACCTAAATGAAGGGAAGGCGCCCCTTTTTCCCGAACCTATTTTCATAAAAGGTGGTAAAGAGCTTGAAAGCGGCTGGATGGAATTCGAAATTGCGATGCAGTGGAACGAGACCTACACCGAGTCTGTTTTTCCGTACGTTAACAATATCTCTACAAGGCTTGGAGGAACCCATTTAACCGGTTTTTCGACCGCTTTGACCAGGGTGTTGAACACCTATATTAAAGGCCACGGGATAGCAAAAAGTGAAAAGGCCGGGATTACCGGAGAGGATGTCCGTGAGGGGATGACGGCCGTGATCTCCACGAAGGTTCCCAACCCCCAATTTGAGGGGCAGACAAAGCAAAAATTGTCTAACTCCGATGTCGGTTCGGCAATCCAAACGGTTGTGGGGGAGGAATTGACAACCTTTCTGGAAGAAAATCCCTCAATCGCAAAGATCATCGTTGAGAAAGCGACGATTGCGGCCCAGGCTCGGGAAGCTGCGAAAAGGGCCAGAGAGTTGACGCAAAGGAAATCGGCGCTTGATAGTGCCCGATTGCCCGGAAAGTTGACCGATTGTTCTGAAAGCGATCCTAAAAAATGTGAAATCTACATTGTTGAGGGGGACTCAGCGGGTGGATCGGCTAAAGGGGGAAGAGACCGCCGTTTCCAGGCGATTTTGCCGATTCGTGGTAAAATTCTGAACGTCGAAAAAGCGCGTCTTGCGAAAATCCTGCAGAACACCGAGGTGGGATCGATGATATCCGCTTTGGGCACTGGTGTAGGCGAAGGATTCAAGATTGAAAAGCTCCGCTATCACAAGATTATTATCATGACGGACGCCGATGTTGACGGCTCCCACATCAGAACTCTTCTATTGACATTCTTTTATCGCCATATGCCGCTTTTGATAGAGAACGGGTATGTCTACATAGCACAACCTCCGCTCTACAGAGTTGCGCGGAAGAAAGTATTCCAGTATATCCGCTCTGAAAAGGAGATGGACGAGTACCTTTTCCAGCTTGGTATGAGCGATGTGGAATTGCGCAGACCTTCACAACATCAGACTATGGAAAAGACCCAACTCAAAGAGCTCGTTCAATCGATTATGGAGCTGGAGTCGTTTATCCTTTCCGTAGAGCGTAAAGGGATGCCTTTCAAGGAATTCTTGACCAATCGCAATCCTGAGGGGCTCTATCCGAAATACCTGGTAAATGTTGGCGATAGCTCCAAGGTGGCCTTTATCCGTGAAGAACTTGAGGATATGAAAGCTCAAGACCTAGAGATGCAAAAAACGCAATTTGACACCACGATGGCCTCGATCCCCGAAGAGGAGAGGGCCAAGATGTCCCAAAACTTTTTTGCCAAGCCGCTCCAGTATGTCGAGTTATTTGACGATAAGCGTCTAGATGCTATTATGGAAAATCTCGCCAAACATGAATTCTCCATCAAACAATATGTTGTTGGGGAAGGGAAGGTATTGGATGTGATTGACGAGAGTGGTAAAGAGACACCGTTGTATACCCTCAAAGAACTTGTCGATTACCTCCGTGAAAACGGGAGAAAAGGGGTCGAGCTGCAACGTTACAAAGGTCTTGGGGAGATGAACGCCGACCAGCTTTGGGAAACGACGATGGATCCAAAAATCCGCACACTTGTCAAGGTAACCATGGAAGATGCGATCAGCGCCGACCATATGATTTCAATGCTGATGGGGGAGGAGGTAGGCCCTCGTCGCAGATTTATATTAACCCATGCCCTCCTGGTTAAAAATTTGGATGTGTAAAGTATGTCATATACGGAAAATGAGCAGATTGTAAACCGGAATGTCGAAGAGGAGCTTAAAGAGAGTTATCTTCGATACTCAATGTCGGTCATTATTTCTAGAGCTCTTCCCGATGTTCGGGACGGGCTTAAGCCATCACAAAGACGAATTTTGTATGCGATGCGCCAATTGAATTTAAGTCCCGGCGGCAAGCACAGAAAATGTGCAAAAATATCGGGTGATACCTCAGGTGACTACCATCCGCACGGAGAGTCGGTGATCTATCCGACCCTGGTGAGGATGGCGCAGGACTGGGTGATGCGTTACACCCTTGTCAACGGCCAGGGAAACTTCGGCTCGATCGATGGAGATCCCCCTGCTGCAATGCGTTATACCGAAGCGAGACTGACCCATGCGTCGGTTGCGCTGATGGAAGATCTTGATAAGGAGACGGTAGATTTTGTCCCTAACTACGACGAGACAAAGAAAGAACCTACCGTATTTCCCTCAAAATTTCCGAACCTTCTATGCAACGGATCGTCGGGAATCGCTGTGGGTATGGCAACAAACATTCCGCCCCATAACTTGTTGGAACTTTCTCGAGCCGTACAATTATTGGTTGACGATCCGAATCTTTCCATCGACCAGATCATGGAGGTGATGCCCGGTCCCGATTTCCCTACCGGAGGGACAATCTGCGGGTATCGGGGCATCAAAGAGGCCTACTATACAGGTCGCGGTAAACTGACCCTTAGAGGTGTTTTACGAACTGAAGAGTTGGAAGGGGACCGTTCTAGAATTATTATCGATGAGCTGCCGTACAATGTGAACAAGGCCCTTTTGATCGAGCGGATTGCCGAACTGATCAACGATAAGACCATGGCCGGAATTTCCGATATCCGTGATGAATCGGATAAGGACGGTTTGAGGATTGTCTTGGAATTAAAGCGGGGAGAAATACCTGACGTCACCATCAACCAGTTGTACAAATTTACCGATTTACAGATAACTTTTGGCTGCAACATGCTGGCGCTTGATAACGGTCTTCCCAAGACGATGAATATCAAGCAAATGATGCAAGCCTGGATTACGCACCGTATCGAGGTTGTGCAGCGTCGCACCCGGTTCGAGCTTAATAAAGCGGAAGCCAGGGCCCATATTCTTGAAGGCTACCTAAAGGCTCTCGACCATCTGGATGAGATTGTCAAAATGATTCGCCAGGCGCCTGATCGTCATGTAGCTCGAGTCGAATTGATTCAGACCTATCAGTTTTCAGAGCGGCAGGCCGATGCCATTTTAGAACTGAGATTATATCAGCTTACTGGTCTTGAGCGTGAAAAAATTGAAAACGAGTACAAAGATCTTATCCTTAAAATCGAACACTTGCGCGCGATTTTAGCAGACGAGAAACTTGTGCGGGGGATCATCAAGGAAGAACTCTCTGATATCGAAAGAACCCATAAAGGGCTAAGAGCGACTAAAATCGTCGCAGCAGAAGGGGAGTTGCAGATGGAAGATCTGATCCCCAACGAGACTGTTGTGATCACGATCTCATCGGATGACTATATTAAGAGAATGCCGATTGATACCTTCCGCGAGCAAAAGCGGGGTGGAAGCGGAGTGATCGGTGCGGATCTCAAAAAAGAGACCGATGCGGTGAAAGATGTCTACATTGTAGACACGCATGACACATTACTGGTGTTCACTAGCCTCGGCCGATGCTACTGGCTCAAGGTTTGGCAGGTTCCTGAAGGGAATCGTCGTTCTAAGGGCAAGCCTCTTATCAATCTTTTAGAGGGATTGACAAAAGATGAGCGTATCGCTGCGATTTTGAACATCAAATCTTTTGAGGATCCCGGTGCTGTCATATTCGCTACAAAGCAGGGGACAATCAAAAAGACTCTGTTGGATGCGTATAGTTCCCCAAGAAAGAAAGGGGTCTATGCGATCGCAATCGACGAGGGGGATGAGGTGATCTCGGCAAGGCTCGTGCAGGAAAAAGAGCAGGTGATGCTTTTTACCCGCGACGGTATGGCTGTGCGCTTTGATGAGGACAAATGCCGTCCGATGGGGCGTGTGGCGCGTGGTGTGCGCGGAGTGACCTTGAAGGATAAAGAGGACTATGTCGTATCGTGTGAGGTCGTGAAACCTACCGACACACTTCTTCTTGTTTGTGAAAACGGATTCGGTAAACGTTCCGACGTGGAAGAGTTCCGCCATACAAACAGGGGAGGTAAAGGGGTACGAGCCATCATGATCAACAAGCGTAACGGCTATCTTGTTGCAGCACTTAGAGTGGATGAAAAAGATGGGATCCTCATGATGTCTGAAGGGGGGCAAACATTGAGAACCTCCATCAAAGATATCCGTGTTATGGGTCGGTCAACGCAAGGGGTCACTCTGGTGAACCTTGGGGTGGATGATAAACTTGTTGCTGTTCAAAGGATCAGTGATGGAGAAGAGAGTGGCGCATAATTCCCTTTTTATCAGTTTTGAAGGGATTGACGGGTGTGGAAAATCGACGCAGCTATTAAAGGCTGCCCGATTTTTTCGAGAGAACGGGTTCGAGGTTGTAGAGACCAAAGAGCCCGGAGGTACCATGATTGGCAAACACCTCAGATCCCTGCTTTTGGAGGAAGGCGCTAAAATTCAGCGCTCCGAGGTATTGATGTTTATGTTGGACCGATCGGAGCATGTACGCCAGGTCATCGTGCCCGCTTTAGAGCAGGGGAAAATTGTGTTATGCGACCGCTTTATCGATTCTACCCTTGCCTACCAACATGACTACTCCTTTGAAACCCTGGATTCGTTGAATGAATTTGCAACAGGGGGGCTCAAGCCGGATCTCACCTTATATTTTGACATCCCTCTTGAAGTTGCTTTGCACCGCAGGAGACACAGATCCGAAACGGATAAAATAGAGTCAAGATCCAACCTTTATATGGAGACTGTCTTAGCCCGCTACCTCAAGGCCTCTCTTCGAGATCCCCAAAGGATCAAGATAATACCGGCGCAGCACTCGATAGATCAGGTCACAAAGGCTATGGAGGCGCAATTGAGAGGTTTGATTGCATCCGGTCTTTGAAAAGTTAAAAGGACAAAAAGATCTTTTAACCCCTTTATTGATTGTCTCAGAAAAGAATCAAGGACGTATCGAAGAGGTAGTGGATTTATGCCGCACTTTTTTATCTCGAACTTGTGTCGATCACCCCGATTTGCTTGTTTTCTCCCCCGAATCGGGATCTAAAACCTACTCCATGGATACGATTCGATCCCTGGTGCAAGAAGCGATGTTACCTCCGTTTGAAGAAAAGGTCCGCTATTTTGTGCTGGATCAGGTTGATACCATGTTGCCAGTGCATCAAAATGCACTCTTGAAAGTACTCGAAGAGCATCCTCCCTTTGCAAAATTTATTTTGATTTCGGATTCTTCGGCCCCTTTGCTCCCTACAGTTCTTTCAAGGCTAAAAAAAATTTTTTTAGAAGACGAGCCTTCTGAAAAACCTCCCACCCCCAACTTTTCTCTTCCGTTTTCAGAATTTCACCTTGAGGTGCAGCCCTTGGCTGAAACTTTTTCTTTTGTGGACATGCAGGGGGGAGAAGAGGTGATGCATGAGCTGGATGAAAAGACTCTGCTATGGACTATTGAGGGGCAAAAAGCTCAAAATCTCCCTATCAAGAAAAAACATATCCTCGAGGCTCTCTATGCAAAGTTTAAAATTGAAAACGGGTGAAATTTTGAGCCTTTATAAGGGCGATAAATTCGCTTGTTTCTAGAAATTCTCTAAGGTATACTGTCTCGCATGTCTCTCAATCAATCAAAATTTCGAGAAATCGTATTTCACTTTTTGTTTGCACACCCCGAATCTACCGATGAGGTGGAACTTTTGTGCAAGTCCTTGATGCATTTCCATAAAACAACGAAAAAAAATGTCATGGAGGCTTTCTCCCGATACGAGAAAATTTTAGAAAAAGTTGATACCATAGATCAAGCTATTCAAAAATCTTCTAAAGAATATGATGCAGATAGGATCACCAGAGCTGAACGGGTTGCCATAGAATTATGCGCTTATGAGATGCTTTTTGACCCCGAGATCCCGGAAAAAGTAGCTATAGCAGAATCGATCAGGTTAGCAAAGAAATACGGAAGCAAGGAGGGGGCCGGTTATGTCAACGCCATCATGGATACCCTCTATAGTGCGAGAGAACATAAGTCTTAAGCCTTACACAACGCTTAAGGTTGGCGGAACCGCAAGGTATTTTGCCAGTGTGAGCACTCTAGAGGATCTAAAAGAGGTTCTTGCTTTTCGTAAAACCGTAAACTACCCTATTTTTATTCTTGGCAAAGGGTCGAATCTGTTGATGGGGGATGGGCAACTTGAGGCTATTTTTGTCCAAAATAAATTAAACGCTATTTGTTTTGATGATGAAAAGGTCTGTGTAGGGGCTGGTGTGAACGTCTCCTATTTATCCCAAAAAGTCTCTAAGATGGGCTACGGAGGTCTAGAGTTCTTTTCAGGGATACCCGGCACTGTAGGGGGCTGCATTGCTATGAATGCGGGTGCGTCGAAGGCCGATACCGCTTCCAGGCTTTTGATTGTCAAAACTATCGATTACGATGGTGTCGAGCATACATATGAGGCAAAAACGCTGGAGTTTGGATATCGTACCAGCCCTTTTAGATCCAAAAACGAGGTGATCTACGAGGCGGTATTCTCCTTATTCAAAGACAGTGAAGCGGAAAATAAAAGACAAACTATTTTGAAAAATAGGCTTGATGCTCAACCTTACACCGTTCCGACAGCCGGTTGCATGTTTAAAAACCCTCAGGGGAATTCTGCAGGCCGATTGATTGATTCCCTTGGACTAAAGGGGAGGAAAATAGGTGGGGTGCAAGTGTCGATGAAACACGCCAATTTCTTTGAGAATATCGGTACGGCTACTACGCAAGATATTCTTGAATTGATGCAGCATATCCGTTATGAAGTAAAAAAACAAACCGGCATTGAGCTGGAGCTGGAAGTACTCCCATGTTTTACGACCTACACACACATACCACAGCATCCGATGGGCAACTGACACCATTTGAGCTTATCGATGAGGCGGTGAAGCGGGGAGTTCCGGGGATCTGCTTTACCGATCATGATACGATCGATGCGTATACAAAAGATGTCATGGGCTACGCCAAAAAAAAGAATATCTTTTTAGGTACGGGGATTGAGATCTCGACAGTATTCAGGGACACTTCGGTACATATCCTGGGATACGATATAGACATCCACGCATCAGCCATCAACAGATTTATTGATCAAACACAAGAGAGAAGGGTCGATCGGAACCGAAAAATGGTCGAACTTCTTAGAGATTTGGGTTACAACATCGATTGGGAGGATAAAGAAAATCTTGGTAGACCCCACATAGCGCAGAAGTTGATCGAAGGGGGGTATTTTTCAACTATGCGTGACGCGTTTGATCTTTTGTTAGGGGAAGGAAAACCGGCTTTTGTAATGGGCGGATTCCCCTCAACTGCCGATGCAATAGCCCTCATACACGAGGCGAAGGGGAAAGCATTTATAGCCCATCCCCATGTCTTAAAACCCAAAAAACTGATCCGAAACCTCCTCGAGCTCCCTTTT
>JBEIFH010000001.1:0-166809 GCA_040382515.1 Chlamydiia bacterium | reverse complement strand
CGATTCAAAAAAGATACCGGGAATTGAATGCAAAAGAGGGCTTTCAGACCAAAGAAGAACTGGATGCCTATTTTTTCTATCGAACACCGGCAACACAAGCCGCTTTGAGAAAAGTTTTGGCTCATCTCGAGCCAAACAGACATAAAACTGCATTAGAGCTCGGCAGCGGCCCTGGATCCTCATACCCGGTACTCAAAGATCTTTTTTTTGAAAAAATCGTTTATATCGAAAAAGAACAGGGTTTTCAAAGAGAGTACCCGGACGTAACATGGGTAATAAGAGACTTTCTCGAAGATTTTATCTACCCAAAAGCCGATCTAGTGCTGTTTTCCTACTCTTTAGGGGAACTTTCGACCCAAGAACAGTTGGATACAATCCAAAAAGCGGTCAATGCGATGGAAAAAACAATTGTCATAGTCGAGCCAGGAACTCCCCATGGTTATGAAACATTGATGCGTGCAAGAGATTTTTTTATTGAAAAAGGGCTGCACATAGACGCACCCTGTTTTCATACCGCCCAATGCCCAAAAAAGGGGGCCGGCTGGTGCCATTTTTCTGTCCGGTTGGAACGGTCAAAAATGCACCGGCAGATCAAAGGGGGCACTCTAGGTTATGAAGATGAAAAATATTGTTATTTGATTGCCTCAAATGAGCCTACCAAAAAGAAATTATTTACCATTCTAGACACCCCTAAAATAGAGAAGCATCGGGCCCTTTTTAACTTGTGCACCCCATGTGGACAGAAAATTTTTGAATGTAAAGCCAACAATAAAGAGCTCTTCAAATCTATGAAGAAAAAGGGGTGGGGCGAAATGCTGGATTCGGGTATACTATCTTGCGTTAATCATTTCAAAAACGACCTGTTATGAGCTATCAAAATTTTGTTTATCTATCCGAAGAGCTTTCTCGTAAAAAAGCTATCAATGTCCAATGGGGCGAGTGCGAGGTCTTATTTAGCCTAGACACAAAAAATGATGTTTGGAAAGTACAGTCCTCCATAAGTCAAGATCCGCAGGTAGCTGAAGAAATGCATGTTTTAGCGAATATCGGTTTACAAAAAAACCCTTGCATCCGCTACGACGAAAAAGGGAAAAAGGAATTATTGTACATCAAAGAATTTCAAAAAACAAATCGCTATACCCTATTTCGCCGTTTTATGAAAAATTATCTTGAAGAGGCGAAAAGCTGGAAGTTGACTCTTGAGTTGGAGAGCGACGAAGAGTAATCTAGATACGCATCAACCAACGTAAAAAGAAAGGGCTGTCATTGACGGCCTCTTTTTTTAAATGGGCGCTAATCGAAAAGATTTTCATTGATAGGGCCCTGACTTGAATAAAATTGGATAAAACCTGAAATAGGTCTTCCGATTTATCTTTTTGCAGCTTCTCTTTCCACTCCTCGATAAAAAGGATTGTTTTTCTTTTAGGATGTAGTAGCAAAAATCGTTATCAACAAAATTTTTAGTCCCTGCAGAAACTTTATGGTTTGTAAAGCAAGCCAAATCGCAATCAAGAGATAAAAATTTTTCAGGAGCTGTTACTATCCTTAGAGCAGGTGTCATCAATGCTACACTTAGTTTCTGATTCTTTAAAATATCCAAGAGGGCGTTTGCCAAAGCAAGTCCGCAATTTTGGATGATAGGTGTAAAAGGGATCCGAAGGCTATCTAGATGCGTTTCAAAACAAGAGATCTCCTCTTCCGTAAACAGACGGGAGGGTGATGAGAGGGGGATTACTTTTAAGGGTACCATACCCCTTCAGATAGGAAAAAAAGAGGTTTATTGCAACATCTTATTTAAATCATGAAGAAGGGCCTGCAGCCTCTTTTTTTCAATTTGAGAGAATTTAAGAGGGGCTGAAGAGGCCTTTTCCACGAGCCTTTCCAACGAAAGGGCGATTTGGTCGGCTACCGTCGAGCGACGCCTATCCTCTAACGAGAGGGGAAAGGTGGTGCGTATTTTTTCAAGAAAGATTTCCTTAGACTCACCTTGGTAGTTGCGAATAAGCTCTTCTTTTGTTTCTAAATTGCCTTGACGTGTTGCAAGGGTGTAGATTGCCTGCCTTGGAAGATCTGTGAGCCGTTCTCTTAAAACGGGTGGAAGAGACTTATAGAACTCATAGTACTGGAGAAAATTATAAGGGGTCTGGCGATTGCCATAGGCATAAAGCAACCACTGCGAAAACGCCCCTTCTCTGTAGTTTTTTAAAACTTCCTGGGCCTTTTTAATCCTTTCCCCATGCAAAATGATTGCCTGGGAATTGATTGCCTTCACTTCGGAAGTGATCGATAGAAGCTCCTCAAGATCCTTGGAGGTGGTTTGAACGTTTCCCTTGTAGAATTCGATAAGGTTGCGTATTTCAGCAACCTCTTGGTCTTGAAGGGGAATCACCTTAAAAACACCGGCAAAGCTTGAAAGCTGCCCTTTATTGGATCGTTCTGCTAACGAATCCATTTTTTTTGAGAGGCTTTCGTTTTTCTTTAAGCGCTCTTTTAAGATGGCGTTCACATCATCCATTAGACTTCCTCTAGGACCAATTCTGCTTCAGCTTCTACCTCTTTGAGATGTAAATCTGTTTTACATCCCTTCAGAACCTCCCGGGCCAATTTTTTAAAATCATCCAAAGCACGCGAAGTGCGGGAGATCTCTACAATCGGCCTTCCGCGAATCGAAGCATCTGCTACGACCTTATCGCGGCGGATTTTCGATTTCAAGATTTTTTGCGGGAAGGTCTCTTCGATAACATTTATAAAGGCCTGGTTGCTCTTGCCTCTTTCATTCCAAAAAGAGAGCAGGACCCCTAAAACTTCTACTGGGTGTCTCTTACTGATTTGGTTGATAAAGATCCCCAATCTATAGAGACCCTTCACGCTGTAAAACTCTGGCGTTGCACAGATCAAACACTTGTTGGAGGCGATCATTGCAGATTCGGTCAGCCAGCAAAGGGATGGGGGGGTATCGATGATGATGAAGTCGTAATCAGCTTTATTCAAAATCCCTTTGAGCCTCTCATGAGAGTAGCGATCTTGAGCAAGTTGTTCGGTCACCTCGATCCGCTCCAGCCAGGTGTCTGCCGGGATAAGATGAAGATTTTTTGTCTCGGTTTCCAGGATCACCTCATCCAGCTGTTTGGATCCTTGTAAAACGGGGGCCATAGAATCGTAGGCATCGGGGTCAAAACCGAGACCTGTGGTCAAGTTGCTTTGCGCATCAAAATCTATGAGAAGGACTCTCTTCTTATGGATTTTTGCTAAGACGGCGCCAAGATTCAATGATACGGAGGTCTTCGCGGTTCCCCCTTTAAAGCTGGCTACAGTAATTATTTGCATGTTGAAACCTCACCAAAAGGTAATAAGGTTTTTAGGGATTTTATGGCAACCTCTTCTTTGAGGCTATCTACAACCGTTTGCAACTTTAAATCATTCAACATTTCGTTAGAACGGGCTCTGATAGAGATCGTCTCCTCTTCTGTTTCCTTATCTCCCAAAATAAGCATGTAGTTGTACTGGAGCAATTGTGCATTGCGGATTTTTTTGCTCACAGACTCATTTGTTGCATCTATATCCACAAAGAAACCTTGCTTCTCGAATACCTCTTTGATGCCTTCTCCGTAGGCTACATGACGGTCGGTCACTGGGATGATCACAAGTTGTCTTGGGCTGATCCAAAGAGGGAATTTTCCTGCAAAATGTTCCACCATGATCCCCAAGAAACGCTCGATGGATCCCAAAATCGCTCTATGGATCATCACGGGAACTTTCTCTTGGCCATCAGAATCTGTGTATTTTAGGTGAAAACGTTCCGGTAAGAACATGTCAAGCTGGATGGTACCACATTGCCACTTGCGATCAAGCGCGTCTAGGATCTTGAAATCGATTTTTGGACCATAGAAAGCGCCATCCCCTTCGTTGATTTTGAAAGCGTGGCCGGAGGCCAACAAAGCCTTTCTTAGCCCCTCTGTAGCCACTTCCCACATGGCGTTGGTGCCGATGCTCTTTTCGGGCCTTGTGGAGAGCTCCAGAGAGTATTTTAATCCGAAAGTGGAATAAAGGATCTCAACGAGTTTTAAAACGTTTAAAATTTCGGACTCAATCTGGTCTTCACGCATGAAAATATGAGCGTCATCTTGAACAAAAGAGCGGACGCGGAACAGGCCAGAGAGAGCCCCTGAAAATTCGTGGCGATGCACCTGTCCGAATTCCATTACTCGCAAGGGGAATTCTCTATAGCTATGCTGTTTACAGCCATAGTAAAGCATACAACCTGGGCAGTTCATCGGCTTCACGGCAAATGTCGCTTTTTCCACTTCTGTGGTGTACATATTTTCTCTGTAGTTCGCCCAGTGGCCCGATTGTTCCCATAACCCTTGGTTCAAAAGAATCGGTGTTTTGATCTCGATATAACCTGCCTTGTATTGCAGGTCTCTCCAGTAGCCGATCAGTTTGTTCAGCATCAACATCCCTCTGGGGTGGAAAAAGGGCATCCCGGGGCCAAATTCATGGAACGAGTAGAGATCGAGCTCTGCTCCCAGCTTTCTATGGTCCCGTTTTTTTGCCTCTTCAATATGATCCAAGTAGGCTTTGAGCTGTTTTTTATCCGGAAAGGAGATTCCGTACACGCGTGTTAAAACCGGATTATTCGCATCCCCTTTCCAATAGGCGCCCGAAACTTTTGTGAGTTTCATCGCGCGCACTTTTCCAATATTGAAAAGGTGTGGGCCACGGCAAAGGTCGAAAAACTCCCCCTGGCGGTAGGCTGTAATAGGCGATCCCTCTTCAAAATTTTGGATAAGCTCGCATTTGAAAGTGTTGTCTTTGAAAGCTTCTAAGGCCTCTTTTTTATTTTTAAACACCATCCTTTCGGGTTTAAAATTTTCATTGACAACCTCTTGGACCATCTCCTCGATCTTCTTGAAATCGTGTTCAGAAATGGAGAGGTTGTAAAAATCGTAGTAGAAACCCTGCTCGATAGGGGGCCCGATAGTTGGTTTTGCATCAGGGTAAAGGCGGAGGATGGCTTGGGCTAAAACGTGCGCTGAGGAGTGCCAAAAAGTTTCTTTTCCTAAGGGGGTGGAAAAATCAAAAAATTCTATTACATCCCCTTCACGTGCCGTATGGAAAAGGTCCGTTTGCGTTCCGTTGAGTGATGCGGTGATTGCCTGGTCAGCTGCCGTTTGGTGATGGTCTCTGGCAATCTCGATAAGGGTCTTTTCTGCTCCTTTGTGTATGATACGCATAATCTACTCTTTTCTTTATACGGTATGTATCCAAGCAGATTACCATAGCTTTTCTTAAATGACTACAATTGCGCGCCCGTGAGAAAAATTCTCATCGTCTATAAACAAAAAAAAATTTGATTTTTTTTAATTTTTTTATATAGTTGAATTTTTATGATTCTTCTATGAGGTTTTGTATGCATAGGTTTTACTGGGTGATTTTGTTTGGAATTTCTATGTTCCAATCTATTTGCGATGCTGCAGAAAAACAGTTGGCTAACCCCCAAAACATTAAAGGGTTATATTATGGAGGCCCACTATTAAACGATGATAGTTTTGGTTACAGTATGGGGGCAGATTATATCCTTTGGCTGTATGTTGTAGAAGGATACCCAACTGCGGTTTCTAACGTCGAGGTTACTAGAAATGCTTACAAGGGATTCGGATCTTTTAATGAGCCGATATTTCCTCTTTTAAATGGGTTTAAAGTTTACGGTTCTGTTTTGCTTAAAGAGAATCAAAATATGGATATCAAAGCAAAGTACACGTGGCTCCAAAGAACAACAAAAACTACAACCGGTCAAGGGGGTGGAATTACCTTAGCTATTAGTAATCTATTGGACGGAACCCGTTCAGAGGATTTTTTATTAAGCAGTTGGGCAACATCCACGCGGCTAGTTTTCAATCTCATCAATATTGATGCGGGCAGGAACTGTATTCTGGTTGAGGATGCACTCAACTTTCGGCCCTATGTTGGTATTGTAGGTGTTTACAACAAAAACACCTTTACCTCCCTTTTAAATAGCAGCGGATTCCCATCTTTTCAACCGTTCGTATCAGTACAAATAATGAGCATAGGTGCTGGAGGTGCGCGCGCGGGCTTTAATATGGATTGGACCCCATTTCTAAGGACGACCTATTTGAAGGAAGTTAAATTTTGCGCAGAGGCTGCCTTAAGTGGTATTTTTGGGCAAACGAAGATCGACACCACGAACTCAAACGGTGGTGTAGTTACATCGCTATCAAAAGATTATTTATACCGATCTACCCCTATTGTAGAGTTTCAAATTGGTTTTGGTTGGAATAAATTGTTTGGTTCAGAGACAAATGATCGATACAATTTTGAGTTCCATGCTCTTTGGGAATTGCAGAACTGGATTGGATACAACCGTTTTTATAATCCGGGCTATTCTTTTGGAAATCTAACCTTACAAGGGCTTACCCTAGGTGCTTCGTTAGATTTCTAAAATAACCCCAACAGCTATTTTATAAGAGCGTAGTCTTAAAAAGGGCCTCCGGAAAAAGTGGTCCTTTTTTCTAGCAAAAAAAATTCTATTTAGAGAGAATTTTTTTATGGAACCAGAGAAACATGATTTGAGCCTTTTTTCTCAAGTGCCCTATGGAGCTTACTCACAAAGGCTTATCAGGTGCTCTCTAGGCCTTGAGGATTTTGTCCCTTTAGAACCTAAGCATGTCATGGAAGCTGTAGAAAAAGCTCTGAGGTATCCTCTTAGACAAAGTGTTGGCTCCTGTTTTGCGACGTCTGTAGCTATTTTGGTGCAAAAAGAGCGCCCCGATCTTTTGCTCAAAGATCTAGAGGATATCTTATACCGAGAGCGCCTTGTGCGTGTTGTCGAGGGGCATGAATGCATAGCCCCCTTAAGCCCTTTTAGCGAGGGGGGATACCCGCTACTAAAAGCTTGGGAGTTCACAATTGCGTCTCTTACGGATTATAACCACAACGCTTACCGCTACAATTTTCACTCCTCTTTGGGTCTCGACCCAAAAGAGCCCGGGGGACTAGGGGATGCTTTGTGGAAACAGTTTGAAAAAAACTTTGAGTCCCTTAAAGAGTCTTATCAAAAAAAATTCCAGGATATTCGGGATCATGAATCGGCTTTGCAAGGGGCACAGATGCGCCTTAAAAGCGCCTATCGGGAGGAGGATATACGACGCGTACAAGCCGAAATGCAAATGGAAAATATGCGCTTGGACATGTTGGAGCTGGATGCTCAGGAGATGAAAAAAAAACTCGTAGACATCCAGGAGGGCTCCAAACTTTTCTTTGAGGAGCTGGATTATGCCCTTACAGGGGAGTTCTATGAGGTTTATGATCCTCAAATCAAGGGGGAGGAAAAAGAAAATTTCCAGGATTCTGAAGCCGGCTTTCGCCTTGTTTGGAAAAACGGATTAAAAAACATCACCCAACACACCCGGATAAATGATTTAGAAACCTACCTGTTTGCGATCAAAGAATTCTTTGTCGACTTTGAGCGGCAGATGGTTGTGGACCATCCCTATTTGCGGGGATTAATCGAGTCCAGCAGCATTATTGTACAGCAGCAGCTCCAGTCGATCCCTTTTCGTCGGCGTATCGAAAAAAAACAACCTTGGGCGTACCCATCCGGGGGATCTTTAGAGACCCTTCTAGAGGGGTATTTCGAAATGAAAGGGCCCTTTCAAAAAGAGGGGGTGCAACCTGAAACACCCCAGGATCTATTTGTTTTCTATTTAGACCTCATGAAATCGCTTTCGACAGATACACTAGCTCTATTTCAAAATAACCCCCAAAAACGGCTTTTAGCCCTATTTCCTACGCATGCATTCACTTTGCTTCCCGGATCTGAAAAATTTCGTCAGGGGTGGGAGGACTTAGGCTTCAGCTACACGTGGGTGCGAGATCAGCTGATTTTGCCGAGCAAAAAATTGTTGGATCAAGAGCCGAATGTATTTTTAGATCTGGAACGGGCTTTGGGGTTGCAAGGTGCGTATAAGCTCTTTTTTGAAAGGCACCGTGCAAATTTTCCTTTTGTGGTTTTTGCCGACTCAAACTGGCAAACCCCGGATCAAAAGGTTCTCTATCTGTCTTTTCAGCTTGATCCCAAGACTCAGGAGATAGGGGTTTTTCGGCGCACACTGGATGGTTCTTACATTTATCCCATGTTGGAATGGGCACACCTTTTTAATGGAAAAGAGACTTTTACCGTGTATACAAGGCCCTTTCAATATGGGGGGCCCTATACGACACCAAGATTATGGCAAAAAATCTAACTTTCTAAAATATCGACAAGTTTGTGGTTGGGGTTTTGCTTGATTGCATATTCTTTTTCCCAGGTGCTTTGAAATAGGACAATCGGTCTTTTTTCCAAGTCAAAAGCGATGATCGCAGTGGTATTTTTTTTGAAAGTTTTCAGATCTCCCACAAGCCATGCCGAGCATTGAAATGAGAGGGGAGTGATGGTTGTTTCGACGTTGTATTCATCTTTTAAACGCCACTCAAGCACTTCAAATTGCAAGCGGCCTACGGCAGCAAAAATCGGATCGGGTGAATTCTCCTCTTTTAGAAGCAAAATTGCCCCTTCATTAGAAAGTTGCTCACACCCTTTATCGAAAGATTTACGCCCCGAAACTTCTTTGGGGCGGATTCTGGCAAAAAATTCGGGTTGGAACTGGGGAAGGGGTTTAAAGCGAAAGCCCCCTTTTGTGGTCGAGATGGTGTCGTTGATCTGAAAAGAGCCGTTGGATGCAATACCGATGATGTCCCCGGCAACCGCCGTTTCGATCGTTACCTGATCGCTTCCGCTCAGTTGGCTGGGTCGTGAGATGCGTGAAGAGGATTTCAAGCGATGGTTCAAAACGAGCATATCTTTTTCAAAAAGGCCCGATACAATTCTAAAAAAGGCGGTGACCCCGCGATGGTGTTTATCCAGGTTGGCCTGTAATTTGAAGCAGTAGGCGCTGAAAGGGGAATAGATCGGATCAATAAATACTGCCGCTCCTGCATTGTCTAGTGCCTCATAGGGTTTTGGGGAGGGGGCAAGCTCAATAAACGCGTCAAAAAAGGGCTCTACACCAAAATTGGTGAGGGCAGATCCAAAAAAAACGGGGGAGAGTTTGGCTTCTAAGAATTGATTTAGGGAAAAGGGATTACCGGCCATATCCAAAAGCTCAAGATCCGATTCAAGTTGAGAGATCTCCTGTGGGGTGAGGTGTTTATTGAGATCAGCCTTATGAGCTTTATGCATCAAAGCTTTTTTGGCTCCCCCTGCGGCCGTTTTTTCAAATACGATCAGTTGGTTTTCTTTTCTGTCAAAAACCCCTTTGAACTCTTTTCCACCTCCAATAGGCCAGTTCATCGGAGTCGCTAAAATCCCTAGAACTTTTTCTACCTCATTCAAAAGGTCTATCGGATCTAGCCCGGGCATATCCATTTTATTCACAAAGGTCATGACGGGGATTTTTCGTAGGCGGCAGGCCTCGAAAAGTTTTATTGTCTGCTTTTCGACCCCTTTGGCTGCGTCGATCACCATGATGGCGCAATAGGCTGCGGTAAGTGTGCGGTAGGTGTCTACAGAGAAGTCCTCATGCCCCGGGGTATCGAGGATGTTGATCACTTTATCTTTGTAGTGAAACTGCATAGCTGAGGCGGTGATGGAGATTCCCCGCTCTTTTTCCATGCTCATCCAATCGGAGTGGGCCCCTTTCCTCCCTTTTCTACCCGATACCATCCCGGCGGTGTTGAGAACATCGGAATAGAGCAAAAGCTTTTCGGTCAGTGTGGTTTTCCCGGCGTCCGGGTGGGAGATGATGGCAAAGGTCCTCCTTTTGAGGATCTCCGATTCTAGATGAGTTTGAGTGCGCATGAGTACAAGATTAAGCTCTTTTGTTTAATTTCTCAAGGTTTTACCCGCTTGTTTGGGAGAACAAATTTTTAGCATAAAGGGGGTAAAAGGGGGCCTAGTCAAAAAGGCGGAAAGTTTTTTTGGCCCGGGTCATGGCTGTATAGACGTGCTCTGTCAACAGGGGCTCTTTTGAGGCGGGGAGTAAAATGTCCACCTCATCGTACTCGGAGCCCTGGCTTTTGTGGATCGAGATGGCGTAGCTGATCTCATAAGGGGGCAAAAGTGCTAAAGCGATGGGGTTTGAAAGGTGGGGGAAAAAGGCGAGTTGCTCTTTCCCTTTTTTATCAAAAACATGGACACCCTCTTGGCCGTTGTAAAGATCCAGCGACTCGCTGTTTTGGCAGATCATTATAGGGACTAGAAGATAACGCCCTTTTTGCTCCTTTAGAAGGTTGAAAATTTTGTTCGACAGTTCGGTAGCCCCATACGGTCCAACCCGCATGGAAGAGAGGATTTTGTATTTTGTTAAAAAAGAGGGCTCCGGCTTCATGTCTTGCGGTTGAAAAAAACGGTTTAACGTATCTTCGATCCTAAAGGAATCGAGCGGTTGGGTTTCGGGCTTTTCCCCTTTAAATAAAGCGTTTGCCTTTTCGATCAGATCCCTATTTTCGGCCCGATGGGAACCCGGAAGAAATCGGGTTTCGATTTTTTTTGAAAAAAGCATCTGTTTGAATGGAGCGCCACCCTCGATGGGGGGCAACTGCTGCGGATCCCCTACAAAGATCACCCTTGTTGTCGGCTTTAATGAAGATAAAAGGAGGAGCATCATAGCCCCATCGATCATGGAGGACTCATCTACAATCACCAAATCCTGGTCGATTAGGGTAGGTTGGGGAGCTTTTGTCTCTTTATAAAGACGTAAAGCTTTATGTAGAGTCACGACTTGGACCGCCCCTTTGACTTCTGTTGGTAGCTGTTTTGCCAGATGGTGTACCGCTTTGGCCGTTTGCGAAGCGAGCAGTATACGGGGTTTTTTAAGGAGAATTTTTTCAAAAGAGGCGATAAAAAGGGGAATCAGACGAGAGATAGTAAAGGTTTTTCCGGAGCCCGGACCTCCCTGGATTAAGAGGGTGTGGGTATGAAAAATGGCTTCTAAGGCCCCTTTTTGCTCCTTATTTAGCCGCTCGTCCAGCTCCCCGATGATGGGGAGGGCTAGGGGATTGAGACGGGCGCGCTCTTCGATAAGAAGTTCTAACTCCTGTTGTTGTTTGTAAAAACGCTCTAAATATAAAATCCCCTTTTCAAAAATCAGGCCTGAAGGGAGATCGATAGGGTTGAGGTTTTCACACGCCATCCCGTAGGATCCCGAGCTTGTTTTGCGTAGTAAAGATTCTAAAAGGGGTCGAAAAGAGGAATTCCATTTAGAGGACATAGTGGACCTCGTTGCGCAAGAAAATAAAATGCATTTCTACTTTATCCTTCATGAGCGGATACATGTTTTGAATCGCCTCTTTGTAAAGTTTTCCCTGCTCATCATAGTGGAAGACCTCCATCAGCTCTTTTGTGGACAAGTTTCTGGGGTGGGTGAGCTTATAGTCGATAATGTGGATCTTATCTTGAATAAAAACCAACAGGTCATAGACCCCTTCTACCCGCTGGTCTTTTTTAATAAAGGAGAAAGGGGATTCGGCCAACCGGTTATAAGGGTGAATATTTTTTAATAAAACACCATCGATTTCTAAATTTAAAACAAAGTCCAATTTACGATGGATGTACTCTTTAAAAGGGGCATAGGGTGTTAAAAAAAGGGTCTTTTCGACAATTGCATCCACGATCTCTTTAGAGATCTCCCTACTTTGATCTGAGAATATTTTTTCCAGAATCTTATGGATGAATACCCCCGAGTCGAGCCCTAAAGGGAGTTCATTTTCTTCTCTAACCGCTTTTTCTATAGTTGTTTCCTCAAAATCCATTCCGCTAAAAGAGAGGGGGGCTGGCTGTTTTGGATAAAATTTTTGGGGACATTCAAAAAGAAAATCCTCCTCAACCGTAGACTCGAAAATTTTATTAGGCTTATTGATCAGGGGCTCGGTGACATGAACCAGGGTATTGAAAAACACCTTCTTCAAATTTTCCAAAGTGAGCTCTTTCACACCCTTTTCTAAAAAAGAGCGGACGGTGCTTTGCTTTGATAAAAGGACCGGAAGGATCAATTTTTCTTTGGAGCGGGTGCATCCTACATAAAAAAGACGCATTTTTTCCTGGATGTCCTCCGCGCTATGCTCCTCTTTAAGATCATCGGTTGCAAGAGAGAGGGCTATCACCGTTTCGTACTCTAACCCTTTAGAGGAGAAGGTTGTGATGATTTCCACCCCATGAAGACCTTCATTGAAATCCTTCAGCGTTTCGCTGTGGTAATAGATTTTTTCGTAGAGCTCTTCAATATCCTGGATCGAACAGAGGGGAGTTTTCAGAAGAAGGGGAAATAGGGGAGTTTTTTCGAAGGTGCGCAATAACGGTTTAAAATCGCTGCTCAAAGCTTTTAGACGCACAGTACGTAGCGTCTCGATTGTTTGGAGATAGGAAGCTGATGAAGCCACCTCTTCGTCGCTCAAGAGCTCTTTTTTGGTAAGAAAATGGTAAGTGCGTAGAGCTTTTTTATCAAAAGGATCTTTGAGAAGATTTAAAAGCTGTATGAACTGCTGGAAACAAAGTCTGTCCTTCATAGAGGTCTTGTCAACTTTTTTTACAGGGACATGGTGCTTTTTTAAATAGCGCTCCAAAGCCGTTGCTTCAAAACGATTGTTCACTAAAATGGCTGTCCGGTAGGGGTCGATCTCCTCGTGCTGAATCAGGGAATGGATCCAGGGATGGATCACCGCTTCGATTTTGTCTTTATTGCTCAGGTTGTCTTCAAAAACTACCAGTTCTACAGGCAGGTCGAGCCCCTCCTCTTTGCGTCCGGTTAAAACGGGTGTGTACTCGATAGGATCAAAGGGCCTCGGAGTGATTTCAAAAAGGGAATTGATGGCGTTCGTCAGACGAATTGAGGAGCGGTAGGAGGTTGTGAGATGGAAAATCTCCCCTTTCTCGAGCGCTTCTTTAGCAGCAAAGAAGGAGGTGTAATCGGCATTTCGAAACCTGTAGATCGACTGTTTCGGGTCTCCGACAACCATGAATGTTTTGATATGGGGCTTTTTGAAGAACAGACGAGAAAGAATCTCCCATTGTCTTGGGTCGGTATCCTGAAATTCATCTACAATCACCGCTTCAAATTTTGTCGAGACCTCCTCTAAAAAAGAGAGGTCCTCCAATTTTTGTAAAAAAAGGTCGAAATCGAGTGAAAAGGACCCGATTTTCCTATTTTTTTCGGCCTCAAAAAGCTGTTTGAAAAGGGCCATCTGCATATCGGAGTCTTGAAGTTTGTCTATAAAAGAGGAAATCATCGCAATTTCCACAGGGATCACAACCGCTCTTTTCGCCCTGATATTTTTTGGGGCAATTTTTTTAAATCCGATATTTTTTTTTAAGAGATGCTGGTCGAGCGCTTTTTGGGGGTTTTGAAAAAAAAGCCTAAAAAGCTCCTGATCCACCTCATCTAAACCTTTAAAATCCTGCAGCAAGGCAAAAAAGGGCTCCTCTTTATAGTCTTCTAAAATAGTAGTTATTTTTGCTAAGGCCTCGTCAAAACGGATCAACTCTCCATCGAATGGGCCCATCTCAATAAGCTCTTTCAGCCCCTTTTGCGTGTCAGAATTTTGGGAAAAAAAGAGCTTTTGGAGCTGTCTTGGGCTGAATTCTTTATAGGGCTCTAATGAGAGCAAAAAATATTCGATCTCCTGGTGCAGAGGGAGCGAATTTTTGGGGTCTTGCTGTTTGTTTAAAAACCTGTGGATGAATTTTTGAAACGTTAGGATCGGCATCTCCTCAAGAAATCCGAAAAAATTTTCTTTTTTTAGTCGGCCTAAAACGCGCACCATCAAATCTTTTTGGCTTGCTTCTGTGAATGTCAAAAGAAGTATTTTATGAAGCGGAATTTTTTCCTCTTTCACAAGGCGTAGAACCGTGTGTTCAATGGTAAAAGTCTTTCCCGTCCCCGCTGAGGCCTCGATAAGGAGATTTCCAAGAATGGATTGATGGGTATCTAAAACGTCAAAACCTTTCATAGAGCTCCTTGAGTATTCTGTCGAGATCGGCTACTAAAATGGGATCTATTTCTTCAAAGAAGGGGGCAATTGGACTATAATCTCCATAGCCCTTTTTAAAGCTGTTGGAAAGCTTGAGAGGCTGCTTGAGCGCAATCGGATAAAGGTGTGCAAGGCAATCGAGTAGTGTAGAGGCTTCACTCTTTGTGAGAGAGAATTCTCTATCTTCAAAGAGAAGTACTTTTAATGGTATGGGGGTGTCTAGTGTGGATAACAATAGAAGGGCAGGCAAGAGGGTTTTGAAATCGTCCTCTTTTTTTACCCTTTTTTTAGCCACAAGGATCCCTTTTTCCGAGACAACGGGGATATTTCCGGTGAGGGTTGTTTTTGGATAAAAATGGATTTTTTCTTTTAAGAAGGGTTCTTGAATTTGGTCTAAAACCTCTACCGCAAAAAGGGCGCATTTTGTGAGCTGATGCGATTTGAGTTGCTCTTCGATCTGCCTGTTTAGCGCTTGAAAATCATCTACTAAGGCCACTCTAGTTATTTTAGGGAAACGTTCCCAATAAAACGAGAGCTGATCGACCTCTTGATAATAGAGGGATTGCTCTAAGCTATTCAACAGGTATTTTGCCGGCCTCAACCGCTCACCTACCGGATCATCCATGGAGGGGTAAGCAATTTTGTGCCCCACATCGTAGGTAAATTTCAAGGGGTCGCAAAGTAGGGCTTTGAGCTCTTTAACGGTTTTCATATAGGGCGAAAGATCTCCTCTATAAGGGTCGAGGGTGCTTCAGAGCTGTAGCTAAAAAGAAGGCGCTCTTCAGCCGCCAAAAGGATCTCTAGAAATTTGTAACGATCGATCATCCCCTGAGGTGGAGGAAACTTTTCGAGGCGATAGAGCATCGAAAGGTGCCTGTAGCCGGGAAAATCTTCAAGCTCCATGCCAAGGACAAATAGCACTTTATTGGGTAGTATCGCCCCCTCTTTAAGATTGCTTACGCGTATAGCGTCCCCCTCGTTCAAAAGTAGGGGCCCTTTGAGCGACTCAAAAAGATCGTAAAAGATTTGGCGAACGAAGGAAAAATCGACCTCTTCTTCGGTTACCAATGGTTGGTAGCCGGACCACTCCTTGAAAAAATCGTGCGTTTCAAACACTCCGAGGTGATTGCAAAAAAAACTTCTTAGCCTCTCTAGCCAGATATTCAACGGAGCTTTCAGGCTTTTGAAAAGAAGGGTCTCTTTATAAAGCGACTCGAGCCGTTCGTACGTTTCCAGTAAGGGTAAACCCAAAGAGATCGGAAAAGGGGGTATTTGCCCCTTTGGTGAAAGAACCATCCGATCCATGAGGGCTTCAAAACACTCCACAAACGAGGTTCCCAAATCCAGGTTGGATCCACAAAAAAGTTTTTGATGCGCCGGATTAAAACCTAAACGGAATCCTTGATCTTCAAGCCATACGGCGATTTCATCTGCTATTAAAAGGCTCTTAAGACTGTCCAGAGTCCACGGGCTATCGATCAACTGAAATAAGCGGTAGAACTGTTTTACCTCCGGGGCAAAACGGAACAGGGGGACCTGATCTATTTGAAGGGCAAGCTTGTCGTCGAAAACCAGTTCCAGAAAGGGGCCGTATTTTTTAAGGTCGGCAAAAATGGTGATGTCGCTCGGTTTGAGATCTGTATTGGTTTCTAAAAGGGTATAGAGATGGGCAAAACAGTTTTTCACCTCATCCAGTGGGGAGAGGCCGGGGATGACATTTAGGGAGGGGTCCGGTTCTATAGGTTCGTTTTGCTGCAGGTAGAGGTTTTTTTGGAGCTTTTTGAGGCCCGAATTCCCTAAAGGCTCACTAAAAAGATCGATGGAGGATGCCCCATATTTTTCGAATGTTTTGAACAGGGGGAGTTTGTAGGGGATAAGGTTTGCAAGGAGCCGGTATTGATCTTCGATGTAGGATTGCTGCAACAAATCGCCCAGTAGATGTTTTTCCTGGACAAGATCCATAAGAAAAAGGGGAGATGGGGAGAGGATGTAAAAAAACAACTTTACATTTGAAGGGCGTTTCAAAAGGGCATCGATGTACCAATTGGGGAGGTAGGTGGGGTGAAAAACATGGAGTTCGAGGGCACGGATGGGGACACTGCGGCGTACGTGCTGCCGGTAGAGGTCGGCCTCTATTGAGGGGATTTTAAGCCAGTTTTCGAGCTCCTCCCCCCCAAATTTTGCATAGAGGTGGAAAACCTCTGCTAGCTCTTTATCGATTCTATAGCGTAAAAAAGGGTCAAATTGTGCCGGTTCCACAAAATCTATCGCGGCATAATTCTCTAATTCTTTTTTTAAAAAATTTTTAATAGATGCTGTCTCTACAAGAACCGAAGTTTTTTGAGGAAAATCAAATGTTAATCTTTTCTTTAATTCTGCAACAAGATGCTCAAGATGATTGCTTTGAATCACCGTCCCCAGGTTTGAGGGGGTGAAAAGATCTTTCTTCGATTGGGTTAAATGTGGTAAAGTCATCGTATAAAAGAGGATATCCGATGAGGATTAAATCTAAAACATCGTTTCAGAGGGCCCGTTTTACAGGGTTTTCGTTTTATAAAGAGGGAAACCCTTTTTTTAAAAATTCTTTGATGTTTCATAATATTTCCCAATTCACTTCCGCCCTTGTGGATAACCTGTTCAAGTTTCTAACAATCTTTTTGCTGATCACGATACAAGGAGATAAAAGCTCCAGCGAGATCATGTCGATCGTAGGGATTGTTTATGTGCTCCCGTTCCTCCTTTTTTCTTCATTTGCGGGAAAGCTCGCCGATAAGATCAGCAAACAAAAATTCATAGTCGTGTCGAAATTCGGCGAGGTTCTTGTCACCTTGGTAGGAATTTTAGCGTTTTATTTCCAAAGTTCATTAGCCTGTTATTTTCTGTTATTTTTGCTCTCTGTGGTTGCGGCTCTTATGGGACCGCCCAAGTACAGCATTATTGCAGAGCTGGTTCCTCGCGAGGAGATCCCCAAAGCAAACGGGATCATTACCGCCTCCACCTACCTGGCGGTGATTGTGGGGATGGTCATGGGGGGGGTCCTTTCGACCTATTCCGGAGGTGATTATACCATTGCCTCTACTTTTTGCTTCTGGATCGCACTTGTTGGGTTTATCTGTTCACTTTGCGTGCGCCCGACCCCTGCAGTAGAGAGCCCATCAAAAGCCTCACCCTTTTTCATTAAAGAGGTGTATGACACCCTAAAATTTTGCCATAAAACTCCCTTCCTTCTTACCTCTATCTTTGGATCGACCTTCTTTCTATTTGTTGCGGCTTTTGTCCAATTGAACATGGTTCCGTATGCAATAGAGACCCTGGGGCTCACAAAAGAGGATGGGGGGAATGTTTTTGTTGCTGCTGCAATAGGAATATCGATAGGGGGCTGGGCTGCCGGAAAGCTTTCAAGAAAGGAGGCGGAGATTGGCCTTTCCGCAATAGCCGGACTCACATCCGGTATCGCTCTTTTCTTGCTCCCTTTGATCCCGTACTATTGGTCTACGGCCTTCTGCCTGTTTGTTCTGGGTCTGACTGGAGGGATGTATATCGTCCCGTTCGATGCTTTTTACCAGACAAATACCGCAATTGGAAAGCGTGGGCAGGTAGTGGCTGCGACTAACTTTTTGAGTTTTCTGGGGGTTGCGGTAGCATCTGTCGCCATTTCTATGTTCGAAAATCCTAGGAATGGATTTTTCTTCGTTGCTAGCCTCACCCTGATCTTTTTCGGATATGTATTCAGCCGCCTCTCTGCAAGATCCATGCATTACCTCCTAAGCTCGACACTGGGCCGGATCTATCGAGTAGACTTGGTGGAGCCGGAGATGGATGAGGGGATGCAAAAAAGAATGTACATGTTTATTCCACGTACCTGGATGGACTTAGCCCTTTTGACAACATACAGCCCAAATATCCATTTCTATTTCATTAAGGAAAAAAAGGGGCTAGCAGACCATTTATTGAATCTGTTTGCTAACGTCCATATTTACACCTCAAAGAACTCCCTTGATCAATTTCAATTTGCCATCATGAAAGAAGAGCGTTGCCCCTTTTTAATTTTTACGTCGCGTAAATCGATGGAAGATTTTAAAGAGAGCCTCTTTTTTAGAAAACTGATGCAGAACCTTAAGATCAATGTTGAGATTCTGCGAGCCGTCTATAAAAAGCTCGAGCCCAAAAGGTATGAGGTCACATTTCTAACACAGCTGCCGGCTAAGGCAGTGGGGAAGTCCTGAAATAAAAAAGGGACCCTAAAAAGGGCCCCTCTGTAATTGACTATCTTTCTTTAAAAAGATTAGGCCAAAGCTTTATTTGTGCGCAGAGCTAAACGGGATTTCAAACGGCTTGCTTTGTTAGGGTGGATAGTCCCTTTTTTAGCAGCTTTGTCCAAAAGACTAGCAACTGTGCTGAGCTGCGCTACTTTTTTGTCGGCAGGTGCTGCTTCCAATTTTTTGCGCTCGGTAAAGATTTGGGCTTTGCGGGAACGGCTTCTCAAGCGGCGCTTTTCGGCTTGTTCGTCTCTTTTGAGAGCGCTTGGACGCTTTTGAGGACCTTTTGGTTTCTTTTCGGCCATAGATATTGTACTTTCCTAAAAACTATCGATCCAACTATAACAGGGTGGTCGTTTTGCATAAAGGATTTTCATGTGGCAAGGGCTATTTTTTCTTATTTTTGCTAGCAATGTTTATTTAGGCGGACATTTTGTCATGAAGTTTTTTGACTATCAGTGCCTATTTCCTCTCGAAACCGTCCGTATAGACCATTTTGATATCCAGCCGGGTCCAAAGGGGAGCTTTTTTTTAGAGGCGGCCTTCCAAATGGGGGGAAACCAAGTGGAGTACCGGTTTCAAGAAAAGTTTATAAACGAGTTCACCGCTGAAGAGGCGATTGAAGGGATGCGCAAAGAGGTTTGGACCGTTTACAAAAATTCGTATGACGAATCCTTGAGTCTTCAAAAATATTTTCCCATGAAGGAGTTGGTCCATTTTGGGCTGGCGCTGGCGGTGAGCGTCTATTTTATTTGGCTTTACGCCTACTCCCACCGGTTCAACGCCCAAAAATAGCAAGAGATCCACCGTTTTAAAAAAAGATTTTTGGCGAAAAGTTTAGAGTGTGGACAGGGCTCTAGATCGAGGTTGAAAAAAGTAAATAATTTCTCGTTGTGGAACGAAAAAAAATAGGCCTTTTGACTTGAAAAAAAGCGAGTCACGAGAGGGGGCGGTTTTGAGAGAAAAACTCGATCATGCAATAACCATACCACCTCGAATCCAATAGACTTGTAATCCTCGGTGCGCTGAAGCATTTGCCCAATACCAATGAGCGAAGTTTGGATTTCGATGACCCTTTTTTCTTCCATCAAAACAACGTCGGCAGTTCTATTTATAGAGGGGAATTTTTTTTCTAAAAAAAGATATTTTCCCCCATAGGCATTTTTTAAAAAGTGCTGCATATCCCTATGTAGGGTGCTCTTTCCCCGCCTTAAAAGAGGGGGAGGGCGTACGGTGTTTTTTTCCTCCACTTTACCCGATTGCCCCCGCTGATTGTTCAAAACTTGACATTAAGTATTATTCATATCACAATATCATAAATATGAGTAAACCATCCGACAGTCAACACACGGATCCTCAATATCAGCAAAAAATCGAGGAGCTGGTTGCTGTTGCTAAGGAACAGGGCTTCATCACTTATGAAGAGATCAACGACATCCTTCCGATGACGTTTGATACCGCTGAAGAGATCGATCAAGTCTTGATCTTTTTGAGCGGGATGGATATCCAGATCTACAATCAAGCAGAGATAGAAAAGCAAAAAGAGCGCAAGAAAGAGGCTAAGGAATTAGAGCTTTTGCCGAAACGCTCCGACGCCGCTGCAGATGATCCTGTCCGGATGTATCTTAAGGAAATGGGGTCGGTCCCTCTGCTTACCCGTGAGGAGGAGGTGGAGATCTCTAAAAGGATTGAAAAAGCGCAGATGCAGATCGAAAGGATCATCATGCGTTTTAGGTATTCTGAAAGGGAAACTTGCTCAATTATCCGTTTTCTAATCTCCGGTAAGGAGAGATTTGACAAGATCGTCGCTGAAAAAGAGGTCGAAGATCGAGCCAAATTTATGCAGCTTTTGCCGAGGCTTGAGGAACTCCTCTCAAAAGAGGATGCCTTTTTAGAACCGCAACTTTTAAAAATGAAAGAGGTGGAGAACAACAAGGCCGAGAGGATCAAGGTACTTGAGGCGATTGAAAAAAGTCGCATCAGGACACAGGCTTACTTACGTCGCATGCATCTGAAATATACCGTGATTGAGGATTTTGGAGAGGTGATTCTTTCCAGCTACGACAGACTTCTTTATCTTGAAAAAGAGATCAAGGAGCTGATTCCAAGGGCCGAAAAAAACCGATTTGCCGCTCAAAAGCTTTTTTCAGCTAGACGCCGTCTTTTCCTACGAGAGCTTGCTGCGGGGCGGACTCTGGATGAGTATAAAAAAGATGTCCGGATGCTCCAGCGCTGGATGGACAAGAGCCAGGAAGCAAAAAGGGAGATGGTGGAGTCCAACTTGCGTCTCGTTATCTCGATTGCGAAAAAATACACAAACCGTGGTTTGTCTTTCTTGGACTTGATTCAAGAGGGGAACATGGGATTGATGAAGGCTGTAGAAAAGTTTGAATACCGTCGAGGTTACAAATTTTCCACGTATGCCACCTGGTGGATTCGTCAAGCTGTAACACGCGCTATTGCGGATCAAGCTAGAACTATCCGTATTCCTGTACATATGATTGAAACAATCAATCGTGTGCTTCGTGGAGCCAAAAAATTGATGATGGAAACCGGTAAAGAGCCGACTCCGGAAGAATTGGCAAAAGAGCTCGGATTGACACCGGATCGTGTTCGCGAAATTTACCGGATTGCACAGCATCCTATCTCGCTTCAGGCCGAGGTTGGCGATAGCGGCGAGAGTCAGTTTGGAGATTTTCTTGAGGACACCGGAACAGAATCTCCTGCAGATGCTACCGGATATTCGATTTTAAAAGACAAGATGAACGAAGTTCTCTCGACATTAACTGACAGAGAGCGTACAGTATTAATCGAACGTTTCGGTTTGCTTGACGGAAAGCCGAAAACTCTCGAAGAGGTAGGTGTTCAATTTAAGGTAACCCGAGAAAGGGTGCGCCAAATTGAGGCCAAAGCTTTGAGAAAAATGCGTCACCCTACCCGATCAAAACAGCTCCAGGCATTCCTTGAGGCTGTAGAGGGTAAGGAATAACTCTTAAGGGGTATTAGCTCAGTTGGTAGAGCACAACGCTGGCAGCGTTGGGGTCAGCGGTTCGAGTCCGCTATGCTCCAATCTTTTTTCAAAAAGTCAAATACAACCACTAATTTCAGCTACTAATAAGCGAATAGATTTTTTGCTTATTGTTTATGGTTCTTGAGGAAGGCTGACATCTTAAATACACCTCGTGGAGGTGCTTATTGATGCTAGTATTAAAAAAGGGGGAACCTCTGCATTTGGCCCCTTCTTTTAAAAAAGAAAAGGGCCCAGATCCGGATTTTCGGATGATAAAGAAAGTCTAGGTAAGGTAGTGCAGTGCAATGGCGTTTGAAAGACTCATAGCGCCAAGAAAAGGGCCTACGATAGGGTGCATGCTGCGTCCTCTAAGAGTATACCCCAAAAATAATCCGCCTGAAACTACGTCGAGAGAATTCCCGATAATTTGCAATTTTTTCGTCAGCGGATTCGACTTAGAGGGTGATTGAATACGCTCTTTAAGATTCAGTGCGGAGTCGGCTGCTGTACCTAATGTGCAAACGGCGTCTAGGCCAAAACCTAATCTTTTTGCTTGAAGGCCGGTATAAGAGGTGAGGCATTTCAATAAATCTTTTACAAGCTTGAGAATTCCGAGAGCGGACTGGCCAATTTGTCTAAGGCTTGTCGCCTTTCGGACAGTCGTTGGGAAACTTTGGACCGAGGAAAAAAGAGACTTAGAGGCAAAAAAATAATTGACTCCGTCACATATTTTACCTGCCCCACCTAGAAGGGGGTTCTTTTTTGAAACTGCATTCGCAGCTTGGCCAAGAGAAATTGTAGAGTTGACCCACTTGGCGCAAATGCGGGGTTTAGATGTCAATAGATCGTAAGTTTTTTCGCCTAAACCTTCTTTAATGTTATAAGGGTGGAATATTAGACTCGTCATGGTAGATACAGGGGTTAAATTCTAGTCAATATTATAACTTATTATTGTATTTAGCGCCCTAAGAATTGTGCTTAAAAAAAACCTATTTATAATGTTATAAAAATTATTTTAATAGGGGTACTTTGAGCCTGTTTAAAATAAGTTTTACCCACAGTTTTTTTAGGTTGTCCTATTCTATTCCTTTCAGGATAATCCCTAAGATAACGAGAGCTTTTGTAGTGAGGAAGGGTCCATGGGGCATCTTTTTTTTGAGCACGTGGGATCGCAACCGGCCGACCCCGTTTTTGAAATAGGAAAAATGTGGAGGGAGGACCCCAACCCCAGAAAAATCAATTTGGCTGTAGGGATCTATTTGGATGCCGAGGGGAAAAACCCTGTGATGCGTGCCGTTAAAGAGGCCGAAAAGCTGATTTTTGAGGAGGAGAAGACAAAAACCTACCTGCCGATTGATGGGAGTCCCCTTTTTTTACAGGAGACGAAAAAACTTCTTTTTACTGAACCGCACACCCAAATAGCAGCGGCCCAAACCGTGGGGGGCACCGGCGCTTTGAGGATTTTGGGGCAGTATTTGAAATTGGAAATGCCCCGACCTGTGTATGTTTCAGATCCGACTTGGCAAAATCACCACGGGGTATTCAAGGCGGCAGGTCTTGAGGTGAAAACGTACCCCTATTACAACCGACTTAAGCACAAAGCCCTGAAAAAGGAGTTTTTTGATTTTCTGGATATTGTTGAGAAAGGGGCGGTGATTCTTCTACACGGTTGTTGCCATAACCCCACAGGGATCGATTTTACTGAGGATGAGTGGAAACTCGTTTTGGAAAAGTTCCAAAAAAGGGGGCTATTTCCTTTCTTTGACATCGCTTATCTTGGGCTTGGTGATGGATTAAAAAAAGATCGTTTCGGGGTAGATCTTTTTTACCAATCGGGGTTGGAAATGTGTGTGGCATTCAGTTTTTCCAAAACGATGGATCTATATAGAGAAAGGGTAGGGGCCCTTTTCATAGTAAATCACAGCCACACTATGGAGGCTATGCAAAGCACGATCAAACAAATCATCCGCCAAAATTACTCCAATCCGCCGGCTCATGGAGCTCTAGTAGTAGAGAAGATCCTTATCGAGCCGCATTTGAGAAACATGTGGATCGACGAACTCGAAGAGCATCGAAAAAGGAGTGTTGAGACCCGCTCTATTTTTTTCGAGGCATTTGAGCCCTGGATTTTGCACAAAAAGGAGTTCAAAGAGGCGAAAGGGTTCTTTTCTTATCTTGGGATAAAAAAAGAGAAGGTGTTTGCTTTAAGGAAAGAGAGCATTTATCTTCTGGATGATTCAAGGATGAATATTTTAGGGATCAATCCTTCCAATCTTGCTAGGTTTAAAGAGGTGTTTGAAAGGCTGCCCCATGGATAAAAAATTTGGATCTACCTTACTGATTTTTTCTTTTCTCCTTTTTTTGATCGTTCAAATCCCTTTTGTGAAGGAGATGCGGTTACGTGCCAAAGTTCAAACCCTTTTTAGCAGTAACGATTCAGATGGAGATAGCACTTTAGAATTGTTAAGTCTTGAGAACCTTTTATTGAAGGATGAGTTGGATGCAATCCGCAACCAGTTGCACTATGAGCAAAAGGAGTGGGAGGCTATTCAGGGAAGGGTGATTTATAGGGAAAATATCTCTTTTGGTTCGTTTGTTTGGATTGACCGGGGAGAGTCGGACAATCGCCGTTTAGGGTCCACCTTGATAGCAAAAAAGAGCCCCGTTGTACTTGGAAAAGGGGTGGTGGGGGTTGTGGAAGAGGTTTTGGAAAAAAAGAGCCTTGTGCGCCTTGTTACGGACCCCAAGCTGCAAATCTCGGTGCGTGTAGACAGAGGGAAGAAGGGGATCTATCTAAAGGAGAGGCTCATGGAGCTGGCTGCGCTCCTAGAAAAAGAAAAAAGCCTTTTTAAGAGCGATAGCCAAAAAACTTTGACTATGGAATTGATCCGGGCATTGCTTGAGAAAGCGCGCCCTTTAAAAGGGGCCTTGCTGGCCAAAGGGGTGATTCAGGGTGTTAAAGATCCCAGTTGGCGACTAACGCACCATACGTTGAGCGGGTACGGGTTCAATTACGATTTTGCGGATGAAGAGGGGGGCCCTTTTGACTTGAGAACAGAGCACCTGATTCAGGTTGGAGACCTATTGGTGACTACCGGACTCGATGGGGTTTTTCCAAGGGGCCTTGAGGTGGGAGTTGTGACCCAAATCGACCCCCTCAAAGAGGGTGGTTATGCCTATGGTCTCAAGGCAAGCCCGGCTGTCCATGAGTTACAATTTTTGGACCACGTACAAATTCTTCCCCCTTTGTGAAAACGGTTGGCAAATTTATACATCAAGCCGACCTTCGAAAGGTTTTTTAAACCCCAAAAATGGAGGTGTATTCGTTTCGAAAATCGACATTTCCTTTTGGATTGTCACAAGCTGCAATCCATTCATCCAAAGAGGTAGAGGAAAATTTTTTCAGCGGCACCTCATCTAGTACAAATAGAGGCTTTTGGAAATAAAGCGCATCGTATCCGATACTGGATCGATCTGTTAAAATACCTGCGTGCAGGTCTAAAAAGGGATAGATGTACGGGCAATCGTGGGTCAACAGATGGATCCCATGCTTGACCTTAAGTTTGATATGCATGAGCTCTCGATCGGCTAAAATGGGATGGAGTCTAAATACGAACCGCTCTTTCATTGGGTGTTGGCAAAGCAGCTCTAGATGTTTTTCAACATCTGGGGTATCCCACGTTAAAGCAATCAGAAGCGGTTTTTCCTTTTCTTGAAGCGGTAACAAAGGTTTTGCCACTGCCATAAGCTCTTTTTTAAATTCGTTATAGAATTTTAAACGGTAGTTAGGAAAATCTTTATAGGAAAGGATCGTGTCGTAGTCGGAAAAATCCTGAATTTTATCCGAGTGGCCATGGTGCAAGCGGACCATTTTTGGGGTTTTTCCCCAAATCGCATGGTGGAGCACCTTGAGTGTGGTCTCGGTTTTCACGGTGCCAATAAAAGCCTCAATCTGATCCATATAGGGGTAGCTCTCGTAGCGGTAGTAGGGGACCCAAGGATAAAAATCGAGCAAAGCCTCCTCTGTGTCGTTATTTCTTACCAAAAGGGGAATTTTTTCATAGTAGCTAACAGGGATCAGGTGGTCCAGATGGTGGGGCATCGAGGCCAATATGCATTTAGTAGGTGCTGTCATCGCTTTCCGAAATCTCTTTTAGCAAATAATGCACCCGATTTGTAATCTCTTCAAGTGACGTATAGAGATCGAAGGCATAGGGGAGGATCTCTTTTTTCTTTTCTTGAAGTCTAGCCACTTTTTTCAAACTCTCATCAAGATTTTGTTCAAACCGTATCCCAAGTGTGTCCAGTTCGGGATGATCTTTAAAAAAGAAGGTCGGAGTATTAAAAAATAGGGCGTCGTAAACGACACTGGAATCTTCTACGACAAAAAGGGCCCCTTTTTCAAGATAGGGATAGATGTAAGGGGCATCTAGTTTTTCATCTTTATGGATTTTTAGATCCACAGGGTCGTTCATGTTTTTAGCATGATACTTGACAAAGAGCTTCCAGTTTTTTTTGAGATGTGCGCGCAAGAAATCGATATGCTCCGGTGTTTCAAGATCTGTAGGGAAAAAAAGTGCCCTGTGTTCTTTTGCCCCTAAAAAAGGGGATTCCAGATTTTTCTCCAAAAAAGAGAGATTCTGTTTGAAATAGAGAAAGCGGTAGTTGCCAACACTCACTAAAGTTTTGAAGTTGTAGTTTGTTGTGAGAGAATAGAGTTGGTCGACCATTTTTCTTCCTAAAACCAAGATGTGTTTTTCTGCTAGAAGACCCTTGGTCATATCGGCCTGAGAGTACCCGTGGGGGAGAAAAACGGTGTGGAGCTCCCTTTTTTGCAGCATCTCCTCAAGCCCAAACAAACGCCTGATTTTTGGTGTCGGAATACAAGATATTAGCGTATTGCCCTCTTTTAAAAGGGCTTTTCCTAAATCGTTTGGGGAACATAAGCGGACATTGACAGCGGGATAGAAGTCCTTTATGATTTTCTCGATTTTTTCGTCCGTAACGAAAAGGGTCAGTTTCAGGATTTCGATCAAAGGTGCTAAATGATCGATATCTTCGAAACGACTCCCGTAAATTAAACCCATTGCTCCCATAGCCCCTACTTATCATGTCTTTTAAAACAGATCAAGAATCTTTAAGAAATTGGTTTCTAAACACAAAAAGAGATTTTCCATGGAGAAAAGAGGTGGATCCCTATCGGGTTTTAATTTCCGAGGTGATGCTGCAACAAACCAGAGCTGATGTTGTTATCCCCTATTTTGAAAGGTGGATGCGCCTCTTTCCAACAGTGCAGGCTTTGAAAGAGGCCCCCCTAGAAAAAGTGTTAAAAGCATGGGAAGGGCTTGGGTATTATTCCAGGGCTAGAAATCTACACAAGGCTGCAGAGGCACTCTCAAACGGATTTCCACAAACATACTCCGAGCTTTTGGCAATCAGAGGGATTGGCCCCTATACGGCAAATGCGATCGAAAGTTTTGCCTTTCATAAAAAGGTAATTGCAATGGATGCAAATGTGGAGAGGGTATTGACCCGCTATTTTGCACTTAAGTGTACCAAAGAGGTTAAAAATCTGGCAGAGGAGCAACTTTCGAAATCAAAACCCCAGGAAATAGCCGAGGGATTGATTGAGCTAGGGGCAAGGATCTGCACAAAAAAGCCCACTTGTAGCAATTGCCCTTTAGCCGGTGGCTGCAAAGCGTTTAACGAGGGGAGTATTTCACAGTTCCCTTTGCCAAAAAAAAGAAAAAAAAGCGAAGAGCTGTTTTTAGAAACGATTATTTACCAGTTTAAAAATCTGTTTGGGGTGCAACAAAGAAAAAAGGGGGAACTTTTTGCCGATCTTTTCCTTTTTCATGAAAAGAAAACGACCAAAAAAAATTTCGACGAGCTTTGCCAAAAAACCGATTTTAAAAAAGTCATCGCTACCGCTACTTGCTATCGGTTCAAGATGATACCTCGATTGGAGGTTGTGGATGCCCCTTTAGAAGGTTTGGAGTTTTTGACCCTGGATGAGTGCCTTAAAAGACCCTTTACATCGGGACATAAAAGGATTTTACATCAGCTCGTAACCTATTTCGAAAGGGAAAAAACCGCCGAAACAGAGGTCGGTTTTTCTAGGGGGATATGAGAAAAGAGACTTTTATCAAAAAAACGAGGTTTTGAAAAAAGTCTCTTTAAAAAATCTGTTAAATTTTCAACATTCTGGCAACAATTAAGCCACCTATCGTCCAACTTAAAAATGTGGTAAATAGGACAAAGGCCCCAATTCCGAATGGAAACGAGCACCAAAGCAAAGTCGATCCAAAACCTCCGACTGTAATGATCAAACTGATCATCAGGATAGTCTCAATACGCCCCGGTATATTGGAAGCTTTCAAAACCAGCATGATACCGCCAATCAAACCTGCAACTAAGATTTTCTCCAAAAGTGAAATGGTGCGGATAAGCCACTTATTGTCAAATGCGGTTTTATCCACTATGGCAACAACCTGGACTGGCATGGCCTCTGTCCCATCAGGTCTGATAGAATATACGCCGCTTTCAGTAGTGTTCTCATTGATACACTTTCTTACGGCACATTCGCTTTTAAAATCCATAGAAGCTCTAAATGGTGTTGCTTGCAAAAAAAAGTGGTTGGCAAAAAAAACTGCGATACCGGCTATGATTGCAGCTCGAATCAAGGATAAATTCATAAAAGTCCTACAATTATTTTGGGATTTTTTCTATCTTAAAGATTAAAAAATAATTTTCAACCCTCTTAGAGATAAATTGTAAAGAGTTTGAAAGAGAGATCGGCTTGTGGATTTTTTCTTGAAATCGAGCCCTGACATAGGGTAGATTGTTTTTCATCTATATCTTTGATAGGCCCAGAAAAAAATGGGCCCAACTAGAAGCTTTTTTTGAACATATCCTTCAAAATGGGATCCATTTTTCATGATCGAAGTTTTACATACAGACGCCGGCTCACCCAAAAAGAATGGGGCGGGACAGTATTTGCTTTTTGGCCTAGCTGCTTTTGTTATCGCAGGTGTTCTTGGGGTTGTTGCAACCTTGAGCAATAAAGACGGGACTTTGGCGATTGAGGCCTATACTCTCATGATGCATATGGAAGAGAACGGTTCTGCTTCTAAGGAAGAAAAAAACAAGGCGATCCGGTTTTTAGGCAAGAACCAAGACCTCATGCGCGAAGCTGCCCGTTATTTTTTAGACGACGCTTCGGTCGTGGAGCAGGTGACAAAAAGGGCCTCTACCCCATTTTCCCAGTCCACGCGTTTGATAGCGCAAAAAAAGTATAAAGAGGCGCTCGAGCAATCTTTGAAAAATCAAGAGCTTTTGACTACAATTCCTCTTAAATGCCTGAATCTATTGCGAATTCTAGCGCTGGAATCTCTTCTCGATATCGACGACCATCGAAAAACTCTTAGTAGGCTCCAAGAGCTGAAAGAACAGCACCCTTTAGAAACGCAAGAGATCTTAAGCGTTTTTAAAATAGGGTCGATTTCGGTGGATACCCTATATAGCTAAAAGATAGAGCATAAATGCGATCTCTCTTGAAGGGCCAAAAGAGATCGCATTTAGATGGTATCAATGACCTTTTCTTGCCATTACAAGAGCTTCCCCTGCAACGAGACCGAAGATCAGAAACGCTAACGGAGAGGCAATAATCGAGATGATAATTGCAGCGACAGCAATAATTAATTGGCTGTATTTGTTCCCCGAACCGGCGCTGAATCGCATCACAGATCCGATCCCTTGGCGGATAGGATTTGGAAGCAATGTCCCGATAATTCCCCCGAGTCCTAAGAGGAGCAGGCACCAGTTTTCCATACCAAAAAGGTAACGGGCGCTGATAGCGGAAAAGATGAAAATTAGGGATAAGCTGATTTCAGGACCATAGTTTTTAAAAAAGGACTGCATCTCTTCGACGGAGACACCCTCTTTTTTTTGTTTATTTGGGTCGTTATTGGCCATAAATATAATTTCCTTGTTTATTCCTAAACATAAGCATTTCCGATTATTTTTCAATCATTGGATGTTAAACCCTAATTTATCTATACTTAATGCATGTGGACCTTCTTCATCCCTCTTTATAAAACGACCCAAAGGGTGTCTCACGTAGCCGGCATCATCGCCCTTTTAGTTCCAATCCTCCCCTTTTTCTACTGGCTTGCGGTTAAAAATAGGGGGACTGAGGCTGTCGAAATCGATTCTAACTTCTTGCAACTTAAAAAAACGTTCCGTTTTCCCGATCTTGAATCGAATAAGCTCTCTACCAAGTACGCGCCTCTCGAGGCTCTCATCCCCGATTTTTCGCAGGAATTGTTTTTTTATGGGTTCAATACCCGACCCGATGCGACGCAACAAGAGCTCCTTTTAGGATTAAAGCACCAAAAAACAGGGGTAGTGCAAAGGGCCGGGGTACCGTTTTATATTGGATATAAAGAAAAGGGATGCCTCGATTTTTGCGATAGGGAAAGTGGGGTATACTCTATAGTCTATGAGAAAGAAAATCTGCAAGTAAGCTTGATCGGTGGAGAGAATAACCTGGTTTCGTTCGCAACCCCCTTGAAAAAGGGGGTTTATGATACTGGTGTTTTGCGTTTGCAAAAAGAAGAGCTGCAAAGATTGAAATTCTTGGGTAAAGACTCTCTGCAGCTATTTTTGAACGACTTAGAAGAGCCAAAGCCTATCCGGTTCTTCGATCCGGTTCAAAAGAGGATGTACCTTATAACAACCCAGGATCTGATGTACTTAAAGGAGGGGAAGCTCCTTTTTGGTAGCCCAAAAGAGTCCTATCATGATCTACCGGTGTGCCAAATACAAAAAGTTGAGGACTCATTTATCGAAATGAAAGTTTGGGACACTACCGGGTTTTTAACAGAAACAGTCCGACTCCCTTTAGAAAAACCGGAAAAATATGGTCCTAAAATTCAGGGTTTTCTTGAAGGGGCTAAACCATTTGGCTTTCAAGCAATATGGGTAAAAAAACAGCAAAAGATGGCCCTTTATGTAGGTGATTGGCTGTATGAGGAGAAAGGATTTTGGACAAGGCCTCCTAAGAAAATATTGAAACAATTGATGGAAGGGAGATACAAAACTCCATTGCTCTATTTTTCGGAAATGAAAAGGGAGGGGGGTAAATGGGTGGTTCAATTTGAGGTTTTTGATGGACTTCATGTACAAAAAGAGACCGTAAGAGTTACATTAGATACCAAATTGACGCCGCTTGCAACAACGCCCTCCAAATCCGGCCCTTCATCGGAAAAAAAAGGGGAGTCTAAGGAAGCTTTGCGCCATTACCCGCCGGCAATTGACCCTATGCTGGATGATTTCGGCGACGATTTTGAGGATTTTTGATGAAGCATCTACTGTTGCGATCACTTTTGATGAGTTTCGGTTTTTTTTCGATAGCCGCTACAGACAAATCTATTTTTTTGGACGAAAAAAAGCTTGCTGTGCTCCAAACTCAAGGGGATCTTGCAGGGCTTAGAGACGAGATCGACCAGCTTTACAAGCAGGGAGAATCATTAGCTCAAGAAAATGCCCGCCCGGAGGAATTTCAAGAGCTTTTAATGAGGATCAACGAAAAGAAGTCGCAACTCGAAAAGTTTGAAAACGACTGGAAGGTCCGGTTTTCTTACAAATTAGCGCCGAAAAAAGAGGAGTTCGCCCTTTTTGACCAAGAGGAGACAACCATCGGCCAGCTCATTAGCGAATATGGATCAAAAGACTATCTTTATGTTTTGCCTCAAGAGGTCTCTTCAATCAAGATCTCTATGCAATCTGCCATCGCAATTCCTCGTGAGTCGTGGCAGGAGATGATCGATCTGATTTTGCAATATAACGGAGTCGGGGTGATTCAGCTCAACCCGTTCGCAAGACAACTTTTTTTGCTTAAACAAGATTTGATCACCTGTAATCGGATCACTTATAAAAAAGAGCAACTTGCGCTGGTCCCCCCCTCTGCAAGAGTGATGCATCTTTTTGAAGCGCCTGTGGAAAATGTGAAAAATACTTTTTTCTTTTTTGATCGGTTTAGAGATACAAAAAGGACATTTGTCTACCAAATCGGCGCAAAAATTGCCTTGGTCGGTACAAAAGAGGATATTGTCCGACTAGTGGAGATGTACGACGGCGCTTTTGACGAGGATGCCGAGCGGATCACAAGGGTCATGTCTTTGCAAAAACTTTCACCCGATGAGATGAAAAATATTCTGAAATCCTTCTTCGGGGGTTTAGCGGAAAACATGAACATTATGGGTAAGAATCCCTCCGAGCTCTCTGTGTTGCCCCTTGTTCAAGAGTCGGGGATCGTTTTGGTAGGACCCAAAAAACTTGTCGAGCGGGCGATGGAGATCGTCAAAGAGACCGAAGATCAGCTCATCGATCCGTCGGAAATGACCGTATTTTGGTATATTTGCCGACATAGCGATCCCAATGACATTTCCGAAATTTTAGAGCAGGTTTACGCCTCATTGATGAAGTTTGGACTCGAGTCAGCGGACAAAAAAGAGACTAAAGAGCAGCAGGCGTCAAAAGAGGTTCTGTTGAGCGAGCCGGCACCCCCTCCCTATAATACTATAGACCCGGCTATCCGGGGATTGGTCAACCCTCCTAAAGTGCAGACGCCCGAGCCTGCAGGTCCGCAAAAAACGGTGAAGCTGAAAAATTTTATCCCCTACGGCAAAGCGGGGGGGATCATGATGGTGGTCCGTAAAGATACGTTAGATCGGATCAAAGATCTTTTAAAGATGCTCGATGTGCCTAAAAAGATGGTGCATTTTGAGGTGATTCTTTGTGAGAAGCGGACGAATATGCAAACCAATTCGGGGTTGAATCTGTTACGAATTGGGACAAATGCGCTCAGCCAGGTGGCGGGCGGGTTGGACTTTTTGAACCAACCGACCCAGCCGAACAGAGGGATTTTAGAATTCTTTTTTAGCCGGCCCAGCTCTAAGGCGTTTCCCGCTTTTGATTTGACGTATAATTTCTTGATGAACCAAGAAGATATCAGGATCCATTCTTCCCCTACTGTGACCACAATCAACCAGACCCCTGCAACGATTGCAATTGTTGAGGAGATTTCGATCAATAACGGAGCTGCAGCGGTGAATAATACGGGAGGGTCGATCTCCTACCAAGACTCTTTTTCCCGTGCCCAGTACGGGGTGACACTGGTAATGACTCCAACTGTGCATGACCCGGAGCCGGATGATGATTTGAACCGAAATTATATCACAATCGATGCGGACGTCACTTTTGATACGATCAAAAGCGATATAGCTTACAAACCGGATGTCAATCGGCGGCATGTGATTAACCAAGTGCGGGTTTTAGATGGAGAGACGATCATTATGGGAGGGCTGAAACGCAAAGACTCGAGCGATAGATCCGAAAAGCTCCCCTTTTTGGGCGAGATACCCGGACTAGCAAAGGTATTCGGCGCATCCCAGATGACCGATCAGCTCACGGATATGTACATATTTATCACCCCCAGGGTGATCAAGAGCACTTTGGCCGACTTAGAAGCGATTCGTCAGGAGGAGTTGTGTCGCAGGCCGGGAGATCTCCCCCCCTTTCTTGAATGCCGCAAAGAGGCGATGAAAAAACAAAAGAGAAAGCTATTTCAACAAAGCATGAAGCTTTTGACAGGAAACGTGCATGACTATAACGATCCCTCCTGCTCCTACTGAAGCTGCATTTGTAGAGTCGGATCACTGGCTTTCTAGTAAAATTTTGCAGGATGGGGTGCAAATAGTACCGTATGCCTTTGCCAAAAAGCACCGACTGATCCCTTTTATTGTTGAGGATACTTGCATCTCGGTAGCTGTCTCTGATCCTTATTGTTTTGAAGCGCTGGAAGATATTGGTTTCAAAACCAAAAAAAGGGTAGAAAGTGTTGTGAAGTCTTTGGATGAGATCGAGCAAGCTATCGAGATCTGCTATCGCAAAGACAATATGCTGAATCTAGAAACCAAACAGCAGCATGTACAAAAATCTTTGGGCGAAAATTACGATCTTTTAGAGGATCGTCCGGAAGGCGGGGTCATACGCCTTTGCGATCGCATTTTATTGGAGGCGATCACCCAAAAAGCCTCGGACATCCATTTTGAGCCTCAAGAGAATTCTTTGCAGGTCCGCTACAGAGTCGATGGGGTTCTGCATCCAAAAAATAGAGTGGATAAAACCCAACAAAATGAGCTGGTCACTAGGTTGAAGGTTTTAGCCAAGCTTGATATTGCCGAGACCAGGCTTCCGCAGGATGGGCGGATGAAGCTTTCTGTCGGGGAGAGGGAAATTGACTTTCGCGTTTCAACAGTCCCGGTTGTTTTTGGAGAGCGTGTCGTCTTAAGAATTCTAGATAAAAAAAACATCTACCTGGGACTGGATGCGATAGGTCTGCCACAAGATCTGCTTTTCACCTTAAGAAATCTTCTCACGAAAACACAGGGGATTCTTTTGGTTACGGGTCCCACCGGAAGCGGAAAAACCACAACTCTCTATAGCGCCTTAAAAGAGCTCAACTCAACCTCCGTAAATATCATGACGATTGAGGACCCCGTTGAGTACAAGCTTGCACATATGGCCCAAATAGGGGTCAACCCGAAAATAGAACTCACTTTCAGCGCAGGGCTGCGCCACATATTGAGGCAGGACCCGGATGTCATCATGGTAGGTGAGATACGGGATAAAGAAACGGCGGAGATTGCTATCCAGGCCTCTTTGACCGGTCACTTGGTCCTATCAACCTTGCACACTAATGATGCGTTGAGCGCTCCTGCAAGACTGATGGATATGGGGATAGAGCCATTTCTCATCTCCTCCTCATTGATTGGTGTTTTAGCGCAGCGTTTGGTCCGTGTGATTTGTTCCCAATGCAAAGAAAAATATCTCCCGTCCCCTGAGGAATGCCAGGATATGGGATTTCAGGAGAAGAGACCCTACCTTTACAAGGGAAAGGGGTGCCCCGACTGTTTTGGTCTAGGGTATAAGGGGAGGATTGGGATCTATGAACTTCTTGTGATGACACCCTCAATGCGTTCTTTGTACCATGAAGAGCAAGATCCGGTGAAAAGGGCCGCCTTTGCGCAAATGAACGGTTTTAAAACATTGCGCGAGCAAGGGGTGAGCTTGGCACTCGAAGGGGTCACAACTAGTGAGGAAATTGTAAGGGTCACCGGAAAGGGGGCTGTATAATGGCCGTTTTTGAATATACCGGGGTAAATGAGAGGGGGCAAACTTTCAAAAAAAAGATCTGGGCCGAAACCTTGGACAACGCCAAAGAGGCGTTGCAAAGAGAAGAGATTTTCTACACGGAAATATGTGCTAAGAAAAATTCGAGCTTGGGCATTTTGACGTTAGAGGAAAAGATCCATTTTTTTCAGGATCTGTATCAGCTGATGCGCGCCGGTATTGTGTTGTATGAGGCTATAGATCTCATTTTAAATAAAATGGAGGGGGCTAAAAATCAGCTCCTTTTTTTAAGTATCAGAGAAGCTTTGGAGAAAGGGAAAAGCTTCTCTTTCGCTTTAGAGCAATCTACAGGGACGTTTGACAGCGCGACTATAGGAATCGTGCGTACTGCTGAAACTTCGGGACAAATTGTCGGGGCAGTCAAAGAGATTCTTGAAATGCTCAAAAAAAAACAGGCCTTGAAAAAACAGGTTATAGCAGCGATAAGCTACCCTGTTTTTTTGCTTGGTTTGGCACTGATTATACTCATCGTCCTTCTCTGTTTTTTAGTCCCAAACCTAAAAGAGCTTTTTTCGGAAAAGAATATTCCGCTCATTACGAGAGCTATTTTGCGCGCATCGGATATTTTTCTAGAATATGGTGTTTTTTTAATCTCGGCCTTTATTTTAGGAATTTTTGGATTACGCCAGTTATTCAAGCAAAAAAAAATAGCAGTCTACTTCGGGGAGATCCTTTTTAAAATTCCGGTTTTGGCCCCCTTTTTAAAAGAGCTTTTGTTGGCCCGTTTTTGCCGTACGCTCTACGCGCTCACCGCCGCAAATGTGCCGCTGGTCGAAAGTTTGGAACTCTGTAAAAGCGTGATGCAAAACCCCTTTTTTCTAGAGACAATAGAGAGAGCGTTGACCCTTATACACCAGGGGAGTTCTATTTCCAAGGCGTTCCAAGGTTCGCCCATGATCTCCCCCCTTTTTTGCAGGATGTTGGAGACGGCAGAAAAAAGCGGAGAACTTAAAACTGTACTGGAGCAGGCCGGAGAGCTCTACGAACAGAATGTCGAAACGGATTTAAAAAAATTAGTGGGTGTCCTGCAGCCATTTTTAATCATTTTTATCGGTTTAATTGTCGGATTGATTATGATAGGCACCCTTTTACCAATGACAGATATCAGATCGTTTATGGAGGCTTCATGAAAAAAAAGGGAAAAAAAGGGCTCACCTTGATTGAGATTATGATTGTGATTCTTATCTTGGGGCTGATTTCAGGGCTTTTTATGTATAACATGAAAGGGAGCCTTGAAGAGGGAAAAGCGTTTAAGACCGAGCAAGCATCGCAGCAAATTCAAGAAATTTTTTCCATGCAAATAGCCATGGGCGTTGATCCCGAATTGGTGCAAAAAGAGCCGGAATTAGTACTTAAGAACGCAAAAATGTTTAAAGATCCTAAATCCATGTTGAAGGACGGCTGGGGCGTTTCTTACAAGATTGAGGTTTCTGAAGATGATGAAGTGTTTGTCCGTTCAGATAAATTTTTGACATATGTGCAAAAACAGAAAAATCTCTCTGAGGACATTATGAAAGAGAAATACTCCTGGATGTTCCCACCGCAGAAATTGAGCTAGAGAGTCTATGCCCAAAAAAAAGGGGGGGAGAAAAGCCTTTTCTTTGATAGAGATCCTGGTTGTCATAGCTATTCTTGGAGTTTTAACAAGCGTACTTTCCTTGAAAAGCTACCGGTATTATTTGATGTATAGGCAGTCGGTGGCTGAAAAAGAGTACAAGCGCACTTTAGATCTATTTAGCGCTTATGCCCGGCTAGAAGAGCAGCCTGTCTTCGTTCGGGTGGAGCATAGAAAAGGGAAAACAGTCCTGATTCCATTTGGAAAATATGGATCGGACTCTACTTTGTGTAAGATTCATGAGGTCATAATTTCAAAAAATCTGAGAGAAAAAGAGATTTTGTTTTTGCCGGACGGAGAAAGGAGGTTTGAGCTGTAATGAGAGCATTTGCAAGCCCGTTCTTTATTTTTTTTGGAATCTGTCACTTTTTTTTATCATTGAATGCGGGCACAGAACAGCCCACAAAAAAAAACTTGGTATTGATTGCAGCCTCAGACAAGCTCGTTTGCTATAAAGCCCACACAACCTCGTGGCGTAGATATATGCACAAATTTCCCGAAAATTTTGAGTGCTGGTTTGTCAAATCAGATCCGGACATGGAGGTGGATCATAAATTTGTGGGGGATGTCCTTTGGGTAAAAGAAAAGGATAGTTTATGCCCTGGTGTCATGGACAAAACAATCCATGCGATGGAGGTTTTTTTACCAAGGCTCCAGGAGTTTGATTTTATCATCAGACCCAATCAATCTTCATTCGTGGTGCTCCCGAATTTATTCAATTTTTTAGAAAAGCTCCCTTTAAAGAGGTGTTTTGCCGGCAGTAAGAGTTTTTATGGCAAAGCGACGGGGGATGTGCATTTTGTCGGGGGTGCATGCTATATTCTCTCAAAAGATCTTGTCCGGCTGATGGTTTCACAAAAGGTGGCACTGGTGAACTTGCCCCCGGTTTACGACAACAGGGATGATCTTGCCTTGTCACGATTTTTTATGTATACCCACAAAATTGAACCTTTTTACCACCCCCTCTTTTCACTAGAAGACCGTTTTGCCCACATTTCAAAAGCCCATAAGGATTTTCCGGAGGATGTTTTTCACTTTAGGATAAAGGTGAACCATGTCGACGACACTCGAAGGTATACCCTGGAAAAGATGATCCACGAGTACCTCTATAATTATTACTACTAATATTTTTTCTAAAAGAATTTAGCAGTCGGAGGGGTAGATAAAGAGGTCTATTGCATGGAAACGTTTTCTTAATTAGAATGGGAGATTAAATTTTACTGGAGATTTTGGGCGTTATGAACAGATTTTCTTGGGCTTTGATGTTGCAGCTAGTTTTTCTTGCAAATGGCCTCAATGCCGTCCCTTCAAGAACCTTAGGTCAGACCCAAAAGCCGCGCCAAGAGCAGATTCTTTTAAAGCCGCGCCATCCGGAATGGACGAACATGATCATCAAAACCCATCCGACAGGTCAGATTTTTAAAGTGCGGTTTTTTGAGGAAGATGTTGCCGTCAAGGAGATTTCCTACTATGAAAACGGACAGATCTGCGAAGAAGTAGACCTGATGGAGGTGGATCATAAACCGGTTTACCATGGGGTACGGGTCCAGATAGATCGGGAGGGGAACCTCTACTCGTTATACAACTATCATGAGGGGAAGCCGCATGGAAAGATGCGTGTTTTGTTCCCAAGTGGCGCTCTAAGATTTGAGGGGGAGTTCAAAAATGGCCTCGAGGAAGGCCTTTTCACCCAGTATTTCGAAGACGGCTCCAAGCTAGAGGAGACCGGGTTTGTTTTGGGTAAAAAAGAGGGGGAGTCGATCCAATATTACCCTTCGGGACGCAAGGCGAAGGTGACGCTCTGGAAGGATGGAAAAAGAGAGGGGAAAGAGACCGCTTGGTACGAAAATGGGGTGATCGCTTCGGTGGCTAATTTTTCGAATGACTTGCTCAATAACGAGGGCTCCAATCCGGCGCTTGTAGTTTATTTTGAGCAAAAAGGGATCAAAGAGATCCAGCAGTTCCAAAAAGGGCAGCCTGTCAACACCCATATCCAGTACCACCCGAACGGAAAAGAGCGTCAGAAAATCCATTTTGAAGAGGGGAAAATCCACGGATCGATTGTGACCCGCTCTCAAGACGGGACTGTTATCGGACAAGCCCAGTTCAATAAAGGGGTCCCACACGGACACCACTTCTTAAAACATGAAAACGGGCAGGTCGCCTTTGAAGCTCATTATAACGACAACGGAGAGATTGAAGGATTTATCCAGGAGTATAGCGAATCAGGGCAGTTGATTACTAAGTACCGCCGCTCGAAAGACCTTTTTGAAGGCCCATTTGAATCTTGGCACTCGAATGGAAATCTAAAATTGGTAGGAGTCTACAAAAACGGCAAACCCGACGGAGAGCAAAAATCTTATTTTGAGAATGGGAAACTGCACACGCAGGGCATCTTTAATGAGGGAAAAAAAGAGGGGCGCCACGTCGAGTACAATGAGAAAGGTGAAAAGATTGCCGATGTGGAATTTAAGGCAGATGTGAACAATGGCCGCTGGCTGTCTTGGTATGAGGGAGGTAAACTCAAACAGGAGGTTACCTATGCTGATGGAAAAAAGCAGGGGTGCTGCAAACTATTTGCTGAAAACGGGCAGATTCTTTTAGATGCGACGTATGAAGAGGATAAGTTTGAAGGAGAATACCGCGAATATTATCCTAGTGGGGCCCTATCGGTTTCTGGGTTTTACAAGGATGGAAAAAATGAGGGGACCTTCAAAGGGTTCTATCCCGATGGTACGCCCCGTTTTATCCGGGAGTTTTTGGATGGAAAACCTATTGGTGAACATAAAGAATTTTTTGAGAGGACACAACTCAACGGGGAGCCAGTTTTAGCGAAATTGATCCGTTTCGATTCCGAGGGTGTTCACCATGGGGAGCAAAGAACGTACCATCCGAACGGATTGATGGCAAGTGTCATCAATTATGATGCAGGTGTACTGCAAGGGCTCAAGGCGATATTCAATCTCGAGGGTTTAAAGATCGAAGAGGCCTGGTACGAAAATGGAAAGCTGCATGGACCCTATAGTACGGTGGATGCTGAAGGTCGCGAGACCGTTCTCAACTACGTCGAGAACAAAAAGGAGGGGCCTTACGTAGTTTACCATAAAGATTCCGGGGACGGGGTAAAAATGCGGGCTATTGAGGGGGATTTCAAAAATTCAAAAATCGATGGGGAGCTGCGCGAGTACAATGTTTTCGGGGATCTTGTCGCAATGGCAACCTATAAAGCCGGAAAAAAAGAGGGGCTCAGCGCCCTCTATGGGGAAACCGGCAAGGTCTTGATGACTGTAGAGTATGTCAATGATCTCAAACACGGGAGATTGATCCAGTATTTCCCTAGCGGGATTGTGGCTAAGAAATCCTACTTTAAGGATGACGTACTTGAGGGGATGCACGAGGAGTTTTATCCGACAGGGTCCTTATACAACCGCTGTTTCTATAAAAACGGCCTTTTAGAGGGTGTGAGTGTCAGCTATTCTGAGGACGGGGTGAAGATTTTCGAAGGGGAGTATGAGACCGGAAAAAAATCGGGCTTTTTCAACAAATTTAATGCTGAAGGGAAGCTGCGTTTAGAGCAACGTTTTGAAAATGACGTCCTTGTCTATAAAAAAACCGTAGATGAAAAGGGGAAAGTGACTGAGCACGCCTTATAGCGAGAGGGTCGCTAATCAAACAAAAAAGACCCTTCTCTTTCATAGCCTTCTCTTAGAGCCCTTTATATCGATCCACTCGGTTTTAGGGCTCATTCTTTGTAATTATCTGCAAGCATCTGCCTTGCAAATTTCTATCTTAATGACTCTACGCCCTGTCTTGAGTTTTTTTTCTTTTTACTGGGGAACATGGATCCACGCGGATGAAAAATCTTTAAGATGGAACTTAATGTGCGCTCATGCCCTTTCGCTTTTCCCGTTTCTTTTCGTCCCTTTATTCCCAAAAATTGGATTTTTAATTTTTGCCTCGGCGGTATTTACCCTTTTCTATCGGGCAGAATCGCCCGCCCTGATGGAGATTATCAGGAGAAATTTAGATAAAAATGCTCGTGAGGCAAGTTTCTCAATCGCAACAACCGCAGCGTACATTGAAGGGATCCTCCTGGCGGTTTTCACCGGTTGGATGATCGAACATCTTGAATCGGGATGGATTTATTTATTTCCAGCTTATGCGACAATCGGGCTCTTTGGACTTTATTTCCAGGCAAAACTTAAGATCCTTCCTTTAAATGAACCCCAGGCTACTGTAGTAAATCGCTTTTCTTTTGTGGAGCCTCTAAAAATTGGAATCTCCCTTTTAAAAAAAAATCGGGAGTTTCTACAGTTTCAGATTGGATACTTTTTCTGTGGGGGTGGGTTGATGTTGTCGATGCCCGCTATACCTACTCTGCTTACCGGTTCAGGATTTTGTTTTACGACACTTTTTACCTCTACTTGCGCTGTAAAGGAGTTGGGGATGATCTTTGCCGCCCCTTTGTGGGGGTTATTGATGAAAAAAACGCGCTATGAGTTTTTATCCGGGATCGTTTTCTCGTTTGTTGCCCTCTTTTTGGGTTTACTGCAGATGTTGAATTTAGGGATTGCATTCCTATTTATCGCATATTTTGTTTATGGGATAGCCCAAGCCGGAAGCCATCTGATATGGAATCTCTCAGGCCCTTATTTTTCAAAGGATCAGGAGAGCAGCCGGTATACCATGGTAAATGTATTTATGGTGGGAGCAAGAGGTCTACTAATGCCTCTATTAGGGGGGTGGATATCTGACACCCTGGGGGCTAAAATAGCTCTTACGTCCGGGGTGGTGCTATCTCTTGCAGGAACTCTATATGTCTGCCTGCCAATACGTCAACTCCCGGTAAACCAGCAGGCCCAATCTTGAACTAATAGACCTTTTCGGAATCCTTGTTTCAGGTATTACATGGGGGTTTTGGATGTTTTGAATCAAAAAAGTAGAGGAAGGTATCGCCAAACTCTTTTTTCTTCACATAGGTCAAATTTTCAAGAAATTTAGATCTTTTAGATTGTTCGACAATCAGAAGCCCCCCCTCTTTCAAATGCGTCAGAGCTTTTGCTGTAAGAGAACCGATATCAAGATCGTAGGGAGGGTCCATAAAAATAAGATCAAACGTGCCGAGTTGGACTAGAGCCTTTTCGACATCTAGTGGAAAAAGGTGTGCTATCGAGGTGAAATGGAGTGTATCGATGTTTTTTTTGATACAAGCACAGGCTTTAGGGCTTTTTTCAACAAAGGTTGCCTCTTTTGCCCCTCTTGAGAGAGCCTCAAGGCCCAGAGCCCCGCTTCCGGCAAATAGATCCAGGATGGTCGCACCTTCAAGTAAATAGTGGATAGAATCGAAGAGCGATTTTTTTACTAGATTAGTGGTGGGTCTAGTACCTTCGTCCGGGACGTTAAGGCGCATCCCCTTTTTTGCTCCGGCAAGAATGTGCATCGTTGCCTCCTATAGATGAAGCCCGAAAGGTTTAAAAGACTATATAGATTAGCGCTTAGGCTACTATTTTGTAAATTTTTATTAACATTTCTTGTTTATGTACACGGTAGCAGTTGGATAAAAATTAAAGCCGGATATCGAAAAGCTCAAGCCTTTTATTTGTCTCCTCGAGCTTTGAGGCGTCTTGCTTTTTAATATAGCTTTCAAAGCCCATAGCCGCCCGCTTCTGTAGAATTTCTTGTTTCATTTTTGCCCTGATGCTCTCATTGCTGATTGTTCGAATCTCTTTTCGGATCTGGAAAATTTTACCGTCGCACATCCCCTGAATCAGGATGCTAAAGGGTTCATTTGTTTCGCTGACAGCGTAGAATCTTGAACCCTTATTGATGAAAATAGGGTGGATCATCTGGTTATTTGGAATGATTTCGACTCCGTCTGTGAGGGGGGTGATGGAAAGATTTGTGAGATAAGGGTATTTTATCTGGCGGATCATTGATGCGAATTTTCTAACAAAAGAGGATTCAGAAGGGAAGATATGGCTTTCGCCGCTTCCAAGTAGTGAGATAAATTTCAGATCTTGGTTTTCTTTTTGCTGCAATGTAGCAGTGATAATCTGTATATTGCCCTGATTCTTTCTAACGATTTTTTTGGCCTCGTTTAGATAGGTGAGTTGCTTTATCGGCTTGACTGAGTCGCATAAAAGGACTAGCGAGGTGAGTTTAGTATCATCCTCTTTGGGGATTAAATCGGTACAGGTTTTTAACAAAAGACCCTGCTCGACACCTTGAAAGGATTGAAGTTGGTCTAAAAAGCGTTTGGCTAGGATCTGTTTATCCTGACTTATACCCACGGGCTGGTCAAATAATTTTGTTAAATTTTTTCCTGTAAAATAGATATTGAAGCGGGTATCGGGGTTGAAACTTTTGAGACTTCTTAATATTGCCGTTTTATAGATCTCGAAGTGGGCCACGGGGGTGTTTCTTGATCCATCCAATATAAACAGAATTTCCTGATCTAGGAAGGAGGGTTTTGATGTCCCTAGCAACTCGAGGTCTATCTCGATACCATATCCCTCTTTAGCAGAGAGAGCGGCACCAGATGCTTTGATTTGGAAATCTTTGGAGACGTCTTCACTTAGCATCGCAATTTTATTGAAAGAGTCTATTGAAAAATAGAGCCTGCACATCTGTTGATTCAACATTTTTGTCCCGGTGAGTGAGCTAAGGGAACGGTTGATCGAGGGGATATCAAAGAGTTTTAGGTTATTGCCATGAAAATCTTTAAGGATTTTTTGCTGTGGTGTTACCGGGAGCTCTACTTGAATTTTATGAATCACGATTTCGTTACAAACTTCATTTTGCAGAGGTTCAAAGGAAACCTTTTTTTTATGTTCTAAAGTGATCGAGGAGGCAAACTTTTGACCCGGTAAGAAATCAAAACGATCCTTATCGGAGAGCAACATCTCGGTATTGGCATCAAATAACTCCAGCAACGTCTCTTTTTGTACCGAAATTTTAATGAAGCCCGGATAGAGGACATCTATGTGAGATAAAAGAATGCTGTTTGGGAAAATTTCTTCAAGGTGACTCTTGGTTCCCGGAACTTTTGAGGGGAAGTAGGATGATACAGTCTCAAGAGGGGAAAAAAGGGGGGAAGTTTGATCTGTATTTTGAACGGCAGCACCTAAAAAACCGGTAAAACCCGTTTCTTTTGGGAACGTTCCAAGCTTATTTTCTTGGCTCAGGGGCCTCTCTTTAGGTAAAAATATCGGATGGTGAAAGACTAAAAATCTTGCACCCATATCTGATGGTGACTTTTCAAGTTTTTCATTTAAGGGAAGAATGTTCTTCTCCTCCTCAACCTCGTGCTGCAGGAACTCTCTTGATATAAGGCTCGATTGGGCCTCTTTTGTCGAAAGGGCGAGTTTGAAAGTTTTTGCGATCTCCACAATACCTAAAGAAAGGAACATCGGCTCTAAAGAGAGTATCTTATCAAATTTTTGCTCTGTAGAAACAAGCGATACAGGGTTATTTACAACCGAAATCGGTAAATATAAAGAGGAAGCAACGTCAAGTTTTGAAGATAAAAATGAAAGGAATGCAGATACTTTTTCCTCAACCGGATCGATCCAATCGGATGCATATTCACAAAAAGAGTGGATGGGGGATTTTAAACAGTCGAAATTAAGTTCCAAAATATAACGGGCCCAACAAAAAATGCGGTTGAGAGGTGATTGTAAATAGTTTGTATCACCCTGCATAGCAAATGGCTCTCTCACATTAGGAGAAGGCTCGATCTTTTTCACGGAGTGATTTGCAAGCGATGAGAGGAGTTGATTTGGAATCGCCAATTCTATCTTTTCTTCTTCAAAACTTGTCGGTTCAAAAATGGATGGAGGGGTGGGGGGGGGATCAATCAAAAGTGTTTTTGTCTCAAAGATTGAAGCTTCGAAAGCCGACTCGGCGACTAGAGACTCTTTAGGTTGAAAAGACGAGGTTGTAATCGAAAGATCCTCATTTTTCATCCCATTTTGGCTCTCTTTTTTTAAAATTAGAGCACTTTGTGTCTCCCGCTCGCTTTTTAGAGATTCCAAATTTAGGGGGTCAAAATCATCTGAAGGATCCTTTTCCAAAATGAAATTAGAAACTTTAAGCTCTGGTTTATCCCCGGTCAAGGGTGCCCTCTCAAGACCCCCAAACCAGATGGGTTCCCCTTTTTCTATAAAAAAAATCGGACCCTCAAAGGCGATAGTCGCCTCCAGATAGCTGTAATCGGTCTCTTTTAGTTGTAGAGATACCTTTTTTATATCCCTTTCATTAAGCCCGACCCAAAAATTTGATTTGAAATTCTTAGCGATCCTGAAACCCTGTTTGCTTTTAGGAATTGAGGGCTCATTCTCTAGAATAAAGGAGGCGGCATTGATTTCAGGATTAGGTTCTTTGAGATGAAGCAAAAAGGGATCTTTGGAAAAATTCGGCTCAAAGGAGGCAATAGAACTGTTCCAAAACAGATCAGGTACCAGGTATTCCTCATCGACGAGTTGAATATGTTCTTTTAATTGCGCTATGTATAGCCTAAATGATCTGAGAAGGGGATTAGGGGAGGACGTCGGGTGTGCGATCAAAAACTTTCTGGATCCTTCTTTTTCCTCTAGAGGGGGAAAATTTTCCTGATACGGTATTGTTTCAGAAAAATCTATTTTCATTTGAGGAAGCGTTGCAGGTATTGACACAGGGGAGGTCTCTTCTCTCGTGATCGATTTTTCAGTATTATAGACCTCGTTCAGCAACTTTTTTGAAGTCTCACTAGGTAAGGTTTTTTCAGAAATTAGGATAGTAGACCTTGAAGATGGCAAATATTTTTTTATCTGGGCTTCGGGATCCGATTCCCCGGTACTGAGATCTTTATTAAAAAAAGTTTGTGCCTTTTGAGACTTAGGATCTATTAGCACTTCTTTGGGAGAGAGGCTGTTTTTTGTCCCCAAATCGATTCTGTCGAAAGCTCGATCCAACAGATAAGTGTTTTCGATTTTTTGTGATTTTGGAAAAAGGAATACAGCAGGTTCCACTTCAGGCTGAAAACTCTCTTTAGGGAGCTGGATTTCATCCGTCATGGAAGAAGCTCTTAAAGAATAAGAGCTAATCCAAAGAATTGTGATGAAGGTTCTTTTATGTATCCGCACGATTTTTTTCCAAAAATGTTTAATCAAAAAGGTTTTCCTTCTCCCTAAGGCGCATCTCAATAAAATGGGAGATCCCTTTTTCTTTTTTCATCGATGATAAAAGTTTCAACCCTTCAAGCCTGTAGACGTTGGCCTCTTGCACATGATCCTCGTTTTGTTCCAAACGGAACTTGGCCAAGAGCATTTCTACTTGGATCAGCTGCATGTATTCTTCAAAAATTTTTTTTGCTTTCGGATTTGTCGCAAAGCTGGCCCTATAGGCTTGCACCTGTGGGTCTTTAGAGTTGGTGTAGTCCTCTTTGACACGATTCAAAAAGAAAAGGTTTTTCAGATCTTTCTCAAGCTCTTCAGATAAAAGGGTGCGTGCATCCACATAAACGAGGCTTGCCTCAAGATGAAGAGGCTCGGAAACACTGTCTTTTTGGATTTGCAGACCCTTAAGATAATTGATTTTTTCTTCAATTTGTTCTTGGGTAAACCCATCTAGGTGATCTAGCTCAAGGCGGATTTTGTGTATGCGGGCATACTCGGAGGCCATAGTTCTGTTCACATTTGAGACAAGGACGGCTTCGTTAAGCGCCTCATAGGCCAGTTTTTTATTTCCTTGAACTTAGTAGCATTTTGACAGTTCTATTAAAGCTTCCTGTCTAAGATTCCAGGAGTGGGCGTTTTTTCTGTAAGCATCCACAAGGCTCTCAAGATAAACCTGCTTTTGTTTAATATTGCCCTCTTTGTGGGCAATACGGACAAGACGCATCATATCCCACTCCAAATTCGGGGCCGCTTGGATTTGTTGGGCAATGCTCTGTTTTTCAGAAAAAAAGATCGATTGTAAAATTTTCTTAGCCTTTGCCAAATTCTCGGGAATTGCGGTCTCTTTTGTCTCGGTTTTTCCGTAGACAGGGCTTTGGATAGGGGATTGGTCATACAAAAGATTAGAAAGCCACAGAAGATTTTCTTTGCGGATCTCAATATCGCCTCTTTCGAAGGCCTGGTAAAGATGGTCGGCCGCTTTTTCCTGGATACTTTGAAGTTTTTTTGATTGGCTTTGGGTCAGATTCGGGATCGATTCGAGGGTCTCTTTGTATCTTAAGAGCGCATTAAAGATCTGGATATGCATCGATCCCAAATGATTTTGCCTTTGAGCAAGCTGAACCGCCTTTTCGGCGTGATCGATAAAAGCATCATAATTTGTACGCATTCTGTCGTAGCATAAAGCTAAAAGAAGGTGAGCATCCGCTACTGAGGTGTGTTTAGAATAATCCTGTATGTAGGTCAAAAGTTTTTGCATCGATTCTTGGGTGTATCCCAAATCGTACCCTACCTTAGCCTGTAAAAATCGACTCTCCTGAATCTCTTTGTCCGACAACCCTTTGGCGTTGGATAAAATCCATGACAGATCACTGTAAAATTGAATTTTAGAAAATTCTTCAACCCCTTGCGCCTCTTTTTGGATCAAGTCATAGAGCTGCAACGTTCCCGATAAATAGTAGCGCCAGGCAAGATGGATCTGATCGGATGCCGTGAAGGTGTCAATAAAGCTTTTAAGGCTTGTGCGCGAAAGTTCATACTGCTCATTGTCATATGTCACCAGGCCATACTCCAGTAAAAGAGAATCTGCGCTTTCAAAATCTGAAAAATGTTTCAAGATTTTTTCTAGCTGGTTCTGTGCTTCTTGAGTTTTGAGTTGCTCTTTCAATAAAAGGGCGTGGATAAAAATTGCTTTGGGTATCTCTATATCTTTAGGAAAAGCAGACTCGAATTTCTTTAGAGCTTGTTCATATCTAGTGAGCTCTTTGAGCTGCTGGCTTGATCCAAGCTCGATTAGGAACAAGTTCTTATTTTGGGACTCATCAAGGGAATTTCTGGCGCCAAGCTTATCGACTATTTCCAAAGCTTTATCGTACATTTTTGCCCCAAATAAAGAGCGAGAGTACATGTAAAGGATCACAGGCATGCTCTGCCCGTCTGCATGGGTTAAAACCAGGTCGATCGATTCGATCACCGACTCGTAGGCCTCCATTTGAAATAGAAGGACAACCCGGTTGAAGGCGCTCGTATAAAGTCTGCTGCCACGCATCGAAACGACCTCGGTGAATGTTTCGATCGCTGTCTTCGGATTATAGACCGATTCAGCTAGCCCGGCGTGGAAAAGGAGCTCCTCCCTTTTATCTTTGTATTTCTCGGCAAGCTTTTTGAATAATTCGGCCGATTTTTGGGGTTCATTTGTTTTTTTATAGATCTCCGCTAATGCAAATTGAGAAGGTTCTGCATAACCGGACTTGATAAGCCTCTCATAGATCTTTTTGGCTTCCTCAAGGAGCCCCATGGAGGCTAAGCCCTCTATTTCCATCGAACTACGGAAATACCCTTCTGCTACCAGGAATAAAAATTCCTCTTTGCGCTCGTCGAATATTTCCGGATTGGAGAGATACTTGGCACCCATTTTATAGATGTCTTCATAACGGCTAAGCTCATACATCCCTTGCAGGGTATTAACAAGAACCTTTTGTTGAATATCGGTGTCTTGGATCGATAGGTATACATCTATCGCTTTTTCAAAAACACGGTCTTTCAGATAGATGTCACCCAATATCCCTTTAAGGTAGTCTTTGAGGGTGGAATCGGGATACTTATCAAGAAATAGATAGATCTGCCTTTCAACAAGGGCGTAGTCTTGGTCTTTCCAGAACTCCGTGATGCGGCGAACCATGAAAGCTTCCTCTTTATCCAGCTCATCTGCAGGTATTCCCTGCGAAAACAGAGCCATATGTGACACAATCGCACTAAAAAAGAGCCCGCGTTTCATCCTTCATCCCTTTATAGCTATACTTACTTGATTTCTAATCGTTTAAGAAAAAAATTTAAATAAAAAATTGCTTGTGAATGAAAAAAAATCTGAATCATAAGATTCAGATTTTTTTTAGATAGGCGTTGTAGGAATCAATAAGTTCGAAGGAGAGATGGACGTTGATATTTTTTAATGTCGAAAATATTTCGAGTCCTTGGGAAGTCATACCCAGAAAGAAATAGATCTTTCCAACTCTTAATAGAAGATTCTCATCGAAAGGGCGTAAAGACAAATAACGGATCAAAGTCTCTAGCTCCTGTTTTTTATCCCCAAGAGCTTCGTAGCAATTTGCTAGCTCCAAAAGGGCCCACGGCTCATCTGCATTTGAAGCTAGACCAATTTTAAGCTCTTCCATCGCAAGCAAAAGAGAGGCATCTACCCTTTTTTGCCTTTTTTCGGTTTGAATGATTTTTCTAACGACCCAGTATCTGCTCAGTGGCTCCTTTAGGGGAGATTGGTAGAGACGGTACATCCCCAAATAGGATTTGGCCAATGAGAGATGCGTCGTTGAATTAAGGGGGTCTTTTTTGATTTTTTCGATATGTTCCTGGATGGAGGCATACATCAAAAGCTCTTGCATTTTCTCCACATCCTTGAATTTCATCAGTCGGATAATCGAGGAGATGGTGCCAAGATTTTGTAGGTAAAATTGATTTTTTGAAAGCTTTCCTGTAAGACTTTCCGCCGCTTTTGCCAAAAAAAGATGCTCTTCCTGGTTGGGCTTGTGCTCCTCAATTTCCTTTCTGCACGCCTGGATAAAAAATCGGCGCAGATCTTGGAAGTCCTGGGGTTTTTTGGCCTGATAGTAAAATAAAAGAATTAGGTAAGAAAAAAGGGTCAGAATCCAAGAAAAAAGCAGTCCCGCTACATAGGGAGATTTCGGGCTGTAGACCAAAAGACTTAGAAACAGCACCGTTTGGAATGTAAGTAGGCCGATGCATGAGGAGTGGAAAATAAGATGAAAACTCGAGAGTTTTTCGAACCTCTCGCAAAAAACGACCTCTTCTTCAAGCCTATGCATAGGATCGAGAAGCTCCAAAGCGTCTTCAAATGTGGTGTAAGAGGTAGCTAGGGCCATACATCTTTTTTTGTTTTAGATCCATTTGTTTACTGCATATATATTTTAAAAATCAATGATATTTTTAACTAAAATGGATCCTATCTTTCGAGACAAAATAATTTATAAACTTATAATTAAAGGTTGATTAAGATCAGCTGCAGCCGCAAGCTCCATTGCTCATATACTTCACTACCGAATCTTCCACCCCTTTTCTGCACAGAGTTTTGCAATCCTGTTTTGTGAGGGTGAATTGGCTGTCGGATTCTTTAAGATAGCGGATGATCTGTTCGGGGGGGATGTTCTGCTTTGATAAATTAATGACGTCTTGGACGTTAAGAGGTTCATTATTGATTAGTTTTTGGGAAAGACCCGGGTAGTTGTTGTCTATCTCTTGTTGCTTTTGTTTTTGATCTGCAGCATTTCCGATAAGGCCCCCTAAAATGGCACCTGCTGCTCCCCCTATAGCTGCCCCTCCCCAACCGCCGGCAAGACCGCCAATAAGAGCTCCGCCACCACCACCGACCAACGCGCCGGTCCCTGTATTTGTAGAGCAACTCACCAGAGTCAGGACAAGGAGGGAAGAAATAAAGATTTTTTGCATAATTACCTTCGATCTTTATTTTCTCTTACACAAAAGGGGATTATTTTTAAACCCGAAACAAAACAGTTCTAAATAGGGGGCCCTTTGTGAAATCGGGCTTACGGCCTTTTAAATGAAAAAGAGGGATTTAACCCTCTCTTTCATACCTTGTCTAGATCAGAGCCTCTTCCAGCTCTTCTGCTTCGTAGGACATCGAATCATCGTAGGAGGTATCGTTGGCATCCCCTTTGAATCGGTAGCCTACCCCTCTTACGGTATCGATCCACTTGAAATTGGGACCGAGTTTGCGACGCAATGCAGCGATGTGCACGTCTATGTTACGATCCACTACAAAAGAATCATCGTTATGAATATCGTCCAAAAGCTGGTTTCTTGTGAGCACTTTGCCCCTATTCATGAGTAATCTTTTAAGGATTCCGAACTCGGAAAGGGTGATGGTGATCACTTTATCTTTTTTACGCAGCAAGTAACGGTCTACTTCCAGTGTAAATTCTCCGAAAGAGAGGATTTTTGGCGATTTTTCGGACTCTTTTCCTCTTCTGAGGACTGCGCGGATACGGGACATCAGCACTTTTGGGGAAAAAGGTTTGAGGATGTAATCATCTGCACCAAGTTCAAGTCCCAAAAGGATGTCGAGCTCTTCGTCTTTGGCTGTTAAAATAATCACCGGGATGGATTTGAGTTCCGGTGTGCTCTTAATTTTTCGGCAAACGTCATATCCATTTTGTCCGGGGAGCATGATGTCGAGAAGCACTAAATCAGGCTTTTCTCTTTCTACGGCACGAAATCCGTTGATACCATCGACCTCAACGTGCAGTTTGAATCCCGAGAGCTCAGCTTGTAATTTGATAAGAGCTGCGATATCCTCTTCATCCTCGATCAGTAGAATGCGTTTCTTCTGACTCATGTGAATCCTTCTTCTTTAGCTTGAAACTGTTTTCTCTCTTTTGAAAAACGAAGGTTTTTCTAGAGTGTTTTTTTTATTATTCAAAATGATTTCCCCCGGAATTTTTGGGTGTGGGGGGGGTATAACATAACCTGTAAAGCTAGCCAGTCTTTCATTTATTTTTTTTGATCCCACTCCCGGTAAAAATGCTTCGTTGAGATCAAAACTTGGGTAATGAAGTTGGGTTGATAAAAAAACACACATCTGATGTGGGTTCTTTTCGCGCATGCTTATACAACAATTTCCCAAAATTAACCCCTTACTGAGTCTGGAGTGTCTTAGTTAAAAATAAATACCATAAGCGGGTGCAAATAGTATTACATTTTTTCCTGGTTTAAAGGAGATTATACATGCCGAGCATCTTTTTTTAAAAGATTATTTATTGGATTTTTTTGTAACGTGTGAAGAAATTTTGGGCAATGGCGTGTGGTTATAAAAAGATCTTCATCAAGACCGTCTTTTGCATGTAAACCGGAGTGCCTACATATCTCATGGGCATATTGAAGCGAAGGATTCATTATCTTCGCGAAGGGGAATAGGGTGGATAAAAAAGATTCGATGTGGGGGAAATGGGTAGAGGCCAACAAGATTGTGTCGGGTGCAAATAAGACCACCTCTTTGAGTTGTTCAAGAAAGATCTCTTCGTCCTTTAAACCCGATTCTATCATTTGAATCAGGTTTTGCAAGTCGAACCCTTGGATTCTACTATATCCTTTTACAGAAAATAGATTTTGATAAAATCCGGTGTTTATGGTAGATGAACTCCCTAGAATCGCAACAGACTCAGAAGCTGCCGACTCTAAAACCATTTTTTTTGTTACTGACGAGATCAGTCCGAAGCTGTTTGGTCGGGTTTGTAAAGCGATGGAAGCTGTGTGGCAGGCTATGTAAATTTTTTCCAGACAAAAAGTTTCGAGCCCTTTTTGTGCAGTAAAGACAGCGTCTAGAATCTCTTTTTGACTTTTGGTGCCGTAGGGGAAGTTTCTATTATCTGCAAGATAGATAGTGCGTAGATCCGGAGATACCTTTTTCACCTCATTGAGAACAGTCAATCCCCCCACCCCTGAATCTAAAAGGCAGATCATTTGGGAACTCTGATTTCTTGGCCTACAAGGATCAGGTCATTGTGCAGCTGGTTTATTTTTTTGATCTGTTCAGGTGTAGTTCCAAATAGTCTAGCGATCTTTTCTATCGAATCACCCGCTTTCACCCTGTAGAAAGCGATTTCATTCGACTCTTCTCTTATCTCTTTTATACTTTTTTTAATGCGGCCAAGTTCGTGCACGGATTCATTTTGAGATTGGAAAAATTTTTCCACCTCTTGGAACTTCTGTTTATATAAACCCACAGCTTTTGCAATTTCTTTTGATTCTATGTCGATCCGGTCAAAACGCTTTATAAGGTGATCCAGTGTCCGCTCGATTTCTAAAATCTTTTTTTCCGTTAAAGTGGCATTGTCGAGCGATCGCCCCCCAATTTTCCCAGGATGGTCCTGCGCGTGTAGATAACTCAGATCCTCCTCCTGATTTAAGATTCTCCCCTCCAAAATGCCAACCTCGATTTGGTGGGACTTCATCTCATGTTTCAGGTCCTCAATCTCATTTTTGAGCTTTTGAACACTAAATTCCATTTGTTGTTTATCGGATCTTTGGGAGACAACCAAGTTGGAACAGGAGGCAAATAGGGCAAATAAAGGGGCAAACCGCTTCATCTAGGACCTCTGTTGGAAGATTTTGAATTCTACGCGCCGGTTTTTGGCAAACGATTCTTTTGTCCCCCCTTTCGCAACGGGTCTTTCTTTCCCGAAAGAAACTGTGTGAATCTGCTCTGATTCTACTCCCGCCTTGATCAAAAGGCTGCGGACGAATTGGGCCCTTCTGGTGCCTAAAGCGAGGTTGTAGGCTTCAGAAGCTCTCTGATCGCAATGCCCCTCTACACTCAGATAAACATGGGGGTTTTTCTTCATGTACGAGGCGATTCTATTGATCACTTGGTAGTACTCTTTTTGTGAGAGGACATGTTCATCGGTATTGAAGTATACTGTGGAAAAAATGGAGGCAAGCGTTGTGGAAGGTTTAGAGAATTGTTCGGCAGTAAAAGCACCCCTTTTTTGGGGTGTGCGCACCTCTTTGGATTGCGGGTACGACTCGTCCATGTATTGGCTGGAGAGGTCCTGATCTTTAAGAGGGATAAATTCTTCCTCGGCAGATTGGTAGATCTCTTGGGAGGTCGCTACGATCCTTGATTCTTCTTCGATCAAGCCTAAATAAGCGAGTCCCTGCTTCGTATAGGACCTTGTCGTCATTTTCGTCTCTTCCCATGCATCATAAAGGGTGCTGGTGCAGCTCGCAAGTACGAAAAAAACGAGCGGATAGAATTTTTTCATATGGTTTCTCATCTTTGTTCCCAAGAGGGGAAATGGGAAATCCCATCCCCTGTGGGTATTTTTACAGGTTTTTGCTTTACAATATCAATAGTATAAATTTGGGATTCCTTTCCTGTTGTATTGTAAACTAAATGGATGCTGTCGGGGGCCCACGAGGGATTTTCCTTATCGAGTGGGCCTTTTGTGATGGGCATCTCAATTTTTTTATCCAGATCGAGGACCCAAATTTGCCGATATCCTTCACTTAAAGCGCTGAATGCAATTTTTTTTCCGTCAGGAGACCAGGAGGGGCATGTGCATTCTTTGTGATTGGTCGAGAGTAATTTTACAGGCGGAATTTTTTTTGAACGGATAGCATCGACAATCTCTAAAATGTAAATTTTGGGAGATCCCCCCTTATCCGATACAAAGGCAAGTTTAGAGCCGCAAGGGGAAAAGGCAGGGGAGGCTTGGGTCGACTGATTTTGTGAAAAAAGTTGCATAGGCTTCCCTAAAACCCCTTTTTCCGGATGCAATTGTTGAAAAAAAAGGTCCGTTTTACCCGAAGCATCGCAAATAAAAGCGATCTTGTCTCCGCGTAAGCTCAAAGCAGGCAATAATTGATTTCCTCTTAAGGGAAGAAGAGGGGTGGAGATGGGCGATAGGGAATTGCCTTTGAAGATTTTAGGCTGCCCCTTTTCGTAGGAGACAAAAACGTAATCGTACCCTTCCCCTTTTTTTGAGTTGGGGATCATGATGGGTGTGATGAGATAATTTTGGGAGGAGGTGATTTTTTTTAAGTTGTGGCCGTCTTGCTGTACCTCGTAGATGTCGGAAATCCAATCTCCCTCAATATCTTCGGTTTTTTTGCAAAAGAGGATTTTAGTGCTTGCGATCCCCTCCTGGTGGAAAATTTTTTTGTGGACTAAATCAAAAATCTGATGGATCTTTTGCCTATCTTCAATAAGGGTTCCCCCCAAATCAACTTTGCCAACCAGGTGCGTTTGGTGAAATCTGGGTTCGTAGAGCTTTACAACCAGGGTTTTTCCTTCAAATTTGGGCAGAAGGACAAAATCGGAAGAAAAAGCGGCCAATTCTTTCGAGGGGGTTTTCATGGGCCCACTCACAAGAGGCTCTATATCAATTTTACCCATGGTGAGATCCAAATGAAACGATGCGTCTATATCGTCTTTAAGGATTTCCAGGATTGATTCTTTATAATTTGCCCCCCAGTCTCCGGTAGAAGAGCAGTCGGAAAAATAGAGCGAGGGCAACGATTTGACAGTTTCTAATGGGACAACAATCGGTGGGGTTTTTGATGTAGAAAGCAAAAACATAGGGAGAAGCATTGCAAAAAAAAGAGAGTTTCTCATCAAGAAGATCCTCCTGTAGAATTTTTTTTCACATCCATTTTATGGGTAGAATAAAGAAATCACGTCTTAGTTTCCAGTACAAAGATGCAGGCTCAGCTCTAGGGGCTCATTTGCTTCAAAAGGGGGAAAGACCATTTTCTCTAACGCGGTTGCGACAATTTTAGCATTCAAGGGGCTGTTTGAACGAATTTCAAGGATAGTTTCCACGAGTCCGTTGGGAAGAACCTGGATCACTACATCAACGCTTTCTGGATCGACGAGCCTCAAAGCTTTTTGTAGAATTTGGACCACTTGCGTTTCGTATGGGATAGAATCTTTTAAATCTATTCCATATTCTAACCCTACAAAAAGATCTTTTGGGGCCTCCTTGAAAGAGGTTTCAATTTTTTTAAGATCTCTTTCGAGCTCTTCGATCCGTTTCATCGGGCTCTTTTTTTCTTGAATTGGCGTTAGGGGTTTCTTAACTTGAGGGGGGGGCTTGATCCCCTTTTTTTCTTGAACCGGCACTTTCTTTTCAGGAGCCCTCCCCTTTTTTTCAAGGGGGGATTTTTCCTTAAGGACAGTAGGGTTTTTGCTATTTAAATGGGTGGTGTGGACACGCATTTTTTGTTTGGGCCGTGATGGAAAAGAAAAAGTGGAGCTGAAAGAGAACAGTAGCAAGACCAATAGGTGTACCTGTATGGTTCTTTTAAGAGCGATTTTTTTTGGACTATCCTTCGGGTTGGACCACAAGATCCATCTCTTCAAATCCTGCTTGTTCCAGCGCATGTTTCACATTCAAATAGGTTCCAAAAGAGGAGTTCTTATCCTGGTAGAGCTCCGGAATCTCCTCACGGAATGATTTTTTTAGTTCGTCTAGAACGCCTGGGAGCTGTTTCAGTGTCACCGGCGTATCGTTGATTTTAATTTGACCCGTTTTTTGGACAAAAATACGGATCTTCCTTTTTTCCCTTTGCCCGTTTGCCTCCACCCCTTTTTGGGCTAACTGGATCGATTCGATGTCCAAAAATGGGGAGATAACAATAAACAATACTAGGACTGTGAAAAGAACATCAATCAGGGGGGTAAGGTTGATGAGGTCTGTTTCTTCGGCTATTTCGTCGAGAAAGCGTTTTCGCATCCGGTCAATCCCTTCGATATCCCATCTCTACCTCGTGCACGAGTAGAGCGCAAAAAGAGCCCATCGATAGAGTCATTTCTTTTGCTTTCGATTTCAAGTAATTATAGCCGATGAGTGCCGGTATCGCTATTAGAAGGCCTATTACCGTAGTGGCCAGAGCGGTGGAAAGGCCACCCATCACAACCTGGTTCGAAAGGGCTGATACACCTTTTCCAAGACCGGTAAGGCTCACGAGCAAGCCCCAAACCGTCCCTAAAATTCCTAAAAATGGGGCCAAGGATATGGAGGTAGAGAGGATGAAAAGGTTTTTATCCAAATCTTTGCTGTTCAGCAAAACTTTTTGATCCAGATAGTTCTCCAGCATCTCCACATCGGATCTGGTTAAAAAGTTTTCTTCCACCCTATCGAGCTGGCGATTACGTTCCAATAGGTCTATCGTGCATTTTTTAAATTGTTTGTAGAGAGAGAACATCGGATTGGAGGTGAGGGTTTCTAAAATGGATTTTTCTAGAATCGGATGCTCTTTTTTTTCAAAATTGAGAAGAAAAGTTTGCATCTCTTTTTCCAGCTTACCAAACTGGCGAGCTTTAAAAATCAAAATAAACCAGGAGAGAAACGAGAGTGAAAAAAGGAGCAAAAAAATGATTTTACCGAAGCCGTCGGAATCCTTAAATGCGCTGACAAAAATGTAAATGGATGTCATAATTATCTCGTTTAGGGATGGGTAAATTTATCGTTATAGAGAGTTTACTTGTTATCCAACCTACTGATTCGGAGGCTACTTGTCAATGATTGATACGCACTGCCATTTGGGAGAAGATTACAAGGAAGTTCTCAAAAGGGCTTTCGAGAACGGGGTAGACCACGTAATCAATATCTGCATCGACGTGAAGGATATAGAGAGGGGACTGAAAATTCACCAGGAATATCCGACGGTACCGGCGGTGGCAGGGATTCACCCTTGCCATGCGCACGAGGTGGAAAATGGGCATTTTGACCTAATTTGTGGGCTTGCATCTAGCAAGAAGATTGTTGCGATTGGAGAAACCGGTCTCGATTTGCACCATTCACAGGAGCATCTGGCGATTCAAAAAGAGTACTTTAAAAAACATATTGAGTTGGCCAACGATTTGGATTTGCCCCTTTCAATTCATTGTAGGAATGCCTATCAGGAATTGATCGATTTCATCGAAAAAAATCGGGTAAAAAAAGGGATTCTTCACTGTTTTGCGGGCTCTTTTGAGGTAGCTCGTTGGGCTCTTGAAAAAGGTTTTTATCTCTCTTTCAGCGGAGTGGTCACCTTCAAGAACGCCACCCAGATGCAGGAGATTGCTGCAAGCGTCCCTCTTGAACAGATGCTGGTGGAGACGGATGCCCCCTGGCTTGCCCCCGAACCGTTCCGTGGTAAAACAAACGAGCCGGCCTATATCCCTTACATCATAGAGAAAATTGCCCGGCTCCAAAAAAAAACAAGAGCGGAAGTTGAGGAAAAAATAGTTAAAACTTCTAAAGAGCTTTTTGGATTGTAATTTTCCTTCAAAAAAACGTTTAAACCACGTTTAATACAAGATACCTTAAAAATTCACTAACCGTTGGACAAGGACGAAGCTAAGAAACATTTCTTGGCAAGGTTTCAAAGCAATTATTGTAAAGTAAGTAGAAAACAGACATGGATCCCCGTAAAAACAACCTACCAAAAGAATTTATTCTATCACGTTTGCACTCTTTGACCGGTTTGCTGATTGTGATTTTCCTTTTTGAGCATCTCTTAACAAATTCACAAGCGGCTCTCTTAATCGGAGATGACGGGGCCGGTTTTGTCCGGATGGTCAATTTTATACATGACTTGCCCTATCTACAAGTTGTGGAGCTGACGTTTATCGGTGTGCCGATCGTGTACCACGCTATTATCGGGATCCAAAAAGCCTTGTACGGCAGATCCAATTCTTTTGGCTCTAAAGAGGGGTCAAGACCCTATATGTCCTATACAAGGAGCAGGGCTTACACCTTTCAGAAGTGGACTGCCTGGATTTTGTTGTTCGGAATCATAGCTCATGTCGCCCTTTTTCGTTTCTATCTGTATCCTGCCGAGGCTAAGGAGGGGAGTAATAGGCTTTTTTTCACCCGTATCTCCTTCGATAGCGGACTTTACTCGCTGCAAGACAGGTTGGGTTTTTCGCTGTATGATGCTGCAGCTATTACAGAATATAAAGATGCTCTCAACAAAGAGCTGGGGCAACAGACCCTTGTTGACCAGCGGGCGAAAGAGATCGACGGGGGTGGCTTACAGTATAATTTGGAAGCATCCGAGCTGGGAAAACAAAAGGGTAAAGCGGTCGAGATGGAGGAATTTTACCAGGGATTGACAAAGAGGGAGCTTGAACCCAATCAGGTGATTTTAGTGACGAACTCTTTTGGAACTTCACAATTGATGAATGTCAGAGATGTCTTCAAAAGTCCCATCAAGGCAATTTTATATACGATTTTTGTTGCTGCTGCAGTCTTTCACGGGTTTAATGGTCTGTGGGCGTTTACAATTACCTGGGGGCTTGTCGTAAAACAGGTCTCCCAAAGGCGGATGTTAAAAGTTTGCGTTGGGCTGATGTTTTTATTGGGCTTTTTGGGCTTGAGCGCAGTTTGGGGAACTTATTGGATCAATTTGAGGAGCTGACCTATGGCAATACAACAGGAAGTGATTGTAGTGGGTGGAGGGCTTGCAGGCCTTTCGGCTGCGATGCGATTGGCGGAACACGGGATTTTGGTCCACCTGGTTTCTTTAACTAAAGTAAAAAGGAGCCATTCCGTTTGTGCCCAAGGGGGGATCAACGCAGCGGTCAACTTAAAAAATGAGGGAGATTCACCCTACATCCATGCCTATGAAACAGTGAAAGGGGGCGATTTTCTTGCCAACCAGCCTCAAGTCGTGGAGATGTGTTTGGCGGCTCCCCAAATCATCAAAATGCTTGATCGGTTTGGCTGCACATTCAATCGAAATCTCGAGGGGGGGCTGGATGTAAGGCGGTTCGGGGGGACCACATTCAACAGAACGGTGTATTGCGGATCTTCTACGGGACAACAGCTATTATACGCACTTGACGAGCAGGTGCGCCGTTATGAGGTGAAGGGGCTTGTCAAAAAATATGAGCACCATGAATTTATGCGCCTCGTATTAGATGAAGAAGGGATTGCACGCGGGATTATTTTGATGGACCATTATAATCTCAAGTTGGAAGTTCTAAAAGCCAACGCGGTGATTATCGGCACCGGCGGACTGGGCTTTATGTTCAAAAAAAGCACCAACTCCACGATTTGCACCGGCGCTGCCAACGGTCGCTTGTTCATGCAGGGAATGGAGTATGCAAACGGGGAATTTATACAGATCCATCCAACCTCGATTCCTGGCCATGATAAGTTACGTCTTATGACTGAAACACTGCGGGGATTTGCCCGTGTTTGGGTCTTTGGTGATGAGACAAAACAGATCAAAGATGAAAACGGGAATTGGATACCTTGTGGTAAAACGGGGGAGCGCTGGTATTTTTTAGAGGATATGTACAAGCTATTGGGAAATCTTGTGCCGCGCGATATTGCCGCTAGGGCGATTCACCAGGTTTGTGAATTGGGGCTTGGGGTTGAGGGGCATAAACAGGTCTATCTCGACTGCACCGGTTTTGATGAGTCTTTAGTGAAAAAATTCCAGTCTGTTTTTGAAATTTACCAAAAATTTACCGGTGAAGATCCTAAAGTGAAGCCAATGAAAATTTACCCCGGAGTGCACTACACGATGGGAGGGGCTTTTGTCGATTATCCTGCCGAAGAGGATGGGGACCGGCATTTAAGGTTTAAGTACATGACAAATCTTACCGGATGCTTCAATGTGGGAGAATCCCAATATGGAATCCACGGAGCAAACCGCCTTGGGGGAAATTCTTTGATTTCGTGTATTTTTGACGGGCTTGTTGTGGGGGATGAGATGCAGCCCTATTTCCACCAGTTGAAAAAAGATTACAAGGAAATACCAGAGGAAGTTTTTGAAAGGGCGTTGGCAAAAGAGCAGGCTTTCAAGCATGAGCTCATGTCAAAAAAGGGTGTGGAAAACATCCACCAGCTCCATGAAGAGCTTTCCGAGATCTTGGTGCGTGATTGTACCGTGGTGCGTCATAATGAGTCTTTAGAAAAAGCGGTGCAGGAGATCAAGAAAATACGGCAAAGGTATAAAAATATCCGTCTTGATGACACATCAAATGAGCTGAATCAAACATTTATTTTTGCAAATCAGTTCAGAGGGATGCTAGAAATTGCACTCGTTATAGCAAAAGGGGCCCTTTTACGTGATGAATCGCGCGGAGGGCATTTTAAGCCCGAGTTTCCCAATCGGGATGATGTGCATTTCTTAAAACATACGATAGCGACCTATGACCCGAATCGGGAGGAGCCTGTCATGAGCTTCCGTGACGTTGACACCAGATACTTTACTGTGGCAAAACGGGATTATAAGAAAAAAGTGACTTTGGAGAGCCTTGACCTCTCTAAAATTCCCTCAAATTTACCGGCTTACGTGTGAGGAGCTCAGATGAAATCGTTCACCCTACAAATTCTTCGAGGAACTGAAGGAAACCAGTATATTGAGGAGTTTGAGCTGGAGCTTACCCCTTTAATGAACGTGATCACCGCTTTGATGGAGATCCAAAAGCGGCCGATCAACAAAAAAGGGGAACTGACGACACCGGTAGTCTGGGAGCAAGCTTGCCTCGAGGAGGTCTGCGGGTCCTGTTCGATGCTTATCAATGGTATCCCGAGACAATCCTGTACAGCGATGATACAGCCTATTTTAGACGAGACCGGGACTGATAGGATACATCTGGCCCCTTTTGATTGTTACCCTCTTATACGGGATCTTGTGATTGATCGATCTAGAATTTTTGACGATTTGAAAAGGATCAAAGGCTGGAGCGAGGTAGACGGGAGTCGAAGCACCAAATTTGGTCCGAAAATTCTTCCGAAGACGCAAGAGGTGATGTACGAGCTATCGACTTGTATGAGCTGTGGCTGCTGCCTTGTTGCTTGTCCGAACTACACAAAAACAACACAGTTTGTCGGTGCTGCGGTGGTGGGACAGGCAAGACTGTTCAACTTGCACCCAAATGGAAAATCCAACAAGGAGGAGAGGTTGGATACCATGATGGGAAAAGGGGGGTTGCATGAGTGTAGTAAAGCGCAAAATTGTGTACAAGTCTGCCCGAAAAAAATTGATCTTGTGGAAGCTATTGCGGAATTAGGGGATCAGGTAACTTCTCATGCGTTCAAAGAGTTTTTTGGCTCCAATAGCCCTGAGGAGTAGATCTATACTCAACCGGGCCTTAAAGAAGGTCACTCAAGGTATACGGTTTGTTTTGGACTTTTGAGGTCTTGTAAAATTTCAAGCATCGAAATTTCTCTTAAGGAAAATTCCTTTGTGAGCTCCTCAAGATAGGGATCTACAAAATCTTGCGGTTTTGTGAAGTGGCTCTTTAAAGAGGTGACAAAGGTGGCGTGGGGGCGATTTTGTCTATATGCCGGTGCCTTTTGGGGTGTTTTAAGGAGTGAAAGCTTCTCATTCGAGAAATCAAATAGAAAGCTGGTATGGTGCAAAATACGATCTTTTTTTACATATTGTGCCGTGCCACCAACTTTATTCTTTTCAAGTACGTAATCGGTTTCTATACGGTCTATTGGTAGGTTCGGGTGCGCTTTTTTGAATCCATCGACTGTCCAATTGAAAAGGGTATCTACACATTTTGCCTCTTCTAGTTCTTTCGATAAGATCCAGCTTATAAAAATGGTTGACGAGTCGACATAGACGGTCCCACCCCCTGAAAACCGACGGATAAGGGGGACGTTCGGATTCTCCACGACCAGGGCATGACGATCATTTGATTTCCCTAGCACAATCGCATCAGGCGTTCCGTAGTTGACTAACAAAATATTTTCACAAGGCCCCTCTAATAGATGCTCTTCGAGAGCAAGCATATTGAAAATAGGCATGTTTTTTAATTTCACAACACGGAGCGTTTTCATGGAGGCTCTTTTTTTTTATTTTAAAAGACTATATGGATAAGAGAATTTTTGCAATCAAGCCTAATTTATAAGCCTATAGAAAAACTCAAGAGGAGTCTGTCGAGCCAGGTTGTCTACGACACAACCGTCTCTTGAAGTGTTGCGACTGATGCTTGGTGGGGATTTTTTCTAAAGCCTCTAATAGCCACAAATAGAATGTTCAGATCGGCTATAGTGATCCCCGGAAGCCTCCCAATTTGGCCCAAATGCAAAGGCTGAACCCTTTTTAATGTCTCTCTAGCTTCATTTCTTAACCCTTTAACGAGTTCAAAATCCATCCCTTCAGGAATACTGATAGCGTCGAGATCTTTGAGTTTTTGGTTTTCCTCCTCTTGACGCCTGATGTAACCGGCGTATTTGAGCTCAAGCTCTACCTGAAAACGGGTCTCTTCTTCAAGATCCGGGACTAAGTGGGGGTAGTCTTGTTGTACTGACAAGTAGCTTTTGTCGGGCCGTGCAATCATCTGTTGCAAGGTATAGCTCCGGTCTTCAACCTGGACATGTCTTTTGAGTAGTTGGATAGCCTCTTTGATCTTCTGTTTTTTAAGATCTAGCGCCTCTATCTCCTCTTTTGTGACAAGCCCACCTAGCTGATAGCCGTAGTGGGAAAGTCTAAGATCCGCGTTGTCTTGTCTTAAAAGAAGGCGAGCGCCGGCCCGGCTGGTAAACATCCGGTAGGGTTCGGTCAATTCCATCGATACGATGTCTTCAATCATGACCCCTATGTACGACTCCTGTGGGCTCAAAATGAAGGGGGGGCGCCCTTGCACTTTTAAAGCAGCATTCACCCCGGCAATAAAACCTTGGCCTGCCGCCTCTTCGTAACCTGTCGTGCCATTGATTTGGCCGGCTAAAAATAATCCCTCGATAGTTTTGGTCTCAAGAGAAAGCTGTAGCTGGCCGCTTTTTACGTAATCGTATTCGATCGCATACGCCGGGCGTACAATCTCAGCGTTCTGTAAACCTGCAATCGATCGGATGAGCGGTACTTGCACATCAAATGGCAAAGAGGTTGAGATCCCGTTCAAGTAGAGCTCTTGGGTGTATAGCCCTTCCGGCTCAATAAATATTTGATGACGCTCCTTATCGCTGAATCGGACAATTTTATCCTCGATAGAGGGGCAGTAGCGCGGGCCTACCATTTTTTTGGAGTAGCCAGCCGATTTGTAGAGGTTTTGTTCTACAATTTTTTGACTTTCTTGGGATGTATAGGTGATATAACAGGGGACTTGAGGCAGCTTTAAAAACCCTTTTTTGAAAGAGAATCGGACATCCTCCTCACCATCTTGCCGTTCGCATTGGGAAAAATCAACGGACCTTTTGTGTATTCTGCAAGGGGTACCCGTTTTGAGTCGACCCAACCGCAATCCGTGTTGTGAGAGGCTGTTTGAGAGCCCAATAGAGGGGGGATCTCCGGCTCTTCCACCCGAAAATTGGGTCGATCCTATATGTATTTTCCCCTGCATGAACGTTCCAGAGGAGAGAATCACTGTAGAAGAGCGAAAAGCGATCCCCTCTTTGGTAGAGATTCCTACGACCGCCCCGTTTTCAATAAGCAGATCCTCGATTGTCCCTTGCATCAAAAAAAGATTAGGGATTGTTTCCAGGGTCTCTTTCATTTTTTGAGCGTACAGGTGTTTGTCCGCCTGGGCACGAGGAGACCAAACGGCGGGACCTTTAGAACGGTTCAACATTCTAAATTGGATGGCAGTTTGATCTATAATTTGACCCATGATACCGCCCATTGCATCGATTTCGCGCACAATTTGCCCTTTACCGGTCCCCCCGACCGCAGGATTGCAGCTCATCTTGGCAATAGTATCCAAGTTCATGGTAACTAAAAGTGTCCTCGCCCCCATCTTTGCAGCCGCATGCGCAGCTTCACAGCCGGCATGGCCTGCTCCGACGACGAGAACATCGTAAAATGTCTCGTAGGTCCACATGGGAAGAACTAGGGGTTCTTGTGTCTGTTGAGTTTGCGAAGTTTTTTCAACTTGTGGCGATTCATCTTCGCTTTGCGCTTCTTTTTAACAGAGGCCATTTTGACTCCAATTTGATTCAAGAAGCATACTTTGTTTCATTTTAAAGGTAAAGGGGTAGAGCCGGTTTTTTTTACATATATATAAAAAAATTTTAAAAACCAGAGCAGATGATAATTAAAATAGTATCATTATAATTTCTTTACGAAATTTTTATAAACGAAATATAGATTTACTAGACCTCTCCCCAATTCCAAAAAATGGAGTTTAGTTTTATATTTTGCCCTTATTTTGGTGCGAAAGCCTGAAAGGCATTTGTATTGAACTGCTGGTTTAAAGGGGGTTCTATCGGAGGAGCTACAAAATTTTGGAATAGCGCCAAAGATTTTTTGTAAACCAACTGGATGTCGCCCACTTTTCCGTGGCGGTTTTTTGCAACGATCAATTCAGCTGTCCCCGGTTTATCTTGAGGGTTGTAATACTCTCTTCTGAAAAGAAACATCACGATGTCCGCATCCTGCTCAATCGAGCCCGATTCTCTAAGATCCGAGAGCATTGGCCGGTGTCCCTGACGCTCTTCTACCTTACGTGAAAGCTGGGATAGGCAAATGACTGGGATATGGAGCTCTCTGGCCAAATTTTTGAGCATACGGGAGATCTCTGAGATCTCGTTCTGTCTGTTATCGGAATTGTAGTTTGCTTTAGGTCCACTTAGGAGTTGTAGGTAGTCGATCACCAAAAGTTTGATGTTGAACATCTCTTTCATCCGGCGAGCTCTAGAGCGCAGGTCGGAAATTTTTAGGCCGGGCTGATCATCGATGATCATTGTATGTTTTTGCATCTCATTGACAGCAGCAACAACTTTTTGGTAATCGCCCCCTGCAAGGGAACCCGTTTTGATTTTTTCCGATTCCACCTCGCTTTCTGAGCAGATCAAGCGGTGAAGCAGTTCTTCGGCGTTCATTTCAAGAGAAAATATACCCACAGCCTCTTTCGAGCGGAACGCGACATTTTGTGCGATGTTAAGAGCTAAAGCCGTTTTTCCCATCGACGGACGTGCCGCCAAAATCAATAGTTGCGAGGGGCAAAGGCCATTGATCATTTTGTCCACATCGAAAAAATGGGTGGGCAAACCGGTAAAATGGGCCGCATTTGGACCTTTTGTTAAATACTCCTCTTGTCTATCTTGCAACTCTTTTAAGAAGGGGAGTTTTGTTGTAGCGCGCACACCAGAGAGAATATCTCTGATCATGAAGCCATCTTTGGCCGATTTTTCTTGGGAAATTGTGTAGAGCTTCGCTTGGCATTCATCAAGAAAAGAGAGGACATCTTGAGGCTCTAGTTGCGCTTTTTTCTCCATTTCCGAAGCGGTGCTGATCATGCGGCGTAAAAGAGCTTTGTCTTTAACAACATTGACATATTCTTCTATGTAGGCTGATGTACCTGCGTAATGGGCAATTTCTGTTAAAGCTACAATTCCCCCGACCTCTTTGAGTTGGTCTTTGCGTTTGAGTTCCTCATTTACGAGGTGCACGTCAGCCGGGCGATCGTTGCGATAGGCTTCTTGTAAAACATGGAAGACAAGTTGGTGTTCTTTGAAATAAAAGTCTTCGGGCACTAGAGAGTCTGCTGCGACATTCAAAGCGTTGACAGAAGAAAACATCATCCCTAAAACAAGCTTTTCAGCCTCTTTGGATTGGGGAGGGACCCTCGGTTTGGTTTTAGAGGGCTCTTTTTGTTTTTTATCGGTATTTTTCTCTTTGATTGTCAATTCCATGATTGCTGCATCATAGGCGAAAAGGGAAAATATTGGACACGAAAAAAACGATAAAACAGACCTAGACCACTTGAGAGCGGTAGAGAAATTTCGACCTAAGGGGGCGATTTTGCTAAGATATAATATGGTTTAGCTTTTTGGCTTCAAAGTTTGGGGGTGGTCATTTGATGAGTCATATTTTCCTATGTCGAAAAAGTAAACATATTTAGGTTATGAAAAAGAGCTTGAATTTTTTTTTAAGATCAGAAAGGCTTAATTTAAAGAAAAAGGTTCTCTGTATGCGTCTTGACCCTATTGCACCCTCTTTTTCTAATCTTTCATTATTTAAAAAGTTTGCAAGACCCATAACGGAAGCGCACTATCCGAGACCTGTTTTTCCAAGAGTGGAGCCCCCTCGATGCGGCTTGTATCCGTTTCTAGCTAAGTGCAGATTTTCCTGGGATCAGAAAATTTTTACTAAAGTGGACAAATTTTTGGATTGGTGTGTTTTGGACCGGTGTAAAAATTGGTTCTCTATGGGTGTCCACAGCCGGTTTTCTCAGAAAAATCCTTGCGATGAGCAGGAGTCTATGAGACGTGAGTTGTTGCAAAAAGGGGTTGATATTCTAAAGATAGCAGAGGAGGCTAGGGAGGTTTTTTCGCTTGCCGAAAAGCCTTTGATCTCTTTTGAGAGAATGGAGGCGTGTGCTAAAACGCAAGGGGTTTTTTCAAAAAGGATCACGGTTAACCCCGAGCAGATTCAAGACAGGAACGATGCTGTTTTTGCTATAGGGCATGAAATCGGCCATATCCTGAACGAGGATCTATTCAAGTCGTATTGCACCGGATTTTTTGCATATGTTGTTACGGTCTATGAAGGATTTGCGTTCCTAGATGATAAAAATGAAAAAAGCATCTCTTCGTTCCTTATGAAAGCTGCCCCGGCTCTCATCAGCTTATACATCTTTTTTGTCCAGGAGAGGCAAATGGAATTTAGAGCGAACAAATATGGTCTCTTATTTTTACATAAAAGGGGATCTTTGGAAGATTTTTTGCATCGTAGACAGACCGGTATGACCCGGTGGGAAATGTTTAAATCTCTTGTCAGCTGGCCCATGTACCCGAACAGCAAAGAGAGCATCCAGTATTATCACGAGCAGAGCAGGTCGATAGGAGCTGAGCCGGAGAGCGCCTCCTAGAGTTTCTGAAACGAACGCTCCTTTTTGTTTCTAAAAAAAATTAGATTTGCTAAACTCGCTCCATTCATTTTTAAGTAGAGAAAGATTCCTATGATTTCAGGTGGGATATTACCAAGTGAAAATCTATTTTTAAAACCGTGGAAAAAAGAAGCTACACGCGAAGCTCTTCAAGCGCTCTTGTCGCCCGATAGAGAGTACCCCTGTTTGCGTCTTTGCCAGACCTCGATAGGGTATTGGCTTGAGCCCGTTCATTACAAAATCCTTGCACAAGAAAAAAATAAAGAGGCTTTAGAAAAGACCCTTGCCAGCATTGAACTGATCAACGAGGTGGCAAAAAAGCTTGGTGATGAGTTATCCCGGGGATTCAAAAAAAAGTTGGATGATTTTTTGGAGCCGCAATTGCAACTGAAAGCCAGGTTGAAGGACTTGTCAAGAGTGCCCTGCACTAGGCCCGAGCCCTCCCATGCACTCGCCTTGCCCCCTAGAATTTCCCCAAGACAATCACAGATTGTGGGTTCTTTGAGAAGCTCAGAAAGTGCATTTTCACCCTATCATAGAAAAATTTGATCAAAAAATAATTGAGCTTAAAAGCCCCTTTTCAAAGATGACAAAAACCCACGGGTCATGACATAATCTTGAATTCGCATCAGGGGCTTTTAAGGTAAGTTAGAGTATGTCCAATTCATCAAAAGGGATCCTTGTAGGGTCTATTTCAGGGTTTCCCGAATTTCTTCCCAAAGATCAGATAGCATTTAATCGTTGCCTGGACAAGATCAAAAAAGAGTTTGAGGCTTTTGGTTATTCGCCAATGGACACCCCTGCCGTTGAAAAAACTGCAACCCTTTTATCGAAGGGAAATGATAGCGAAATTTATGGGCTAACCCGGCTATCGGCTGATGAGGGGGGGAAAAAAGAGCTAGGCCTCCGTTTTGACCTCACGGTCCCTTTGGCCAGATACGTGGCGGAACATTACGGACAGCTTGTATTTCCGTTTAAACGCTACCATATAGCTCCTGTGTGGAGAGGCGAGAGGCCCCAGGCAGGCCGTTACCGGCAGTTTTACCAGTGTGATATCGATGTCATTTCCGAAACCGAGCTTTCTTTGGCCTATGATGCGGAACTTTTAGGAATTGTCTACAGGATTTTTACTGCGATCGGATTGCCGAATTATCGGATCAAGATAAACAACCGCAAAATTTTAGTGGGGCTGATGCAGGAATTCGGCGTTGAAGAATCCTGCCTGGAGGCTGCCATACGCCAAATTGATAAAAAAGAGAAAATTGATGCTTCAGCGATGGCCCGAGGACTTGATGAGATTGGGGTGAGTGGATCCGTTGTGGAAAAAATTCTCTCTTTTTTAGAGAGAAAGGGGTCGACTGCTGCAATGATGAGCTACCTGGAGGGGTTTACTAAAACACCTCTACTTAAAGAGGGTCTAGACGAATTAGAAGAAGTGCTCCGGTTGGCAACCGCTTTTCGCGTTCCAGCCGAAGTGATCGAGATTGACCCGACATTAGCGCGCGGTCTGAATTATTACACAGGTACGATCTACGAGGTCAAATGGATCGATTGCCCGGAACTTGGGACGATCTGTGCCGGAGGGCGCTATCAAAATCTAGCGGCCACATTCACACGAAAGCTATTGCCGGGTGTGGGGATTTCGATTGGGGTCTCAAGGTTGATCCCTAAAATGATCGAGAAGGGGCTGATCCGTTCTGAAACTGAGACCTATGCAAGAGTTTTGGTGACGGTACAAGATAGAAACTATCTCTCCCAGTATATAACCATAGCTGAAAAAATTCGTCAGCACGGGTTTGGCGCCGAGGTCTATTTACAAGATAAACCTTTGCCCAACCAGATCAAATATGCGGATCGCAAAGGGTTTGAGGTGGTTGTGATTGCCAATGGGGAAGAGCTATGTCAAGAGCGCCTAAATTTCAAAATTTTGAAACAACAAAGACAGGAAACAGGCACCTTAGATCATCTGATCAATTATCTCAAAACCAGCGTGTAGCCGATTCTTTTTATGCTGCCTAGAGCGAAAATTCGGCTTAAGGATCTGCAACTAACTCGATAGGAATTTTCGAAACTGATTGCCCTTTTGTTAGTTGGAGCAAAGGTTTGGGAAAGGATCTGCAACTAACTCGATAGAAATTTTCGAAACTGATTGCCCTTTTGTTAAATGGAGTAAAGGTTCGGGAAAGGCCCTACAATTACCCCGTTAGGATTTTCGAAACTGATTGCCCTTTTGTTAGTTGGAGCAAAGGTTCAGGAAAGGCGCTACAATTACTCCGATAGGATTTTTTGCAAACCGTCGCCCTTTTCTTAATAAATAGCGAGTTTTTTTAAAAAAACACAGGATCTAATCCGATTTTCCTTCATTACATTTTTTTAAAACGGTAGCAATTTTGAGAGCTGAAAAGAGGATCAGATTTTGGGTGATGTGGGACATAATAGGGGGGATAATACTCCCTGTCTCCTCGCGCAATTTTGACTCTAATGGATAATTTAAAAAAAGGATTCTTCGCCTCCAGCCTGAATGGACGAAAGAAAAAGCAGCATTTAAAAAAACAATCCTGAATTTTTTCGCAGAATCGGTAGCGGTATCTTGTAAGTACAGAGATTGCGTTTTTTCGACCCCTTTACGAAGAAGACCACGAAAAAAACACTCCTCAATGATGGGGACCAAAAACGCGTTTAAAAGGATGCCATCGTTGTTATCGGGGGTTGTTTTTCGAAGTAGGGTTTCGACCCCTGTCATAAAACAAAATAAATGGATAGACTGACAAAAACAGTTTGCCCCTCTTTCGACACCGATGGAGATCTTTTCTTTCAGTGAGAGTTTTTTTGTTTCGGGGGGGAGCGGTTCTTGTATCAATTCTAAGACTGAATCTTGATAGATCCAATTTAAGTAGTGTTCAGAAATCGAAAGCATGCGTCATCACTTAAGTAAATCGATCTTTAATTAAAAATTCTTCCATAGGGATAAATCCCGGTTTTGGATTAGGGGGTTTTATCCCTTTCCCTATCGGCAGAAGCATCACAGGGACAAAATCCATAGGGAGTGAGACTATTTTTTTCACCTCTTCTTGGTTGAAGCCGATCATCGGACAAGAGTCGTATCCAAGCGATTTTGCAGCTAGCATCAAAGTCATCGCAGTGAGCGCACCTGAGCGGATCGCCTCGTCGCGAGCTATCCAGGGTTGCGCTTTATGGAAAGTGGGAATCGAATCCAAAATAAACTTCTGCACCTGTTCCGGCGCGTTTTTCCAGCAGCGAGCCGGATTTTTCTCCCAAGCACGAGTATCTCCCACAATCAAGAAAAGGACGGAGCTGCTTAAAACCTGTGGTTGGTCATACGCTGCTTTTGAAATCTCTTTTTTTATCTCGTTGCTTGTGATATGTACGAGCCTAGTGTGCTGAAGGTTATAGGAAGAAGGGGCTTGTCTAGCGGCCATGATCAGTTTTTGAAACGTCTCGTCGGGCATGACGTGCCCTTGATCAAAAAGTTTGATCGATCGCCGCTCGTAGATCGCTTGTATTGTGTCCATACGATGATGTTAGACAAGCACCAATATTTACACTAGAATTTTTTAATGAAAAAACTAAGCGATGCTAATGATTAGCACTTTGCTTTCAAGTTCTTTTATTTTTTTTAGGTTTAGGTAATTCGGAACTTTTGGGAGTCTGGGCTGTAATTTGATGGTGGTCAAACTTGAACGTGGTTTTATGAGGTTTTGGATAACCTTTTTTAAATAATTGATTAATGATCTTATCAGATTGCGTGTGTCTGCCAATTGTGGCGTGCTGGATAGGTCCTTGATTGTGATTTGGTCTATTGACTTTCATAAACGTCCTTTTTCCCCCTTGTACCATAATAAATATTTTTATAAAAAATAAAATTTTACGTACTTGAGGAATAAAGGGTTAGAAGAGCGGAGAGAGAGGGATTCGAACCCTCGATACCCTCACGGGTATACGTCCTTAGCAGGGACGCGCCTTCGACCACTCGGCCATCTCTCCAAAAATTTGATCTCTAAATACTAAGGTATCCGGGGGGTAAAATACAAGGCCTTTTTGAATGTAAGTTGTCCTCGATATAACCCTCTATAAAAAAACCTATTCAATCATTGAGGAAAAGGGGATCTCTTTACCGCTGATCGCATTCCAATAGGAGGTGTGAAAGGTCCCGTCAGGGTTTCCTACAGTGATATTATAGATCGGAAGGTAGACATTAAGGGTGCTTCTGATCGCAAAATCGGCACCAAAGGTAGATTCTGCCAATTGCCGGATTTGCCACTCTGAAAATCTCTGCGATAACCGCTGTGCGTTTTTGAGGGACTTAGTGACCAGATGGTCGTCGATAGAGGTTTCGGGTATGACGCTGATTTTTGGGCTTTTCAGGTGAAGCCGATATTGATTCCCGGTCAAAACAATCAGTTTTTTTCGTCTACAGGCATCGATCACTTTGTCCAGCGTCTCATTTTCTGCAGCCAGAAGACGGGCCAGCGCCCCTCTATCCAAGGCCCCACCCCGTTCTGCAAGCAAATTGATCACTTTGAACTCATTTTTTGTGAGCCTTGCTTTGATACAATCTGCATACCCATGGGTCTTATCCCACCCTTCGGTGTTCATCACCATCTCCCCGTCGATAAGGTCCCAGAGGATGATCCCTTCTCCGGTGGTGTGATCCGGCTTTGTGTATTTGATCTCAAGCAAAAGATAGGGGGAATAGAGTGTTATGGGCTCTAGAAAATGGTGCCGGTCGTCTTTCAAAAGCTTCCGTTTGTTCGCCTCCATAATCTGCTTAGAGCTAAGCCTCGCCTCAAGGGTATGGAAATTGCCAGAATAAATAATATCCATCACCTTTGCTTTTACCTCGGGGTGTTGGGAGGAAAAATAATAAGCTCCGTAGCTAACTGAGGCTAAGGTAATAAGGCTGGATAAGATCCGAATCATAAAAAAATATAAATTTTTCTTAAAAAAAATTACTAAAAATGTTATTGGTTAATTAAAGAAGGGACCAGGTGGATCATTAGGCCGTAGCAAGGAATCGAACCGGGTGTAGTTGGCGAAGGCCGATACACTTAAAGTACGAATCTTTAGTCATTGAACAAGGGTGTTTTCTTTAACCATCCGAGCCATAAAACAAACTATCATGGCCTACATGATAGAATTATGGTTCGGATCTTTTTTTTCAAAGAATAACCTTCCAATCCCCTTTTTTCTTTTATTTTGCTACAATCTTGGGTATGCAACGAAGCCCCATTTTTCTCCTTGAGGAGCATTTAATTAATCTGATCGCAGCCGGAGAGGTTGTAGAAAATCCGGCAAGTTGCATCAAAGAGCTTGTGGAAAACTCGATCGATGCCTCTAGCACAACCATCCATATCGAAATTCAAGGTGGGGGGTTTGAATCTATAAAAATCATGGATAACGGTATCGGTATGCCCAAAGAGGATGCCCTTGTTTGTTTTGAGCGGCATGCCACCAGTAAAATTCGTGGACAACAGGACCTCAAAGGGATTGCAACGCTCGGATTTCGCGGCGAAGCCCTCTCCTCGATAGCAAGCATCAGTCATTTGCTAATGAAAACCGCGCCGATCGAGGGGGGCGAGGGAACCTTGGTCGAAATGAGGGCAGGCAAAATGATCTCAAACGGCCCCTGTTTTAAAGAGCACGGGACAACTTTTGAAATTTACTCCCTTTTTTACAATGTTCCGGCACGTCTGGAGTTTCAAAAGACGATCAGAGGTGCGACTATGGATGTCCAGAAAATAGTCCAAAAAATAGCCCTCTGCAATCCGAAAATCCGATTCAGTTTCACTATAGACAAAAAGCTCGAATTCGATTGTCCCCAAGCGGACTCTCTTGAAGATCGTGCCAAGGACCTCTTTGGCTTCGATTTTTTAAACAAAGTGCACGCATTTGAACATAGTGAGGAGGGGGTTCGCTGCTTTGGGTTAGTGAGTGTAGCAGAAGAGGGGCAAAAAACGCGCAGCCAGCAATATTTTTTCATCAATCAAAGGACCGCATCAAGTCCATTGATCCAGATGGCCGCTTATGAAGCGTATCAAAAACATTTCCCTCCGAAAACACACCCTATTTTGATCCTCTTTCTTGACATCCCTTTAGACCTTGTCGATGTGAACGTCCACCCGCAAAAAAGCATCGTGCGCCTCAAAGAGGAGAACAGGTGGTACCGGATCGTTCAAAAAGCGCTGGATAAGGCTTTTATGCAACAACTCTGCCTAGCGAGTCCAAATCAAGAATTTTCGCAAACAAAGGATTTTTCTTTTCCCCAGTGGGATGCATTTTCTTTTCCCCTTGAAAAAAGGGGTCAAAATGAAAACTTGAAAGTACACCCGGGTTCTACCACCCCTTCTTCTGACATTAAGAGTGTTATTTTTAAACAAACGCCTCTCATATCTGTGACGGGGATTATGATTGTTGAAGGTTTTTTATTTGCCTCTTATGAAGAAAATACGGTGCTTGTCGATCTAGCCCTTTTGGAAGATTTTTTAGCCAAAGAGCAGATCCTCCGTTACGATGTGTCGATTCAAACAGAGTGTGTGAGTAGAACAGTCCGGCTCGAATCTTTATTTGATCTCGATGAAGATGAAGCTATTAAAAGATTACGTAGATTTGGTGTAGAAGCCCGTTTTATCTCAAAGATGACCCTATCGGTTGAAGGTTTGGCCCCCTGTATTGACCCTGAACAATTAGAAAAAATAGTTTCCGAAATTTTAGAAAACCCCCATCGTACAGATGAGGCCCTCTTAGAGATGCTTTTGCCGAAAATGCGCAAAGGGTATTTAAAAAAAGATCTTCTTATTGCGACGCAAGCATTTAGAGAATTGCTCGAAACAAAAAAAGATTTTTCTCATAAAGTCTATGTCCCTCTCAAAGAGGCACAGTTGAAAAGGTGTTTTGGATGGAAAGGTTAGAAAAGCTGTATCACAAGCTCCAGGAAAAGAGATTCGATTGCTTTGTGGTCACTAAGCCGGTGAATATTTTTTATCTTTTGGGGATAGAACTTTCCGTTGGGATGTTGGTCGTCGAACAGGGGTCGTACCGGCTCTATCTGGATTCCAGATACAAAGTTGCGGCTGAAGAGAGGGGACTGCATTTAAGCGATGAACCCTTAAAAGAGCGGTTCAAACATCATAAAACTGTTGCGGTAGAGGGGGATCACCTGACCCTTACCCGGTACCAGGAACTTGTCGATGAGAATCGATCGGTCAATTTCAAGTCCGAAATGCTTGTCGAGGAACTGCGCATGGTCAAAGATCCCCACGAGATCCAAGAATTAAAAAAAGCGGCTAACCGAACAAAAGAAACGATGAAAATGGTGCTTCAATCGATTCATGAAGGGGTCACCGAAGAGGAGCTTGAAACCTTGGTCAAACACCCTTCGTTCACCCCCATCATCGCTTTTGGATCCAACAGCGCTCATGTGCATCATCGCCCAACCAATCGAAAATATAGAAAGGGTGAGGCTGTTTTGGTGGATTTGGGGGTAAAAGTCGGACACTATATGGGGGACATGACAAGAACGATCTCTAGCCCCTTCATTCAGGAGGTAAAAGAGGCACACGATCTCGCTATTGAGGCTTGCAGACCGGGGTGCACTTTGGAAGACCTGGACCGGATCGTAAAGGATAAAATCCCTTTCAAAGACCATTCTTTATCTCACGGGATCGGTTTGGAGGTCCATGAGAGGCCATTTTTCAAATCCGATAAAAAGGGGATCCTGCTGCCTAACATGGTGATCACAATCGAACCCGGGCTTTATACGGCAGGTATAGGGGGTGCAAGATATGAAAGTATGGTGCAGATCACAGAAACAGGTTGCGAGGTTCTCACCGGATTGGAATCTTTCTTTTGAGATACAGGCCGTTGAAACCGATTTTTACAATAGAGCTAAAGTTAAGCCGAAAAAATTAAAATTTTTTGTCAAAAAAGCCTTTGTGGATAGATCCAGTCGGAAAATGAGCTTTTTTGGGTGTATAGTTTTTAGATGTTTTGGTAAATGTATGCTATGCGTCTAAGGGTAAAAATACTCTCATTGGTAAGCCTTGTCTGCGTTGTGGGCTTTGTTACCTATATCGTGGTCCAACAGCTCACAATCTCCAGAAAACTCGGGAAGGCAGAAACAAATGTTGAACAAGAGATTATCCGGCAAAATGAGGAGAAGAAGGAAAATCTAGAGCGCTACTTGCGTTCGGTCCTTTCTGATACCCAGGTACGGACAAACATGCTGTTGATGAAAATCAATCAGTATGAATACGTCAAAGGGCAATTTATCCCAACACCGGAAAATTATGCCAAAGGATCGTGGTTTGCCTCTGCCTCCACAATTTTATTGAATCCGTGGGTGGAGTTTATCCAGGTCGAAAACGAGGATAAAATTGCCTCTCTTTTTGCGATGCAACCCCCCTACGTAGACGGTTTTTGGCATTTTACAGGGGCTCCAGGTGTTGAGATCTTCGCAAAATATGACTCTCAAGGAAACGTTTTGGGGCCGTTTATCGGGATTCCCGTTTGGATGGGGTCTGAAGTCAACTACAGCTCTTTCAATATTCCAGGGCTAGGTGAGCAACCGGAGGGTGCCTCTTTTTGGCTTTTATTCAATCCGAAAGACATACTCAATCTGGATGTATCCAATCTGAAAGCTACCGTATTTGAAAATCCGATCAAACCGGTGCAAATCAGCGTTTGGGTAAAAAATGACCCTAGTTTTCAAGCTATTTGCCAGACAACGATAGAGAGTTTAAAAAAGATTCATAACGCTTTATTGACGAACGAATCGAAAGAGCTTTACCAAATTTTAGATTCTCCGGATGCCTCCACATGGCTTAAAAATAAACTGGATCCGTTGAGATCTCAGATCAAGAAAGGGGAAACGATCTATGAAAAACTAGAGCGTATCTCCGAGGATTCTTTAGATAATCAGGATATAATACCGGTCCGTTATGAGGAGATGAGCAGGAATTGGGATTTGCAACGGTTTATTTGGCAGTTCAGCACCCTTTTTTTATCGGGGATTTTCGGCGATGATCCGATGGCCCCGTCTGCACCGGACGGTTTTGCCAGGTTGCAAGGGGATTCCCCAAAAGGGTTTGGGTTTATTTGGGAAGAGCTATCTCCGGATATTCCTTTCAAGCTCTTTGATCCTACAGGTATCAGCGGCGGATTTGATAACGATTTGGAGAAGTTGAATGGGGGAGTGGGGATTATTTACCATCCTACCGACAGCAGATTGTATATCGGAAATAGATTGCAGCTCAATTATCTGGATCCGAAGACCAACAAAAACCTCTCCGGTGGCATCATGCTGGGGATTGATGCCTCTAAATTCTTACAAAAAGTTGCCGTTGCGACGCAGGAGTCGATATTTTTGATCGTCAATGATCAGGTCTTGAGGGCCTACAAGCCTGACGGATCTGTAGAGAATAAAATCATGCTTAGCACCGATATTATCCAAAAAATCAAAAAAGTATCCAATGGAGTCACAACTGACGCCCTCGGAAACGAGTATATTTTCTTCAGGATTCAACCCTATGAAGATATGGACATGGATCTATTTGTCTTTAAATTGCGAAGTAGTGAGATACAGATTTTACAGGGCTTGGCACGCGACATAAAGAACCTTCTTCGCTCTTTGACCGAAGAGATGTACATTTTTGGTGTTCTATTATCGATTACGATCGTTGCTCTTTTGTGGTATTTGCTCCGCTCCGTACTAAAACCGCTCTCTTCACTTGCAGATGCGGTGCAGTCGGTGGGTAGCGGTAATGAAAAAGAGTTTGTATTTCAGGGGTCTTATGAAAATGAGCCGGATGAACTAAGATCGCTTTTTACCAATTTCGAAGCTATGGTAAAGCGGATTCGGGAGGGGGAGCGGACAAGAAACGTTCTGCATAAGTTTTTAGCCCCCGAAATTGCCGATAAGCTCCTTTCTGACGAAAATTCGCTCCATGGCAAACAGGTGCTTGCAACTATTTTCTTTTTTGATTTCAGAAAATTTACCTCAAAGACCGAAATGATGCCCGCAGATCAGATGGTTTTGATGCTCAACACCTATTTTAATGAGATTGTCCATATTTTAAAAAAACATGGCGGGATGATCGATAAATTTGAAGGGGATGCCGTCCTTGCGCTATGGGGTGTCCCTGATGAGCATCCCGAAGGGCCATTAAAAGCTGTGAGGGCAGCTATAGAAATTCAGAGCCGGATAAAAGAGCTTAACGAAATCCGAAAAAAAGAGTTCAAAGTTGTCCTAGAGGCAGGGATAGGGATCCATTATGCTAAAGTTACCGAGGGTATCATGGGGTCTGAAGACCACAGTGAATTTACCGTTATCGGTTCGGCTGTGAATGTGACCTCCAGGGTTTGCGATGAGGCAAACGAGGGGGAAATTTGGATCACCACAAATGTCTATGACAACGTCGTGGGGCAGGTCGTTGCAGATTGTATGGGGGAGAGGACATTTCAAGGCGTTTCACAACCTTACACGCTCTACAAGGTACACATTTCATAGGAAAATGTAGAAGGAGTCTTTAAAAAAACATTTCACGGAACCTATTTTATCTAATAGACCCTTTTTGGAAACTTGCTTGGATCGATAAAACGATCTATTTTTTACTGCACTTTTTTGGCAAAAAATCCCCTCTAGACTATTTCTAGAAACGTTCTGAAATTTTTAAGAAAAAAGATGCCAAAAATGGTATATTAATGATCCAATAAAGTTTCGACAGAATTCTACTTGGTATAATACGCACGTATGGTCACTTTTTTTTTAGCTGTTGCCTGTAGCTTAAGTATTTCTTGGGCTTTTTACCTTCGACGTCAGCTCAAGATGTCTTTAATGCAACGAAAAGAAGAGGGGATGGTCTTAAGGCAGGAGCGACTCGATGTGGGGCGCGATTTTGTAGCAAATGCCTCTCATGAACTACGCACTCCGATCACGATCATCAAAGGATTTTTGGAGACGATGCGCGATATGCCTGAAATCTCGCAGGACCTTTTCAATGAGATTTTAACAAAGATGTTAAGAAGCTGCGAGAGGATGGAGTCTTTAGTAAAGAGTCTTCTTATTCTTGCGGATCTTGAAAACTGCCCGAAAGGGGGGTTTGAAGATTGCGATCTGGTTCAAATCGTAGATGAGGTGAGTTACAACCTGATCTCTTTACACCAACAAGCGACGATCGAAACATACCTTAAGGATGAAAAGATTCGGATTTGGGCCAACACCGATTTGCTGGAACTTGCATTGAGAAATCTGTTGGAAAATGCTGTGAAATACTCCAAAGGATTGCCAAGGATCGTGATCCGGCTAGAGGTAACCGAAACTAGCTGTAAGATTCGGGTCAAAGATGAGGGGATGGGGATTCCTCAAAAAGATCTACCCCACCTTTTTGACCGGTTTTATACTGTCGATAAGACCCACTCTCGCCGTTTGGGGGGTGCCGGATTGGGTTTATCTATCGTCAAAAAGATCGTTGAAAATCATAAAGGGACAATCAAGGTGGATTCTAAACACCAGGAGTGGACCGAATTTGTGATGGAACTTCCTTTATTGCAGCAGATTTCTTTAGCGGATATGTACGCAGCGTACCGCGAGCCTCAAGGTGCAGTTTAGGATCTAATACGATTAGCTCCACCCCATCGCTAGCATTCCTCTTTAAGAGCCCATCCGATAGAAGTTGGAATACACGCGGGTCTTGTTTAGGATTTGTTGAAAAAAGCTCTTTTAGATCTTTAGTGTTGCAGTAAGGGGAGTTCCCATCCGATTCCAAAAATCGTCTCGACTCCTCCTCAAGAACTTTTTGAGCTCCGTCACAACCAAAAATTGCGGTGAGAAGGGGAAGGGAGGCGTAGGTAGACGAAATGGGGCTTCTTTGGGATTTATGATAGAGCTCTAAATAGTCCCCTAATGGGGGATAGGCATTTTTTTTCCCAAAACAATAGCCGCAAGTCCCTTCAAGAGCTTTAAGGAGTTGACTGGAGGGGTTCGGTAGATCATAGACCGAAAAGGTGGCTATATCCGGCTGTTCTTTGATCAGAAGGGATCCCTTTTCTAAAATTTCCTCCAGTAGAGATTCTGGATCAAACCCAAGGGAGCTTGGGTATAAAGAGGTAAGAAATTTGAAGGCCACCTCTTTTAGTACCGGTTCATTTTTTAAAAAAAGGGGTTTTATGTAGAGCCTCGCATTTAAAAGAACCCCCTTTTGACGATGATTTTGGAATGTTTTTATGACCCCTGACGAACCTTTCCCCCCCTTTTTTTTCTTCTGTGGGAGAGAATCAAAAAAACTATCCACCGAAGCGTTGAGAAATTCCTGGTCTATCGAAAGGTGCTCTTGAACGCGCCCTTGAAAATGGACCATTTGGCGCACCTCTTTTTGCAGTGTGAGCGCCAGCATCGAGAGAATGAAGAAAACGGATAGGACAAATGGGATCAACTGCATAGCATTTACCTCAAGTAGGTGCCAAATGAAGGGATAGAGCGCTGGACTCATCGATGAGTATGGGAAGGCTCACGTCAAAGGAGGTTTTGTGAGATTTGAAACGGAAAGCATAAGGGATAAAATTTTGATTAGGTCTTAAGGTGTCGACTTCTACAAAAGTTTTTTTATTCTCTTGAAAAAGAAACCCTAAAAGGCCAATCGAAAAGTTGCCCCCTTTTTCAATCAAAACAAAGCTCTCCAAAATCTGGTTTTCCGAATCGGTCTTTTCTAAAACAAGATCTGCATCGCGTTCGGTTATTTTCACAAAGATCAAAGGGTGGGCTTTTGCTTCTAGACCTAAAGGGGAATAGGCAAATTTAAGGGTAGTAGAGTCTAGTTCGATAGGGGACGCAACAAAATCGATCAAACGGGCCATTCTTTGCAATGAAACGATGTTTTGCTCTGTCGATGTAGAAAGGGTCTTTTCCACGTTTTTTGATGAAAAACTGAAAAAACAGATCCAGTTTGATAAAACATAGATGATCGTGCCGCAAAGGAGCAGGGAGATGAGGGCCTCTACAAGGCTAAATCCTTTTTTGGATTTTGTCTTAAATTCCATCAGGCTAATAAGTATAGATCGAATCGAACCATTTTCCCACAATTTTTTGCTTAAAACAGGCGAAAGAAAACCAAAATTTTAGGTGCTTTTCAAGCCTGATAAACCGTTAATAGGCGCCCTTATGCTTTTAGGACAAACAAGAAAATGTGGGCGCTACGGTGTTTTATCTCCACGCATCGCCATCAAGCCAAGAAGAACTGCGATAAAAGCAAGGGCGACCAAGCTTGCCCCCTGGTTAAAAACGGCGATTGGATTTTCAGGCAAAAGGTTTGTTATAGTGAACAATGCAATCAGAACACCCATGCAGGCATCCCCCGCCACAAGCCCCGATGCAGCTAAAATTCCCTTATGGGGCGAGCGTTTAAAATGCTCTGTGATAGCACGAATAGATCCGCCTACCATGATTGTTGTGGACAAATCAAGCGGGAGATATAGGCCTATCGCAAAGGGGAGGATCGGAAGCTTCAAAAATGCCAAAATCAAGCCCAAAAATACGCCGATCATCACAAAAATATAGGGGAGTTCCCCTTTAAGAATCCCTTTTGCAATGATAGATAGAAGAGTTGCTTGGGGGGCAGGAAGATCCGCAGAGCCCAGTCCATAAGCCCCATTTAAAAGATTCAGGACGGAACCCATGATAAGAGCGGGCAAAATTAGGGCGACCATTTCGGCAAGCTGCAGTTTTGCTGGGGTAGCGCCGAGAAGAAAACCGGTTTTTAAGTCCTGGGATGTCGCTGAAGCAAGGCAGATCGCAACGCTGATGAAAGCTACGATTGTAAGGCTCATCGAAAGGTAAATTTTTTCAGTCCAGCCAAGAAGAAAGAAAAGAGTGCAACTAATCAGTAAAGAGGTGATGAGCATCCCGGACGTGGGATTTGTTGAGCTTCCAACCAATCCCACTGTGATCGAAACTACCCCAACAAAAAAGAAAGAGAGGAGCACGGTAAGAACCGTCGCCGTCACGTTCATTCCAAATTGGGGGAGCGCCCAAATAAGGAACATAGAGACAATAGAGCCTAGTAGGAGAAATCCTATCGGGATATCCCGATCGGTACGGACAATAGCGGCATCGTGCTTTAGTCCCTTAAAAATATCCTTGAAACCCTCGCATAAAGTACGGACAGCAATCGGGGCAATTTTTACCAGACTAAATAGTCCTCCGATAGCAACCGTGCCGGCACCCACGTAACGGATATAATTACTCCAAATCCCTTCCGGACCTAACATGTTCACCCCAACGTCCGCCGGGTAGATGATCTTATTACCGCCGAATGTGGTGATAAGGGGGATCAAGATCCACCAACCCATCAACCCGCCTGCAAACATAAAACCGGCAATCCGCGGCCCGATGATATACCCGACACCAACCAGTGAGGGGGTCGCCTCAAAAGAGAGTAGGCCGTTTGGTTTGAAAATCTCGAACCTGATGTTTTCCTGAAATAGCCGAATGCCGGAAACAAAAAATTTGAAAATTGCCCCGATAGCAATACCGGCTCCCGCCAAAAGGGCCCCATCATGTTCTTTTTCTTCTCCCGCCCGCAGGATTTGTGCACAGGCAGTCCCTTCCGGAAAAGAGAGCTTACCGTGCTCTTTGACGATAATGTAACGTCTCATGGGAATCATGAAGAGGATACCTGTGATCCCTCCTATCAGTATTAAAAGGAAGATTTCAAACGAGGATATTGTAAGCCCTAAAAAGAAAAAGGCGGGGAAAACAAAGATCACGCTGGCGGCGACGGCCTCACCAACCGAGGCCATAGTTTGCACCAGATTGTGTTCTAAAATAAACCCATCTTTAAAAAAAAGCTTCATGATGGTCATGGAAAAAACGGCTGCGGGGATCGAGGCCGATATGGTCATACCAATCTTAAGGCCTAAATAAGCGTTTCCGACCGCAAAAATAAATCCCAGAATGACACCAAGTATTGTCGCGCGCAGGGTGAATTCTTTTGTAGACCGTTCAGGACTTATGTAAGGTTTAAATGTAGGTTCTTCCATAATGTCTTACATAGATCAATAGTGGGCTTATTTGCAAAGCTATTTGAGATAATAACTTACACTTTAGATCCAAATAAGTTGGTCTAGAAACCTTGAGCGGTTTTTTCAAAAATTTTAGGGTGGATTTTAAGCCGGCTATTTTTTTGTTTTAACAACCAAGGTCGCTTCGCTTTCGTCCTCAACCCCATCTTCGGATATCAGGTGTAAAAAAATTTTTAGCTTGCAAAAGGTGTCCTCGGGGTCCAGGTTGAAAAAAATATGCCCTTCTCTGAGGCTAAAATTTTTTTTATTTAACTGAATGGTCTCCCCATTTTTTAGGGTTTTTTTTTGATCTAAATGGAGCATGAGATCGTGGATAAAAATTTTTCTTTCCAGATAAAAATGGAGTTTTTTTTGATTCATTTTCAATGATTTATAAAGAGAGCTTGGTACTTGCACCAATGAGGAAAGGAGGAGGGCTACGAGCAAAAAGGCTATCAGGACTTCTACTAGCAGGAAGGATTTTCGTTTGATCTTTTTCACTGAATCGTTAATATCATAGCCTACTTGAGAGATTAACCAAAAGATAGAATGAAAAAAGAGATCAAAGCACACTATAACCTTTTAAAAGCCCAGGTTGTTTGGGACCCGTCCACGCCCCATGAAAAGTGGATGGTTGAAGACCTTTCTTATGTTTCCGATGCGGATCTTTTTAAACGTTTAGAGGAAATGAGAGTGCCGGTCACCGGGAAGAATCTAAATAAATATTTGGAAGAGATCGAAACCCCCGAAGATTTTCTGGAAGCTGTTACCTTAGAAACAGACTCCCCCGAAAAAGTGGAGGCCGTTTACCTGATTCTTTTTGAGTTATTTAAAAGGAAAGCTTCTGATAAGGGGAGCCTCTCGGTTTTTGCCGATCTTTTGGATAGCTGCATCCACACCTATGAAGCGACTTCAGGAAAAAACTGGTCCGAGATTGTTACCCATCTACATCAATTGCATCATATTTTGAGAGAAAATCTTGCAAATGTCAAAAATCCGGCCGAAATCCTTGAGAGAGTATCCCGATATTTTGCCTACGACCTGGAGGGGTTCCTTTATGATTTTATTGCGGATCTCATAGACCGTTCCGAGGAGGTCCTTGCGCAAGAATTTATAGAGTTGTTTTTTGACTATCTCACCAAGCCCTACTGGTTTTCACTGTTAGAATTCTACCTTAAAGGGAATGACGAAATCCGGCTTGAAAATCTTGTCGATTCGGCAAGTGAGACAAAAGATTTTGAATTCTCTTTAGAGGTACTCCATCTTTTGAAAGAAGAGGAGAGCGACCGCTTTTTCCAACTGCTTTCCCATACGGTGGATATTTCAAAAGACGAGGCCGATTTTGTGGAACTTCTGACTATTGCTCAGGAGTTTTTCGAGGTCAAAGACAGACAAAGAGAGATCATCGAAATAAAAAAGATTCTTGACAGTCGCTCCCAGATTGATGAGAAGAGACGCATCCACCCACAAGATGCAGGTTGTACTCATTTCAAAAAAATCGTGGAGCGTGCCTAAAAAAGGACGAAGTCGATTTAAAATACGAAGCAAAAAAGGGCCCTCAAAGGCCCTTTTTTTTATAAGGGTACCCCTCAAAGGGCGTGCTCCATCAAGGCAAAAAGGCGATATGTTTGGGGCAAAAGTCGAGGTAATCGGCAGCTACCAGGTGGTAGTGGACTTTGTTTTTGATTCCATATAGAGGGTTTTTTTTTGCGTTGTGGATGTGGCCGAAAAGAACATGCTGGATCTCATAACGCTCAAACATGTTGGAAAACCTGGATCCGGCCATGGTCGGCTCAATCGGAGGGTAATGGGTGAGGGCTATCCGCAATTTCCCTTCAGGCATTTTTTCTAAGCTACTTTCAAGACGCTCACATTCCGTAGCAAACGTTTTATTATCTAACTCGGTCAAGGGTTTAATCTCGGGTTTTGTACCTGGAACAAAGTCTATAATAGATTCGGAATTGATCTCGTTATTATCCCATAATCGGGCCCCTCCGATCGATACATCAAATATTTTGAGGGCATTTTTGTTGATAAATGTGATCGAGGGGTCAAGAAATTCGGTCAACTTTTTATCCGATGGCCACCAATAGTCATGATTTCCTTTCAGAAGTACTTTTTTCCCCGGAAGCTGATTTAAAAATTCAAAATCGGGTTTAGCCTCCTCAAGCGTCATAGCCCAGGAAATATCGCCCGGGATTAGGACTAAATCGTCGGGACCGACAACGCGATGGAAATTATCATAAAGTTTTTGTTCGTGATTCAGCCAGACTTGCCATTTATCGCCCATCCTTTTTTTTGGCACCCCAAGAGCCAGGTGCAGGTCAGCGATTGCAAAGATATTCATACGACCTCTTTCGAAGCTTCATTGGATCATTAAAAGTCTATTTTGGGCCATTCTTTTCTTAAAGTTTCCGGCTGTAATGACAGATACGTTCAAGAAAATTCCTGCCAAAAATTTGAACAATAATCGCCTATTTGTTCTATCGAAGCAAGTCTATAAAAAGGGTGTGCGTTTTTTTTAACAGGTTCAGCTAAAAATTTTGAACCAGGGTAAGAGGCGAACAAAAAGGAAAACTCGGCCCATAGTTTTAAAAGTGATAATTTTTAGGGATATGGGTCCCTCTTTTCGTGACGATAATACCGTCAACAAGGATGATATAGGTATCTTCGTATTGAGCGAGATGTTTTTCATTTACTAGCTTTACCCCTTCATAAAGGATAGTCTCCGCATCAACAAGGGCATTTTTCAATACGCAGTTGTCGTGGATTTTTGTTGTGAAGGTATCAAATTTTGATGTGTTGTAGGGCTGATGTCCAACTATTAACGAACGTTCGATTTTACAATTTTTACCAATCCAGGATTTTGGACCGCAGAGGGAAGATTTGATGGAGGTTCCCCCCCCGATTCTTGCCCCCTGGCACACCATCGATTCTTCAATATGGGCTGAATAAAATTGTGCCGGAGCTGTGAAATGGGGCGGCACGAGGATAGGGTGGTTTGGGTCGTCAAATCGTAGTCCCGATTTGCCGGTAGCAAGAAGGAGGCAGGCTTCGAAATAGGATTTTACAGTTCCGATATCTTCCCAATAGTGTTCGTAGATGTATCCGCCTACATCCCCTTTTTTGATCAAATTTGGGATGAGGTCTTTTCCAAAATCGTCCCCTTTAGTTGAGGTCAAAAGTTTGATAAGGGCATCTGTTTTGAACAGATATAGACCCATCGAGGCTAAAAAGGGTCGGCCACCAGAGAGCGAAGCAAGGGAATCTAGGGTTTTCGGATCTTGTGGCTTCTCATGAAAATCTGTGATGATATGAGAATCATTGACCTTCAAAATCCCAAGACGGGGGGCATCTTCTTTCGTCACCGGATGGCAGCAGATACTTAGATCTGCATCGAGCTTTTCACTCAAGTCGACAACTTTAAAAAGGTCCATATTGAAAAGCTGATCTCCAGAGAGGATCATCGTATATTTCGTTTTAGCACGGACTAAATGGGAGAGATTTTTCCGAATGGCATCTGCAGTCCCATTATAAAAAAGGAGTTTCCCGTTGGAATCCTCCTGAGGGCTTAAAAGGCTGAGATTGTAATTTGCGTTAGGATCGATCGGGTAGTGGGAATAAATGTAGTTTTCAATCGTGTCTGCAAGATATTGGGTGATGATAAGGATCTCTTTTGGTCGGGACTTTATGGCATGGGATAAAGAGATGTCAATAATTCGCATGTCTGCAAAAGAGACGGCCGGTTTAGCGACATGTTGCGTCAGAGGTTTAAGTCTTTCTCCTTTACCGCCTGCAAGAATAATAAGGGTGAGGTCCATTGCCTCACTGTATGGAATGGAACAAATTTGTCAACACGGAACTATAAAAACTGTTGCAAATTTTTAGGATTGATGCAATAGAAAGCTTTCTATTTCTTTTCGGTGGGTCGACGAAAAATGGGTCTCTTCCAAAAGCTGCCCAATCAAGGAGGGGCGCTCCACATCCGGCAGTGCGTCTAAAAGAGCGATGAGATAGAGGATCAAACCGGGATGTTTATAGATCTCTTTATCGCAAAGCAGGTCGATAGCCGCAAATCCTACATCTGCAGATTTAAGAAAATGGAGAGCTTTGGCAGCATACGAGGATCTTAAGGAAAAGGGGCGCTCTTCAAGAATTTTTAAAAGAAAATGTTGTGCATCTTCACCAAACGAGACGAGAGCTTCCAAAAGGGGATCTTCGGCGAGACTATTTTGTTCAAGCAGGGCATTAAAGAGTGGTGAGATCGCTTTTTTATCCTGGATTCCCTGAAGGGCATCGGCGATACGGGGAATGCTTCTTCCATATCCTGGGTACAAAGGGTCGTAAAGATGGGTGTTTTTCAAAACCTTCAAAAGCTCAAGGAGCGCTTCGGAACCTTCCATGACAAGGTCATCTATCAATAAAAAAGGATTTTCTCCGACGTAGAATATAAGTTCATTCACTTTTGCCTCTATCGAATCGGGGTGGTCCTGGATCGTTTGTTCCATTTTTTTGGAAAATCTTTTTGCTTCGTCCACCGCCTCTTTGGCTTTTTGGGGGAGGGTATCAAGCAGATTCTGGGGGGAGCGCTCCATAAAAGAAAAAATCTCTTCTAAACGCTCATTTGGGAAAGAGTGGAGAGGGTGGGTGGGATTAGCATCCAATGTTTCCTTCATTTTTAAAAAATCGCCGTCAAAATGGGCATATCCCATCATGATGATCTCAAGATCAATCGCTAAAGTGAAAGGTTGTCTGTCTTGCATGTTCTAAAAACTCTTTTGCGTTATAACTTGACCGGACAAAGGGGCCGCTATACACCTCTGGAATTCCTATTTCTAAACCTTTTTTACGGATAAGGTCAAATTCTTCTTTTAAATAGAACCTTTTTACCCGAAGTTTTGTGAGCCCTGCTTGTAAATATTGTCCAACAGTCACCATGGTGCAATTGACCGATTTTAGATCTTCAAGTGTTTCAAAGATCTCTTCAAGGGTCTCGCCCAGTCCAACCATAAGACCCGACTTTGTGACCAATCCGGCTTCATGCGCTTTTTTTAAAATAGATAAGGTACGTTCATAAGTCGCTTTGTGGCGTACTTTTGGGGTGAGGCGCTTTGTAGTTTCAATATTATAGTTAAAAACGTCAGGTTTGAGAGAAAAAATAGATTCTAGGGCGTCGTTGTTTCCAAAAAAATCGGAGGTGAGTAGCTCGACCGATGTTTGAGGGTTGAGGGATCGAATTTGTGCGACTATTTTTCCCATTTGTTCTGCACCTCCATCCTCAAGGTCATCGCGTGCAACTTGGGTGATGACGACATGCTTGAGTCCAAGTTCTTGGACGGAAGCTGCTATTTTAAACGGCTCCTCAGGGTCGAGCGGTTTTGGGTTTTTAGAGAAATCGATATCGCAGAAGCCGCAATTTCGGGTGCACTCTTTTCCTAAAGTCAGAAAGGTTGCCGTTTTTTGAGAGTAGCAAAAATGGCGATTGGGGCATTTTGCCTCCTCACAAACCGTATTCAATCCAAATTTTTGAACGATTGCGTCGGTTGTAAATCTAGAATCGGAGATTTTCAAACGTAATCTGTAATCGTTAGGAATCTTCCTTTTGAAAACCGGTTCTGCATCAAAGGGATCTTGTTCCATTAAACTAAGGCAGCCTTTCTTTTTTTCTTTTGTGGGAAATGGATCTGCTTGTCTATGACCATCTCAAATGGTTCTACAATCGCTTCTGCATAGGTAGGGTGGGCAAATATAGTAGTATCAAATGTTTCAAGCGTCAGCTCTTGCGTCAAATACATTGTAGCCAGTGCAATCATTGTTGTTGCCTGCTCTCCAACAATTTCGACACCACGGATCCGTTTCGTTTGTTCATCGTAATAGACGGTAATGGTTCCGATAGTTTTGGCGCTTGCAACCGCTTTACCGTTCGCACTATAGGGAAAGACCTGCTTTGCCCCTTCTAGAGTACCCACAACTGCTATTTCCGGCTTTGTGAAAATCACTTGGGGGACAAGTTGGGGATTGAATGAGCGACGGACGTTACGCATCGCATCTACAGCCACCTTCCCCTGATAGGAGGCTGCATGGGCAAGCATGAAGACACCGTTGACATCGCCTATCGCATAAATATTTGGAATATTGGTGCGCATCTCTGTATCGACCTCAATAAAACCTCTGGAGTTTGAAAATACCCCTGCCTTATCGAGTTTTAAACCCTCGGTGAAAGGTCTTCTTCCGATAGCTACCAGAACTTTTTCGGCTTGTACGGTTTCATTCGAATCGAGTTGTAAGGAGACGGTCCCATTGTTGATTGCATATCCAATAACCTTTTTTGACAATTCTAAGCGGATCCCTAAAGAGGTGAGGCTTTGTGTAAGCTGCTCGGAAGGAGACTCGCCAACGGGTTTTATAATACGGTCCAAGGCCTCAATAATGGTCACCTCAACCCCTAAGCCCCGCATCATACATGCAATTTCACAACCAATATAGCCGCCACCGATCACAGCAAGCGATTTTGGAAGTTCCTTGAGATCAAGAATGGATGTGGAACTAAGGATGTGTTTGTGGTCAAACGGTACCCCTGAAAATTCGGTGACCTCGGAGCCGGTGGCTATGATGATGTAGGTGGCATCAATCATTTCCGTTCCATTATTTGATTGCACCTTGATCCGCGTTTGGGACTCAAAAGATCCGATTCCGTCAATCAAATCGACTTCATGACTCAAAATGGTAGTTTTTAAGCCAGACTGCATTGTTTGTATGACCTGATCTTTTCTTGCGCTCATCTTATCAAAATGGACCTTGACAGAACCTTGGACTTCGATCCCGTGTTTTTGGGCCTCTTGAGTTACGGTTCTACACACCTCGGCACTGGAGATGAGAGCTTTACTTGGGATGCAGCCACGGTTTAAGCAAGTCCCCCCTAGATCTTTCTCTTTAGAAATAAGGGCAGTTTTGAATCCCTGGTGGGCAGCATAAATCGCAGCCACATACCCACCCGGGCCGGCTCCAATCACAACAACATCGTAGGTTCGCATCGGGACTTCTCGTTTAAATTTGATATATTTTTCTAAGTATAGAGGAATACTTCATCCTAAATCAATCACTGCTAAAGAATGAAGAAAAAAACTATAAGACCGGTTTGAAAAATTGTATCGGAGCCCTCTTTTGATTTTTTTCAGACGTATTCGCAAATCATCCCGAAAAATTTAGCTCCTATGGGCAAGATCTATTTTTGAAAAATTTGTTCAAAAGTTGAAACAAATGCGACCCTACTGGTATGGGGCAAAGAATATGTCGGATCATTACTCAAGGTTATGCCCTTTTTGCGAGGGATTCATCCATTTTTACTCGGAGGAGTGTCCCTACTGTGGATCTTTTATTGAAACCGGGGTCGAAAAGGAGCGTTTCACGCCCTTCTATAAGCAAAAAATAGAAGAACCGATTGTCCAGATTTTTCCTCAAAAAAGGGAGACAAAAGCCCCCTATTTCATCCTTTTGGGTGGTGCTACAGCACCTTTAGCCCTTTTTTTATGGATTGTTGGGCAAAGACAGGAGGTCCAAATCACCATCGAGACTTTTTGGATGCCTTGGATTTTACTTTTTAGTTTAAGTCTTCTGCTTTTTGGTCTTATACGTGAAGAAAGACTGGACTAGACCCTATTTCAAATGCTCTTCATCCCAAAATACGAATTTTAAGAAACTTGGAGGGTATGTATCTTCAATCGATCTTTAGTCTATAACTATTACAAAGATTTTTTATTCTATTAAAAATAGCGGTTTGACCTTAATTGCAAGTATAAATAAACAGTTGTAAGATGACAAAGAGGAAGAATTTAAATGTTTTCTTTATCTTTACAAGATGCACTCTCGCAACCTTTAGTGATGCAAGAGTATTGCTACGCCCAATTACCTAATAAGAACCAAATTAGTAAAATTGCAAGGTTGTATGCGCACGCGTTTGCAGGATTCCCTTGGCACGAGTACAAAGTTTGTGAAAATGGCCATTATTATGGAGCCCAATTTTTTGAGCTTGAGTGCTGTACAAACTGCGGTCAGCCGCTAAAATTAGTCTATCCTGAAGAAGACACCTGTGCCTACATCATGCAAGAAGTGGTCAAACCGAAAGGGACGATCATCACATTTGAAGATAAAAGCGGGGAAGTTTTTGCAGCCGGTTGGGGGTATGCCTGCCTGATTGAAGAACTGCTAGATAAATACAACTCTTTAGAGATGAAGGCAAAAGTTCAAAATACATTAGAAAAGGTCGCACATAAGGTGCAAACGGTGTTCTATCTATCCGAAATCATGGTAGACGAGGCTGTGCAAAAAAAGGGGATTACGACGAAAATTACAAAAGCTCTTTTAGAAAAAGCCCGCTCATTCAATTTAATTTTTGTGATGCGCACACACGGCGACTCCCCAATGGTACGGATCGCAAATAAATTCGAAATGTCTCAGGTTATTAGTTTAGAGGAAGACTTAGATCACCCAAAAAGGGTTTTGTACATAAAATATCAAAACTGAGACCCTGTTTAAAGGATTCATTTGGTCCCATTCCCCCTATTAAGGCTGTCAAAATGATACTTTCAGCCCAAAATGAATCCCGGTGAAAAAGGGGTCATAGCCAATCTAGGGTAAGTTGTGGGAACCTGTATTTAAAAAAATCTAATCGCCACCTACAGTTATTCCTTTTGAGAAGCTGATCTTTGAAGAAAAGAGCCAAATTGAGTGATTCGAGCTGCTATTTGGAATTTTATCGGTGAATAATAGAAAGACGGAATCTAAAAACAGACCTACAGAGCAACTTTAAATGGAGAGCCCTTTCGTTGTATTGAATGGGCCCCGTTTATATTGGCATCGATAGAATTGTTATTCCCGTGCGCTCTCTTGGTTTTTAGTTGTCCTAAAACCAAGAGAAATATTTAGGAATGGGCTGTCTCTAGTGCTATTCCTTTTGGAGAGCGATTTTGCGAATCGGGGAGTGCCTCGGCTTTTGCATCCTCTAACTCCAAGTTTTGCAAAGAGATAAAGGTGGGCATCTCTCTGATGGACATGGTCTTTAATGTCTCCAGGAGTTTTTCCGAGTTCGGAAGCATCATCTGCAAAGAAAAAAGGGCATGAGTGATTTCTTGGTACAATTCTTCACGAAAACCGAGGAAGAGGCGGAATGCTTCATGTTTGAATTCAAGCAGAGGATCCTTTTGGGCAATAGTCAGAAGACTCACCTCGGTGCGAAGATGGTCGATTGAAAGGAGGTGCTGCTGCCAAAGATGGTCGATATTACGGATGAAAACATTTCGTAAGACTCCCTCAAGGACAGAGTTCGGTTCAGTGTGCTTTCCTGCAGCGGTCTGGATCATTGCGATCATTTTTGCCTCATGATCCAATTTTTTGACGTACATTTCGAGCGCTTTTTGTACAAAAAGTCGTTCAAGCTCATCTACAGATTGATAGCGATTTTGTATCTCTTCCTCTGTAAAACGGATAGGCATGTGTGCGAATACCATCTCTTGAAAGCGACGCATCCCTTCTGCATCGATACGCGGGCTGTTTTGGAACGCTTTTTCTATCAAAATAGAGCAAACACCTTCAAGCACCCTTTTTCCAATTGAGAACGGGTTTGGATTTTTGAGGATGTCATTACGGAAAGCGTACACTTCATGACGCTGCAGGTTCATCACATCGTCATATTCAAGCGTATGTTTGCGAATAGCGTAATTTCTTTGTTCCACCCTCTTTTGAGCCGTCTCAATCGAGCGGTTGATCAATCCCCCCGTAATCGCTTCCCCTTCAGGAGGGCGGAAACGGACTAGAAATTGACTCAATTTCGGTGAGGTGAAGAGCCGCATCAAAGGATCTTCGAACGAAACATAAAATTTCGAGCTCCCTTTATCACCCTGGCGTCCTGAGCGGCCACGCAGCTGCCGGTCGATACGTCTGGATTGATGGCGAGTGGTGCCGACGACGTGCAGACCTCCAAGCTTTTCTACCTCTTTGGTAAGCTTAATATCGGTACCGCGGCCGGCCATGTTTGTGGAAACTGTGATAGCACCCTGCTGACCAGCCATAGCGATGATCTCAGCCTCTTTTTCGGGTTGCTTGGCGTTTAAAACGTGATGGGGCAATCCTGCCTGCTGTAGAATACGGGAAAATTTTTCGGACGCTTCAACAGTCTCGGTTCCGACGAGAACTGGTCTTCCGATCAGATGCTTTTCCTGGATATCTTTGAGGATTGCCTGGAATTTTTCCCTTTCTGTCATGTAAATCTCGTCGTCCGCATCTGCTCTTTGGTTGGGGCGGTTTGTCGGGATTTGCAAAACTTCAAGATTGTAAATCTGTTTGAATTCGGTCGCTTCTGTCATCGCAGTACCGGTCATACCCGCCAGGCGTTCGTACATTCTAAAGTAGTTTTGGAGCGTGATCGTCGCGTACGTCTGTGTTTCCCTTTGGATCGGGAGGTTCTCCTTGGCTTCAATCGCTTGGTGCAGTCCGTCGGAAAAACGGCGCCCCGGTTGTGGCCGGCCGGTATTTTCATCGATAATGATGATTTTTTTGTCTTGGATGATGTAGTCGACATCTTTTTCCATCGTAAGATGGGCTCTAAAAAGCTGTCGCAAGTTGTGGGCACGCTCTTTTTTCAACGAATCCTCTTCGCGCACCTTCACCCGCTCCTTCATCTTCTCTTCTTCAGAAAGGGGCATCTCATCGATGTTTTGAAAAACTTCGGTGAGGTCGATCAGGGTGAAATCTTCACTTCCCCCTTTCCATGCATGGATCCCTTTATCCGTCAGCTCGAAGTCATTTGAGCGCTCGTCTATGATCAAGTACAAGTCGGTCAAAAGCTCGATCTTCTCTTCCTTGTTCACTTCGGCATGAAGGTAGGTTTCGAGGTTCTCCAAATCGGCCCGTATATCGGGAAATTCCCTAGCTTGGCAAAGAATTTTATTTGTAGGGACCCCTTTGGAAACCTTCCAAAGGAGGCGGATCGCCTCATTCTTGAGTTTTGTCTGCTCTTTGGTAAGCTTGGGCAACTCCTCAAGGTCTTTGAAAATACCCAAAGTGTTCAAAAGCGTTTTGGCCTCTAGTGCAAGAGATTGGCAGTGGCTTTTTTGCAAAGCGACCAGATCGTGTACGTGCTCTTTGAGGGAATCGTACATCTGCCGCGATTCGCCCGCAGGACCGGAGATGATCAGAGGGGTCCTGGCTTCATCGATCAAAATGGAGTCTACTTCATCAATGATGGCAAAATAGTGCTTTTTTTGACATTGCTCGTCGGCATCCTGCGCCATAGAATTATCTCTAAGATAATCAAACCCAAATTCCGAAGCGGTTCCATAGATGATGTCAGATTTATAGACGCTCTGTTTTTCCATCGGAGAGGTTTCATTTGTCAAAGCGTGTACTTCAAGCCCAAGCCAACGGAAGATAACGCCGATCCATTCACAGTCTCTTTTTGCAAGGTAGTCATTGACAGTGACGACATGGACACCCTTTCCGGTAAGTCCATGCAGATAGGCCGGCATCGATGCGGTGAGGGTTTTTCCCTCTCCTGTTTGCATTTCACAAATTGTTTGGTGGTGCATTGCAATAGCGCCCACAATTTGCACATCGTAGGGGATCATGTCCCACTTTTGATCATAACCGGATACATGTACCTCCGTACCCACAAGGCGTCTACAAACATTCTTCACGACAGCGTAAGCTTCAACCATAAGGTCGTCGGTCGTTTCGCCATTCTGTAAACGGGTGCGGAATTCGGCCGTTTTTGCCCGGATCGCATCATCAGAAAGGGGCTGGAGTTTTTCTTCTTCTCTGTTGATCTTTTGCACAATTTTGAAGTACTTGCGGACCGTACGGGTCTGCTGGGTGCCAAATATCCGTTTTAAAAGGTCGAAAACCATGAAAATACCTAATCCTTGATCCTTGAGTATAAACGAATTTGAAGATATAATCAATTTTTATGACAACGATCCATTTACTCAATAGAGACACGCGACAAGAAGTTGAAGAAGATCCCCCTGCAAAAGGGATCCTGATATGGCTGTACAAGGATAATTTAATCAGCAAAATTGCAAGGTTTTTACTAGCAAACTTCCCGATCCTGGGATGGATGTATGCAAGCTTTCAAAGGTCTCCTTTGAGCAAAAAAACAATTCACCCATTTATACAAAAATATGGGGTGGACGTGGAGGAGTTTTTACACCCCCCGGAAAGCTTTAAAAATTTTTCTGAGTTCTTTGAAAGAGCATTAAAACCCGAAGTGAGGCCGATTCAAAATGGGGAAAATGTCCTTGTGAGTCCGGCGGACGGTAGGGTCAAAGAAGTCGATCGAAACCATTTTGAGGTGAAGGGGAGGCAATTTTCAATAGAAAAACTCGTTAAGGATCCGCTTCTGGTCGAGAAATTTGCAGAGGGGAAAATCCTCACGATCCGATTAGCTCCCCAAGACTACCACCGCCTACATGCCCCGTTAGCCGGAAAAGTGTTATCGGTGCGTAAACTCAATGGGCCCCTATTTTCCGTATCCCCTCTAGCGATCAGAAAAAATATGGCTATCTTGCATGAAAATAAAAGGGTACTGGTCGAATTCGAAAATTTTGCCATGGTTCTTGTCGGGGCCACTTTTGTCGGTACGATCCATCTGGATGTAGCTGAGGGGGATTTTGTCGAAAAGGGGCAGCAGATTGCCAAATTCTCCTTTGGGGGTTCCATGTGTGTGCTTTTGCTGAAGAAAAATTTTAAGTTGGACGAGGATCTCTATTTTCCCAAAGGCGAGGTGCTCGTGAAAATGGGGCAATCGCTAGCTCAATCTTAAAAAACATTTTAAGTTGGACGAGGATCTCTATTTTCAAAAAAGGGGAGGTGCTCTTTGAAAATGGGGCAATCGCTAGCTAAAATCTCAAAAGACTTAGGGTCTAAGCCCTTTATTCATTTGGAAACTAGGGCGCAAAAAGGGCACGATTGCAACGAGTGGGGGGAAGCCTTGCAGTATTCTCTACCGGCAAAAATAATCTGCAGATGTACCTTGGACCAACTTTTTTTTGGGAAACATTTCTTTAGGTCTTCTTCTACTTTCAACGGCTGTTTCGATTTTGATAGTCCCCAGCGGCTTGCAAGGCGCAAAATGTGGGTGTCAACGGGAAAAGCGTCCTGGTGAAACGCTTGTGCTAAAACGCAAAGAGCGGTTTTTCTGCCAACTCCGGGCAAGCTCATGAGCTCTTCCAAAGTAGGGGGAACCTTGCTTGCAAAAAGATCGATCAGCATCGACGAAAGGGAGACAATGTTTTTAGCTTTTTGCGGCGCCAATCCGATTGGGCGGATTATTTTTTGCACTTCTAAAACGCCTAAAGAGACCATTTTCTCAGGAGTGTCGGCTTTTTCAAAAAGGAGAGGGGTGATCTCGTTGACCTTTTTATCGGTGCTTTGTTGGGATAAAAGGACGGCAACAAGGAGTGTGAACGGGCAATTGTGTTTTAACGGTACATCCACCTTTGGGTAGGTGGCATCCAAAAGTTGTAAAAGCGCTTTAGCTTTGTCGATCCTTCGCATAAAAAGCTACTTTCCCACACAAAAATGGCTAAAGATCTGGTTCAGAACCTCCTCGGTTACATTCCGTCCGATGATGGTTGCAAGAGAGTGGATGGCTGCCTTAATATCCATCACCAAGAGCTCGCCCCCAATACCAGTCTCAAGGCCATGATACACTGCATCAAGAAAATCCAGTGCAGTTTCAACAGCGTCGAAGTGCCGTTTTTGTACTAAGATGACCTCCTCTTTTGAGAGTTTGCCATTCTGATTTTCTATCCAGTCCACCAATAGTTTTTGCAGTAGATCGATACCTGAAAGATTTTTTGCAGACACCAGCACCCCTTTTGGTTCCGACTCGGGATGCATGAGATCGGATTTGTTTGTGACGACAATTGTTTTTGCAGGATCTGCTTTCTCGAGAAGCTCTTTTTCGACTGGAGTACAAGGGCGCGAGCCGTCGAGGATAAAAAGGACAAGGTCGCTCGATTCTTTTGCAGATAGGGAGCGGCGGATCCCCTCTTGTTCAATCACCTCATCGGTTTGCCTGATCCCGGCTGTGTCTATCAAGGTGAAATGGTGCCCAAAAAGTTGGATTTCTCCCTCAATTAAATCCCGTGTTGTCCCTGCGATCGGGGTGACTATTGCCCGCTCTTTTTGCAAAAGGGCATTCAGTAAAGAGGATTTTCCGACGTTTGGGGCCCCCAAAAGACAGAGTTTTGTGGATGTGTTTAAAGTGCTCCCCGTAAAAAATGAATCCCTAAGGCGCTTTAGAGATGCAATCGATGAGCCAAGCTGATCAAGGTACTCTTCGTTAGATAAAAATTCGAGCCCCTCCTCAGGATAATCGACAGATGCTTCCATGACAGCTGCGAGATAAAATAACTTTTCTTGAAGGTGAAGAATTTTCTCGGACAGATGCCCTTCAAGCTGATTTTTTGCAACCTTTAGAGCGCTCGTGTTTTTTGCATGGATCAACATCTGGATCGATTCGGCTTTTGCAAGATCGATTTTGCCATTCATGAAGGCTCTTAGTGTAAATTCTCCGGGCTGGGCCGGAACCGCACCCGCATCAAGGGAGGATTCAAGAATTTTTTTACAGATAAGCTGGCCACCGTGGCATTGGATTTCGACAACATCTTCCCCGGTAAAGGAGCGGGGGGAACACATCTTAAAAACCAACACCTCGTCCAGGACTTCCCCATTACAATCGAGTGCTTTAGTAAAATATACTTTATGGGTGTCCCCATTTTTGAGGTCAAAAAGGACAACTTTGCTTGCGATAGGTACAGCGTTTGGGCCACTTATGCGGATAATCCCCACTCCGCCGTCCCCCGGCGGGGTCGCAATCGCCGTAATAGTCTTTTTTTCGCTCATAAGGAGAGAATTTTATCATATCTTCGTCTTGAGAGCAACTTTCAAAAGCTCCTGCAGGGGTGCATTTTTTGAAAGGGTATCCTTTGCAGTCAAAACCTTCTTTCTGGCCTCCGCGGAGGTATACCCGATATGAATCAAGGCCTGCACGGCATCCTCGTGGTCGGTTTTTTCCATCGGGACGTTTTGCAATTTCCCTTTAAGTTCCACAATGATCCTCTCGGCCGATTTTTTTCCGATTCCGGGAACCTTAATAAGGGTTTCGACTTCGCCGTGTTCAATCGCCTGTTGGAGAGCATCTTGGGTGAGATGCCCCAAGAGGGACAGTGTGGTTTTAGGGCCGATCGAGGGGTGCAAAGTTTCAAAAAGTTTTTTTTCTCCCTTGTCTATAAATCCAAATAAGCGGTTGGAGTCTTCACGAAAAATTTGGGTGGTATGAAAAATGATATTTTGACCTTGAAGGTGGCAAATCCGGTCAAATGTGGTCAAAGTGATATGTATCCCATAACCGATTCCGGATACAACTACTGTTGCTTTTACCGTAGTGAGGTCAATTAATTTTCCTTCTATATATTCGATCATAGAACTCTCGCTTTCAGGTGGTTTAAGTGGCAATAGGCTAATGCAATAGCGTCTGTTGCATCAAAAGGTTCTTCAAAATTTTGCCGAAATAGGAGTTTGCACATTTTCTGCACCTCCTCTTTTGTGGCGTTTCCTCTGCCTGTGATCCCCATTTTTGCCTCTTTAGGGGAGTACTCGAACGCTTCTATACCATGGTGGTCGGCAAGAGCAAGAAGTACCCCTCTAGACATCGCTATAGCCATGGCAGCTTTTGGATTGATACCGACAAATTGTCCTTCAATCGCAATCTGCATAGGTTTGTGGACCTCTATAATTTTAGAAGCTTCGCGGTAAAGCAGGCCGAGCCTTTTTTGCAGCGACATGCTGGGTCGGATTGCAATATGCCCAAATTGAAGAAGAGAGATTTTTAAACCATCGGCCTCTAAAAGTGCCCAGCCCGCTTTTTCCGTTCCCGGATCAAATCCAAGGATGATTTTTTTCATACGCCCTCATCTTGATTATTGATTTGAGATTATAGTCTTTTAAATTAGGATTGAACCTTTTTTCTAAAAGAGGGCCCTAGATTTTTGCCAGCTTAGGCCGCGCCGAAACAGGCGATCAAAATGATAAAGAGAATCTAAATGAAAAAACGTTCCATCCTAATCTTAAAAGACTATGAAGGAGATTTACGTTATCGCACAATCTTTTCTAACGGGTGCACGGCATCCTAGAAAAATTAAAAAAACTATTTACGCTATGTTAAGGAGCCACTTTCTTGCTTAATGCAAAGTTAAAATTTTACTTATATATATCCACTCTGGCATGCTATGAGAAATAGTAATTAGGAGTAAATACTATGAGTACAAATCCAACAAGAGGAGCATCCGAGGCAGGCTCCTCATTCTTTGATTTTTGCAGCAGTGCAAGAAGAGTCCCTGAAGAACCTGAGAAGAGTTTCTTCGATAGCATCAGTGCATTTTTTGGACTGGGCTGTGTTTCAAAACGGGGGGGAGCGTCTGTTTTTTCTAAAGAGAGAATCGCAACAGGGGATAGAGAAAAGCTTTTGAAAAACCTGTTCAAGGCTTTCATCGAGAGGGCAGGGACAACAGGTATTCAAGATTTTGAAAGGCGCATACGTGCCGATATCTCCCGAGCGACCAACGGGGTGATATGTAAAGAGTGTTATATCTTCAAAGAATCCAATAAGGCGGAATTAAAACAGGTGGATCAGCGCATAGACCAGGCAAATCCCATCACTGCATTCTCCCTGTTTGAAGGAATTTTCAGTAAGGAGATAGCAGATTTTTTACAAGTGAGGATCCAGGCGATAATCCCTCCATTAGTCCAGGCGGGATTGAGTCCAAAAGAGGTTTTGGCCCGTGCATTTCACGAATTGGAGGCGAATGTTTTGTCTTTAAAAGGATTCGAGGCGGTGGGTGCAAATGGAGTTGTATCTATTGTTGATCATGAAAATGCTATGGTCTACACAGCCACACTAGGGAACTCGCGTGCCTATTTGATCAACAAGGGGGCTAAGAGAGGATTGATTTCGTTGAGCAATATCAGGAATTTTTCCTCAAAAAGAGATGTCATCCGATTGGATCGAGCATTGAAGGCGCTCCACAAGTCAAGATCAGATTGCTATATTCCTTTCTCAGGTGAGTACCGATGGCCCAATACTAAGGAAGGGGTGCCCCACTCCAGGGCGCTTGGATTGGTGGCTTACAACGCCTGCTGCAAGTTAGACAAATCTTTATGGCCAATCAGTGCAAAACCCAAGATCACCTGTTGCCCTTTGAGAGGGAATGATACTTTGGTAATGGGGACGAAGCCGTTTTTTGAGATGTATCCTATCGAGCTTTTTGAAGAGGCCATCGGGGAAAATCCTAAATCAGATTTGCAACACATCCTTTTAAAGGCGATGCCCTTGGGACGGGAAATAAAAGAATTTGCAAGTGTTGCCGTTGTAAGTTTTCATGAAAAAAGGGTTTAAAGATCCTTTTAAAGTCTTTTCAATCCTATTTTGAAAGACATAAGATCATGACAGTAAAAAACTCTACCTCCGGGGAGAAGCGCTTCCCACGGGGATAGAGGTTTTTTACACTAAATTTTTTAAATAGTGATGAAATTTATTGAAGCTGGAATTCCTCTTTTTCAATGTTTTTCGAGTTTTGAACAGACCCTAGATATTCAGGCATTTTGAGGCCTGCCATATTCGCAACGTCGTGAAGCGGAGGTAATGACTTGACAAACTGGCTCAGGAAATTGGAGGTGGTAGATTTCTGGTTTTCCCCCTGGTTTCCAGAATCCCAAACGGTAATTTTATCAATTTTGATGTTTTTGATCGCTTCTGTTTGCAAAGAGACCATCGTTTCAAGTTTTTCCATCAGCAGCAAAGTCGACGCACTCTGAGCGTCGTGGTTACAGGCATCGATAAGCAACTTATACCCTTGCGCTTTTGCATCCAAAATTTTCTGAATTCCTAGCGCTTCCGCCTCTTTGATCAGGAGGATAGCCTCGGCTTCTCCCTTAGCAATCAGAATTTTTTTCTCTGCTTCTGCTTGAGCCTCAATTTCAATTTTGCGCTTTTCGATCTGTTGAGGAACAATTTGCTCAGCCTCTAATCTGTGGGTATTGGCAAGCGTTTTGGCTTTTTGGATCTCGGCTTCAGCCTGTTGCATGGCAATCTGGCTTCTCCGTTTTGCATCGGCCTCTTTTTCCGCCAGCAGCGCATTTGTGGTTGCGATTTCGGCTCTCGACTCATTTTCTCCACGCACCGCATCGGCGTTGTAGCTTGCTACGAGAATTCTACAATCTCTTTCTTGGGACGCCTTTCCAACCTCTCCCTGTTTTTCCTGCTCCGCAACATCCACTTTAGCCTGATTCACCGCTGTGGAGGAGGCCTTTTTCCCGATGCTGTCGATGTACTCCGACTCGTCGGTGATGTCGGTGATGTTCACGTTGAGTAGGGTAAGGCCTATTTTATGCAGCTCCTCCTCGATATTGTCTTTGATTGCCTCAAGGAATCGCTCGCGATCCTGATTGATCTCCTCAATCCTTAAAGAGGCAATTGTCAGACGCAGCTGGCCGGTGATGATTTCTGTCGCCATCATTTCAATACTGCGTGCGTCAAGCTCTAAGAGCCGAACAGCTGCATTTTGCATGATTTGGGGGCTGATCCCCAATGCAACAGTAAAAGTGCTTGGGATGTTTACTCGGATATTTTGCTGTGACAACGCCCCTTTTAGGGAGATGTGGATTGTTTTCGGTGTGAGATCTAAAAATGCGTATCCCTGGATCAAAGGCCAGACAATCCGTCCACCACCGTGATGGCATTGGATCGTTTTTCCAAATCCGACACGTCCGTAGATGACAAGGATTTTATTCGATGGGCAGCGTTGATAAAGCTTTATAAGGATTAAAACAGATAGACTAAACGCGCCTAAAAAGATTAAGGTCATGTATGCCATGGAACCCCCTTTTTTTTGAAAGGTGCAAGATTTAATAGCACAAGGCTATAGCATTTTTCTTTTTGAAGACAGTAGATGTCCTCATAAAAAAGTTTAAAGGAGCCCTATGAAATAGGTCAATTTTTAAATAAAAAATAAATTTTTATTCTATGAAAGGGGCGGGGCGCAAAAGATAGTTTCCAAACAAGTTGATGGCAAGTCCGGCTAAAACGAGGATTGTAGCAAAGAGTTTCCAAATCGGAAACGGTTCGTCTAAAAAAATAGTTCCGCCAAACAGGGCAAATATGGGGGTCAACAAAGTGAAGGGGGTAACAGCCTTTAGGGGGTTGTTGCGCACAAGCCAAGACCAAGCTCCGTAGGCGAATAGAGTCGCTAGGTAGGTAATATAAGCGGCTCCAATCCAAAAATCTACTTGGGTATCAAATAGAGTGTCGAGAAAAACAGTCGGCCCCTCTAATGCAAGGGATAAAGCGAGCAGGATAGGCCAAGCGATGAAACTGCCCCAGGCAACAAGGGAAAAACTGTTGACCTGACCCACTTTTTTTGTGATCAGGTTGCCCAAGCTTGAACAGGCTGCAGTACCCAAGATGCATAACAATCCCCCATAGGAGACACTGGAGTCCAGATTCCATATGACCGTTCCAATCCCTAAAAAAGAGATCATGCAACCGATCCAGTTCCATGGGCGGATTTTCTCTTCAAAAACATACATCCCGATGAAAAGGCTGAAAAAAACCTGTACCTGCAAAATGAGAGAGGAGAGTCCTGCAGGCATCCCTAGGTAGAGGCCTAGAAAAAGGAGCCCGAATTGGATAACAAACATCACGACGCCATACAAAAGCAGAAGAGAAAAATGCGTTTTGGGTCTTTTGGTGAAAAGCACAAGGGGAATGCTAGTAAGAAAAAAGCGTAAAAAGCACAAGGTGAGAGGTTTTGTCTCTAGAAGGCAAAATTTAATAACGACAAAATTTAGACCCCAAATGAAAGTAATAAGTAGAGAAATGAAAAGGCTCAAAAACGGCATGGTTGTTTTTTGCTCCCTAAGGGGTTTTTGACTATACCCCTTTTTTGAGTTGTTTGGCGAGCTAAAGAGATCAAAAAAAAAACATAAGCTTTCTAAACGGGCTCACGAAACATTTTTCCTCTATACTATGCCATTTTCTCCTTGTAGGACTTCACCCCGTTTGAGGATATTCAAGGAAAAAAAACGGTAAAAAAGACATAATTGCAAACCTAATCCGGTATTTTACTAATAGGTTGGGCTGGATACGTTTTTTTGAAAGCAGTGTGTAAAAGGTTCTTTTTTATTTTTTATGAAGAAATATGGTGTTGTGATTTTGGCAGCCGGGGATGCCACCCGTCTTCAACTAGATATCCCGAAAGGTCTTGTTAAGATCCACGGTGCGTCCTTGTTGGAAAGAATTTTAAAAAAATGCCCGGAAGATGTCGCAATCATGACCTCGATCAAGAATCACGAGCAAATAAAAGAGCATGTAGAAACCCTCGGGATGCAAAATAAAAGATTTCTTTTTTTCAATCAAAAATCTGCCCCTGTTTTGGGATCCGATAGCTTGAGCCCGATGGGAAATGGAGATTTATTTAGGGCTTTTGCCGACTCAGGAGTGTACCAGACTTTCCAAGAAAGGGGGGTGGAAAGGATTGTTGTCTGTCCTGTAGACAACCCGTTGGTGCAACCCGGGTTTTGGGGACTGCATCAAAATGTGGAACTTGTGGTTTTAGCTGTAGAAAAAAAATCTGAAAACGAGTCTGTAGGGACGATTTTCACCGATGATAAATTGAGCGTAAAGGAGTACACCTCTTTTAAAAATTCTGAGGGGCTAGCCTATGCCGGAATTTTTTCAGCGGCGCTCCCCTTTTTTGAAAGGGCTGCCCGTATGGACCCATTGGTTAAAGTGCATAAAATTAAAAAGGTACAACGGGGGGTAGAAGTAGTGAAACAGGAAAAATTTGTATTTGATTTTTTTCCCCTTGCTCGAAACTTCGAGGTAGTGAAAGTGGACCGCAACGCCCATTTTTTACCAATCAAAAGGGATGTGGGGACAGATAGCTTGGAAAATGCATTAAGGGTTTTAACATGATCAAAAGAGTAACGATTTTAGGGAGTGGAGCTTGGGCGTTTGCCCTTTCGCAGGCGCTGAAAAATGTAGACGTACAGATGTACTCCATCGAAAAAGAGGTGATAGAATCGATACGGAATCATAAAAAACACCCGAGATTTCCTGTTGTAGAGTTGGGGAATCCCATCTCTATCCATGAGCATTTGCATAAAGCTATAGAAAATGCAGACCTACTGATAGAATCGGTCACTTCGCAAGGATTTGAGCCGGTTATGCGGGCTTTAAAGGAGCTCAATTGTCAGATTCCGATATTGATCACATCGAAAGGGATCAATGATAAAGGGGAAACTTTATATGAAATAGCTAAAGAGATGGGGTTGGATGGGGTTGCCGTTTTAAGCGGAGCGACCTTTGCAGACGAGGTTTTGGATAAAAAAACTACCTGCGCAACTATCGCCTGTCCGGATCCGAAATTGCGCACCATGATTGCCCGTATTTTTAACAATGATTTTTTCTTTACAGAGGAATCGGATCATCCGATACCCTGTATGCTTGGCGGCGCGATGAAGAATATTTATGCAATTTTATGCGGGTTGCTTGAGGGGCTTGGTTACGGAAAAAATGCTAGGGCGGCCTTGATCACGAAGGGCTACCACGAGATGAAAGAGTTTCTTGAGTTTAGGGGATTTGATCCCTCCAGTATTGAGGGATACTCCGGTTTGGCGGATCTTATATTGACCTGTTCATCCGAAAAAAGTCGCAATTTCCAGTGCGGGTTAAACATAGCTCGCGGCATGTCTCCTGAAGAGGCGAGGGGAAGCATCGGTATGGTTGTAGAGGGGGCATTTGCTGCAAAGGCCATCCATAGCGTCATTCAACTGCCTATCGCCCAAATCGTTTACAAGATTTTATTCGAGCGGTATGGTGCAAAACAAGAAGTGCGGAAGATTTTTTGAACCCTTACGAAATCCCTTTTGATAAAATGGTCTCCTCTGAAGAGGAGCGTCGTATTGAAGATTTGGCTATCGGAGCCGGTCATGATCCGCTAGTCTTCAATCAGAAGGCCGGCGAAGCGGTAGCCTCGGCTGTGGATCGTTTCATCAAAAAACACTCTATTTTGCCCATTGTCCATTGTTTGATAGGCAAGGGGAATAACGGCAAGGATGGGACTCAGGCAATCCATTTTCTTCAAGAGCTTGGGTATGAAATCCACCAAGGGGTTGGCCACTTAGATCGGGGAGGCGTGATCCTTGACGCCCTTTACGGTATAGGATTTCATGGAGAAATTTTAGGTGATGAGGCACGCCTTGTCATGGCCGCCAACGGAAGTGGTTTACCAATCATCGCGGTGGATATCCCTTCGGGTATACATGGCAGCACCGGTTATGCAAGTGTATACCATATCCAGGCATCCCATTGTGTGGCGATAGGGACCTACAAATTGGGTCATGTAGTGGGAGCAGGCTACAAAGCATACAAAACAATAGAATTAGTCGGTTTTGGTCTGGGGCAATCTTATTTCGATCAGATGGAAGAGGTGTGTCGCGTTGTCCGGTTGTCTGCCTTGGTGGAACCTGAGTTGCCAAAAGTCGTCCACAAATATGACCGAGGGTATGTAGGCATCATAGCGGGTTCAAAGGGGATGGAGGGATCTGCGTATCTATGCGCCAAGGCTGCTCTTAGGGCCGGTGCCGGAATGGTACGCCTTTTTTGCGACGAGGATTTTCATCTGCCACTTGTCGAGGCGGTCTTTTCTGAGCAGACGATCGATGCGTTCAGATTATGGGCGCCGAAGTTGGACGCTATTGTCATAGGTCCAGGGTTGGCCGAGACAAAAAAAGAGCTTATCGATGCGATTTTTGACTACCTCATGGATCATCCGAAACCGTTGATAGTGGATGCAGGTGCCATTCCTATCTATGTAAACAGGGTGAAAAAACCGTTTGCAATTGTCACCCCGAACGGATCGGAGATGCGTCACTTACGCAATTCAAAAAAAGAGGGATTTGTCCTTTTTGAAAAAGGGGCGCCAACCTGGATCTTTGAGCCAATTCAAGCCAAGCCCTATGTGATCCTCGAGGCAGAACCCCGATTAGCGACAGCAGGGGCTGGAGATATACTTGGCGGGATCATGGCTGCTTACCTTATAAAGACAGGAGATTATCTGGAGTCGGCAGTCCTTGCGGCCCATCGCCTTTTGAAAGCTGTGGATTCTTGCCCCTCCCCATTCCCGATAGCGACCGATATTTTGAAAAAAATCTAGCCGTTTTTCTCAATTCTAAGAATTGAAAACTTGGTCGTTTTTGGATTTTTCCTTGAGGTCCAAAAATTTTTTGGTCATCTCTACAGCCAAAGGCAGGGCCTCTTTCCCATAATCTCCAAACCGCAAGTACACGACGACAACAAGGTCCGGATTTTCAAACATAGGGGCGTTTTCATCGTAGTGCACCAAAGCAAACCAGGTGTGCTTCACAAGTGCAGATTCCCCCTCCTTATCTAAAAAAGGGCGGTAGCTTATTTGAGCTGTCGCAGTTTTTCCAATAAGGTAAGGGCGCAGCTTGTTATAATCTTTTTTCATTTCCGGATGGCGGAAATAGGTGCGGATCGCTTCGGGCCTTGCGCCACCTCTCTCCCCATTCAAAACTTTGTGCATCCCTTTAAGGAGCGGATAAGAGAGCTCCTTGGGGAATGCAAATGCGCGCACCGTTTGCGATTCAAAGGGGAGAACAAACGGGGCCAGACTGTGGTTCAGAGTTTTTGAAAATAGGGCAGGTTGCAGGTGGAACGGTGCAAAATACTGTTCAAATCTTTTCAGAGTTGTTTGCTGAGGGGTATAGGCGCCTAAAAGGGCTTTGGCAACACGGGGCTTTTTCACTTGCCCCTCGTTCACTAACGCTCCGAGCAAATTTGCGACTTGTAGCGGGGTGACTGTGAGCAGGTGTTGGCCGATGGCAAAAGCGTATAAACCCGTTTTGTTATAGCTTAAGTCAAAGGGGAGCGTGCCGCCGATTTCCATAGGCAAATCGATCCCGGTCCTTGAACCCAGGCCCATCGATTTTGAAGCGCTCAAAAGCTCTTCATTCGCCCCCTCGGCCAGTAAAGAAAAATAGATGTTGGAGGACTGCTCTATGGCCCTTTCAAGATCGCATTTACCGATCGGATGGTCGCTTCTGGGCAAACGGCCACCGCGGAAATTTCTGGTGATTGGAGTGCCGTCTTGCAAAAACCCGAGGATGTTTTTCGGATCCAGAGGGTCCCCCCTTGGTCCTTCATCACGTATAGTGAGTGGATTCGGATCAAAAGGTTTGGTGAAATCGAGCTCTTTTTCCAAATGTCTTTTAAGCCCCGCATACCCTGAAACGATTTTAAAAATCGAGCCCAAAGGGGCCGATTCCTGGTACGCAAAAGAGCGAAAAAAACCGAAACCATGCCTTGGGTAAAATCCCTGGGCAAGCTGCTTCTCATGTCCGTTGAGCATTTTGCTTGTTCGGACAACCTGCACCAGATTTTGTATCAGGTGGGCTGGAAAATCTTGCAATCTTTTTTGAATTTGAGGGACAGAAGGGATTTTGGAGAGCTCTTCACACAACCGATATTTGGGATCAAATAAAGGTGCAATATTTGCCCCCAAGAGTGCAGAGGAGATGAGAAGGGGGCGGTTTCTCTCATAAAAAGTCTCAAAGAACTCCTCCTCTTTGGGCTTTAGATAGTCCAAATAGGGGAGCTTCCCACCGTTTTTGCGGATTTGTTGTAAAAAGGAGGGGAAATAATTTTTTCTGAAAACGGGCATGTAAGTGGTTTTGAAAAGAAGACGACTCTGCTTTTTGACCTCTTTTTCAAGTTTTCGAATTTGTTGGCACAACGCCACAAAATGTTCTACAGGTTCATCGGTAAGCGCTATCTTAAGAGAATCGCTAAAGTTTTCCAGTGGGGCAAAAAGATGGCAAAGATCATACAGCAACAGCCGGTCTTTCGAATGGCGGATGTTTGAAAATAGAGGGGAAAGGAATTGTTGTTCATAACAGAACTCCTCCGGAACATTAAAATGGACTTGGTGAGGATCGGTGTTGAAGAGGCCATCTAAAAGAGCTTGCACCGACTGTTGTTGGAAATGGTGTAGCAAAGTCATGATCGCCTGTTGCAAGAAAAGCATTTTTCCAACTGTTTTGAGTTTTGAAAGGGATCTCTTTACCTGACAGTCGGTTGATAAAATCTGGTCCAAAAACATCTCGTACGTCAAATAGGAGGTCTCAAAAAAGGGCTGTTTTGTTCTGGGGTCCAGCCGCTCTTTCATCAGGGGCTTTGCACCATCAAAAATTTCTAGTATATGGTCAGGGGATTCCAGCCACATTTGTGGATCCATGCCGGGATGCATCCGAGGGTAGGAGGCAAGGGACAAGACTGCCGAAGTTTTAGGATCCAAAACAACAATAGCACCCCCTTTGATGAACGGGGCTGCAATTTTGCTGTGGTCCTTGCTCAAAAGTTTGAACTGGTCGTCACGCTCTTTTTCATTTTGGATCAAGAGCTCTTCCGCGTGCTTTTGAAGTTCCAAGTCTATAGTTAAAAGGAGCCGTTTGCCTGGTAGGGGATCGACAGACTCGGGGAGTTTCCTTAAAAATCGCCCTTTCACATCTACTTCAAAGCGCTCTTTTCCGGGAAATCCGCGCAGATGGTTGTCGTAAACCTCCTCAACTCCTCCCCGGCCTACAAAGGAATGGAGCCGGTAGTTGAGCTTTTGAAGCTCCTGATAACGCTCTTGGGCTTTTTGAAATGAAAAAAAACCGACAGGTAGCGGGGCGGCTATCCCCTCGTTTCTTTTGTTTAAAAACGATCTCAATACCTCTAATTCATGCTGGAGCTGAGCCATCTGCGTACTTTGGATCGGACCTAAAAGGCCTAAAACGTTCAACCCCACCGGTCCTTGTGGGTAGTGGCGTTTTGAACGGATCCTCACGTCGAGCCCGGGCCAGTTTTTCTCCTCCATTTTTAAGAGGTAAAACAGCCCCTCTTCCACATCCTGTTTCAGAGGAAAAAAAGTGTTGGGAAACAGGGCCGCTTTTGAAAAGATCATATCCTCAATCGATTGTCTGTCGATCTGTAGTTTTGTGGCTAAAAAAACAGATAGGGTTTCAATATACTCTTTTCTAGGGAAGGTTTTTTGGCCGTTTCGTACAGACACGCGAGGTAAAAGTGCAATTTTATCAAAAGTGATTCCTATCTCATAGGCGATGCGATTGATGACAAGAGGGCGGTTATTACAATCCCGAATCGTCCCCCTGTCAGGTTCCAGATGGATCGAAAGCTCCCTGGGCCCCTTCGATTGCTCCAAATACGAGTCGTGCATCCATAAGGTGAGATAAGCGACGCGGCAAAACAGGACAAAAAAGGCGGTTGCAAAAATAAGCAGTGCAAAAAGGGTGTGGTTCATGGAGCGATTGCGCATGTAGACAGTCTCCTAAAAAAAAGTTTTTTTGGGAATGGCGTATCTTTTAAAATTTAGAAAGTTCTATTTTTGATTTTTTTTCAGCTCCACATCTTTAGTAAAGAGCTGCAAAAATGCGACCATATAGACTTTTTTTCAAATACAGGCTCAATCTTTTCACTTTTCAAAAAATGTACAGATCTGGAATACTTTAGGTACCTTTTAAGCGCTCATAGTTTAAAGGTAGAACTACAGCCTTCCAAGCTGTTAGTGTCGGTTCGATTCCGACTGGGCGCTTTTTCTATTCTCTATAAAGCCAATCTGCTCTTTCCTCTTTAAAAAAACATATGAATCTGCTATGCTTCCCCCAGCCGGCCGGTCCATCGTTTTTACAAGCGATAGAATTCCTCTAAAGTAAAAACAAAATTTTGATGTGACTTTGGCATAAACGAACCCTATCGCCCGGGACGGCGCCCGGAGAGGGGAATGCTAAGGAGTTATTTTGAGCCATAAAGAGCCAACAATCAAGGAGCTCATCGAGGCGGGTGCCCATTTTGGACACCAAACGCGTCGTTGGAACCCAAAAATGAAGCGTTTTATCTTCTCTGAAGAGAACGGCATCCACATCATCGACCTTTCCAAAACCGTACATCAGCTTAAAAAAGCAATAGAGGCGGCAAAAGCGATTGTTTCCAAACACAAAAGCGTCCTTTTCGTTGGGACAAAAAAACAAGCTAAAGACGTCGTAAAAGAGACGGCGGAAGCTTGCCAAGAGTTTTACGTATCCGAGCGCTGGTTGGGCGGGATGCTGACGAACCTCGCAACGATTCGCAAATCGGTAAAAAAGCTGGAAAGCCTGGAAAAAAAACTTGCTTCTGAAAACAACGAATACACGAAAAAAGAGCGACTTCTTCTCGGAAAAGATCAAGTTAAATTGAGTCGTAACCTTTCTGGTATCCGCGGGATGCGTAGAGCTCCCGGCCTGATGATTGTAGTAGATCCAAGCAAAGAGGATATTGCGGTTTTAGAAGCGAAGAAACTGAACATCCCCGTGATGGCAATTGTGGACACAAACTGCGATCCTTCTTTGATCGATTATGTGATCCCTGCAAACGACGATGCGCAAAAAAGCGTTAAAGTGATCCTTGATGCCCTATCCGGCGCGATCAAAGTTGCAAAAGAAGAGGCGGCTGGGCATCAACGCGAAGATTCTTCTGAAAAAGCGGAAAAAGGCGAAGGGTTTGAAAAAGAGCGCGAAGCTAAAAAATCTGATAGACCACGTCGTCCTCGCAGAGAGGCAGTAGCTGAGGTAGCAAAATGAGCGTAGTTTCTGCAAAAGATGTTGTTCGCCTGCGTGAGGTGAGCGGAGTTGGAATGCAAGATTGCAAAAAGGCTTTGGACGAAGCCGGCGGAAATTTTGACCTTGCATTGGAGCATTTGCGCAAGAGAGGCTTGGCTCAAGCGGCCAAAAAAGCCACTCGTGAAGCAAATGAGGGTGTGATTCGAGTAGCTGACGACTCCCACAGGATCGCAGTTGTTGAAGTTAATTGTGAAACGGATTTCGTGGTGCGCAACGATGATTATCGTGATTTTGCCCAGTCGGTAACAGAGCTCGCTTTGCATAACCATCCAAAGACTCTAGAAGCTCTTCGTGAACTTTGCGAAGAAAGAAGAGCCGCTTTGGTTGGGAAAATCGGGGAAAACATCGTAGTCAACCGCTACACCCTTTTTGAGAAAAAAGAGGGGCATTCTTATGGTATCTATGTCCACGGCGATGGAAAAATCGTTTGTGTTGTAGATATTAAAGGCGCCCACATGGGAGATGTTGCCAAAGAAGTTGCGATGCATTGTGCAGCTGCCCACCCGCAATACCTGGATCCCGAAGATGTGCCAAGTGAGATCATTTCCAAAGAGGAAGAGATTGCACGCGCACAAATTCACGGGAAACCGGAAAACGTGGTACAAAAAATTATCGAGGGTAAAAAGAACACCTACTTTGCTGAAGTTTGTTTGAAAAAGCAAAAGTTCATCAAAGATGAGTCCTTGACAATTGAAGAGTATGTGCGTAAAAAAGGTAAGGAGCTTGGAGCGGGTGATCTAACGATTATCTCCTCTTTTGTTCGAGTACAAGTCGGGGTTTAATTGCATGCAAAAAAGGCGCTTTGTCCTAAAGATCTCCGGAGAAATTCTTTCTCCGATGATCTCTGAAGGTAAAGCTGCTTCTTTAGCAAACACTCTAATCGAGCTTTCAAAGCACGCTGAGCTGGCTGTTGTCCTTGGTGCAGGAAATCTGTACCGTGGAAGAGATGCCGGCTCTTCGATTTTTAGAGGTTTAGCTGATGAAGTGGGGATGTTGGCAACTGTGATGAATGCTAAAGTTGTCAGCAGTTATTTAAAAGGAATGGGCAGGGTTTTTACAGCCAAGCCGATTGCCGCGGAGGTTCTTTATCAAAGATCTGAAGTGGATATGTGGTTGAATGGTGGGGGTGTCGCCTTTTTGGCTTATGGCACAGGCCTTCCCTATTTTTCTACCGATTCCGCAGCCGCATTTTATGCCATAGACTTGGATGCGGATCAGATTTTAAAAGCTACAAATGTAGACGGTGTATACGACAAAGACCCAAAAAAACACGCGGCTGCAAATAGATTTTTACAACTCACCTACCAAGAGGCGATAGAAAAGGATTTAAAAGTGATGGATCAGACGGCGTTTGCTTTATTGAAAGAGCATCCGGTCCCAATCCGTGTTTTTTCCTTTGGTCTATTGGATCAAATTCTCAAAGACGAAACTTTAGGCACACATATTTATGGATCTAAAAAAGAAAAATAGCGAAACGATCGAACACTTTAAAATAGAGCTGAAGAAATTACGCTCGGGCCGGATTACGGCACAAACGCTAGATCACGTGAAAGTGGATATGATGGGAGCTTTAAAACCGTTGAAATCTTGCGGACAGATTTCCTGTCATGATCGCCAGATTTTGATCGTTCTTTATGACCCGTCGATGGCTCAGGCGGTATCTAAAGCGATAGAAGAGTCTTCCAGCTATGCCCAGGTCATTATGGAAAAAGGGCAAGTCAGAGTGAATTTTTCCCCCCCATCCAAAGAGACTCGTCAAGAGACTTTGAAGCTTGCATCTAAAAAAGCCGAAGAGGCGAAAATTTCTGTCAGACAACATCGCAAAGAGATGATCGACCTTCTCAAAAAGCAGAAATCTCAAAATGAGATCACTGAGGATTTGCAGAAAAAAGGGGAGAAAAAAGCCCAGGAGATGACCGACCAGGCTATCAAGGAAATTGATGCTGCCCTAGCTGAGAAAGAGAAAGAACTGCAAGAAGTTTGAAAATATTTGCGAAAAAATAGCCGGTGTTGCTATATTAGTGCCATCACTAGCGCGGCCCTTTCGTCTAGAGGCCTAGGACACAAGGTTTTCATCCTTGCAACCGGGGTTCGAATCCCCGAAGGGTCAATATACCGAGACATTAGCTCAGTTGGTAGAGCATCTCACTTTTAATGAGAGGGTCGTTGGTTCGAGTCCAACATGTCTCAAACTTTTACAAAACCTCCTAATTTTAGGAGGTTTTTTTATTTTTTAGAGGACGCTCAAGACCTCACCTATACAAAAATATCCCTTTACTTGGTTCAAGATAGATTTTGCAACCTCGCTCGGGGCTTGAAGCGATGCAGGATCTTCCTCAGGAAAGCTCTTTATCCTCATTGGGGTAAGGGTTCTTTTTGGGCAATAAATCTGTATTTTAAGATCTGGCCGCTCCTCTTGGAGGCTTTGAAGTAAATTGATGCTGGCCGCCTTTGTAGCCGAATACACGCCGATCTCCTTCCTTCCGCGGAAATAAGAGGAGGAGCCGATCAGGATAAAAAGGGCCCCTTTTTTCAGAGGGAGGTTTTGTAGAAGGGGGATAAGGCTTAAAAAATTCACTTGCACCATCTCGAGAGCTTTTTTTTGGGAGATAGATTCAATAGATCCCCTGTAAAGGCAGCCCGCGGAAAAAACGCAGCCATCCAGTTCGTTAAAGTGTTTTTTTATCTCAACGGATGTCTTTCGGATCGAATCGGGGTTTGTGAGGTCTATTGCAAATGGGGTGGAGGTTCTTGAGAGGGGAATCACCTCGGCACCTTCTTGCTTAAGCTGATGGTGGAGATGTTGCCCAATTCCCCCTGATGCCCCTATCAAAGCTATTTTTTTTCCAAAGAGTTCTATCTTTATCGGATTGGATGGGGTTTTTTGTCTCAAAAGATGTTCGGCTATCGTAAGATCGATAGGGGTTGTAATCTTGATATTTGTCTCCTCTCCATCGACTTTCTTGACATTTGCCTTGAGTTGCAGGGCAAGTTGCACGTCGCAAGTTGCATTTTGTATCCCCCTTTCCTGAGCAAAAGCATGTGCTTGCAGTAGTAGCGATTTATGAAAGCCTTGGGGCGTTTGACCTCGGACCATTTTTTTCCGATCGGGAATTTCCGTAATGAAATTTTCTTGGCAAACACCGATTGTGTCCATGGAAGGGATGTAGGTGCCGGCTGCCGGGTAGGTAGCAAGGGCCTGGAGGATGTCATCGATCATTTTAAGGCTTAAGAAAGGCCTTGCACCGTCATGAATCAGAACATTTTTTATCGAATCATCCAGGTGCTCCAGGCTTTTTTGCACCGATTGCTGCCTCGTGTTCCCCCCTTCAAAAATCACCACTTTATCTTGGAATTTTGCCAGTTCATGACGCAAAGCCTCTACCCAGTCAAGATGGCATGGCAGTAAGATTTGGGAGAAGGCGCCGGACTGCAAAAGGGTATGAAGCGCATACTCAAAGACCCGTTTTCCACTCAGTTTTTGGAATTGTTTGGGTATAAAAGGGTCTAAAAACCTCTCGCTTTTTCCGCCGATCAACAAAATAGCTGCATGCATAGTTGCAAGCATGCTCTTTTCGGGTTAAATTTGCAAAAAAGAGCTTAAGTGATCTTTTAGAAAGGTTCAATGCTAATTAATAAGACTCTATTGAAAGCTTATTGATTGCCAAAAATTTTTAGAGCAACTGAACTGGGCTGATGCTTGATTTTTTCAATATGCTCTTGTATCAAATTCTCCAGGTTTTTCAAAGACTCGATCCATGTCGATTCTAAGCACCCTATGGAGAGATGATTTTGGTAAATATAGCCCCCCTCATAGGGTACGGCTTCAATGCCCGGTTGGGTTTGCGGGTAATGCAAAGGGTGAAAGAATTTTCCTTTGAATCCTGTTCCTGTCTGGTGGAGTCTTGTGGTCAAAAACCCGAAATTGGGGTCATGGGCAAACTGAAGCCTTGCATGAAGAGTCGATAAAACCGGTTTTAATTCCTTATACTCGCCGTCATAAAGAATGTGTAGATGATCGAAAGAACCCAAAGCTATCAGAATCTTACTTTTTGGATCAAAAAAGAGTGCTTTGTAGGGCTCGTGGAAAAAATAGGCTTGGAGGAGTCTCTTTTCCTCTGCTTCTTCGATCCGTTCTAGCCATTTTCCCTCTTGTAAAATTTCGGAAATCTCTTTTTTTAAGATCAGGGAGGCTTCGGAAGAACCAAATGGGATCTGGTCCAGGTTGCGGATAAAATGTAAGATCATAAGCCACCCGAATTTGAGGACATTTGTTTTAGTCTGTCTCGGATGATCGCCGCCTCCTCAAAAAGCTCTTTCGCGATCGCCTCCTGCAATGAGGAGCGGAGTTCTTGGATGTCTACTTCCGAAAAGTTTGTATGGGGTGAAAATTCACTCAGGTTCAAAGATTGAAAAAGGGAGTGGCAGGTATCTTTGAACGTTGTATAACAATCAATGCACCCGACAGTTTTAGAAGTTTGTATCTCTTGTAGCGTCTTTGAACAGTTGGGGCAGGCGAGTACCTCCGTTTTCAAATCCAGAAGCTTTTCTCTTAAAGGGCACTTTGAGCATAAACTGTAACAAGTAGATTCACCCTTCTTGATCTCCTTGAATGTGAAGCTGGCCGGCTCGGTACAACCTTTGCAGACTAAGGGTTTTTTAAAGTCAGGCATATCCAACCTCATACACTTTGTACTTTTTTCTTTACAATTTTTAACAAAATTAACGATAGGAATAAGTGAAACAGGTCGAATCAAAAGGTCTTGGTATGCGCTATACCCTATCTCTAGTTTTATTGACCCTTTTAGGGATACTTGCCCTAAAGGGAAGCTTGACATACCAAGTCAATTCAAAAAAACCCTTCATGGTTGCGCAGCAGTCTCAAAACCAGGATCAGGATCAGGACGAATACAATGAACTAAGTGTGGATACGACTCCGCCCCCCGGATTAAATGATGAGGCGACTCAGTACTGGTCTACATTGACTCCTCAGCAAAAACAGGCTGTCAAACAAGATATCCAGAACGGTGTTGATCCAAATCAAGCTGTGATGAATTATGCAGAACAAAACAATCAAGAACCAAGTAACGTAGAGGGCTCAGGATCCCATTCCACTCAAGAGGGGTACGACTTGGAACAGCAGCTCAAGCCCTCCTCAAATGAAACATCTGGCCTAAATAGCCAAAATCCGAGTAAAATGTCCAGCAAGGCTTGCGATGGGTATTCCGGAAGCGGTTCATCCGAGGATGAAGAGGTGGATTCCGATAACCGTGGAAGATATGATCCCTCGAATAAACCCAAATACTATGCACCCGGAGGACAAAATAGTCCCGAGGCCGGAAACGAATGGTAACTCGATAAGATCAGTTGAAAACGTTAGCTTATATCCCTGCAAGACTCAAATCCACCCGATTTGAGAATAAAATTTTAAAACATTTTCTCGGAAAGCCTTTGCTCCAGTGGGCCTACGAAAATGCTAAGAAGTCAGATTTATTTGACTCTGTCATCATATTAGCCGACGATCCCGTAACGGTCGATTTGGCAAAAAGTTTCAATGCCCCCGCCTATCTCACCTCCAAAAATCCCCAAAATGGAACCGAGAGGATTATAGAGGCTTTAGAAAACGGCGCGCCTACGGCTGATAAGATTGTGAATGTCCAGGCGGATGAACCCCTTTTGAACAAAACAGTTTTTCAAACTCTCCTTAAAGGGGAAGGGGATGCAGGGTGCCGGATCTGGACATTGAAGCGTAAAATAGAGACGCTGGAGGAGCTTCATGCTCCCCAGATTGTAAAAGTTGTTACAAATTGGCATGGAGAGGCGCTCTATTTTTCAAGGTCTGTCATCCCGTTTGACCGGGATAATACCGGCAATAGCGCCTATTATAGACACGTTGGCCTTTACGCTTATACGCCGGAGGCGTTAAAAAAAATTTCTACTTTGCCTAGATCAAGCTTGGAAAGTGCGGAATCTTTAGAGCAGCTTACCCCTTTATACCACGGAATCCCGATCGAGGTGTTTGAAACCTCGGAAGCTATCCACGGGGTCGATGTTCCTGAAGATCTTGTAAAACTTGAGCAGATGGCTTGTAAAATCTCCATTTAGAAAATACTAAAGCCGGCTCAAAAATCTAAAATATTTTTTTTATACCCCTATTGATTGACAGGGATAGCTTGACTTGAGTAAAATATTTCACTGATGAGTGACTATCCATTTGGTTTTAAAACTGCCGTTGAGAGCGAGGTCTTTGAGATCGGCTTGAACGAAGAGGTGATCCGTCGGATCTCCCAAAAAAAGAATGAGCCCGAGTTCATGCTCGAATTTCGGCTGAACGCATACAAGAAATTTCTTGAAATGACCCCCCCTAATTGGGCAAATCTTTCTTTTGATCCTATTGATCTGCAAAAAATAAGCTATTATGCCGAGCCGAAAAATAGGCCCACGCTTGACTCAATCGAGGAGTTGGATCCGGAAATTCGAAAGACGTACGAGAGGCTGGGGATCCCACTGGAGGAGCAACATAGATTAGCTAATGTAGCCATGGATCTTGTTTTCGACTCGGTATCGATAGCGACAACCTTCAAGAAAAAACTTGAAGAAGCGGGTGTCATTTTGTGCTCTATCTCGGAAGCGATGCAAAAATATCCTGATCTTGTGCGCAAGTATCTTGGATCTGTTGTCCCGGTCGAAGATAATTATTTTGCCGCTTTGAACGCCGCGGTTTTCAGTGACGGCTCTTTTGTGTATGTCCCCAAAGGGGTCCGTTCTCCGATGGAGCTGTCCACCTATTTTCGAATCAACGAGGAGAATACCGGTCAATTTGAGAGGACTTTAATCATAGCCGAAGAAGGCTCCTATGTGAGCTACTTGGAGGGTTGCACCGCCCCCTCGTTTGATTCGAAGCAGTTGCATGCAGCCGTTGTGGAGCTGGTTGCTATGGAGAGGGCCGAAATCAAATATTCGACTGTGCAAAATTGGTATCCCGGAGACGAAGAAGGGAACGGAGGCGTCTATAATTTTGTGACAAAAAGGGGAAAGTGCCTGGGTGCTTACTCTAAGATATCGTGGACTCAGGTCGAAGTTGGATCAAGTATTACCTGGAAATATCCCAGCTGCATTCTGATAGGGGACCACTCGACCGGAGAATTCTATTCTGTAGCTCTGACAAACAAAAAAATGCAGGCCGACACCGGAACAAAAATGATCCACATAGGTAAAAATACAAAATCGACAATCATCTCGAAGGGGATTTCTGCCGACAGTTCTTCGAATACCTATAGAGGGTTGGTAATGGTAGCTCCAAAAGCTATAAACGCAAGAAATTATACACAGTGCGATTCTATGCTGGTGGATACAAAATGTTCGGCCCACACGTTTCCGACGATTGAATCGACAAACTCCACTGCTGAGATAGAACACGAGGCGAGCACCTCCAGGCTTAATGAGGAGATGCTGTTTTACTTGCAGTCGCGCGGCTTCGATAAGGAGGAGGCCATAAGCATGGTCGTCAGCGGTTTTTGTAAAGAGGTGATGCAAGAATTACCCCTGGAATTCGCACAGGAAGCAAAGAAGTTATTAATGATCAAGTTAGAAGGATCCGTAGGATAATGTTAATCATCGACAATTTAGAGGTATCTGTAGACGACAAAAAAGTCCTGAACGGCCTTTCGCTTAAAGTAGGGGCAAATGAGGTGCATGCAATTATGGGCCCTAACGGTGCCGGCAAGTCCAGTTTGTCTAATGTTCTAGCAGGTCATCCCTCGTACCAGATTTTAGGGGGATCCATCACCTTCAAAGATGAGGATCTTTTGGGAATGGAGCCAAATGCCAGGGCTTTGAAAGGGGTTTTTAAAAGTTTTCAGTACCCTTTGGAGATCGCAGGTTTAAACACAAAAAACTTTTTAAAAGAGTCTTTGAATTTGCATCGAAAGCAAAAGGGTTTGGACGGAATTTCCGATCAAGAATTCGACACGCTGCTTGAGGAGAAAATGGAACTGGTCAAATTCAATCCGAAATTGATTGAAAGGGACCTGCATGCAAATTTTTCAGGCGGGGAAAAAAAGAAGAGTGAAATTCTTCAAATGGCCCTATTTGAGCCTAGCCTCGCTATTTTGGACGAGACCGATTCGGGGCTAGATATCGATGCCTTGAAAGCTGTAGGGCAAGCCATTGAGAAGTTACGAACTAAAGATCGCAGCATTATTTTGATTACCCATTACCAGAGACTTTTGGATTTTGTGCAGCCCGATGTTGTCCACGTGATGCAAAGCGGTAAAATTGTCCGTTCCGGAAACAGTGATTTAGCTAAAATACTTGAGGCGCAAGGCTATGAAGGCAGTTGCTAAAAATACCATCCCCGAAGGCCTTGAGAGTCATCCTTTCGCTGAGGCGGTCCATCTTTTCCCCCTGTATTTCAAAAATAGGGAGGTAGAAGCCGCCGAATTTATTTTTGTCCCGAAGCAGTTTTGTTCAAGGGAAGTTGTAAAGATCGCTTTGCCGGGCAAATATGAGTTTTATCTTTCAAAGAATGCGGAGCTTTGCTGCCTGGTGATTCCCGATTGTGAAGGAGAATTTGAAATTACGGCGTATTTGGAGGAGGGGGCTTCTTTTCAAAGAGCTACTGTTTCAAATAAAAAAACAAAACTGGGTTTCAAGAGCCGCTACACTGCGAAAAAATCTGCAAAGATTCTGCATGCCGGCTGGACCCAGGAGGTAGACAAAACTGAAGAGTCTATTGTTGCCTCTATTGAGGGTGAAGGGGCAGAGGTCGATCTTTTAGGGGGTTGGCATTTGTGTGATAGAGAGACCATTAAAGTGGATGTGTTAGTAGAGCACAAAGCTTCCTATGCCCGTTCCAATCAGCTTTTTAAAGGGGTGGTCGAAGAGTCTGCCCGATCCACTTTTGAGGGATCGATCTTTGTCGCAAAAGGGGCGCACAAAACTGAAAGCTTCCAGAAAAACAACAATATTGTTTTTGACCAAGCCCAAGCGAGGACCTCTCCCGGGATCCAGGTTTTTCATGATGATGTGAAAGCCACGCACGGGGCAACTATTGCCAAGCCTTCCAAAGAGGATCAATTCTATCTTTTATCGAGAGGATTTTCTGAATCAAGAGCAAAAGCTCTTTTGATAGAGTCTTTTCTAGGTGAAATCCGCAGCCGGGTAGCTTTACTGGCAGACAAGAGGAGCCCATGCAAGCTTTAGAGAACTTGGACCTTGCCTTAGTAGAGCAATTTCCTCTTTTAAAAAGGGGTGGAGTTCTCTATCTCGACTCGGCAGCGACTTCGTTGAAGCCGAGATGTGTGGTTGAGCGGGAGTCCGAGTTTTACTTAAACGAGTATGCCACTGTGAATCGCTCCCTTTATCCAAGGGCCCAAAGGGCGACTGAAGGGTGTTTGGAAACAAGAGAGCTCATTCAACAGAGGATAGGGGCCTTGGATGCTAGAGGTGTTGTTTTCACCAGAGGGACAACCGATGGTTTAAACCAAACGGCCCAGTTTTTGCTCCAGTTGCTCCAAAAGGGGGATGAGATTTTGATTTCTCCTTTGGAACACCATGCCAATCTTTTGCCGTTCAAGGCGCTGGAGGAGAAGGGATTTCTCAAGATTAGGAAATTGCCGATCTTTGAGGATGGGGGGATCGATTTTGACTCTTTAGCTTTGACTGATCTTTCAAAAGTGCGCGCTTTGACGATAGCACACGTCTCAAATGTGACCGGCGTTGAGCAGGATTTAGATAGAATTGGACGCCTTTGCAAGGAGCAGGGGTGGATTTTTATCGTAGATGCGGCACAAAGCATGGCGCATAAGAGACTGGACGTGGGGCGTTCACAAATCGATTTTCTCGCATTCTCTGCCCATAAAATGTACGGCCCGACTGGGGTAGGGGCTCTTTATATCTCTAGCAGGTTCATAGAGCGCCTTGAGCCTGTATTTTTTGGGGGAGAGATGATTCTGGAGATCGGATCAAAGATGTCTTTTCAAGAACCACCTATGAAATTCGAAACCGGTACCCCTCCGATCGCGCAGATCATAGGGTGGAAAGAGGCTTTGAAATTCCAAACAACCCCTACCTTCGAGGCCAAAGCTGAAGCTCTGCCTTCTTTGGCAAAGAGCTATAGAGAGGAATTAGCCCGATTTTCGCATGTGCATCTTTTAAGCGCTAAAGAAAGCGACACGATTGTAACGATGTCTTTAAAAGGGGTGCATCCGATGGATATGGCGCTTCTTTTGGGGGAGAGGGGCGTTGAGGTCCGAAGCGGTTCGTTGTGTGCCCTTGGGGCTTTAGACTACTTTCAAGCAAGTAGCTTTTTAAGGATTTCACTTGGAGTATACAATTACTTGGATGAGTTGAAGGAATTTGTTTCATCATTCGATAAGGTCATCTCCAAGTTCTCATTCAAATAAAAGAAATTGATGGATTTAGCCCGTTTGGCTAGAAATCAATACTTGCACCTAGAGAATATCCGGTGATACTGATGTTATCGCCCCCTGTATAATCGTAGGTGCCCATAAAGCTTTTGTCCGCTTTGATCCAGACTTGCGTGTATCGGGAAACATTTAGGGCAATTTTACAGTAGTAGAGATCGGGATGGATTTTCAATCCAATAACGTATTCGATATTGGGAATCCCCGATTTGATCTGATTTTTTTGCTCGATTATCGGAATTTTCTTTGACCCGTTCAAGACATAATAGTGATTGCAGAGCTCTAAATTTCCGTATAAAAAAGCGCCTTGAACCTGAGAAAATATCTTTATGGAATCAAAAAGGGGGATTGTAGAAAAAGGGGCAATATCCATCCTGAACCCCATTTGAGGCCCAAAAATACCATACTCAAGATAGCTGGAATAATTCCTAATCTCCTCAACAGGTGGACCTTCTAAGAAAAGAAAGTTTATTCTTTTGTCATAAAGCTGGGAAATTTGAGCCGCACGAATCCCGAATAGGGGTTCAATCAAAAAACCGCAACGCTCAGTGCTGTAGCTATTTCCAATCAAGGCGTCTAGAATACCAACATTGAAAAGGAAGCTGTTTTGGTATTTTGTCAAAGTGATTTTATCGATAGGGTAGTTTCGGTTCAGGTCAAAATGGTTGGCAATTGCTTCTCTGGAGGGATGAAGAGGTCTATCGATACGGGGGGGTGCCCTTTTTGCTATAAAAGAGCGGTAAGAGGCAAATACTCCGTCCGTATCAAGCGGGTGTTCATATCTCAATTGAAACCCGGAAAATTTCCTTGCTGAGGGCGCATGGGCTTCGAAAGGGCTAGATCTTTCGGCGGGATTTTGAAAGACAACATATCCGGATGAGAAAGGGGGATCCATTTCAAATCGGGTGTAATCGGCCTCTATCAAAATAGGCCTCACCCTTTTTATTTGTGTATCCGATTCTTTTGCGCAAAATCCAGATATAAAAAAAAGAAAAGAGACAAAGAAACTTTTTTTCATCAGAAAATCATCCCTGCGCCAACTGTCAATCCTTGGACACTCATATTTACCGATTGAGGAGAAAGCTGCAAACAAAGGCGCATCTTATTCAATCCTATCCAGGACTGGGTGTTCCACAAAGCTTCCAAATAAATCTCCTCCACTAGTGTTTTATTAGGACTAAAACAGGAGTCGAGACGCAAGCCTATGCTTAGATCTAAAACCGGGACGATGGCGAAAATAGACTTTCCTACATTTGAGTAGGTAAGATTTGTCCCGTGTGAGGTGGCACTTAAAACAGAATCAATTTTGATATTGCCTAACATACCTGAGAAACCCGTTTTTCCGATGATAGCAAGGTTTTTTAGGTAATGAGAGTTTTTAAAGAACCGGGCTTCAAAATAACAACCTGCCAAAACACCGGCCCCCTGAAAGGTCTGTGAGTAATTATAGAGGTAGTGCGAAATTACAGGATTTTGTGTGAACATCTCCTCATCAGTATTCCAATTTTGAGTCTGCCAACAACTCCTGATCCCTAAAAAAGGGGAAATGATAAAAAATGGGGTAAGACAACTCTGCCTAGTAAATTGCGTATCCAATACGTTGTAATAAGACTCAAAAGAAGCAGAATGTTCAATAACAAAAATAGTATCGTTTGGAGATTTTTCAAAAGGTTTTACAGAATAAAACGGAAATGTGTGTACAACAGGGTCCTGGGATATAGATTCCTTTTGTGAGGGATTCAACCAAGAATAAATCAACTCAAGTTTGATCGCTTCGGGATTGGGTAAAGTTCTAGCGAGTGAAATCTGAAAACCACTTTTGAAAGGGAAGCTTACACCGTAGGTACGCCCTCTGACAGGTGGAGGAAAGAAGTCGATATAGACGTTGTCTGCTGCCAGATCTAACCCCTCCATATTCACTTGCCATAGAAGATAATCCGCTTTGATTTCCCAGAAGGGGGGAAGAGATGGGTAAAGAGCCTTGATGCCACAAAATAGGGGATCGGTTGCGATTTTGCCGCAATACAAACTCAGGATGGGAAGGAGAAGTAGGGATAGAATTTTTTTTATTAGCATTAAGAAATCTTAAACAGTACTCGCAAAGTATAAAAAACTCTGATGTAGATTGCAAATTATATTTGAAACGGAATCTGTTAAGAAGCCCACTCCACAAAAAGACTCAATAAAAATAAAAAAGCCGAGTTTTACCTCGGCTTTTACTTCTTATCTTTATCAAAAGATTAGAACATGATTTGTGCACCAATTGTGAAACCTTGAACTGTAAGGTTGGTTTGTCCACGTGGAATCCAGTAAGCGGAAAGGTGTTTTCCATATCCGATCCAGGATTGTGTATCCCAAAGAGCATGGATTTCAAGATTATAGTCGTTATCCCTTTCTCCGCCGAAGCTCATATTCCAGCTCAATCCGATAGAGAGATCCACAATGGGGACCATTCTATTCAGAGAGGAACGGTTGGTATAAAAATTATTTCCTGTAGAACCAGGAGCTGAAGGTGTTGTGTACTGTGTAGTGTCCACATAGGTTCTTCCATATACACCTGACAACGCAGACATACCGATGATTTTTAGGCCACCAAAATATTCACTGTTAGAAAAAAATTGCCAAGCAAGATTGAGACCTGCTCTTACCCCTGCACCGCTTGTATTTTGGTATGAGCTAATTGTGTTAGCAGTAGCTAAAGCTATATTAGCCCCGAGCACCCCTGTGTAAGTAGGAATCCATGTATGGGTGTTCCAAACTCCTCTGATACCCCAGAAAGGTCTTACACTAAAGGAATCTCTAGCAAAAGAGGTCAAACGCCCCATCTCCAGGTCTAGTACATTGTAAGATGTTTTGAACGATGATCCCCATGTTGAAGCAAACTCTGCAGTGACAACCATCTGATCATTTGGATCAACGAAAAAGAGGGGATATGTGTTATTTCCGCCTGTTCCTGTGTTTTGTCCTGAGGTTCTTTGCAACCAGATGTATTGCAAGAATAGATCCACATCATCGCACTCGGCAATCGTGACTTGCCCATGGACTTTAAACCCGTTTAAAAGTTTAAATTTTGGAAAACCTGTGCTGCCTTGTGAAATTGTTGATGGAGTTCCGTCAACGTTGAAGTTGCTAGAAACTGTTTCAAGACCTTCTTGTACAACCTGCCAAAGAATGTAATCTGCACCAAGAGAAATTCCTGTTGCATCTTCACCCAATTGAGGACCTGCATACATGAGTCCGGATGCCATAGCATATTGGTCTGCGTTGTTCATCTGTGAAGATGAAGAAGATGAGCTGCTACTAGAAGCGGGGGCCGCTGCGAGGTTAGCACTCAAACATGCTACCCCTAGAACAGTCCACAACTTGCGAAAGTTGAGTTCCATCATAAGTTCTCCCTTTGTATATTTTTGAAGTCTTAAATAATAATGCGTAAAAATAGCTTAGTATGCCTGTCAAAATACTGTCAACAGGATTGGATAAAAAAATGGTCTGTAAATATAGTTAGGGATCGATTTCTGTTTTTGTTCTGGATTTTTAAATAAGATTGTTTATAAAAATACCCCTGTCCTTTTCTTTAAAGGGCTATTTTAAAAAATAAACGCGGAACTTTTTTTGTTAAAAAATTCAAGCTTTTTTTATGAAGAAAAAATCTATTTGTGCCAACATTTGCTCCGATAGCTCTTTCATGTCTCCAAGAATTGCATACCAGCCGACAAATAACAGAAGAAGGCCTAAGAATGACTTAAGAGGCATCCCTAGAAAAGCGATTTGCACTTGAGGTGCCAAACGGTTGGCAATCCCCAAAAACATCTCTGCCATTAAGATAGCGATTATAGCCGGTGCTGCCAACTTTAATGATAAAGTAAAAACAACTTGGACAATTGCAGTTATTGCTACCCAAAGCCCACCCTTTAAAGCAACAAGCTCGGGTGCAAGAGTTCCTAAAAGGGGGAAAGCTTCAAATGAAGAGGCGATTGCATCGAAGAAATGTTCGGGGCCTTTCACCATAAAAAAAAGGGCAATGAGAACATAATTGAACATGATTCCGATAGGCGATGCCTGATTCTGCAGCGTAGGGTCTTGCGCCATAAGTTGGGATGATCCGCGGGCAAAATCGATGATGATGCCGGCAGATTGCGCTACGAAAAAGGGGATTGAAGCTAAAAAACTGATAATAAAACCGATAAAGATCTCTTTTGCTGCATAGAACACAGTAAAAAAATTCACTGCTTCGTCGGGGGCGCTATTGAGGCCTGCATAGGGGAGAAACAAAATACCTAAAATAACCAAGAGGCCTGCCCTTGTCGAAGCGGGGATAATTTTCCCCCCTAAAAAGGGGGTAAGGGCGACTATGGGACCTAAGCGGCATAGAACGAGAAGATAGATATTTAGGATCTGTGTCCAGGTGAAGGGGTCTAACCATTCCATTTTGAAAAGTTTTGTAAAATGGTGTAGGTGAATTGAGCGATTTGGGAACTTAGCATTCCGCCCATAAACATAAGCGTGAACATCACCGCAACGAGTTTTATTGTAAAAGACAATGTTTGTTCCTGTATTTGGGTAGCAGCCTGGAAAATGGCAACAATTAAACCCAAAATCATACTAATGAAAATCGGAGGTCCGGAAAGTATGAGGATCAGTAAAAGCGCTTGATAGCTCAGTTGGTAGATTTCAGACTGGAACATAAAAAGGGCTCCTATTTATATGTTTGCACAATCCCTTGTATGATCAAAGTCCAACCATCCACCATCACTAAAAGTAAAAGCTTTAGAGGTAACGCTATGGTTAAAGGAGAAAGCATCATCATCCCCATCGCGAGGAGAATATTGGATGTGACAAGATCGATCACAAAAAATGGGAGGTAGATTAGGACGCCGATTTCAAAAGCCCCTTTGAGCTGGGATGTGATGTAGGCCGGGATCAAGACGATAAAGTCAGAATTTGCCAGGCTTTTTTTAAATTCTTGGGGAAACTTTGAGTAGGCGAGTTTATAAAAATAGTTGATATGAGTTCTAGACGTGTTTTTTTGGAGAAATTTTCGTAAGGGTTCTTTGCTGACATCGACAACATTTTTTACAAATAGTGCCGATTCAGATGAAAAAAGCTCCGTCTTGGGTTGGTTTTCTATGTATTTACTTGCCTCTTGGTACATTTGGAGCCCGGTTGGAAACATGACATAAACGCTCATTAAAATAGCCATCCCGTTGATTACCTGGTTCGGTGGTGCCTGTTGCACTCCGATCGCTTGTCTTAAAAGAGAGAGGACAACAACCATCTTCGTAAATGAGGTAAGGAGCATCACGGCAAAGGGGAGAAGAGCTAATCCGGCGATGACGGCCATTCTCGTTACAACGGAGGCACTCGTCATTGTGTCTGCTGCGGAATCGGTAGCTAGTAGTTGAAGGTAGAGGAGCAGGCTAAATACGTTCATGTGGGTCTTCCAAATCGTTCAAATGCGGATTCAAGTGCTTTAAGTTTTAAATCGATTGAAGAGTTGATCACCCCTTTATCGGTTTCAATAAGACAAGACCCTTTTTCTAGATCTTCTTTGAACCCGATCGTGAAGGTTTCAGCTGCTTCAAACAGAGCTTTAATTGCAGGTTTTTCAGTTTCGATATAGGAGAAATCTTCTTTTGAAACGAATATGCGGACAATTTTAGAGGTCAACACGGGTTGGATGGCATCCATAACAATAGAAACGATCGACTCTGGAGCGGTATCGAGCTCTTTTGCTACGATCTTTTTACTAGCCTTGATCACCAGAGGCAGAACCGATTTTTGCATCTCCAGGCGCAATTCCCGTAATTTTTCTTCGAAAAGCTTCAAATGTTCAAAAAAGGTGAATTCCCCTTTTTTAAAACCTTCATCAAATCCTTTTTTCTCCTCTTCGATACGGTCAAGAGCAAGTTGTTCGTGCGCTTCTTTGAGTTCTTTTTCGGCTTGTATTATCAGCTGGTCGAGTGTTAGGAGCTCTTCCCAATCTTTATGACGGACAATTTTTTGCCCTTCCTGGAGTTTGAACGGGCGCTGTTTTGAAATAGGTAACATAGTTATAAAGCCCTGCTTAGAACGGTTTCGACCTGTTTTAACAATATGTCAATGATTTCTTTAGAAGGTTTTTGTTCAGGTGGGGAGAAATTTGCGGGGATAAGGGGAAAAAGGGTTCCGTAAGAAGACGATAAGGCCCCCCGCAGTCTCGTTTTCCCACGCTCATAGAGAGCTTTATCCAGAGTATCCTTTTTTAGATCCCAGGCTCCGATATGCATGGCCGGAAGATGCACCGGGTTACTTTCATGGCGGCATATCTCTAAAAATTGCAGCTCTTTTTGAGACAAAGCGATTTTTAGAGATTGAAAAACATTCGTTTTCACCACGTGCTTGATCTCTTGATAAAGATCGTATAGGCCCAGATAGCGGCAAATTTGATCCAACTGCTCTTTTGAAAGGGAAATAAGGCGGTTCAAAGGATCTTTTGTAAGGAAATAGGGGGAGGGGAGGTGCGGGTGCATTTTTATATAGAACTCTTTCTGCAAAGGATCCATCCCCTGCATTTCAAATGGGGTGGGGGGAGCACGTTCCATCAGGGGGATTTTTTTAATCTCTTCCCTAGAAGCCTCGTCTAAAAATTTGAACAGGTGTGCATCGCTACCCAATAACCACTTGAGGGTAAAAAGCTCTTTATTAATGGTTCGACTCCTCTTTCTTTTTCATAACCGGCAATGGGATTAAAAGTTCTTTAAAACCACCGTTTTCGCGTATGAGGGGATAGACTTTGTATAGAATCCAACCAATTGAAAGGAGTGATAGAACAAGAACTGTCAAAAGTGAGCCAAAAATGAAACGGAAGACCCCGAGAGATCTTTTTGTCATCGTAATCGACCAGACCTGAACAAAATCCTGAGCTATTCTCCCCTGATCTATTGTGGTGGGGATATCGTTGAGTCTTGATCTGTCGGAAACAACGGTAACATCATTGATTTCAAGTCCATTGACGCTTCCAGAGACCAAACGCTTGATTTTCGATTCCAAGTGGCTGTTTGGATCATCAATAATTCCTTGATGCTTTACAAACACGGCTGCAGTGATTCTGTTGGACCCTTCTACTGCCTCAGATGGTGGAAAGGAGATCTGTACCGACACATCAATCACACCGTCGATCATCATAATGGTATTTTGAATCTGTTGTGCCAGGCCGGCTTGGTAGCGGATTGTTTCTTGTTTGTCAGAGGTCATCAATCCCGAAGGGGCGAATAGTTCAAGAAGATTTGGGCCAACCCGTTTTGGCAAACCATTTTGGTTCAACAAAGTCATCGCTTCGATAGCTTTCTCCCGTTGCGCAACGATGTTGTATTTCGCAGCCCCACCACCTTCTGCGCCTGCAGCTACTGGCATCATTTCTTTTGTTGCAGAGATCCCTTTGCTCTCTAAGAAAACGACTATAATGTTTGCTTCTCTTTCGTCAATGTTCGAAACAATTTCAGTTTTACTGTCGCAACCCAAAAGAAAAAGAAAGAATAAGACATTCAAAAATCTCAAACAGAAGCGCTTCATTCTTATCTCCAAATGCTTTTTCTCGAGTATGGCGATGGATAGTTTAGCACCATCTCGATTTTTTCTCATTTGATCTGTTTTGATTTATTATGCAATCATTGATTCACGTGTAAGCATAAATCGATTTGTCGTATAGTTGAGGGCATGTTTAGAATCTTCATTTTTTTCTCGATTTTTTTTTCTTTTATCGGCTGTTCGGGATCAAAAAACAGCCCCAAGCTAAAGCTGGCGCTCGATCCTAGCACCTTTGTTCTGAATATGCAGACGGCAAGAATGAAAGGGTGTCTGGATGAAATTATCCAAACTTTAGAAAAAAATAGCGGCATGCAGATTGAACAAGTTCATGCCTCCCAAGATTCTCTGGAGGACCTTTTGGAAGGGGGGCAGGTCGACTTGATGTTTTCTGACTTGAGTGCATTCATGATGCAAAAAGAAAAATATCGATTTTCAGAAAATCTGATTTACAATGGGTTGTACCTTGTAACGCAAAAAGACGATAGGCGTAACCTAACAAATTTAGATTCAAGAAGGGTCCTTGTGATGAATAATGAAGAGGCTTCTTTTTTAATTGCAAAATACCCTAAGGTCGACTTTGGTTTTTATAAAGAAGATACAGACGCATTCATACAGCTCTCAAAATCGGTTTGTTCTGCTATTTTAGTCCCTGTGGTCTATTTCAGGATGTTTGAAACCGAATATAGGGTAGACCCTTATGAGGTTAACGATAGGTATTTTAGGTTCCTATCAAAAAAAACAAATAGGAATGTGGATGTGGCGCTAAAAGAAATAGCCAAGATGCGAAAAGACGGGACTCTCAACGCTATTATGATGAAGTGGGGTATTATCCCTAATCCTTAAGATCTTTAAAGATATTAGGGTCTATATTACACTTATCGTTAGCAATAAAAATAGCACGCATTTCATTCAAAAGTGTTTTGTCCATCGGCACCGGTTGAAGGTTCCAGATATTTTTAGCGTAATCTTCGATACTTCTGTCTGAGGAAAAATTTCCAACCCCGGCGATATTCATAAGAACATGATGGTTCCATTTTTCTTTGTCTGTATAAGCCTGAAGGCACTCTTTTTGGACCTGGTGGTATTTAAGAAGATCGAGCAAGACAAAATAGCTGTCGGTATTTTCTATATAATCGGCAATACGTGAAAAAGCTTCCCTCTCCTCGGGATACGTAGCTAAAAGGTCCGAGCGAAGCGTTTCGACAAGCCAGCGTATCTGGGGGTTTTGATAGACTAAAGTTTGGGGGTGGTAACTGTGATTGGCCAGTTTTTCAAAAATCTCATCTTTTGTGGCTCCAAATATGAAAGGGAAATAGGCATCTCCAACCGCCTCTTTGAGTTCGATTGTAGCGCCGTCAAGCGTCCCGACAAGCAGAGCTCCGTTAAGGCAAAATTTAAAAAGAGAGGTTCCTGAAGCCTCAAATCCTGCTGTGGAGATTTGTTGGGAGACATCGGCTGCGGGGATGAGTTTTTCGGCAATTCCGACGTTGTAATTTGCAACAAAGAGGCACTTTAGATGACCGCTCACGTCCGGATCATTGTTCACGTGGCGCGAAATAGCGCAAATCAACCGGATCAGATCTTTCATCAACGTGTAAGAGGCGGCGGACTTTCCGGCAAAAACAGAGAATTTTTTGACAGGGGGTATGTAGGATTTTTCTTTGATCTCTTTATAAAGTAAAAGAAGATGCAGGGTATTCATCATCTGCCTTTTGTATTCGTGCAATCTTTTTATTTGCAGATCAAAAAAGACCCCCTTCTCCGGGACTTTATTTTGATGGAATACATTCGCCCAAAGACCATCGCTGTTCCCCTCTTTTTGTTCTCTAATATTGGCGAGGTGAAATATGAGTTTTGCCTTGGCCTCTTCTTTGATTTCACTAAATCGAGTTTTTGATTTCGGGTCGTTTGCAAATTTTCTTAGATCCACAAATTTTTTGTAGTCTGTGACCCAACCGGGGCCAATTGTCTCATCAAAGAATTTTGCCAGTGAGGGATTGCATTTAAGAGCCCATCTTCTAAAAGTCACCCCGTTGGTTACGTTTGTGAATTTTTCAGGGTACAATTTGAAAAAGTATTTGAAAATTGTCTCTTTGATCAATTCAGAGTGAAGCTTTGCTACTCCATTGATTTTTTTACACACATGGCAACAAAGCCTTGACATGTGGACACGGCTATCATGGATAATAGATATCTGTCTGATCAGATCTTCGTTATAGGGGAATTTTTCCCGTACCTGATCGCAAATAAACTGATTGATCAATTCGATCGCTTTAAATTGCCGGGGAAGCATCCGTCTAAAGAGGGGTTCGTCCCACTTTTCAAGCGCCTCTTGAAGAATGGTATGATTAGTGTAATTAAGGCAGCTCGAGGTTATTTCCCATGCTAATGGGATCGTTGTGTGATATTCGCGCACTAGTACCCGGATAAGTTCTGCGCACGCTATTGCAGGGTGTGTGTCATTGAGCTGTATAGTGACCTTTTCTTTCATCAGGGAAATGTCATTGTAGCTAGCAAAAAAATCTCTAAAAATATCCTGAATTGCCCCGCTCACAAGCAGGTACTCCTGCATCAGGCGGTATTCTTTCCCCAACTCTACCGCATCAGAAGGGTATAAAACCGAGGTGATGTGGGTGTATTTTGTAGCTGTGGCAAGGTCCCCTGCGGAAAAAGAGACGATTTTGAAGTTTGAGGAGATAGCCTTGGTCGAAAAAAGTTTTAAAAGATTCACCGCTCCAAACTCACCATACCCCACAGAAGGTATGCTAAAGCATTGGGCAGTGACCTCATCGTAATTCGTGAGGGAATAGGTCGGTTCTCCCGATTTATTTTTACTTTCCCTAAGTTCTCCGTTGTACTGGACTTTTGCGGAACTTTTTGGATCAAACCGAATCCAGGGGTTTCGTCTATCAAGCCAGGTCTCTGCTGTTTCGATTTGGGTACCGTAGATGATTTCTTGTTTAAAAATTCCGTACTCATATAAAAGACCGTAGCCGATCGCAGGAAGATTCAGGGTGGCTAACGAGTCCATAAAGCAAGAGGCCAGGCGCCCTAGACCACCATTTCCAAGAGCCGGATCGATATAGGATTCCTCTATATCTTCTACAGAGAAATTTAAAATTTTTGCAATTTCTTTAAGATTGTCAAAGGCTAGAACGTTGATGATGTTCATCAAAGTCATAACACCAGGAAGATACTCAAGAGATAGATAGTATAGTTTTTTTGATTTTGTTTTTTGGTAGGTTTTTTGGGTGGCAGCTTGTCGAATCAGCACCTCTTCCCTGGCGGCTATTGCTATAACTTCGGCCTTTTCCCTAATGCTTAACTCCTCGAAGGGCTGGCCGAATTCTATGAGGGCAACTTGGCGTATGTGCTGGACCTGAGAGGCAATAACTTCTTTGGATGGGTTCATTCCCTTTCTTTAAGGGATTTTCCAATTTTTAACAAATAGTCTTCTTTTTAACAGGCTATATTGTTAAATTTTTTTACAGATTAAAATCCAAATTGACTTCCAATAAAGTCAAATATAAGAAAAATAAGCATCGAAAGGAGGGCGCTGGAGGGGACGGTGATCAGCCAGGAGAAGCCAATGTCGCGGATCATGCTCAGGTTCAAAGCGGCAAGCCCTCTGGCAAAACCGACACCTAAAACCGCACCAACCAGGCAGTGGGTTGTCGAGATCGGCATTCCGATCTTCGAGGCGATCAGGATTGTGGCCGCCGCCCCAAATTCTGCGCAAAAGCCCCTGGTTGGGGTGAGCTCAGTTATTTTTTTTCCTATGGTTTCAATCACGCGCCAGCCAAACGTTGCAAGACCAATCACAATTCCAATACCGCCAAAAACAAGAAGCCAAAAAGGGATAGGGCTGGCTTGTGACAACGTATCCGGGGAGTATAGAATTTTGAAAATGGCAGCTACAGGACCGACGGCGTTCGCAACATCATTGGCCCCATGTCCAAAGGCGACACAGCAAGCAGACAGCACCTGTAAAAAACTGACAAGTTTTTCCACAACGTTGTAATCGTGCGTCAAGGGGCTACGAATATTGGTTTTTTTTCTGACCTCCCGTGTGAGCATCTTAGTTTTATCTACAAGTCTCTGAAATTCGCTACTCTCATACTCGGAAGCAAAAAGTTGTGCAAGCTTCAGATTTTTTAAGGCCTCCTGAAGGCTGTCTAATTTTTGTTGGTGGACAGAGATCTCTTCTTGGTCATCTAGCGGAGAGGGGCGCCAATATTTGATCGCGATAAATGCTATCAGTCCTAAAAAAAATGAGATCGAAAAAGCGTAAAAGTAGGAATGCTCCCCCTCGAAACGGTCCGAAAAAATGGTTGTGAAGAATGTAAATGTGACTATGAAAACAAAAATCGGAAAGAGCCTTTTGGCTGCCAAAACCGGGTATTTAGCAAAAAGGATGTATCTTTGGACGATTTTGAAAAATAAAAATGCTGTGATGGCACTTGCAACTGGAGAAATTATCCAGCTGGAGGCGATCGTGCCGATAATACCCCAGTTGACCGCGTCCATGCCGCCGGCGATGACCCCAAAACCTACAATCGCTCCGACAATCGCATGTGTTGTCGAGATAGGCCACCCCTTTAAATTGGCCCCCTGAAGACAGATTGAGGTAGCCAAAAGGGCGCTTAACATTCCAATAACGATCGTGTAGGGATTTGTGATGAAATCTGTGGAGTCAATGAGCCCCCCTTGGATTGTTTTTGACACGTGCGAACCGAAAAAAGAGGCTCCCAGAAATTCAAAAACGGCAGCGACAAAAATCGCTTTTTTCATCGTCAAAGATCCGGAGCCGACAGAAGTTCCTATCGCGTTAGCAACATCATTCGCTCCAATATTCCAGAGCATGTAAAAACCAACTATAAGAACAAAAGCGACAAAAGCAATTTCCAACGGCATCAATTTTTATCAAGGGTTAAAAGAATTTTAAGTGCGAGTCCCTCACAAATGTGTGCAATTTGTCCCAGGGTCTCAATAAATTTGTTGGATTGGTAAAATAGGGTGAAATTTTTATCGTGGGAACTCAAGGAGTAAAGTTCTTTCATGAGTCTTTGGCGCAAGATGTCCGATTCGTATTCCTTATGTGCCGTCATCTCCACCATGCTGCGCACCCTTTCAAACTCCGGACCTCCAAAACTTGCCTCAAGAATATCGGTAAGTTCCAAGACAACTTTTTTGGTGTCTTCAAATACTTCCACACATTTTTTGTTGTAATCGATAAAAAGGGGTTTGAGCGCCGCCGGGAGCTCCAATTCTCTATACGAGAGGATATTTCCCGCTTCCAAAGCTTTGTTCGCAATCATGTCTTGCAAAACTATAAGCTCCAATACGTCTTCTTTGCGAATAATGGGAAAAAAAGCTTTTCTGATGCTGTTACGGATCTCTAATTTTAGGGAATCGGCATTGAATTCAATTTGGGAGAGTTCTTTGACGATAGGGTCAACGTCTTTATACCGCCCTTCGAGCATGCAGTGGATCCCCTCCTGTAATTTTTCCATGCTGGAGGCTACGATCTGCATGTGCGCCATGAGTAGCTTGAAGGGATTACTCCCAAATATTTTAGAAAATTTGATCATGGGGATTATCCTAAAAAGATCTTTTATAGACCGTTTTTTTCAGAGGATAGAGGAGTTAGGAGATTATCGCAAGTTTTTCGGACTCAAGCAATTCTCTGATTTGTCCGGGCTGTAACGAGCCTAGCTGCAGATTGCCGATCCGGACACGCTTCAATTCGGTGATTTCAAGCCCCGCTTTCTCAAAAAGAACACGGATTTCCCGTTTGCGACCCTCTTTAAGGACAACTTTTGTCGTCCCCTTCCTCACTTTAACGACCGATTTTGGTCGTACATAGGCACCCTCAACAAACCCCCCTTTGGAGAGCTGTACAAGATGTTCGTGAGAAATTTCTTGAACCGTTTTAACGATATATTCTTTCTCTACCCCCGATCGCGGGCTACTTACTGTGTTTGCAAAGGCCCCGTCGTTAGTGATCAGGATCAATCCTTCGCTATCTTTATCCAATCTTCCGATCGTAAAAAGTCTACCCTGGGAAGCAGGGAAAAGGTCTGTCACGAGGCGTTCTTGCTTGAATCGCTTTTCCGAGCAGACAAATCCTCTCGGTTTATTGAGGGCGTAGTAAAGGGATTGTTTTCTACACTTGACCGGCTGCTTGTCCACTAAGATTTTGTCATGTGGTTCAACGCGGAAAAAAGGCTCTTTTTGGACAACGCCGTTCACCTCTACCTGGCCTTGAAAAATCAATTCCTCGGCTTTGCGGCGGGATGTTGGGAGAAATCGGGCGATGAAAGTGTTGAGACGCTGTGTCATTTTTTCCTAAAAAATCCAATTTACTCAACCATTTTAACGCACATTCCCTAAAGTTGCAACAAAATCGCCTTGAGTCAAACAAGATTAGCTAACATAATGAAAAACAGTGGGTAAGATCCCTTTTTTTGGGAGTGGGATCGGTATTGCCAAGAAGATTGGAGGTTATTTTGTCAAAACTAATTTTGATTCGACATGCAGAATCTTTGTGGAATAAAGAGAACCGGTTTACGGGGGATATTGATGTTGGATTGAGCTTAACGGGGGTTTTTCAAGCCTTGAGCGTAGCAGACCAGCTCCCTGAATTTTCTGTGGTCTTCACCTCCAGCTTGTTTCGATGCAAAATGACAGCGGCACTACTACTGGGTATGAAAAAAAAACTTTTCAGTTTCTCCTCTCATAGCACCGAGGGGATAGACATTGCAATCATTCAGGATAAAAGGATCGACGAGCGGGATTACGGGGAGCTGAAGGGGAAAAACAAGCAAGAGACGCAAGATATCTATGGCAAAGAGCAGTTTTTAAAATGGAGGCGCGGTTACAAAGACCGTCCACCGGGAGGGGAGTCCCTCTTTGATGTAGAGATCCGAGTAAAAGATTTTTTAGAAAAAACATTGAAACCGAAACTAGCTCAGGGAGAGGATGTTTTGATCGTCGCCCATGGAAATTCCCTACGTGCCATGGTCAAAATTTTAGATCATATCAGCGACGAGGAGGTGGTCCATTTGGAAATTCCTTTGATGACCCCAAGGATTTACGAGATCAAAAATGGGGCGTTTGTTAAAATCTAGGCATCATGCACCACCTTGATCGCTTTGAAGCACTCCATTCAAAAACCCCATGGGTACCTAAAAATTTAATTGATAGGGCTAAAGGGTCGTCGGCCCAACTTCTAGACCTGGTAAAAGATTGCCTCGGCAATTGTAAGGTGGAGGTTTTCTCCTCTTGTGAAGAGGCATTCACGCAGTTTATTTTTGGCCTCGTTGAAAGCAAAGCCATAGGGGAAGGCAAAAACCATCTTTTAATCCCGGAAAATCTCTCTGGCCCGTACCGGGCAATCCTATCAAAATTTGAGCCGTTTGGAGTCGTCCTCCAGACAATTCCCTTGAACGCAGAGGGTGTAATAGATCTAGAGTTGTTGGCAGATGCTTTTTATCCGACAACCATGGGGGTGATTCTGGAGCCGGTTGATTGGATAACAGGACTGGAGCAACCCCTCGACAAGGTCCAGGAAATTTGTAAAAACAGGTGCTCGGTTTACATAGCTTCAAAAAATCTTGTAGGGATGGATCGACTCCCTCGCAACATAGGGGCTCTTCTTTGTGATAACGCCCTGTTTGTAGATGAAACGATGGATGTATCAGGATCCAAAAATCCTGACCTGGTGTACGCGATTACCTCGCAAATGGTCGAATCGTTTTGCAACAGAACCGAAGAGGGGATGCAGCTAATCTATCTTCGTCGACTATTGGAAAGGGGGATTGAGTCTATGGGGGGAAAAATTTTCTTTAAAACAAATCAAAGGGATCCCGGGACTCTCCTCTTCGGTTTTGAACACATTCACGGGGAACTTTTGGCTTATTGGCTATGTCAAAGGGGAGTCTTTGTCTCCATCGGAGGCGGTCCCCGACCCTCATTACACCGGCATTTATCGAGAATGGGCTTTATAGAAAAAGAGGCCCTGACCGCCGTTCACGCTTCTATATCTCCTGGTTTGGAGGAGAAGGGTATCTATCAAGTGCTATCTATTTTAGAGGAGTGCATAAGACTCGCTAAACGGCCATTAAAGGTGGTTTGAAATGGAATCTTTTGGTTGGAATAGCTACACAAAAAAAATGCGGGAGTTTCTGATCAGACCTTTGTCTGTAGGAGCTTTTTCAAAAGAGATCGCCGAGATGATCTGTCTTAAAGGGGAAGCAGGTGACCAAGAGGAGGGAAATTGGTTCCAAATAGAGGTGATGGTCGATACTACAGATGGGGTGATAGCCGATGTGAAGTATCTTTTTTTTGGTCCCACCACCCTTTTACTCGCTCTGGAGGCTTCTAGCAGGTTTTTGGTGCGAAAAAATGTCCGTCAAGCAGCAAAGATTTCGATAGATATTCTGGACCGGTTTTTGAGAGATCAGGATTCTACCCCTGCACTGACAAATAAACAAATACCCTACTTTATGTTTGTAGTGGAGGGTGTATTGGAAGCGTTGTCCAAGGCCCCATCTATTGAGGTGAGCGAGTACACTACCCCCCTGAGTTGTATGGATGGAGCTACAACGAAAAACTTCCAGGAAAATTGGGAGGAGCTGACCGACCAAAAAAGGATGGAAATTCTCGAAGAAGTTTTTGAAGAGCATATCCGTCCCTACTTAGCTATTGATGAAGGTGGGGTAGAGATCCTCGAAATAGAAGAAAAAACCCGGGTCAAAATTGCCTACTCGGGCAACTGCACCTCCTGTTTTTCCGCTATCGGCGGCACTTTGCAGGGGATACAAAATGTGCTTGTTGAGCGGATTCACCCAAAAATCACAGTAGTTCCCGATCTAAAAAATCTGCAATTGAGCTAATGGGCTTAAAATTTTGGAGGATGGATCCGGTGTGACGGATCTAGCTGGTTTTCAACGTGCGTCTTAGTTGCTGCCATTCCTTTTGAAAAGGGGCAAACCCCTCAATTAAAAAAGTTTTGATCTCTAGAAAAATAAAAGAATCGATTTCTTTAAACATTTTCTCGGTATCTACGTCTATTGCGCTAAAGAGCTCCGGGGCCTCTTTTGTGTTCAGCCCGTAGCTCAAAATCAACCAATCACCTGTTTGATGGCAAAGAACGCCTGCGCATTTTTTTTTATTGTAGTAGAGATCATTCGGCTCCTTGAAATAGACCTCTTTTTTTTTTATTTCTAGCGTTTTATAAATGCAAAAAGAGAGAAAATTAGCGGCGTCTGGATAAACTTTTCCAGGGACTTTCAAAATATAGGTGACGAACAGATTCCCTTTAATACTGACCCATTTTCTTTCATTTTGACCGACCCCTGAGGTTTGCACTCTAGCCCTAATGCAGGTAATTACATCCGGATCAAAAGAGGATAATTCTTTTTTTGCAAAGGCATGGGTGGAGTCGATGGTATCGAAAAAAAGAAGTTTTCGTTTTAATGTCATAAGGTACCATGGTAGCCGATACAAAGGGAACTTCTCAAGTGCGTTTTGTCAAGTTTTTTAGACAGCTTGATTATAGGATGATTGCGATTATCTTCCTATTGATGTGCCTGAGTCTGACTGTAATTAGTTCAAGTACGATTCAGCAGGAGGTTTCCCCAGGATTTTTCTCATCAGCCGTTATTTCGCAATTGAGAAGTTATATGGTGGGATGGGTCCTCTATTTTTTCTTTGCTTGGATTGACTACAGAAATTTTAGGAAATTGGCTCCGCTTTTATACATCCTTATTTTAGTGCTCCTCTTTGCCCTTTTTTTTACCAGTCCAATTCAGAACGTCCACCGGTGGTTTCGCTTTGGGTTTCTGCCATTTGCGTTGCAGCCAAGCGAATTTGCTAAAGTCGTTCTTATTCTGATCTTGAGTTGGTATTTTGAGGATAAATACAATGCTGCTAAACGATTTTCAGTAGGTTTGGGTGGATTAGGGATCGTTTTTATTCCATTTTTACTTGTTCTTAAACAGCCTGACTTAGGGACTGCGCTTATTTTGTTACCTATTTGCTACACAGTTTTTATTTTTGCTGAGGGGCATCGGGGGATCATCCGGTGGATGACGGTAGGGGGATGTGCCGCAATTTTATTTGTGGTTTCGATATTTTTAGGTTTTATCCCTTTTGAAAAGATAAAAGACCCGTTGTCCCATGTATTAAAAGAGTATCAGATCGAGCGGCTCAATCCCCACACCTACCATCAAAAAGCGGGGCAAACCGCTATCGCCCTTGGGGGAGTTTCGGGAAGTGGCTTTGGTAAAAGCCAGTTCACCGGTCAGGAATGGCTCCCATTCGCCCATACCGACTCAATTTTTCCGGCATTTACCGAGGAATTTGGCTGTATCGGAGCCGGGTTTTTGTTTGCACTCTTTTTTAGTTTGATTTATTTGAGTTTAAAAATAGCCGATGAAGCGCAGGATCGATTTGGAAAATTTTACGCAGGATGCACAGCTACATATATTGCCGTGCATGTTATTGTGAATATCTCCATGATGGCTGGAAGCCTGCCAATAACAGGGGTCCCTTTGATTTTGATGACTTACGGAGGATCATCTGTTGTTGCAACGATGAGCTTACTTGGGCTTTTACAAAGTATAACAGTGAGAAGGTTTAGATTTTGATGCACGACCTATTTATTTATACCCCCGGATTTTGGATTGGCGAGGGGATGATGGAGCTTACAAATGTCGCTGAAAAGATCCCATTTATCGTAAAATGGATGGTACCTGCCTCACGACCGGAAGACCCATACATGGAGCTTGTACAGCAGATTCAGATCAAAGGGCACAGTGAATTGATGACAAATAATTTCACTCTCAAAGATTTTGAAAAACAGCGTTTCAGCATTATCCTGGAAAATGATAACATCGGCCAAGTGATGGGTCCCGGCCAGATAAAATCTGACTGGATTGGGTGGGAATTCAAGGAAAATCTCATTGGATTTGATGGATACGAGTATTATCAACACCAAGGGGACGGGCACTACATCATGGAAGCAGAATACAGCACGAGCGATGATCTTAGAACGGTGATGCGAGGTAAACTTTGGAAGCACACAAAAGCGGGTATTCAAGGAAAATGAATTGTAGATTCAAAATTTTAGCTATTGCCTTATGCGCCCTTATTTTTAGCGGCTGCAGTAAATATGAGGATATGACAAGAGAAAATTTCTACAGCGTTCAACTCCAAACCCCAAAAGCTCAATTAGAAAAAAAATATGGCAAACCCCTTTATAAATACCAAGATGACCAAGGTTATGAAGTATACGAGTATGTTGAGCGCGTATATGTGGGGAATGCGATTATTGAACAGAACTACTACTACTTTTTCATCAAGGATGGGGTAGTACGGAAAAAAGGGCAAAAGGTGCAAAGTCCCCCCCCATGGTCAGAACCCTATAACGCAGATCCTATACTGGATTTTTAAAAGTTATCCTTTTAGGGCCTTTTTATAAAAAGGGGACTTTTGACAATAAATAAAAAACCCTCGCCACTAGAGCGAGGGTTTTGATTTTTCATCCGTTCAGGAGAATTTAAGCGGTTTTTGTAGAGATTTCTACACCTGAAGCAATCACCAATCTCTTAAGCCTTTCAGCTGTTTGTGGGGCCACATCGATCACAATGATTCTAGAATGTGTTCTTGACTCGTATTGGTCACGTGATTTTCGGTCAACGTGCGGAGAGCGCAAAACTGTAAAGCGCTCAATTCTTGTTGGTAGTGGGAATGGTCCCGCTACAACAGCTCCTGTAGACTTTGCAGCTTCTACAATCTCTTTAGCGGTTCTGTCAATCACTCTAGAGTCATAGGCTTTGAGTCGGATGCGGAGCTTCTTGGATGATTTTAATGTTGTTGAAGACATAGCAACTCTTAGCTCTTTTTAATAAGTTCTTCTTTAAACTTCTGTGGAAGTTCGTCATAATGCGAAGGCTCCATCACGTAGCTCGCACGGCCGGATGTGGCCGAACGGAGTGCGGTGGAGTATCCGAACATTTCGGATAGGGGCACATGAGCTTCTACACGAAGTCCCGATTTAGTATGTTCTTGTCCAAGAACCTGTCCACGACGACGGTTGAGGTCACCAATCACATCACCGACATAATCTTCAGGTGTTGATACAGCAACTTTCATGATAGGCTCAAGGATAATTGGATCGCAAACTCTTGCGCAATCTTTAGCACACATAGATCCTGCGATACGGAAAGCCATCTCGCTGGAGTCCACGTCATGGTAAGATCCGAAGACGATAGCAACTTTTGTGTCGACCAACGGGTATCCTGCGAGAACACCGGTGTTGAGTCCGTCCTCGATCCCTTTGATAACTGCGGGGATGTACTCGCGTGGGATAACTCCGCCGACAATCTTGCTGACGACTTCGTTCCCTTTACCACGTTCGTTTGGCTCCATCTCGATGACAACGTGGCCGTATTGACCGCGTCCACCGGACTGCTTGACGTATTTTGTTTCCATTTTTCCGGGTTTGCGGACGGCTTCACGGTAAGCAACCTGCGGTTTACCTACGTTAGCTTCGACCTTAAATTCACGGAACATACGGTCTGTAATGATCTCCAAGTGGAGCTCACCCATACCGGCAATGATTGTTTGTCCAGTTTCCTCGTTGGTGAAAACGCGGAAAGTGGGGTCCTCTTCAGACAAAGAGCTCAATGCAACGGCGAGTTTTTCACGATCGCCTTTCGATTTGGGCTCAATCGCCATGGAGATAACGGGTTCTGGGAACTCCATTTTCTCGAGGATAATTGGGTAGTCTTCTTCAGTAAGTGTATCACCGGTAGAGGAGTTTTTAAGACCGATAACACCAACGATGTCACCTGTACATGCCTCTTCGATGTCTTCACGCTGGTTGGCATGCATGCGCACGATACGTGAGATACGCTCTTTTTTCCCTTTTGTGGTATTTGCAAGGGTCATCCCTTTTTTAAGGACACCGGAGTAAATACGGACGAAAGTGAGACGTCCCACAAACGGATCGGTCATAACTTTGAAAGCAAGCCCTGTAAATTTCTGGCTGTCATCAGGGATAACAGTCATAGGCTCGTCATTTTTGACGTTGAAGGCTTTCATGTTACCACGATCAAGGGGGGAGGGCATGTAGTTGGTTACGGCATCAAGAAGTTGTTGCACACCTTTGTTTTTAAAGGCGGTACCGCAAAATACGGGATTCATCTTGTTTTTGCAAACGGCCATGCGGAGTTTTGCGTGGATCTCCTCTTCAGGAACGTTGTCCGGATCTTCAACGACTTTCATCATGAAGTCTTCGTCTTCCTCGTCGATGGTTGCAAGTTCCTCAAGAAGCTCTTTTCTTAATTTTTTTGCTTCGCTTAGCAACTCGCTTGGGATTTCGATGGTGTCGTAATCTGCGCCCATGGTCTCGTCATTGAAAACGTACCCTTTCATGGTGATGAGATCGCACATCCCTTTGAAGTCGCCTTCAGCACCAATAGGTAGCTGAGCAGCAAACGCGTTAGCTCCTAGCTTATCGCGCATTGATTGGATCGCCCCAAAATAATCGGAACCGACACGGTCCATTTTATTGACGAACGCAATGCGGGGAACGCCGTAGCGGTCTGCCTGGTTCCATACAGTTTCGGATTGCGGCTCTACACCGTCAACAGCACTGAATACGGCGACGGCACCATCGAGAACACGCAAGGAGCGTTCTACTTCAACAGTGAAGTCAACGTGGCCAGGTGTATCAATGATGTTGATTTTGTGCCCTTTCCAGAACACGGTAACGGCAGCAGAAGTGATTGTGATTCCACGCTCTCTTTCTTGCTCCATCCAATCGGTTGTTGCAGCTCCTTCATGAACCTCACCGATCTTATGAACCATACCGCAGTAGAAGAGAATGCGTTCAGTACAGGTGGTTTTACCGGCATCGATGTGGGCCATGATCCCGATATTTCTGAGCTTAGCTAGGTCTTGTTTTGCCGCTTGCGACATGCTGTGTTTAATCCTTAAATCTTTTGCTAAAATGAAGAACCCACTAGGGAAGTAGTGGGTATTTTATTTGGCTTACCAACGGAAATGGGCAAAAGCTTTGTTCGCTTCGGCCATTCTGTGGGTATCTTCTTTTTTCTTAACGCTTGCACCAGTGTGGTTATGGCAATCGGTCAACTCATTTGCAAGTTTGATGTGCATGGGTTGTCCTGCCTTTTTTCTGGAGTGGGTGATAATCCAGCGAAGTGCAAGGGATAAGCGACGAGCAGGGGTCGTTTCGATTGGCACTTGGTAGTTTGCTCCACCGACTCGTCGAGATTTAACCTCGAGAAGGGGGGAAACGTTTTCAATTGCTTTATCGAAGCTTTCTTTGGTGTCGGCGCTTCCGACTTTATTCGCAAAGAGTTCCAATGCATCGTAAACTATGGTTTTTGCAACAGTTTTTTTGCCACGCTCCATGACAAGATTGATGAGCTTGGCAATAACTTCTGATCCATATTTTTCGTCAGCTTTGATCTCACGCTTTGCAGCTTGGTGTCTTCTTGACATGAATTCCTCTAGTGATCCTGACTATTTACCGCTCTTCGATCCGTACTTAGACCGCGATTTCTTTCTGTTTTTTACCCCTTGTGTGTCCAAGTTACCGCGAACGATGTGGTAACGAACACCGGGAAGGTCTTTAACCCTACCGCCGCGCACGAGAACAATGCTGTGCTCTTGGAGGTTATGGCCTTCGCCCGGGATGTAAGAGATAATCTCTTTTTTAGTTGAAAGTCGAACTTTTGCGACTTTTCTCAAAGCGGAGTTTGGCTTTTTTGGCGTCTGTGTATAGACTTTTGTGCAAACTCCACGCTTTTGTGGACAAGCTTCGAGGGCTGGACTTTTAGATCGTTTTTCTTTGGGCACTCGGGGCTTGCGAATCAACTGGTTGATAGTTGGCATAGTTGCCAGACTCCTTTTATGTCGAATTGAGAACACTATACCGCTTGGAATGAATAAATGCCAAATAGAAAATTCGTGTGAAAAAAACCTTTAACGCGTATCAGGAAAATATGGTCTTGATAAAAAGTCTTTTTTTCTTTTCGCTGTTCACTATTAATGACATACCGGATGGTGCAAAAGAATTATTTTCCTATCATTACAATAAGAATTCTTTCGATCAAGAGCTGGCGAAGAGATCTTTGGATCTTTTTATCGAGGCTTTCGACGCCGATCACTCCTATTTTTTATGGAGCGAGGTCAAGCCTATGTTAAACGCCTCCGGAAAGTGGATCGATTTTACCCGGCGCTCCTTTGCAAACGGCACATTCGATTCTTTTATTGAAATACAGAAATTTTTTGAGCAGGCAATCGAGCGTCGCATCCTTTTTGAAAAGGAGGCGATCAAGGAGTTATCGGAAAAAACGTTTGCCGATATCCAGAAGATTGCTGCGGTTCAATACGATCCTTACCCGGCTAATTTTGTTCAATTGAAGGCAAAGATCAAGGGTGAGATCGCGTATTTCACGGTAAAGGAGGTCTTGGTCGGCAAGCACAATTACGAGAAGGTTAAACATAAGATTTTTTCCTATTTCCAGAAGAAACAAAGGGAAAAAGAGCTTGAGTATGCAGAGAGGGGGCCTGCTCTTGAGGAGCATTTTTTTTCTATTCACGTTCTCAAAGCGGTAGCCGCCTCCATGGACGCCCATACCCGTTTCTTCAGTCCTGACGAAAAAAGGGAGATGCGGCAGGCCTTATCCAAAGATTACAGTGGAATTGGTGTGGTTATAAGAGATTCAATGGAAGGCCTAGTCATTCAGCGTGTGATAGAAAATTCGCCGGCTGCCCATGCGGGAGTCCAAGCAAAGGACATCATTTTACGCATAGACGGTCAGGATCTGGCCCCCCTCTATTTTAGGGAGGCAATAGAACTCTTAAGTGGACGCAACTATACAAAGGTGCGGCTTCAATTACAAAGGGGAGATCAAAATTTTGAGGTGGCTTTGACAAGGGCGCCGATTTTATCCCCCGAATCTCAGGCTCAAGTCACGATTTTCCCTTTCGGAACCGGGACTATTGCCGCCATTCGCCTAGATGGTTTTTTTGATAACGAACAGGGAAATTCTGCGTCCCATCAGCTGGAGTCTGCCATTAAATCGGCACAAAAAGGGGGAGATTTGAAGGCTGTTATTCTGGATCTTCGACGCAATACAGGCGGTTTTTTGACCCAGGCGGCAAAGGTTTGCTCAATATTTACAGGGGGAGGGCCTATTGTTTTGGCTCGCTATGGAAATGGTCAGATTAGTGTCGTGAAAGAGAAAACTGGGAGCCCCGTCTACTCCGGCCCTTTGATCGTCTTGATTTCTAGGCTTTCAGCCTCTGCCTCAGAAATTGTGGCGCAGACCCTGAAGGAATACGGGGTTGCTATTATTGTCGGTGACGTCAACTCGTATGGGAAAGGATCGATGCAGTTCCAAACAATCACCGCAGACGACCCCTATTGTTACGCAGTGACGGTTGCCAAGTACTATACGATTTCGGGCGCTTCCGTCCAGTTAAAAGGGGTGCAGTCTGATATAGTTGTTCCAACAGAGATGTCCCAGATTCCGATCGGAGAACAATTTTTGAAATATCCTTTAGGTTATGACACGATTACGCATAATTTGAAACAGCTCCCCATGGCCAAAAAGGATGAATTAAGCCAAGTTTTTTCATTCTATCAATCGCAGAACAAGTCTTCCAAATTTAGAAACTGGATCGGACAGCTGAGAACATTCAGTGAAAAAAGGGAGCTAAGGCAGGATGTGGTGGATCCGGCCCTTTTTGAGGCGCAGGAAATAGCAAGAGACTTGGTCATGCTTTTAAATAGCGCCCAAAATCAACAGTAGGCTTTTTTAAAAGAGTTGCCCCCATCCCCCTAGATAAAACAGTGGGCCTTAGGGGTATAAAAAGCACTTCTTATTGCTATAAATTCGCTCTTGGTGCTAGGATATTGAACATCATTCATTTGAACGGCTTGGTAGCTCAGTCGGTAGAGCAGAGGACTGAAAATCCTTGTGTCGCTGGTTCGATTCCGGTCCAAGCCATTCACCTTAAAATAACAACTAATAGTAAAATAAGCCCTTTAAACGATCTCCATCCTTCCGTCTATGGATTCAGGTTTGACATGTTGTCGTTCCCTCGCTTTTTTTTAAGGAAAACCAACTGGGAGAATCCACCTGTAATACCCTGACAATCATGAGGTTGACCTCTACAGCTTAGAAAAGTACCCAAAATTAAGGGTTGTTAGGTAAAATATTAGGCTGAAGAAGCCCCTTTTAAGGAAAATATGGCCCTATACACTCTGACACAACCCTCTGCGTCTGTTGCCCGAGGCATTGAAGATCTGATTCTTCTCCAAGAGGAGAGGGAAAATTTGGCTTTCAGGGCCTCAGTTTTTGTGTTGAGTCGTCTTATTGGTCTTGTGGTTTTTCCGGTAGTTGTATCCTTGGAGCTTGTTTTCAAAGACATCCCAAAATTATGCAAAGCAATTGTGATGGGAGGGGTAAATCGTCGCTTAGATAAGATATTGAAACGTTTATTGACCCTCATTTTTACACCTCTTAGTCTCCGTTCTGCAGATGCGCTTTCCCTTTTCTTTTTGAAACAAAAACCTGAAACAGCTGTGCGCCCATTTGGTGTGGAGTTAGAATTTGGTAAAAAAGTGGACTCTATTCAGCAGCCTAAAACTGTAGAAGAGCTTCAAGAGATTGTTAAAAAGGCAAAAGAGGATGGTAAACAAATATCTGTGATTGGTGCCGGGATGAGCCAGGGGATTCAGACCGTTCCGGTAGACTCCAAGCAGATTGTGATTGATACCAGGCATCTAAATAAGATTGAGCTCAAACAAGATTTAGAAGCAGTTGTTGTGGAAGCCGGAGCCACCTGGGAGCAGCTGCAGCTTTGTTTGGATCGCTGTGATCGTTCTGTGATTGTGAAGCAGGCATCCGATCCTTTTTCTGTGGGCGGATCGATTGCGGGAATAAACTGTCACGGGTGGGCCCACGATGTCGGTTCGATCTCTAAAACCATCAAAGAGATGACTATAATTGACAGCGATGGGGAGCTAAAAGTCCTAAGGCCTGAAGACGAACATTTCAAATGTATGATCGGTACTATGGGCTACTTCGGCATCCTTGTAAAAGCTGAGATCCAGATCGTAAAGAATGCCCTTCTGGTCGAGAGCGCCGAGGAGATCGATATCAGCCGCTTCTCGGAGTATTACGAAACTAAGATCAAAACAGGTCAGGTTCCTTTATTTGGTGGTAGGTTAAGCCTTGATTCTCTTCATACAGATCCACTGACGACCGTCTGTATGGATCGCTTTGACATAGATACCGAATCGGACCAGGGGGGCCAAAGTTCTCTCTCCCACATCCGGGCAGAGCCAAAAAGAGGGACCCGCTTTGAGCGGATTGCGCTGAGTCTTATATCCCAATTATATTTTCCAACAACCCAACGAATTCTGAGCTATTTCTGGTCGAAAGAAAAAGCGGCCATGATAGAGGGGCGAAAAATAACACGAAATGAGGCTTTGCATCCGCCGATCAATTCATTTTTTATGCTGCACTCTTCCAATTTGCATGCCCAGTGGCTTCAAGAGTATTTTTTGACTAAAGATCAGCTGGAGCCTTTTTTAAGATTTCTTGGAAAAACGGTGAAAGAAAATCGGGTGCGTCTCATCAACGCTACCATTCGTCCAACCCCAAAAGATGATATGTCTATCTTGCCCTATGCAGAACAGGACCGGTTTGCTGTTGTGATCTGCTTTGCACAGAAAAAGACCAAAAAGGAGATCGCAAAAACCGAAAAGTGGATCAAGGAGGTCAATTCCTATCTTCTATCGGTAGGGGGTGTGTTTTACCAGGCTTATATGCCGTTCGCCACTAAAGAGGAGTTCGAAAGATCCTACGGAAAGGAGCGGGTCGAGCGGATGCGGAATTTAAAAGATAGATACGATCCTTCCCATCTTTTTGGGAACGCCCACACAAACAAATATTATGAAAGGGGAGATTAAAGATGGCGTCGGCAAGTGAAGTAAGAAATTTCCTTTCCATACCGGAAACAGTTGGCTTAGGTGGAGGGGTAACTATAAATCCCCCTTTTTCCCAACACATCTTGAAGACAAGAGAAGCTCTATCTCCTATAAGGCAGGTATTTCAAACGACCCCAGAGATGAAGGGCGAATTTACAAAATTTTTAAAGACCATTTTTTTCCAGCTTGATGAGAAAAAAGTGCTTCAAACTACGGAAAAGATTTTAGCAGATCCCTCGAAAACTGACGAGCAGGTTTACCAAGAGATTGTCGACAGAATCGACTCGATGAAAAAATCATTTGCCCCTCTTCGGCAGCTGTGGGCGTTAAGGGTTGTCAAGCTTGGGATGGCACGTCAAGCCAAAGAGCTGATGAAAGGGTTTGAAAATAAGAAATTCCAAGATTACCTGGAAGTTTATAACCGTCGCTACTGTGATGTGCTGCGAAAAGTGGCCCATCTTCCATTAGGGGGTAGAACGATAGCTCTAGCAGATTTCCCCTATAAGGGGGGGATTCAAGAAAAATTAGAGGCGGGGAGTCTATTTTCAAAATTTCCTTATAAAGAGCATATACCTCTCAACGATCCGAATTGCACGGAACCCTCTAAGCAACCCGAATTGACATCGAGACCTATAGATCCGCTGGAGTTGGGGGATAAAACGGTCGATTTATTGGCTGTTTTGGGCGGTCTCCACCATATTCCCGAAGAGCGGCTCGAGCCTTTTGTAGAATCGCTTCACCAAGTACTTAAGCCGGGTGCAGTTCTACTCTTAAGGGATCATGATGCAGGGGATGAAAAAGTCAAAGCGATTGCCGCAGCAGTCCACACTTTTGTTAACGCAACTGCGAAAGTGTGTTGGCAAGAAGAGAGTCGAGAAATCCGCGCTTTCAAAAGCTTGCAAGATTATAAGCAGCTGATGATTGACAAAGGTTTTGATTGTGTTAGTCCAAACGCTCTCATTCTGAAAGATGATCCTACTAGAAACGGAACTTTAGCATTTGTGCGCCGACCTACTACGGAGGAGGAGCTCGAGCAAGCAATCTCGTATAGAAATGACCCCCTTCGTTCAAAACAGGGGACAAGGGCTACTTGGATCGAGTGGGGAAATGTCCGTTCTTCCAAACAATACGCAGAGTATATCCAAAACCATCCCGCCTATAGTTTTGATTCTATTGGCCATTTACGGCAGCACTTTAGATACTTTTTTGAGTATATCAAAGAGTGTAGGGCTGAGAAGATCTCTTGGGGAGAGCTCCTTTTCTCAACTGACATGGCGATGAACCTTTTTATCCTTTTAGCGACAGCTGTTCAGTGTTCAATAGGGACTGTTGTGTCCATTCCTAGTCGTCTCATAGCAAGGATGCGGTACGGTAAAAATTGGGCTGATCAAGTAGAGCTGTCAACTTTGGATAAATATGATGCTAAAATGGAAAAGGAGTACTCGGAATTTATTGATCACACCCCCTTTTACAGCTTTGGGTATATTCAAAAAATAAAAGAGCTTTGGAACGCAGTCCTTGGTGCAAACGAGGGGTATTTCACAAAAATTACCAACATCCCCGGTGCCCTTTTAAGGACCTTTTCCCTCCTTATTAAATCGGCTGTCTCCGCCCCCGTGCGAGCTATCTTTACGAGTCAGGCGATAGAACCCGATAAAGTCCGTTTAGAGATCAATGATCCGAAAAATCTTATAAAACATGTGCAAGAGGAGTGGGCTCGAGAAAGGGGCCCCAATGACAAAGATAAAGAAATAGGGGTGATTTTTTCTGTAGAAACCGGTAGAAAGTACCTGCTTATTCCCCGTTACCGTCCTTGCACCGAAATTTTAAAACTTATAAGTAAGAGACCCTCCATATCTTTGATCAACATAGGGGGGAATGAGTCGATCTCAGTGGACGTTCTTTTTAAGGATACTGCTTTAGACCCTTCAAACCTCCCTTCCTCTAGGCTTGTCTACCAAATGCCTAAATTGCAAGATAAAGAGGGTGGACTCTATGCAACTTACCAGGTGGCCACTAAAGATATGGAAGAGTTTATCCGGTCTATACGGGATAAGGGTTCGATAGAATATATTCATGAATAGCCTCCTTGCAGTCCGGGGATGATGCAAGGGGTCCTGGGAGGATCTTGCAAGTAGCAAGAACCTTTTTCACCCTGCTAAAAAGATTAGCTAAGGGATTCGTAAAAACAGGGAGGGTGCCATTCTCACAGAAAGAAGGGCGCAGTCATACCCTCCCGGAATAGTCCGCTTGCAACAATTGGACGGAGATTTCCGACAACTCTATAGCTTGCGTTCCTAGCAAACCTTGGGGGGAGATTTCCGGCAACTCTATAGCTTGCGATTGTTGCAGACCTTGGGTGGAGATTTCCAATAACTCTATTGCTTGCGCTGCTTGCAAACCATGGCTAGGGATTTCCAACAATTCAAGCGCTTGCGCCGCAGTGAGCCTTTCTTCGGGAATATGTTGTAATAGCCCGATCAAGACATCAATAATAGTATCGGGATAAGAGTCCTTGGCGAACCGGATCATATCGTCGGATCGTTTTTGCTTTTCAAGGATGAAGAGATGTTCGTTTTGAAGGGACTTGATAGGGTTCGGATATATGTTTGATAAAGACCTATCGTAACGATTTGAAAAAAATAAAAAATAAAGAGTGGCGCCAAGGGCCCAGCAGTCGCTTCTATAAGGGGAGAGGGGTTTTTGCTCAATCGGTGGTAGAACGCCACCAATTTTATACTTTTTTTGGAGATAATAGCTTTGCCAATATGCGGGGTCCATATAGCCGGGGCTGTAACACCTATCAATTACCCCCTCCTTGTTTCTGACTGCAAAACCAAAATCAATAATTTTTAAATCGTAAAAACCGTCATCTTTAAGTTTACCCACAAGAAAATTTTCGGGTTTGATGTCACGGTGGGCGATACTCATGCTGTGAAGATCTCTGACGATTCTGACCGCTTGTTTAGCTAAATCAACTCTCTGTTCTAAAGAGAGCTCTTGGTGGTCAGAGATAAAATTAAGTAAATCACCACCGGGCATAAACTGTACCAAAAGCGGGCGCTGATCCTCGATGACTCCAGCCTCACCCTTAGCAGGTGAGGTTTCTTGTCTAGAAATGACCGATTTTATCTTGGGTGCTAGACCAAGGTTGGAGGCTAGATCAAGGATTTCCCGATTTTCGCTAAAAAATTGAGATAAGGTCGACTTAAGATTTTTTGGAGTGAGCATGACATAGATTTTAGGTTCGCCGGATTTATCTAACTTAAGTTCTCCGTTGATTAACTGAACCATAGGACGCGCTAAGGCATCAACAGATTCTGCATCCAAGGGGTCCGGATGAACAAGGAAATTTTTATCTTTCAGGCCCAATTTTTTGGAGTTGACAGAGACTGTTATTTGGGAGAGGGGGGTTGGGCCTTTTCCTCGAGCCGTACCAGTGCAACAAAATACCTTGTCGAACACACGATACAACTTCTGGCCGTCCGAGAACAAGGACGCAGAGGTTGATGGGGCAGAACTTGCAGAGAGGCTCAAAGGGGTGCGGGGTGAATTGAAAGGTGTGCGCTGAAGCGAATCTAATTCGCAGGCTGAGGAGCTTTGTCCTCGAAAGAAAGTGGTTAGAAAACTAAACATTTTAATAGGTCTTTTAAGTTTATCTGGTTAGGTATCGTCGGGGTAAGTAAGTTCATAATCCAGTAAGCGTCTTTTAGGAGAATAGGCCTCTATACAGAGACGATTTTTTATCACAGGCCATCTAGTATAAGGTAAAACTTAATAAACTTCAGCTTTTTCTTATTAAAAACTTTTTAATTTCAATTCTGTATTGAAAGAGGGGGGTGAATACAAAATGGTATGAAAAGAAGTGCTAGCGCGGCGCAATTTGTTTAGATAACAGATCTTTTAGTGATTGCAGGTTTTCCTGCATCAAGGCTGAAATGGCTAATAATACAACGTCGGTTGGAAATGCATTTTTTAGATGATCGATGACCGATGGCTCAACGAGGTCTGCTTTGTTCAAAACAACGATTTTAGGTTTTCCTAAAAGCTCCGGATTGTAGGCCTCGAGTTCACGCAGTAAAATGTCATACTGGGCTTTTGGGTTTTCCTGAGACGCATCTAGCACGAATAATAGGCTTTTTGACCTGTCAATATGCTTTAAAAACTGGAATCCCAGGCCACGTCCGTGGCTTGCTCCCTCAATGATTCCGGGGATATCCGCAATAAACGTACGGGTGAAGTCATCCCATTCTATATAGCTAAGATTGGGCGCGAGTGTTGTGAAAGGGTAGTCTGCGACTTTTACCTTTGCTGCCGTAAGCGCGTTGAGTAATGTCGACTTTCCTGCATTTGGAAACCCCACAAATCCGATATCGGCTATCAACTTGAGCTCAAGAACGATCTCTTTTCCCTCGCCAGGTTTTCCCGGAGTGCATTTCATCGGTGCAGGATTATAGGAGTTCTTGAAAAAGTTGTTTCCAAGTCCACCCCTGCCACCTTTGCACACCACAAATTGCTCGCCGTGCGTCCCTAGATCGGCCAAAACCTCTTGGGTCAACGCATCGCAAACGATTGTTCCCATAGGAACAAGTAAAATGATATCGTCCGCAGATTCCCCCTGTCTGCAAGCGATAGCCCCGTTCGCACCACTGTTTGCTTTGAAGATTTGTTGATTCCGGTAACGTCCTAGATCGAATTGATTGGAAGTTGCCTGAATGATAACGGAGCCCCCCAACCCTCCGTTACCGCCGCAAGGTCCGCCTTTCGGGCGAAATTTTTCACGAGTCCACGCAATGACACCGTCACCACCTTTTCCCGCTTCTACGCGTATGCGAACCTTGTCTATGAACATGACTTTTGTCTCTTATGCGACGACGTGTACGAACGTCTTTGTTTTGGTTTCGTATTGAACCTTTCCATCAACGAGCGCAAAAAGGGTGTGATCGGTACCAATCCCAACATTTTTACCGGGATGGTAGCGTGTTCCCCGTTGGCGAACGATAATGTTGCCTGCTATGGCCTGTTCTCCACCGTATTTCTTAATACCAAGGCGCTTGGAATGCGAGTCGCGTCCGTTCTTGGAAGAGCCTTGGCCTTTCTTGTGTGCCATGGTTTACCCTTTTTTGATCTGAAGGATTTTAATGCGGGCATATTTTTGACGATGGCCCACTTTTCTAGCGTTATTTTTGCGGCGCTTATATTTAAAAGCGACGACTTTTTCCCCTTTTACGTAGTCAACGAGCTCAGCCTCAACACTGGCACCAGCAACTGTAGGGCTTCCTACCTTGATTGAGCCGGATTCGTTAAGGAGAAGCACGTCGTGGAGGTGGATTTTGCCACTCTTGTCGGCTTTCAAAAGCTCAACATCGATGACATCCCCTTGGGCGACTCGGTATTGCTTACCGCCCGTTTTAATCACTGCGTACATAAACTCTCCAATAGTAATGGAAATACAATACACCAAAAGCCCCTTCAAGTCAATGAGAGGCTTAAGCTTCTTTTTTCCATAGAAGTAAAATAAAATAAAAACTACTGCAAACGAGGGCAATTGTGGCCCCCAAAGGTATGTTCCAAGTAGCTGATAACAAAATCCCTATGATTGAAAAAAGGGAACAAAATCCCACCCCGGCGGCCATCATTTGGTGGATGCTTTTTGTGCATTTTCCGGCAACGGCAGACGGTAAACAGAGAAATGCAATCAATAAAATTGCCCCAACAGCCTGTATTAAGATCACCACAGTGATCGCCACGAGGGCCAAAAGGATCAGATAGAGACGGTCTACAGGGACTTTATTGAGCCTGGCCTGCTTTTCATTATAGGAGATGGCTAAAAAAAGGTAACGATAGCGGAATACTGCCAAGAGGAGGAGAATATCAAGGCAAATTAAAAGTTTAATTTCACGCATCGATGCCCAGAGGATATTTCCGAAAAGATAGTTCATCAATTCGACGTTGTATCCGGGTGTCATTGAGGCAAAAATGATTCCGGTAGCCATTCCTATGGTCCAAATAGCGGCTATTGCGGTATCTTCCCTGTCTTTATGCTTGAGGTAGACCCATCCGATGATCATAGCAGCCAGCAGGCTGAAAAACAAAGCTCCGTTCAGAGGATAGAAGAGGGGAGAGGGGTACTTTGAGTAGAGGTAGATACAAACACCGATTCCGCCTAGGAGGGCGTGCGAGATACTGCCGGCGATGAAAACAATTCTTTTAATCACCACATAAGTGCCCATGATGCCGCTTGCTATCGACGAAAGGAGCGAGGCTACGGTCGCCATCATCACAAACGGATTGGAAAAAATTTCTGCTATCACAAATTGCCTCCGAGCTTCGATAAACGGTGCTCATAAAGACCCATCGCCGTATGCTTACAAAGACTGCTTTTTTCAACAATTTCTATCCCGTTGCTTACAAGCAGCACCTGATCCGTTTCAGGTAAAAGGGTATCTAAATCATGGGTGACCATCAAGATAGTGATCTCGTCTTTCAGTTTGTGCAAAATATCCAAGATCTGCTTTTTTGCCTTGGGGTCTATATTTGAGGTGGGCTCGTCGAGTATGAGAAGATCAGGGTTTGAGGCCAGAGCATGGGCGATTTGAGCCCTTTGAAGCTGGCCGCCGGAGAGCTCTCTGAGGCGTAAATCCCGAATAGACCATAAGTCGAGTTTTTCAAGAAGTTGTTTGACAAAGTTTTCGGTTTCCTGGTCAAAACCGCCCCACCAAGTAAGACGCTGTATGCAGCCTATGCGCACGTGATCGATGAGACGTATCGGAAATTCCAGGTCGATCTTATGAGCTTGTGGCACATACCCTATCTGTTTAAATTCCGATCGGATTTTCCCTTTTACAGGCTTTAAAAATCCCATAATCAGATTCAACAGGGTGGTTTTACCTCCCCCGTTCGGGCCGATGATGATCGAAAATGTTTTAGATTTTAACTCAAGGGATGCGTCTAAAAAAATCGGTTCAGATCCGGGGTACTGAAAATCTAGATGCTCAATCTGTAGCATGCGCCACCGGTTTACGTTTGTTTGCAAGGCTTAGACCTATGCGATTGCATGTGTCCATGTAATTTTCGTTGTATGGGTCGATGTTGTGGACCGGAATCTGTAGACTCTTTGCGATATACTCTGCCGCTTTTTTAGAATGTTGCGGTTGCACCAAAACACAATCGATTTTTCGGGTATGAAGCTCTTTAAGCAAATTGTTCAAATCCTGGATATTCGGTTCTTTACCGCCAACTTCGATAGCGATTTGGGTCAAGTCAAATTCTTTTGCAAAATAGGAAAAGGCAGGGTGGGGAGTTAAAAATGTTATGGGACGTTTGTCTTTGATGTTGGTTTCGATCCAATCTGCCAGCACATCGTGCTCGCGTACCAATTCTTCCAGATAGCCTTCAAAAACATTTTTGAAATAGGGGTATTGCTCGGTAAGTTTTTCTACAATAATTTGGGCCTGGATGGAATCCAATTCCAGTCCGAGCCAAATGTGTCTGTCATAGGGGATAAGGGGGCAATTATGATTGTGAGAGTGCCTTTCGGCTGAGCAGTCGTGGTGTTTGTCGTCAAAAGGGATCAGCATGTTTTTGTAACCCTTTTTTTCGATCTCCGTCAACAAGTTGACATAGTTGACACTTGTGCCGGCCCCTTTCAAGGCTTCCAAAAGCTGGTACTCAAACGCTTCGCCAATTCCGAACCATAACACCGCATTGTTGAGTTTTTTCATGTCCCGCGGTTTGGCCTCGTACATATGCGGATCGAAGCCGTTTGGGACGACCGATTCTACCCGAAACCGAGTTCCCACGAGAGACTTCACCAGGTGTTTATAGGGGGGTACCGAAACCAGTATTAGAGGCTCTTGCAACGCCTCTTCCTGCAGGTTCGTTCTAAAAAATAGTAACGGGATCATGGCGATCAACGAGACGACTAGGATAACAATAAAAATTTTAGCTAGGGGCCCTTTTTGGGAGGACTCCCCGGTTTTTGGTTCTTCTGGCTTCATATTCGAGAATTCTACAGTGAATTAGATTTACAATAAAACCAAAATCCACTAGCGTAGTTATCGATTTATTTTCAGACACGGAAGAGTGTCCGAGTGGCTTAAGGAGCACGCTTGGCAAGCGTGTATACGTTAACCGCGTATCGAGGGTTCGAATCCCTCCTCTTCCGAAATTCATTTACAATAAGATGAGAATCCCTTAAAAGGGGGAAAATCGATCTCATGAAGTGCCCATATTGTAGTTTTTTAGAATCCAAGGTAACAGACTCCAGAACTTCCCCGGAGACGAATGCGATCCGGCGCCGTCGGGAGTGTTTAGGTTGTTTGAAGCGTTTTACAACTTTTGAGTCGGTAGATTTGACTGTTCAGGTGCGTAAAAGAGACGGCAGTTACGAAGATTTTGTTTTGGAAAAATTAATTCGGGGGCTCGATGCTTCCTGCCGCCGCACAAAAGTGAGCCATGAGCAGGTTTTGGCTATAGCTGCCGAGATAGCAGCCCAGGTCGCAGAGAGGCAACGGGAGATTGATTCCACCGAAATAGGGGAAATCGTCATGTCGAAGCTGAAAAGTTTAGATACTGTTGCTTATATCCGGTTTGCCTGTGTATACCGCCGTTTTAAAGATATGGATGAGCTGATGAATGTGATCAATACGGCTCAATTTGCTTCAAAGGAGAACTAGAATGGGTCTGTCGAAAAAAGAAATTGAAGAGTACAAGCAAATTTTGAACCGGATGAGACAACAAATTACCCGTCAGGTGAAGGAATTTTCGGAGGATGCCAGAGATCTTGAAGGGGTAAAAGGTGCCTCGCAGCACCAGGCTGAAGGAGCTGGCGATTCATCCACTCAAAACGTCCTTTTAGAGGTCGCAAGTAAGGAGGTCGATGTTGTTAAACTCATAGACCGTGCCTTGCAAAAAATCGAGGAGGGAACCTACGGTATCTGTGACTTGACTCAAAAACCAATTCCCAAGGCGCGATTGACTGCGATTCCCTATGCCGTGTACACTGTCGAAGCCCAATCGATGATAGAAAATGATAAAAAGAACGTCCGAACAGACAATTTTTAAAGCCTGGCTGATCCCCTTTTTGACTCTATCGCTTGCCTTAGGGGCGGACATATATGTTAAGAATCTTGTGCTGGAGCATAAGGAGGTCTTACCCCTTTTTGTTGCCTCTTTTTTTGGCAAAATTGATTTATGGATAGACCTTATTTATAATAAGGGGGCTGCTTGGGGCTCTTTTTCGGAGTATGCCGATACATTATTCATCCTCCGTTGCCTAATTCTCTTGGTTCTGTGCGTCCTTTTTTATCGCTCTACCGATGTTTCTCGAAGAGTTGCCTTTGCTCTTGTTCTGGCGGGTGCCCTCGGCAATCTTTACGATACAGCAGCTCATGGTAAGGTCATCGATATGGTCCATTTTATTTTTTTCGGCAAAAGTTTCGGGATCTTTAATTTGGCCGATACATCCATTTTTGCCGGATTACTTTTATTGGTTTTTTCCAAGAAATCTGCTGAAATTTGATCCATGCAACTAAACGTTTCTTTATTTGAGGAGATTTGCCTGCTGATCGATCCTACAGAGATGAAGGATTTTTTAGAAATGATCCCCTCCCATTTTTTTGTCGACGCCTCAGCACCTTTAAACGGTCCCGAGCCGAACCGTGTGGAATTTCTTCGAGCCTACAAAGAATATGTAGAGTCTATTATAAATGGGGATTACCGCGACCCTAAAGGCTTGTTTCATGCGCGGATGGTGCTAGATCCCGAATGCATCGAATTTCAACAGGTCAAAGGGGGGAAGTGGATCACGTTTTTTTTAAGGCCCCCTATCTATTTGAAACATACTACGGCTGTGGTTGCCGAGGATAAGTCGTGGAAATTACATGTGTTTGGCAAAGACCGCCTTTTTTTGGGTGTCACGTTTCAGTACCCACGAATTTATGAGGGCAAGGATCGCATAGCAAAAAAAACGATCGGGCTTAAAGAGTTTTGTGCGTTTCGGGTTTTGTCCGGCTGGGCTAAAAAGAACACCTTTCCCCTAAGATACAAGGGTAAGCCTGTTGGGGTGAGAGTTACCGAAAAAAGCTTAAGTTGGCTTAAAAACTCCGCTCAGCTCAAAAACTATTTTGTGTCGGGGGATCTCTCATGAAAAGTTATTCGGTGAGTTTGGCAGAATCGATGACCGGGGGGCTTGTGAGTGCTAGGTTGGTTCAAATACCTGACGCTTCCGACTATTTTTTCGGGGGTGTGGTTGCGTACAGCGATCGTTCGAAGATAGAACTTTTATTTGTAAAAGAGAAAAGTTTAGAAAACTATGGGGCAGTTAGTCCTGAGGTTGCTATAGAGATGGCCAAAGGTGTAAAAAAAAGATTTCACACAGATTTGGCTTTTTCTGTGACCGGATACGCCGGCCCCAAGGGGGAGGATGTGGGGTTGGTTTATGTGGGAATTATTTTTAAAGATCATGAAGATTGCAAAAAACTAGAGATCAGAGGAAAATCTAGGATCGAGATTATCAATGAGACCACCGAGTGGATGATCCGTCAAATAGATTTTTTGAGAAAGGCCCCATGAAAATCCTCAGCACAAAGAATGAAAAGATCAAACATTTGATCCATCTAAAAGACAAGAGGGACAGAGATCGGCACAAGGAATATATAATAGAGGGGTATAGGGAGCTTTGGCATGCTAAGAATGCGAATGTTCCTATAAAGAAAATATTTTTCTGCCCTGAGCTTTTTTTAGGACAAAATGAGGTTCCCCTTTTAGAATCTTTTGCCTGTGAAAAGGTCGAGTGTGCGGTCGAGCCATTCATGAAAATGTCCTACAGGGACCGGCCCGACGGATTGATTGCGATTGCTGACCAGGAAAATAGAGTTCTTGGCGAATTGGAAAAATTCTGTCGAAAAAAGCCCCCTTTATCGTTGTTGTGGAGTCGATTGAAAAGCCTGGAAATCTTGGTTCTATTTTGCGCTCATGTGATGCAACCGGTGTCGATGCGTTGATCGTATGCGACCCTAAAACAGATATTCACAATCCGAACGTGATCCGTTCGAGCGTGGGTGCTTTTTTTCTTGTCCCTATGTTTCAGCTGGGATCGACCGAGGCGATCGACATTTTGAAAAGGCATTCCATAGACTTACTCGCTACGACGCCCCACACGGACCAATTTTATGACGAGGTGGATTTGAAGAAAGGGGTTGCGGTGATTTTAGGTACGGAGCAATTGGGCCTTTCGGATCTTTTTATGAATGAAGCTACGATCAAAGTGAAAATGCCGATGTTGGGGAAAATGGATTCTTTGAATGTTTCTAATGCCGCGAGCGTGATGATGTATGAAGTGGTAAGGCAAAGGCGTCATGCAGATCGTTTATGAGGATAACCACTACATTGCGGTCATAAAACCTTGTGGAATATCCACTGAGCCCCATTTCGAAGAAGAGGTGAAAGCGTTTATCAAAACCCGCGATGAAAAACCCGGGAATGTTTTTTTAAAGGCTACACACAGGCTCGACAGGCCGGCTTCAGGAATTGTCCTTTTTGCTAAAACGGAAAAAGGTTTGGCGCGCATGCACAAGCTGATGCGCGAACGCAAAGTGAAAAAAACCTACTATGCTCTCGTCGAGGGGATTGTAAAGCCCTCAAAAGGGACCTGGCACGATAAAATTTCAAAAGGGGACCGAAAAGCCTATCTAGATCATGACGGTAAAGAGGCTCTGCTCCACTATGATACGATCAAAACAGATCGAGGACGCACTTTGATACAATGTGATCTTGTAACGGGGCGCTACCATCAGATACGGATCCAATTTGCTTCAAGGGGGCATTGGATTTTAGGTGATGATCTCTATAAAAAGAATCTCTCGACAGTGCAAATTGCCCTATTTCATTCTGAAATGGAATTTATTCATCCCATAAAGGGGACTTTGTGCATAATTACAGTCGATGCGACTGCTCCTTTAGAAAACTTTCAAGCTTAGATTGGACTTTTTTTAACGGAGCCGTGGGATAATCCCGTGCACATTTTTTCTTTTCTAAAAATGGACATAAATATGATTCCTGAGTTGATCCGACGTTCCGTTGAAGAAGCAATGCAGATTCAAGGCTATTTGAAACATCCCATAAGCTTAGAGTTCATCCAAACAGTATCGGAATGGATCTTTCGGGCGTATGAAGGAAAAAATAAGATCTTGATCGCAGGCAACGGGGGCAGCCTATGCGATGCCGACCACTTTGCCGAGGAGTTGACCGGTTTTTTTCGTCAACGATCCAGACCCGCTGTTGCAGCAGTGAGTTTATCGCAACCGGCACACATGAGCTGTGTGGCAAATGACATCGGATTTGATTTTGTCTTTTCGAGAGCTGTCGAGGCGCTGGGGAGAGAGGGTGATATTCTTGTGGTTTTGACAACAAGCGGGAATTCCAATAACCTATTCGAGGCTGTCGATTCGGCAAGAAAGATGGGTTTGAAAACGGTTGGATTTTTGGGAAAAGAGGGGGGAAGGCTGAGGGGAAAATGTGATTTAGAGTGGATTGTACCCGGTTTTGGATTTTCTGATAGAATTCAAGAGGCGCATATGAGTGCGATTCATATTATAATCGAAGCTGTTGAAACGATGATTTGCTCCCCATGTACAAACGCTATGTCTCCTTAATTTTTGAAACCTTATTAAATGCCCATGAGAAACGGGGAAAAAAAAGGTTTTTTCTGCTCCCCATGAGCCAAGTATTTAAAATCTGGTTGAGGATACGCCATTTTTTTTATAAAAAAGGGCTTTTTCAAACCCATAGAGCAGAGCTGCCGGTTATTTGTGTTGGGAGTGTTTTTGTCGGAGGATCCGGAAAAACCCCTTTTGTAAGACTTCTCATGGAACATTTGCCTAAGGAGGCCTACGTACTGACTCGTGGTTACAAAACCATCGATGAGCCCCTTTTTTTTCAAAATTGCGTCGTTGAAAAGGATCGGGTGAAGGGGGCAAAATACTGCCTAGAAAAGGGCGCTAAGATTATCGTAATGGACGATGGATTGCAGCATCTTCGATTAAAAAAGGATCTAAAAATTGCTGTTCTAAGCAAAGAACAGGTGGAGAAAGGGTGGGATCTTTTACCCGCCGGCTCTCTTAGGGATTTGCCTCATATTTTGGAGGATGTGGAATACATCGTTTTACATGAGATGGATACCCTAGAGGATTATCATCAAGCAAAAAACCGGCTTCACAGGTACAAAAAACCGGTTTTTATCGGATCTAGGACCGAGTTTGCAGGTTTTTATACTATTGATGGGATGCCTGTCGATAAAGTGCAAAAGGCGATTTTATTATCAGGAATTTCCCGCCCCCACCGATTTCGGGAAATGGTTGAAAAAAAGGGGGTTCTTGTATTAGAGCACCATCTTCTTGAGGACCATGGAAAGCTCTCTTTTGAGGAATTGGAGCGTCTTTTGCAGCGCGCCGAATCCCTTGGGGCATCTTTGATCATGACCGAGAAAGATGCAGTCAAGTATCCCTATTTTACGGAGGCGATCCAGGCAAAGGTCCAAACTAGAATTGTTTTTGACGAAGAGAATTTTAACGATTTGATAGGGAGAATTCATGAAGCCATGGATTAGAGTTGTTTTAGCCCTTTTTCTGGGATCCATTTTTGGTTTGGTTACCAAGCAGAGCTTCCCCTTGTTAGATAAAGTCGGGCAAGTTTTTATTGATTTATTGAAAATGAGCGTGGGATTGATTGTGCTGTCCTCTATCATCACAGGAATCTGCCACATTTCTTGCCCCAATAAATTGAAAAGGATCGGAATCCGGTCGCTTCTTTTTTTTCTTTTATCGACGATGATAGCTATTTTCCATGCGATTGTGATTTCTTATTGGATCCGCCCCGGTTCAGGGTTGGAAATGACCCCTTTAAACACTTCTTTGACAAAGTCCATGTCTATGACGGACCACATTTTTGCCCTTTTTCCCTCAAATCCTTTTGCAGCGCTGGCACAGGGAAACATTTTGCAGGTGATTGTTTTTGCGACATTTTTCGCCTGTGCTCTTTTAAAAGCGAAAGAAAAAGGGGAGCCGGTATTAAAATTTTTCGAATCTTTGTTGGATGTGATGATCCGCTTGACCCAGATCGTCATGCGATTTGCTCCGATAGGGGTGTTTGCCCTGATGGCCTCATCGATCGGGGATATGGGATTTGGTCTTTTAAAAAAATTATTCCTATACCTTTGTTGCAATTATCTAGCTCTGGCAGTGCAGCTTTTTTTGGTCTATTCTTTTTGTATTTACTTTTTGGCCAAAATACCCCTAAGCCAATTCTATAAAGGGATGAAGGATGCAATTGTATACGCATTCTCTACATGCAGCAGTTCGGCAACTTTGCCCATATCCATGGAGTGCGTGGTGAAAAATCTTCAGGTTCCTAAAGAGATTTCCGGGTTTGTTTTGTCTATAGGATCAACAATCAATATGAATGGGGCTGCAATAGGTCAAATCTGTTGTACTTTATTTATTGCACAGGCTTATGGAGTGGATTTGGATTTTTCTTCTTTGGTCCTTTTGGTTGTTTCGACTTTTTTATCAGCTGTTGGTGCAGCCGGTATACCGGGAGCTTCTATCATGATGATGTCAATCATCCTAAATGCGCTGGGGCTCCCTTTGGAGGGGATTCTGCTTGTTGCCGGGGTAGACCGTTTAAGGGAGATGTTTTCAACCGTAGTAAATGTTTTAGGTGATGCGGTAGCAGCGGTTTATGTTGCCCGAAAAGAACAGGAAGCTATCGAATTCGCAAAAGAGTTAACGCTCTCATAAAAGGAAAATGTATGATGTTTCAAGATCTACTAAACAAGCAAAAAGAGTATATCCAGTTCTTTTTTGAGACGGTTAATCCCCAAACGGCCCAAACATTGCTCAAGAAACTTCAATATTTGAAAGGGAATCTTATATTTACCGGCGTTGGGAAATCGGGACAAATCGCAAAAAAACTAGCTTCTACTTTCATTTCAACAGGAACCAAAGCGTTTTATTTACACCCTGTTGAAGCGCTTCATGGGGATCTCGGTATGATTTCCGAAGAAGATATTGTTGTTTTTTTATCGAAAAGCGGAAACAGCAAAGAGCTCGTAGACCTGGCCAAAATTTTGTACACCCGTTCCATCTATCAGGTTTTATGGGCTTGTAAAGAGGATTCATTGTTACAAAAATTCATGAACCTTACTTGTCATTTACCCCTAAAGCGGGAACTTTGTCCCTACAACCTGTCTCCTACGACTTCACCGCTGTTGCAGATGTGTTTCGGGGATACCCTTGCAATCGCTTTGATGCACCACAAGGAGTTTTCTTTAGACCAGTATGCAGAAAATCACCCTTCCGGGTTTATTGGCACCAGAAGTCGCAAGGTGAAAGATGTTATGCTGCAAGGGGAGCGGCTTCCTGTAGTACGTGCAAATAGAGAACTTAGGGATGTTTTAGTCGAGATGTCTCAAAAGAGGTTAGGGTGTGTGCTTGTCGTCGACGAAAAAGATCTTTTGGCCGGTATTTTTACATCGGGAGATTTGAATCGCGCTTTGGTCACAAAAGCCGACACTCTCTTAAAAACCCCGATTTGTGAGTTGATGACCAGTAAGTTTTTGTCAATAGATGTAGAGGAGCGTGTAGATACTGCCTTGAATTTGATGCAGAACCCTGATAAAAGGGTACAAATGCTCCCTGTCTTAGACGGCAGAAGTTTGGTGGGTTTGATTCACCTGCATGACGTCGTGGAAGATACCTTTCAAAAAAGCAGAAGGGAGGAAAATTGCGTCCTTTAGAAAAATAGGTAAGACATATGGGGTATTTTGATCCAAAAAGCCTAATTTTGACGATTTTTTTGGTAGGCTATATCGTCATCATTTATGAGATCTATACCCGAATCAACAAGGCGGCGACGGCAATTTGTATTGCGTCCATTACCTGGCTGCTATTATTTGCCTATGGCTTTCGACCAGACGTAAATGCGCAACTAGTAGACTATCTTGCAGAGATTTCTGAGATTATTTTCTTTTTATTGGGAGCCATGACACTTGTTGAAGTGATGGACGCGCATAGAGCATTTGATCCTATCGGAAAATACTTAAAAACCCGATCCAAGCCTCTTCTTCTAATTCTCTCTTCGTTTGTAACTTTTTTTTTATCGGCGGTGCTCGATAACTTGACGACGATGATTCTCATGATTTCGATTTTGAGAAAGTTAATCCCTGAAAAAAAAGAGAGGGTAATTCCCCTTTGCTTAGCTGTGATCGCCGCGAATGCCGGGGGTGCATGGACCCCCATAGGGGACGTAACGACCACGATGCTTTGGATAAACGGAAAAATTACGACAAGCGCTGTGATTGCGACAGTTTTTTTCCCAAGCTTGGTGGCTCTGATCATACCGCTTGGAATTTACTTGATGTTAGAAAGGGGAACTTACCCGCAAGTAACCGTTCAAAATCGGGAAAAAGAGCCCAAGTCCTTAGTGATTTTAGTGGTGGGGATACTTGCATTTATCACAGTACCGGTACTCAAAGCTTTAACGGGTTTGCCCCCTTTTATGGGAATTTTGCTGGGCTTGGGTGCCGTGTGGTTTTTGACCGATATTTTCCACTCTCCATACAAAGAGCGGGAGCATTTAAGGATCACCTATGCGCTGACTAGGATCGACGCCTCGAGCATTTTATTTTTTTTAGGGATACTTTTAAGTGTAGATGCTTTGAATGCTGCCGGAATTTTAAAACAGCTTTCTGTTTTCTTATCTCAAAATTTGGGGGGATACACGCAGATAGCTTCTGCAATTGGAATTGTTTCTGCCCTCATAGACAACGTCCCTATTGTAGCGGCGTCGATGGGGATGTACCAGTTACCGACGGACCACCCCTTTTGGCTTTTGGTAGCTTACACCGCCGGCACGGGTGGGAGTATCTTTTTGATAGGATCCGCAGCCGGCGTTGCTTTGATGGGGATAGAAAAAATGGACTTTCTAGAGTACCTGAAGAGAGCGTCTTTGCCCGCCTTTTTGGGGTACCTGGGGGGCATTATTATCTATCTTTGGCAAGGTTAAGTTTCTTGTTGCTTGCCCTACAAGATCATAATCTAACGAGTCTGTGATCTCGACCTCTACAAAATCACCGGCTCTAACGTACTCGAATCCCCCGTTTATGATGACGCTTCCGTCAATTTCGGGGCACTGTCCATAGAATCGACCCACAAAAAGGTGATCCATTTCGGGATGCACTCCATCAACGATCACAACGAGCTTTTTCCCCACATACGAGCTGAGGCGTCTATTGGCAACCTTTTGCTGTACTTTCATCAGTCGATTCCAGCGACGTTGTTTTGTCTCTTCATCGAGATGACCATCGAGATTATGGGAGTAGGAGAGCTCTTCCCTGGAATAGGAGAAGACACCAACATTATCAAGATGGGCTTTTTGGACAAAGGAAACGAGCTCCTCAAATTCCTCCTCGGTTTCGGATGGGAACCCGACCATCAAAGAGGTACGAATGACGATGTGCGGGATTTTTTCCTTAAGTTTAGAGATCGTTTCTAAAATATCATTTCGAGAAGTCTTTCTAAACATGAGCTTGAGCAAGCGGTCATTGATATGCTGTATAGGCATATCCAGGTAGGGGAGCACCCGCGGATTATTTTGGATAATCTCGATGAGAGCGTCATCAATTTCATCGGGGTATAAATAAAGGAGTCGAATCCAAAATTGGCCCGGTTTTTCTAAAAGATGCCTTAATAACTTGTGTAAGGAGCCCTCCTCCCTGCGGTCCTTTCCATAGTCCCCAAGGTCTTGGGCAATAAGGATAATCTCTTTCACACCTTGCCCAATCAAAGCGTTGAATTCCTTGTCGATTTGCTCCAAGGATTTTGAGCTAAGCGGGCCCTTTATTTTGGGAATGATGCAAAATGCACATTGTTTTCGGCACCCTTCGGCAATTTTTAGATACGCATAGTGTTTAGGAGTCGAGGTTAAACGGGGTACCTCTCCATTTTGTAAAAAGCTTTTAGCTGTAGAAACGATTTCCCCTTTTTCCAAAGAGCGCACGGCTGTGAGGATTTGATCTACGTCGGCTGAGCCCAAAAAATAGTGGATTTGGGGGAATAGATCTGCCAATTTGTTTTTTTGTATGCTGACCATACACCCGGTGACAATAATCTTGGCGGTGGGTTTCTTTACCTTGATTGTCCTTGCGACGGTATCGATCGCCTCTTGGCGGGCAGCTTCCAAAAACCCGCAAGTATTTATTATATGGAAATCGGCACTATCCGGATTTGCCGCAACCTCATAACCGTTCTTCAGCAATAGAGCCAACATCACCTCGGTATCAACGAGGTTTCTAGAACAGCCGAGGCTTGTGAAAGAAAGAGTATTGCCCATGGATCACATCTCATTAAATTGAAGTGCCAAGTTTAAAAGGGGAGGCGGATTTTTGTACATGCAAAGAATGCCTTTGTGGCGATTCATGAATGCTGAGAAGAGTGTGGGAGCCGATCTTTAATCAAATAATTAATTTGTTTTAATTAATTTAAAGTTTTAAATTTATTAAAAAAATTAAAAGGGGTCTTTATGAGTAGCGAAATGCAAAATATAGCTTTACAAGAGCTGCGCGACACCTCGATTGCGGGTCTAACAAATACATGTGACAAGGCTGTATCAGTACTAAGAAACACGATAACTTCGTTGGGAGAGGTATTGAGAGATCAAAAATTCCAACCGTCACAGTATAAAGATGTGTTTGCCGTTCCGATAAAGAACTTGGAGCTAGGGAAGAAAAAATTAGAGGATCTCGCAGAAGAAATCCGAAAGCAGTACCAGGAAAACCTTCTGGGTGATGATAGATATTTTTGCAAAACCTACTTCAAAGTGAAAGATGTCAAGGATTGGGGGTATCGGTTTGTAGATTATGCGGCAGCGACGGTAGCTCTCACGATGATCGTGTTAGAAGGGGTAAAAGCTCAGGAGTCCGGGAAAGAGGAGGCAAGCGGGGTACAAAATTTTGGTGTTACGGGTGGATTATTGATCCTCTCTAAAATATTAAGTGCGGCAACCGACTACAGAAATAAAAAGACACTTGAGAAGGAGATGAAAAAGACAAAACTTCTAGAGCTAAAATACCGGTGCGATAAAGCTAACGAGGCGGCGGCGATCATCCATGTGTTGCAGGCGGTCAATCGCTCTATAGATGAGGTAGATCCAAATGAATTAAGGGCCCATTTTAAAAAATCGATCAGAGCTATTAAGGAGGAAAATGGGGGTGTAGTATCAGAGACGCTTGCCAAAACGATCAAGAGGGAGCTCGGTGCTATAGTTGAGGACAGGATGTTTTACGAAGCCGGTACGATTGCGCTGATGAAATTCAAATATGAAAAAAATCTTCTCAAGAAAATTATCCAGAACTGGAGTTTCTTAAAATTCGTAAAAAAGGGGTGTGCAGATGGATTTGATCCTCAAGAGGCTCCTCGAAGCGTAGCAGAGGATGATCCGGGAGCCGGCGTATTTGATCCTTTGCAGGCTCCTAGAAGCGTAGTAAAGGATGATCCGGGAGCCGGCGTATTTGATCCTTTGCAGGCTCCTAGAAGCGTAATTACGATGGAGCAGGTGGGGGGCAATCAAGACGCAACGGGATTTTGCTTACAAGAAGTTATAGTTGCTCACCCAAATACAGATAATAGGGGGGGAGAACTTAGGCTGACCGCAGAATTGCAGTATGGAACAGGGACTATGTCTTCAGCACACTCAGTAAACGAGGAGATTTTAAGTCCGCCCAATCTACTATCGGGAATAGCCGCCACGCGGAATGTCCTCTGTTGAGTGTAAGCTGTGGTTAAAAATTTCTAGAAAGCTATTTTACTAAAGAAAAATAGCCTTCTCATCTCTTCATACAACATCTTTTTAAGCCGGTAAATCCGTGGATGCACGCTTACCGGCTAAAACAGAAACAAAGATTGGATAAAGCCCTGGTCTCATATGGCTAAAAATGAGAAATCTATGAAATAAAAAAGAAAAAAACAATTCCTAAATCATTCATTATCAGCATGTTACAAATCGTGAGAAAAACTTGAAAAAACAAAGCGTTGCGAAATAATCAACCGGGGTGCTATTGTTTTGTACATCTTCAGCGAACACGGTGAGTGTAAGACGAAGAATAGCAGCGAGATAGCTGCAAAGTTCTGTGACAGTAATAATGAAGTGACGAGCGGCGAGAATGTTGTGTAGAGCTTACTAAGAGTAAGTGTAACAACTTCTCGAGT